>JBQCHG010000024.1:0-67837 GCA_051954935.1 Rhodanobacteraceae bacterium
TAGCGGACGCGCGAACCCGGAATCAGCACCGTCGCGCGCGGCTCCTTGATCGAGGTGTCCACCTGCGGGGTGAAATCGCAGTGACTGGTTTCGTGCACCGCCAGCTTCTCCCGCACCAGCCTGCACAGGTTGACGAACATCCAGGTCACGCCCGGATCGTTGAACTGGCTGGCGATGGTCGGATAGACCGGCACGTCCTCGTCCGACGTCTTGAACGCGGTGCGATTGCGCTTCCACTGCTTGCGCACGTCGCGCAGCGCGTCCTCGGCGCCGCGCTTGTCGAACTTGTTGAGCACGACCAGATCGGCGAAATCCAGCATGTCGATCTTTTCGAGCTGGCTGGCCGCGCCGTAGTCGGACGTCATCACGTAGACCGGGAAATCCACCAGGTCCACGATTTCCGAATCCGATTGGCCGATGCCGGCGGTTTCCACGATCAGCAAATCGAACGGCAGCGATTTCAGGAACGCGATGCAATCCTGCAGCACCGCGCTGGTCGCGGCGTGCTGGCGGCGCGTCGCCATCGAACGCATGAACACGCGATGCGAGCGCAGGGAGTTGACGCGAATGCGATCGCCCAGCAGCGCACCGCCGGAACGCCGGCGCGTGGGATCCACTGCCAGCACCGCGATGCGCATCTGCGGGAACGCGTGCAGGAAGCGCAGGATCAGTTCGTCCACGACGGACGACTTGCCCGCACCGCCGGTGCCGGTGATGCCGAGCACGGGCGGCAGCGATCCGGTTGCGCGCGTCCATTGCTTGCGGGCCAGCTTCAATTCGGATTCCGACAGCGCGCCGTCCTCGATCGCGCTCAGCACCTTGCCGATGCTGATCTCGTCGTTGACGTCCACCGAGCCGACCAGCTTCTGCGGATCGCGGTTCGCGGTGCGCGCTTCGCGCGCTTCCCGCGCACGACGGACCACGTCCTCGATCATCGCCATGAGGCCCAGGTGCATGCCGTCGTTCGGGTGGTAGATGCGCTCGACGCCGTAGGCCTGCAACTCGGAAATTTCTTCCGGGGTGATGGTGCCGCCGCCGCCGCCGAACACGCGGATGTGCGCGGCACCGCGTTCGCGCAGCATGTCCACCATGTACTTGAAGTACTCCATGTGGCCGCCCTGGTAAGACGACACGGCGATGGCGTCGGCGTCTTCCTGGAGGGCCGCGCGCACCACGTCCTCGACACTGCGGTTGTGACCGAGGTGGATCACCTCTGCGCCTTGCGCCTGGATGATGCGGCGCATGATGTTGATGGCGGCGTCGTGCCCGTCGAACAGGCTGGCGGCGGTGACGAAGCGCAGCGGCGCGGTGTCCGCGCGCGGTTCGGTGACAGGAAAGCTGGTGGCTGGCGTACTCATGCGCGCATTGTAACGCGTGCTGAACGCGAGCCTCGCCGCCGCATGAATGAACGAGCGGTAAAGTCTTCCCAACTGCGCACTCGCGATTATGCTCGGGCCCGAAGCCGGAGATCCGGCAGTCACGATGGAGGCAACTCATGCAACCGCGCAATCTCGCACTGCTCGCAGCGCTCGCCTTCGCAGGCGGCGCGGCCGTGAGCGTCACTCCGCCGGCTTCCGCGCAGGTCGGTTTCAGCATCAGCGTCGGCACCCCCCCGCCGCCGCCGCGCGTGGAAGTGGTGCCGGCACCGCGTCCGGGTTACGTCTGGTCGCGGGGCTATTGGCGCTGGAACGGCTACCGCTACGTATGGGTGGGCGGTTCCTGGTATCGCCCGCGTCCGGGCTACGTCTATTACGGCCCGCGCTGGGTGCACCAGGGAGACCGCTGGGTCTATCACGATCGCTACTGGGGCCGCGATCCGCACTGGCGTCACGACAACGGGTATCACCGCGGCTGGGATCACGACCGTGGGCACGGCCATGATCGCCGACGCGACCGCGATGACGACCACGGATGGGGCGATGACGGCCACTGATCGCGCCGCTTGCATCCCGCATCGAACCCAGGCCCGGCGCAAGCCGGGCCTTTTTGTTGCCCCCGGCGCCCCCAACCAGCGCGGTTTTGTCTCGCTCCCTCCGCCGGGTTAAACTAGGCGGCTGCAACGACCGCCTTCGCGGCTCGAAACACCCCTTTGTCCAACCCAGCGGAATCCGTCCAGGCGTCTTCCGCATCCGTCTTCTCGCGCCCATCCGGCGCATCGGGAGCATTCGTGATGATTTTCGAAACCATTTCCAATTCCGGCCATGAGCAGGTCGTGTTCTGCCAGAGCAAGGACGCGGGCCTCAAGGCCATCATCGCGATCCACAACACGGTGCTGGGACCTGCGCTGGGCGGTCTGCGCATGTGGCCGTACAAGAACGAGGCGGAAGCGCTGAACGACGTGCTGCGCCTGTCGCGCGGCATGACCTACAAGAACGCCGTGGCCGGCCTGAACCTGGGCGGCGGCAAGGCGGTGATCATCGGCGATCCGGCCAAGGACAAGTCGGAAGCGCTGTTCCGCGCGTTCGGCCGCTTCGTCAATTCCTTGAACGGCCGCTACATCACCGCCGAAGACGTCGGCATCGACGTCAACGACATGGAATACGTGTTCCGCGAAACCGAATTCGTCACCGGCGTGCACCAGGTGCACGGCGGTTCGGGCGATCCGTCCCCGTTCACTGCCTACGGCACGCTGCAGGGCCTGATGGCCGCACTGAGCCACAAGTTCGGCGACGAGGAGGTGGGCAAGTACACCTACGCCGTGCAGGGCGCGGGCCACGTCGGCACCGAATTCATCAAGCTGCTGCGCGAACAGGGCGCCAAGGTGTTCGTCACCGACATCAACCAGGAAGCGGTGCAGCGCTGCGTGGACGAACTGGGCTGCGAAGCGGTGGGCCCCGAGGAGATCTACGACGTGGACGCGGACGTCTACTCGCCATGCGCGCTGGGCGGCACGGTCAACGAGCAGACGCTGCCGCGCCTGAAGTGCAAGATCATCTGCGGCGCCGCCAACAACCAGCTCGCCACCGACGAGATCGGCGACGAGGTCACCCGCCGCGGCATGCTGTACGTGCCGGATTACGCGGTGAACGCCGGCGGCGTGATGAATGTGTCGCTGGAAATCGACGGCTACAACCGCGAGCGCGCGATGCGCATGATGCGCACGATCTACTACAACGTCGGCCGCATCTTCCAGATCGCCGAGCGCGACGGCATCAGCACCTACAAGGCCGCCGACCGCATGGCCGAAGAGCGCATCAACGCGATCGGCAAGATCAAGCTGCCGACGATGGGCAGCGACGGCGCGCGCTTCCTGGGACGCATGCGCGGGCAATAATTGATGCGAAAGATCGGGCGTCCTGCCACGACTTTCGCGCAAACGGGCGCGGCAAAGCCGCGCCACCCTTGCCGTCACTGCCATTCGAAAGGCAGTGACGTCGGCACATCCCTGTGCCGAGTTACGCTCTGAACAACGCTTGGCGGGTATCAAAATGCGCGCATTCAAGCTCGGCGAAGAACTCGACCTCCTCCGCGAAAGCGTGCACGCCTTCGCGGAGAAGGAAATCGCGCCGCGCGCGGACCTGATCGACCGCGAGAACGCGTTTCCGTCGGACCTCTGGCGCAAACTCGGCGAACTGGGCTTGCTCGGCATTACTGTGTCGCCGGATTTCGGCGGCTCGGGCATGGGTTACCTCGCGCACGTGGTCGCGATGGAAGAAATCTCGCGCGCATCGGGTTCGGTCGGTTTGTCCTACGGCGCGCATTCGAATCTCTGCGTCAACAACATCTTCCATAACGGCAACGACGCGCAACGGCGGAAATACATTCCGAAGTTGTGCTCGGGCGAATTCGTCGGCGCACTGGCGATGAGCGAACCCGGCGCGGGTTCGGACGTGGTTGGCTCGATGGCCTGCCGCGCCGAGAGGAAAGGCGACCGCTGGATCGCCAACGGCTCGAAGATGTGGATCACCAACGGCCCGGACGCCGACGTGTTGCTGGTCTACATGCGCACCTCGCCGCGCGCGGCGGGCAGCCGCTGCATGACTGCCTTCGTCGTCGAGAAGGGCATGAAGGGTTTCTCGACCGCGCAGAAGCTGGACAAGCTCGGCATGCGCGGCTCCAACACCTGCGAGCTGGTGTTCGACAACTGCGAGATCCCCGACGAGAACCGCATCGGCGAAATCGACGAAGGCGTGCGCGTGCTGATGAGCGGGCTGGATACCGAGCGGCTGGTGCTCTCCGGCGGACCGATCGGCCTGATGCAGGCGGCGCTGGACGTCACCCTGCCCTACGTGCGCGAGCGCAAGCAGTTCAACGCGCCGATCGGCACCTTCGAGATCATGCAGGCGAAAGTCGCCGACATGTACACCGCGCTGCAGGCCTCGCGCGCGTTCGCGTACATGGTGGCGCAGCAATTCGACGAAGGCATCAAGTCGCGCATCGATCCCGCCTCATGCCTGTTGAACGCGTCCACCAGTGCGGTGAAGGTCGCGCTGGAAGCGATCCAGGCGCTGGGCGGCAACGGCTACATCAACGAATTCCCCACCGGACGCATCCTGCGCGATGCCAAGCTCTACGAGATCGGCGCCGGCACCAACGAGATCCGGCAGATGCTGATCGGCCGCGAGCTGTTCCACGGCAACGCGTGACCACGGCTATTCCCAGCCCTCGACGGAATCCGTAACATTCCCGCGGCGCCGGGGTGGCGCCGGCCGCAGGCAAACACGCGGCCTTCTTTGCGCATCAGGGGGAAAACGCATGACAACGATTCGAGGCGCCGGAGCCTTCGCTCTGGCCGCCATGACACTTTGCGTGCCGGCCGCGGGCTTTGCATCGAATGCCGGCAAGGGCATCGAATGCATGAACGGCGCTTCGGCCGTCCGCGTTTATTCGGTGGTCGATCAGGACCGCATCGAGGCGCAGTACAACGGCGCGCAGGCGCAGCCTGGCGAGCCGCCAATGCGGGCAATGATGCCGCCGAACACGCCCATCGTGGCCGGAGCGGTCGGCGGCGCCATCGCCGGCCTGATCATCGAGAAAACCGCGGAGGCGTCAAACCGCCATTTTGCAGAAGACCATCTGAAACCGCTGCAGGATGGTACGCATGCTCTCGATCTGCGCGGCGAACTGCAGGCGGCGGTACAAGATGGCGTGGCCGGCCTTGCCTGGGCTGATCCGGCGGCGTACACCGCGGTGAACGGCAAACTCGATCCGGTGTCCGTGCCGGCCGATGCCAAGGCGTGGATCGTGTTGAGGAGCCATTACGCGCTGTCGCCGGATTTCGCCGCGCTGGTCGTGCGCGGCGACCTGGAGTTCTATCGCCAGCAGCCCGGTGAAAGCAGTGATCGCTGGCGGACCCATCCGTGTTACGAGACCACGCTGGTCTACCAGTCGAAGGCAATCGAGATCCCTGCCAAGACGGATGCCGATCGCGCACGGCTTGTTGCGGAGGAAAATGCCCATTGGGACCAGGCGGCAATCAATCGCGACATCCAGCGGATAAACGATGCCGGTTACACCACCGATCCCGACATGCTCACTCTGCGCCGCACGGTGGCGGAACGCCTCCAGCAACACAAGCAGGCGCTGCAAGATGCGGAAGCGTCGAACTGGACCCCCGCGCAGCGAGCCGACTGGCTGGCTTCGGCCTGGGCGGGCAACAACGCGTCCGAACTGCAGTCCGCGATCGTCGAGGGCGGCCGTAACCTGGATGCGATGATGCGCAAGGCTTTCGGCCCGGCAGATGATCCTGTTGCCGCCGCTTCCGCCACGCCCCCGGCCGTCGACGCGACGGCAAGCACGGCCGTCGCCTCGGCGGCGAGTCCCGCCCCCGCTGCAACCACGGGCCCGGCGACCGCTTCGATCGAGGGGATCGCTGCGACCTCCGGTGCCTCCGCTCCGGAAGCGAAGCCCGCGCGCACGGTGAGCATCGGAAAAGACGGCGATGTGTACTCGCTGCCGATCGAACAAGCGCTTGACGTAGGTCCATTCATCACCGGGCAATGACCGCATCGGGCCGCGACTTCGGTAGCGGCCCGATTCCGGCCCGCGCGCGAACCATCCGCCACGGTGAATTGAAGCTTTAGGCGCGCGCATTTCAGAACGCGGCGCCCCATTGCAGGAACAGTTCACGATCGCGCCCGTATTGCGCATCGAGCAATTGCGCATCCGCACGCAGCCAGGTGTCCGGCGTCAACTGCAGCACCGCCGTGCCGCCGAAGTCCGCCCCGTAACGCGACAGGCCGATGCCCGCGAGCGGCAGCCACTGGTCGAGGCCGGTGAAGCTCGCCTCGAAGTCGCCGCCGCGCAGCGACCAGGTGCGCTGCCATTGCGCATAAGCACCGAGGCCCAGCCGACGGCCTCCGGACAGAGACCAATCCCCGCCGGCGCGCACGCCCAGCCCGCCCTGCGAGCGCGACAGATCCTGCGGCGCGGATTCCAGCCCGAATCCGGCGCCGCCGGCTTCCGCGAAAGCATCGCGGTGCAAGGTGGCGTGATCCAGCTCCGCATAGGGTGTGATGCGGAGCGTGCCGACTTGCAGATGCACGCCGCTTTCGGCATGGCTGTCGAGATAGCCGCCGCGGTATTCGGTACCGGCAGGCAACATGAAATTGCCCAGCTGCAGATAGCGGCGGATGTCCTGCCGATAACGGCCGGTGGCGAGGCGCCCCTGTGCGTACCATGCGCCGTCCAGCCAGCCGGCATACAGCGTCGCATCACTGGTCCAGTCGCGGTTGCGATCCGCGCCACCGTCCAGCCAGCCCAGCCCGCCGCTCTGGCCGAGCGCGTAGCCGGCCACGAAGTGCGAACCGAAGCGCCGGTCGGTGCCGACCATCGTTCCGTTCATCTGGTAGGCGATATTCGAGTAGCCGGCTTGGGCAAGCTGGCCCTGGCCACCGATGTGCTGGGTCCACGCGCCGCTCGCGCCGTCGCCGAGCACGTCGAAACGCTGCGACATCGCCTGGTTGCGCACGTCCATGGCCTGGAACGCGAGCGCCGCGCTCGCCGCATGCAGTTGCCCGGACCGGCTCTCCAAGGATTGCTGCAGAACGTCCAACGTCCCGGTGTGCTCGAGCGCGCCGGCGCCGGCGATGAAACCCGGAGCGATGGATGTAGCGCCCGTCGTCGCAAGCTGGCCGTTGATCTGGTTGAAGGCGCCCTGCACGCGCACCGCCGCCGAAAGCGATGCCGCGCTGTAGGCCATCGCCGGGACTGCCGTGACATTGACCTGCTGCACGTTCAACCACGCGTCATTGGCGTCGTAGTCGAGCGTGGCGGTGAGCAGCACGCTCGACGCCGTGTCGAGCGCGGAGAAGGTCCCGGTCAGGCCGCCGCCGGCGGTCAGCACGTCCGTGTGCGAATTCGCGACGTATCCCTGGTTCACCTGGTAGACGTACAGATCGCCGCCGGACAGCGTGGCCGTGCCGGTCACGCGCAGCGCCGAGCCCAGCGATACCGAGAGGCGGCCACCGCTCTGCACGTAGTTGCCGCCGATCCGCGTGTCGCTCGTGCCCACCTGCAGCACGCCGGAGTTGGTTACGTTGCCCCCGATGCTCGGCGCAATGAGCGTGCCCTGCGCAGCTATCGTGGCGTCGGAGGCGAGCGATACCGCGCTCAGCGTGCCACCCTGAACTTGCGTCATGCCGCTGTAGCTGGAAGGCTGCGTCAGGTTGAGCGTGCCGGGGCCCTGCATGATCAGGCCGCCGGCACCGGAGATCGGATTGTTCCAGTTCGAGCTCCCGCTGAAACTGACGGTGACATCCCCCCAGTCGAAGCGCGCAGGGCCATTTACCGCGCGGCCAACGTCCAGCTCACCGTAACCGAAGGTCGGATTCGGCTGCGAGCCGCCCAGCGGATCGGCGGTCCCGAGCAGCGTCTGCCGGACGAGGTCGTTGCTGAAGTACGGATAGGCCTGCCACACCAGTGCGGCTGCGCCCGAGACCTGCGGTGCGGCGAACGAGGTGCCCTCGACGATGTAGTAGGACGGATTGGTCGTGGTTGCAGTGGCGTTCTTGTCCAGCACGATCACGTCGCCCGGCGCCGCCAGGCAATATTTCATGGCGATGCCGCACTTGTTGGAATAGCTGTCGAGCTGGCTCGGGTTGTTGCTGTTGACGGCCACCGCGACCAGCCAGCCCTTTTCCAGATCCGGCGCAACGCTGGGCAGCGCAGCAATGGTGCTGGGGTTTGCCTGCGAATCGTTGCCGGCGGCGAACACCACCAACCCGCCGTTCTGGACGAAGGGGCTGTAGGCGGCATCGAACGCCTGGTTCACGCTGGTGCTCGTGGTGTCCCAAGTGATACCGCCCCAGGAGTTGTTCATCACCTTGACGCCGGCGCTGATCAGGTCACTGTTGACCTGCTGGAAAAACTGCGCGTCCGACACGGTGACGGTGGCCGGCGGCGTGCTGCCGTTGTCGTCGGGCGCGTTGTCGGAAATGATACGGGCCGACACCAGGTTCGCGCCGGGCGCAATGCCGCCGGGAAATTGGCCGAACGAAGTGCCGGCGGCGATCTCCGATACCCAGGTGCCGTGCCCCACCACATCGTCTATCGAAGTGTTGTTTTGCGTCGGGTCGACGTAAATCAGTTCCTGCAGAACGCGGCCTGCAACCGTAGGGTTGCTCCGCATGATCCCGCTGTCCACCACGCCGATCGTCACGCCCTTGCCGGTGTAGCCCGCGTTGTGCGCGGCATAGGTATTGGTGATTGCGAGCTGCGCATCGAACGGCGGCTGCGTCCCCGATGCTGGCGGAGGCGGTGGGGGCGGCGGAGTGGAGGACGGTCTGACGTTGCTGTTGCCGCCGCCTCCCCCGCATGCGCTCAAGCTCAATAGCAAAAGCGCAACGATGCCGCTGCGGCCGCACCCCGGAATCCGACGGAACGTCTCCACGACCTGTTCCCCTGCAGACGAGTGATTTGCCTCCCCGACGCGATCATACGAGCAAGCCCGCACCGCGGCGATCCGGTCGGGACGGGAGCGTTGCCGCACCGCAACATCCGGCGCATAATCGGACGATCCCCCGATCCAGCCGGAGTTCCCGATGTCCGATTCCGTCGTGATCGTAGGTGCCAAGCGCACCGCGATCGGTTCTTTCCTCGGCCAGTTCACCGGCGTTCCGACACCCACGCTGGGTGCCACCGCCATTCGCGCCGCGTTGCAGCAATCCGGAATCGCGCCCGCCGACGTCTCGGAAGTCTTCATGGGCTGCGTGCTGCCCGCGAACCTGGGCCAGGCTCCCGCGCGCCAGGCCTCGCTCGGCGCCGGCCTACCGGTTTCGACCGGCTGCACCACCGTCAACAAGGTGTGCGGTTCGGGCATGAAGGCGATCATGCTGGGGCACGACCTGATCAAGGCCGGTTCCGCGCAGGTCGTGGTCGCCGGCGGCATGGAATCCATGACCAACGCGCCGCACATGGTTGCCGCACGCACGGGCATCCGCTACGGCGATGCGCCGCTGGTGGACCACATGGCATGGGACGGCCTGACCAATCCGTATGACGGCCGCGCGATGGGCGTATTCGCCGAGCAGTGCGTGGACAAGTATTCGTTCACCCGCGAAGAACAGGATGCGTTCTCCGCAGAGTCGGTGAAGCGGGCGCTGGCCGCCCAGCAATCAGGCGTACTGAAGGATGAGATCGCGCCGGTCACGGTGAAGGGCCGCAAGGGCGAAACCGTTGTTGATACCGACGAAGAGCCCGCGCGCTGCGATCTTTCGAAGATCCCGACGCTGAAACCCGCGTTCAAGAAGGAAGGCGGCAGCGTGACCGCGGCGAGTTCGTCCAAGATTTCCGACGGCGCGGCGGCCACGGTGCTGATCGGCGAAGCCGAAGCCAAACGCCGCGGCCTGCAGCCGCTCGGCCGAATCGTGGCGCACGCCACGCATTCGCAGGAGCCGGAAGGTTTCACCACGGCACCCGTGCATGCGATCCGCAAGCTGCTCGAGAAGACCGGCTGGAAGATCGAGGACGTGGATCTGTTCGAGATCAACGAGGCGTTTGCCGTGGTCGCGATGGCGCCAATACGCGAATTGGGCATCCCTCACGGGAAGCTCAACGTCAACGGCGGTGCCTGCGCGCTGGGTCACCCGATCGGGGCGACGGGTGCGCGGCTGGTAGTCAGCCTGCTGAATGCGATGCGCGTGCGCGGCGTCAAGCGCGGCGTGGCGGCGCTTTGCATCGGCGGCGGCGAGGCCACCGCAATTGCGCTCGAACGCGAATAGATGATCGCCGTCTGAATGCCGGTGCAATTGTTTCAGTCACCAGTAGCGGTTTTTTCGTATTCGCGGTTTAATGTTAGGGCCAAATTCATTGGCATCCACGGCTCGGAGACTTTTCCCATGAAATTGACTCGTATCGTTCTTGCGTCGGCACTGGTTGTCGCACTCGGCGCGTGCAGTGGCAACAATGGGCAGAATGAAAATGGTGCTGCCACCCCGGCGACCACTGCCGCTCCGGCTACGGCCAGCACCGCACCTGCGGCGCCGGCGCCGGCGTCCACGGCAATGAAGCCGCCGGCCGCTTCGACTGCAGCAGCCCCGGCTGCGCCATCGACGGCAGCCAAGCCAGCCAAGACCTCCAGCGGCGGCTGATAGCTGTACGAAGCAGTTGTTCCCGGATCGCGCGCGTTGCATGCAGCGCGCGCGATTTTTTTTGGCCTCTCACCTGTATGGTCGCCGTCCGGAAGCATTCGCCGATATGGCAATGGCGCATGCATTCCGATTTAATAGCCGCGCCAGATTTTGGCATCCATGGCAATCAGGAGAGCGTTAGATGAAGTTCACCCGCACCCTTCTCGCTTCCGCGCTGGTATTGGCGTTGGCTGCATGCAGCAACCCGTCCGACAAGGCGCAGGATGCCCAGCAATCCGCGGCCGACGCGCAGCAATCCGCGCAGGAGGCCCAGCAGGCTGCCGACCAGAGCCAGAGCCCGGCCGCCAACCAGGCCGCCTCGCAGGCGCAGCAGTCGGCCGACCAGGCTGCCGCGGATGCCCAGCAGGCGCAGCAGGACAGCGCGAATGCAATGCAGCCGAGCGGCCAGACCGCCGGCAGCGCGGCCGACGCCGCCGCGCAGGCCACCGACAACGCTTCGGCTTCCGCAGATCAGGCCAAGGACAATGCCGAAGCCGCGAAGGAGGCCGCCAAAGGCAGCAGCAGCGGCCACTGATCCCCGTTCCTCGCGTCAAGAAAAAACCGGTCGCCCGAGGCGGCCGGTTTTTTGATGGCTGGCACAAAGCCGTGCGCTTGTGTTTGCATGCAACGTCGCCCGTAATGGACCTCCGGCATGCCTGTCCTCGAATCCCGCATTGATGCAAGGACCACTGAGTTCCGCGCCAACGCGGATCGCCTGCAGGCACTTGTCGCCGATCTGAAAGAGCAGCTGGAGCGTGCGGCGGCCGGCGGCGGAGAAAAAGCGCGCGAGAAGCACGTCGCGCGCGGCAAGCTTCTGCCGCGAGAGCGCATCCGCGCCCTGCTCGATCCGGGTTCGCCGTTCCTGGAGCTGTCGCCACTGGCCGCACATGGAATGTACGACGACGCCGCGCCGGCAGCGGGTCTCATCACCGGCATCGGCCGCGTACACGGGCAGGAAGTCGTGGTCGTCGCCAACGATGCCACGGTGAAAGGCGGCACGTATTTCCCGATGACCGTGAAGAAGCACCTGCGCGCGCAGGAAGTGGCGCTGGAGAATCGCCTGCCCTGCGTGTATCTGGTGGATTCCGGCGGAGCGTTCCTGCCGATGCAGGACGAGGTATTCCCGGACAAGGAACACTTCGGCCGCATCTTCTACAACCAGGCCCGCATGTCCTCGCTCGGCATCGCCCAGGTCGCGGTGGTGATGGGCTCCTGCACCGCCGGGGGCGCCTACGTGCCGGCCATGAGCGACGAGACGATCATCGTCAAGCAGCAGGGCACGATCTTCCTCGGCGGCCCACCGCTGGTGAAAGCCGCGACCGGCGAAGTGGTGGATGCCGAAGCGCTCGGTGGCGCGGACGTCCATACGTCCATTTCGGGCGTGGCCGATCATTACGCCGAAAACGACGCACACGCGCTCGGCATCGCCCGCGACATCGTCGCCAACCTCAATCGCAGGAAAATGATTTCGCTGGAACGGCGCGACACGCGCGAACCCAAATACGCGGCCAGCGAACTCTACGGCGTGATCCCGCAGGACACCCGCCTGCCCTTCGACGTGCGCGAGGTGATCGCGCGGATCGTGGACGGATCGGAATTCCACGAGTTCAAGGCACGCTACGGCAAGACGCTGGTCACCGGTTTCGCGCACATCCACGGCTATCCGGTCGGCATCATCGCCAACAACGGCATCCTGTTCTCCGAGAGCGCGCTCAAGGGCACGCACTTCATCGAGCTGTGCAACCAGCGCGGCGTGCCGCTGGTGTTCCTGCAGAACATCACCGGCTTCATGGTGGGCAAGAAGTACGAGCAGGCGGGCATCGCCAAGGACGGCGCCAAGATGGTGACCGCGGTGGCGTGCACTTCGGTGCCGAAGTTCACGGTCATCATCGGCGGCAGTTTCGGCGCCGGCAATTACGCCATGTGCGGCCGTGCCTACGGCGCGCGCTTCCTGTGGATGTGGCCGAACTCTCGCATCAGCGTGATGGGCGGCGAGCAGGCCGCATCCGTGCTCGCCACGGTCAAGCGCGACGGCATCGAGGCCGCCGGCAAGTCATGGCCGAAGGACGAGGAAGAAGCGTTCAAGTCGCCGATCCGCGAGCAATACGAGCGCCAAGGCCATCCGTATTACGCCACCGCCCGTTTGTGGGACGACGGGGTCATCGACCCGGCCGACACCCGCCGCGTGCTGGGACTCGCAATCTCCGCCTCGCTCAATGCGCCGATCGAGGAGGCGCGGTACGGCGTATTCCGGATGTAGGAGCGCTTTGCTCTAAAAGAACTCGTACTCGAGCTGCATCCGGACTGTCGTGTTCGGTGTTTCGCGGGTCAGGCCACCCAGCAGCGCCGCGTTGTACTTCAGTTTCTTTCCATTGCCGAGATTGGCCACGCCGAAGAACGCCGGACCGAGCTTGAGTTCCTGCGAGTGCAGGTGCGCCGGATCGCCCAGGGATCCGAATGCCTGAAGGCCAGGTTGGAACTGCGGATGCAGGTTGTATTTCCATTGGGCCTGGAAGACGAGCTCGTTGCGTGAACCGCCTTCGCCCTCATCGGCGCCGGCACCGTCGGCCAGCGCGCTCAGGCGCCGCTCGAGATAAATGTTGAGGTTTGTCTGCGTGTGCGTGGTTTCGGTCTGGAACATCGGGCCAAGCACTGCGGTATTCACGTTCTCGAGCCGGTTGTGTTCCAGCTCGGCGAAGATGCCCATGTCCAGCCAGTGCTCGCCATGCTCGGTGAGCTGGAAGATGTTCTCGAACTCGTATTCCTCGATATGCCCCACGTGCCCCGGCACCTGCGAATACTCGGCCTCGAATTCGACGCCCCAGCGCGGGGCCAGTCCATAGCCGATTGCGATCTTGGATGCGCGCTCGCCTTCGTCGCGATTGCCCCAGTCCTGCACACCGGCCTTCAATTCCAGCTCCCACTCGCGGTAATCCACGATCGGCGTGTAGATGGTTCCGGCCGGCCCTGCGTGCGCGTGCGGTACCGCGCCGATCAACGAGCCCACTCCCATCGCCGCCGCGAGCGCGGCGGGCGCAAAACGAAACTTTCCAGGCGAACGTGTCACGGAATGCTCCTTTCTTGATTTGAGTTTTCGTAGTTCGGGACATCCGTTTCCCCGGATCCAGGCACACACGCGCCCTGCCCGGTGCCATCGGCATCAGGCGATGATCGAACGCGAACGAAGAATCTCAGGCGGTGCTGCGGGTTGTTTCCGCCGATGCGGCGCGGGGCGACGGCCGCGTACTCATGCGCATGCCGATCAGCAGCAGGACCACCACCACGAGCCAGAACGCGATCTGGATACCGGCAGGATGCGCGTCGTAACCGATCAACACATGCAGGGCCTGGCCGATCACCGAGCCGTTGCCGAGCAACGCCGAGGTGTTCCAGACCTGGTTGCCCAACGCAGGTATCCAGTTGGCCTGCAGCAGGAAGCGCGCACCGGTGGACGCCAGCCCCGCGGCCAGCAGAACCAACATCCAGTTGGTCGCGGTGAAGAAATAGCGCAGCGGGATGCGCAGCAATCCGAAATACAACGCGAAGCCGACCGCCACGCCACCGGCAATGCCGAGCGGAATGCCGCTGACCAGGCCGCCCACCCCGGCGCCGCCGGCGGCCATGCCGTACAGGAACAGCACGATTTCGGAGCCTTCGCGCAGCACCGCCAGCGCGACCACCGCGAACAGCATGCTCAACGAGCTGGAGCCCGCCTTCACCGCGCCGCCGACCGCCTGCATGTGCTGCACCAGTTCGCGCGCGTGACTGGACATCCAGATCACGTGCCAGGCGATCATCAGCACCGCCGCGAACAGCACGCCCGCGTTGAACAGCTCCTGCCCGGAACCGTTCACGGCTTCCGCGATCGCGCCGGCGCACAGCGCCACCACTACCGCGCCGAACACGCCCAGGGCGATGCCACCGCTGATGTAGGTGCCGCGTCGCGCCACGCCGCGCGTGGCGGCAGCGACGATGGAAACGATCAGTGCCGCTTCGAGCACTTCACGGAAGACCAGCAGGGCGACGCCGAGCATGCGTTTATTCCCTCAATCGATCACTGCACGACCAGCACGCCGTTGCCGGTGTCCTGGTGGAAATCGTCGAAGAACTTGTAATGGCCCTTGTCCAGCGGACCGATGAACACCGTGACTTCGCTGTTGGGCAGCACGATTTTTTCGCGATTGAATTCGTTGCTCTCGAACTCGGATGGCGTGGAATCCTGATTGCTGACCACCACCTTGAATTTGGTGTTGGCCGGCACCGTCAGCTCGGCCGGCTGGAATTTGTGATCCTTGATGACCAGCTTGTATTCCGGCAGTTCGGCGGCTCCCGCCGCTCCCGCAACCAGGCTCAAGGCAATCAGTCCGGCAACAAGATCCCGCTTCATGGACCACGTACTCCCATTGGACGATGTGGAAATGATAATGGTTCTCATTTAGCTTCGCAAGCGGGGTTCGTGCGGGCATCAACGGGTATCATCGCGGGATTGCCGCAGGGAACAGCGATGAGTGACCCCATTTTGCTGGCGCGCCGGGGCGCGCTGGCCGAAATCACCCTGAACCGCCCGCAGGTGCACAACGCCTTCGACGACGCGCTGGTCGCCGCCCTGCAGGCCGCCCTGGACCAAGTCGTCCACGATGAACAGGTACGTTTCGTGCTGCTGACCGGCGCGGGCAAGAGCTTTTCCGCGGGCGCCGACCTCAACTGGATGCGCGGCATGGCGCAGGCCAGCGAGGCCGAGAACCGCGCCGATTCGCTGCGGCTGGCCGCACTGATGCGCACCCTGAATTTCTTCCCCAAGCCCACGATCGCGCGCGTCAATGGCTCGGCCTACGGCGGCGGCGTGGGCCTGGTGGCGTGCTGCGACATCGCCATCGGCGCGCAGGGCGCGAAATTCTCCCTGAGCGAAGTGAAGCTCGGCCTGGTGCCGGCGGTGATCTCGCCTTACGTGATCGCCGCCATCGGCGCGCGGCATGCGCGGCGGCTGTTCGTCACCGGTGAAATCATCGACGCAGAGCACGCGGCCCGGATCGGGCTGCTGCACGAGGCTGTTCCGGCGGATGAACTCGATACTGTCGTTGACCGCGTGGTGCATTTCCTTTCCAAGGGCGGCCCATTGGCGCAACGCGAAGCCAAGCATCTCGCCTTGCATGTGAGCGGCATGGATGCGGATGCGGCGGCCGCGATGGACGCGCGAAACGCGGAACTGATCGCCAGGCTGCGGGTGTCGGAAGAGGGCCAGCATGGCCTCGGCGCCTTCCTCGACAAGCGCGCGCCGCGCTGGGCCGCACAGGACACGGAGAATCCTTGAGCATGTTCGATAGCGTCCTGATCGCCAACCGAGGCGAGATCGCCTGCCGCGTGATCCGCACCTGCCGCAAGCTCGGCATCCGCAGCGTGGCCGTTTATTCCGAGGCGGACGCGAACGCCCGGCACGTGCGCATGGCCGATGTCGCGTTTCCGATCGGGGGTCCGCGTCCGGCAGAGTCTTATCTTCGTGGCGACGTGATTCTCGAGGTCGCGAAAAAATCCGGCGCGCAGGCGATCCATCCCGGCTACGGCTTTCTCTCGGAAAACGCAGTCTTCGCACGCGCCTGCCGCGATGCGGGCGTGGCGTTCATCGGGCCGAAGCCGGAGAGCATTGAGGCAATGGGCTCCAAGGCCGAAGCCAAGGCGCTTATGGAAAAACATGCCGTGCCGCTGGTGCCGGGCTACCACGGCGAGGACCAGAGCGAAAAGACGCTGCTCGCGCAGGCGCGCAAAATCGGTTTCCCGCTGATGATCAAGGCGGCGGCCGGCGGCGGCGGCAAGGGCATGCGCATCGTGCGCTCCGAAAAGGAATTCGCCGACGCGCTCGCCTCGGCGCAGCGCGAGGCGCAAGGCGCGTTCGGCGACACGCGCATGATCCTGGAGCGCTACATCGAACATCCGCGCCACATCGAGTTCCAGGTGTTCGGCGACACCCACGGCAACGTGATCCATCTGAACGAGCGCGAGTGCTCGGCGCAGCGCCGCTACCAGAAAGTGCTCGAGGAAACGCCTTCGCCTTTTCTCGACGCGCAACGCCGTGCCGCCATGGGCAAAGCCGCAGTGGCGGCAGCGAAGGCGGTGGACTACATCGGCGCCGGCACGATCGAGTTCATCGTCGGCGCGGATGGCGATTTTCACTTCATGGAAATGAACACGCGTCTGCAGGTCGAGCATCCGGTGACCGAGGAGACGCTCGGGCTGGATCTGGTCGAGTGGCAACTGCGTGTCGCTTCCGGCGAACCACTGCCGCTCGCGCAGGAACAGGTGCAGGCGCGCGGGCATGCGATCGAAGTGCGGCTGTACGCGGAGGATCCGGAACAGAATTTCCTGCCCGGTTCCGGCTGGATCGAAACGTTAGCCCTGCCCGAATCTTCCCGGCACGTGCGCATCGACGCCGGCGTGGACCAGGGCGACAGCGTTTCGATCTTCTACGATCCGATGATCGCCAAGCTGATAGTGTGGGACGAAGATCGCCCGCGTGCGCTGGCACGCCTGCGCGAGGCACTGGCGCAGTGCGAAGTCGTCGGCCCGAAATCGAACATCGCCTTCCTCGAAAGGCTGGTGCGGCATCCGGTGATCGTCAAAGGCACGATTGACACCGGTTACCTGGATCGGCACCTGGATCAATTCCTCGCCGATGATGCACCGCCCTCGCCCGCCGCGCTGTTCGTCGCTGCCACGGCGATCCTGCTGCATGATGAGCGGGCCGTGCTGGAAAACGCACGCGTCAGCGGTGACCCGAACTCGCCGTGGGCCATCGCGGACGGCTGGCGCATCGGCCACCCCGGCAAGCGCATCGTGGTGCTGGCGCACCGCGGCGATCGCCACGAGATCGAAGCGCGCGGTTACGGTGGGGATTACTCGTTGAAACATGGCGAAGCGCAATGCTCCGTTCGCCACGCCCAGGTGGAAAGCAAATGGCTCAGCGGGCATTTCGATGCCGAGGCAAAGCGCACCCGCATCGCCGTGGGCGAACATCGTGTGCGCGTGCACCTCGACGAAGGCGCGCGTGAGACCTTCGTGCGGGCGCCGGCCTTCGCCTTCGAGGCCGGATCTCACGAAGGCGGCGATCGCGTCATCGCGCCGATGCCCGGCCGCGTGGTGCTGGTGAAAGCCAAGCCTGGCGACGAGGTGGACAAGGATCAGGAGCTGCTGGTCATGGAGGCGATGAAAATGGAGCTCACCCTGCGCGCGCCGCGTGCAGGCAGGCTCGAGTCCGTGCACGTCGCGCCCGGCGATTTCGTCGAAGCCGATGCGGTCCTCGTGCGATTCGGCTCGGAGTAAACGAACCCATGATCGCGACCGTGTGGCGCTTCCGCGTGAAATCCGACACGATCGAGATTTGCGAGCGCGCGTACGGCCCTCACGGCGATTGGGCCCGACTGTTCACGCAAACGGAAGGCTTCATCGGCACGGAACTGCTGAAGCTGGAAACGGAACCGGGCCTGTATCTCACGATCGATCGTTGGCGCGGGAAGGCGCGGTTCGAACGCGCCAAGGCACGGATGGCCGCCGAATACGCCGAGCTTGATCGACGCTTCGAAGCCTACACCTTGGAAGAATCCTGGCTCGGCCTTTACGCGATTGCAGAATGAGTTCCCCCTCCCTCATCCCGAATGCGGTGCGCATGGTCGAGGTCGGCCCGCGCGACGGCCTGCAGAACGAAAAGACGATCGTGCCCACGCCGGTGAAGATCGAACTGATCAACCGGCTGTCCGCCTGCGGCTTGCGCACCATCGAGGCGACCAGCTTCGTCAGCCCGAAATGGATTCCGCAACTGGCCGATGCCGCCGAAGTGTATGCCGGCATCGAGAAGAAACCGGGCGTGGCCTATCCGACGCTCGTTCCCAACGAACAGGGCTACGAACGCGCGCGCGCCGTGGGCGTCAGCGAGATCGCGGTGTTCACCGCGGCATCGGAAGCGTTCAACCGCAAGAACATCAATGCTTCCATCGACGAATCCATCGAGCGCTTCGTGCCGGTGATGCAGCGCGCAAGGGCCGATGGCGTTCGCGTGCGCGGCTACGTCTCCACCGTGCTCGGCTGCCCGTACCAGGGCGAAGTACCGCTGGCCGACGTGGTGCACGTCGCGCAGCGATTGCACGAGCTGGGTTGCTATGAGGTCTCGCTGGGCGACACCATCGGCGTGGGGACGCCGGACAAGGCTCGCGCGATGTTGCGCGCGGTGGCGGAGCAGGTGCCGATCTCGGCATTGGCCGTGCACTTCCACGACACCTATGGCCAGGCGCTCGCGAACATCCTCGCCTGCCTCGAGGAAGGCGTGAGCGTCGTGGACAGTTCCGTTTCCGGCACCGGCGGCTGCCCTTACGCGCACGGCGCGACCGGCAACGTGGCCAGCGAGGACGTGGCCTACATGCTGGCCGGCATGGGCATCGAAACCGGCGTGGACCAAGAGGCCCTGATCGAAACCGGGCTGTGGCTCTCGGCACAATTGGGGCATCCCACCGGCAGCCGCGTGGTGCGCGCGCAGAAGGGTTGAATCCGTGCGCGAACGTATTCTTTGCACGGCACCATTTTTAACTTTTTTTTTGCATCATTAGGCGCACGCTTGCAGGCGTGAGTGCCGGGTATCCGGCACCGCAGGGGGCAGCATGCGGCACCCGTTGCAGCAGTCGGTTCCCACCGGCGTGGTGAACGCCGAGGGATCGGGCGTGTCGCGCGAGCCCGAGCACGACGCGCTGCAAACCGCCGAGGCGCGCTATCACCAGCTCCTGGACGCCATGGACCAGGGCGTGCTGGTACAGGATGCGCAAGGGCTCATCGTATCCATCAATCCCGCCGGCTGTCGCATCCTCGGGCTGTCCGAAAGCGAAGTGCTGAACCTGCGCCGTAACGCCGCGCCCGGCTGGCGGCTGGTGGACGAGACCGGAGCCGAGCTCGGCTTCGACGACCTGCCCGGCATGCGCGCGTTGGCCACCGGCCGCAGCGTGGAATGCGCGGTGTTCGGCATGTACCTGCCGCACCTGCACCTGTATCGCTGGTTGTCGTCCAGCTCGGTGCCGCAGTTCCGCCCCGGCGAATCGCAGCCTTTCCAGGTGATCTCCACTTTCAGCGACGTCACGGCGCTGAAGCGCCAGGCGAACCTGTTCGAAATGACCCAGAAGCTCGCCGGCATCGGCGGCTGGGAAATGGACGACTTGCGCAACACGCTGTTCTGGACCATGCAGGTCTACCGCATCCATGACATGGAGCCCGGCAGCACGATCAACGAAACGCGCGCGCTGCATTTCTATTCGCCTGAAGGACGCGAGCGCCTGCGCAGCGCGCTGCACGACGCGCGCACCATCTCGCGCGGCTTCGAACTGGAACTGCAGATGACCACGGCGCTGGGCCGGCACCGCTGGGTGCGCATCGTCGGCCAGCCGCTCTTGCGGCATGATCGCGTGTACGGCATCACCGGCACGCTGCAGGACATCACCGAACGCAAGATCGCCGAGGAACAGCTGCGGCGGCAGGCCTCCAGCGACCGCATCACCGGCCTGGCCAATCGCGACAACCTGATGGGTGTCCTGGATCGCGCGATCACCGCGGCGGATTCCGCCGGCTCGCGACCCGCCCTGCTTTTCCTGGACCTGGACCGCTTCCGCCTGATCAACACCACCGCCGGGCACGCGGTCGGCGATCGCCTGCTGATCGGTGCGGCCGACCGGCTGTGCCGGTGCCTGGCGGGGACGCGCAGCATGATTGCGCGCTTTTCCGGAGACGAATTCGCGGTCCTGCTGCGCGATGCGGGCACGGATTCGAACCTGCAGGCGGTGGCAGACAGTATCGTCAGCGCCTTCCGCAAACCGTTCGTGTACGAGGGCGAGGAATTCACCCTCACGGTTTCGATCGGCATTGCCATCTGTCCGGACGATGGCGGCAATTCGCAGCAACTGATCAATCATGCCGACGCGGCGATGTCGGAGGCCAAGCGACGGGGCCGCAACACCTGGCAACGCTTCACGCCGGAACTGGCGCACACGCTGGCGGAACGCACGCGGCTGGAAAGGCTGCTGCGCCGCGCGCTGGACAACCGCGAGTTGCGGCTGGTCTATCAGCCCGTATTTGCGCTGGCCGACGGCCGGATCAGCGGCGCCGAGGCCCTGTTGCGTTGGCGCAACAAGAACCTCGGCGAGATCCTGCCGACCGATTTCATTGCGCACGCGGAAAATTCCGGCGAAATCGTGCGGATCGGCGCCTGGGCAATCGCGCAGGCGTGCAGGCAATGGCAGATCTGGCGAGAGGCGGGCGTGATATTGCCGCACATCGCGGTCAATGTTTCCTTCCGGCAACTGCTGAGCGGCTCACTGCTGGACTCGGTCTCCTCCGCGCTGAAGGAATACCACCTGCCGCCCGACACCCTGGAACTCGAATTGACCGAACGCGCGCTGGTGGAGGACGCCGCCGACACTCTGGACATCTTCGCCGCGCTCAAAGGCATGGGCGTGCGACTGCTGATCGACGATTTTGGCGAGGGTTATTCATCCCTCAATTACCTGCGCCGATTGCCGCTGGACGGGGTAAAGATCAGCCACGCTTTCGTGCAGGGCATTCCCAAGGACGCCGCGGATTGTGCGATCTGCGAGGCGATCGTGCGACTGGCCGAGAGCCTCGATCTGACCGTGACGGCCGAGGGAGTGGAAACCGAATCCCAGCGCGAATTCTTCGCCCGCCACCACGCAACCAATGTGCAAGGATTCCTGCTCGCCTCGCCGATGGACGATCGCGCGATGCAGGAATTCCTGAGCGTCACGTCCACGCGGCATTGATTTCGTGCCCGCCCTGCGGCGGGTTTCGGTTTCGCGGTGACGCTCCCTCGTTTCGGCAAGAATCGCCGGCCTCCGTTGCGGCTTTCCCGGACAGACGCATAATTGCGCTTTGCCCAGAATGCATGCCCATGTCCGAGGACTTCCTGATCCGCCCCATTGAAGCGCACGACGATGCGGCAGTCGCGCGCTTGATACGCACCGTGATGCCGGAATTCGGCGCAGACGGTCCAGGCTTTGCGATTCACGATCCGGAAGTGGACGCGATGCACGAATCCTATTCGCAACCGCGCAGCGCGTACTTCGTGGTCGAACGCGACAGCCAAGTGCTGGGCGGCGGCGGTGTGGCACCGTTGCACGGCGGCGAACCCGACGTGTGCGAATTGCGCAAGATGTATTTCCTTCCCGCGCTGCGCGGCCGGGGCGCCGGCCGCGCGATGATGCAGCGCTGTCTCGATGCCGCCCGCCAGCTCGGCTTCCGCCGCTGCTACCTGGAAACATTGACCGGCATGGATGCCGCACAGGCGCTGTATGCGAAGTTCGGATTCCAGCCATTGTGTGCGCCGATGGGTGCCACCGGCCATCACGGCTGCAACCGGTTTTTCATACTCGAACTTTCATGAGTGGCGGGTGGCGCGATGCGATTTTCTGCTATATAAATCCGGTGTGGTCGTTTAATCACGTTCTGCAAGGGGGAAAACATGAAAATCGCAAGATGCGCGCGCACCCTGCGCGCCGCTGGCCTGTTGCTGCTCGCCAGCACGATGTTGTCGGGATGCCTGTCCGCAAAGATGTACGTGGATCCGGCATTGCCGAAGGTTTCGAAAGCTGACATGCCTGTGCTGCCGGCCCCCCGTCCGGTGCAGGTGCTGTTCGAATTCCAGACCAAAGGTAGCGCGAATGCGACAGCAACCAGCGATATTCGACCGCGCGTGCTTGCAGTGGCAGAGCAATCCGGCCTCTTCAGCTCGGTCAGCGACACCGCAAGCGCCGGTGATCCCGGCATATTGAAGGTCGTCATCAACAACGTTCCTTCGGATGATGCAGCCGCCAAGGGATTCGGGACGGGCCTTACGCTCGGGCTTGCAGGCAGCATGGTGACCGACGGTTACGTCTGTACAGCGTCCTACACCCACGATGGGCACACCACCGAGGCTACGGTCAAGCACGCCATCTACACGACCATCGGCAACCATGCGGCTCCACAGGGTCTCACGCCCCTGCAACCCATCGACGCGGTACATCAGGTCATGGATCAGTTGACCTGGAACGCGCTGAAGCAACTGGCCGATAAAAAGGCGTTCGACCAATGAAGGGCACAATTACCGGCTTCATTCGATTTGCGCTCGTATTGATCGCCTTGCTCCTGGTATCGGGCTGCATCAGCGCCCCGCCGCCAAAATATCAGCCCGGCATTTCGAGCACCGAAGCGCTGATCCAGCCCTCGCGGGCCAGGCTCGCCGTGGGAGATTTCAATGCCGCGGCAGGCGTGAACAACACCAACTTGAGCGTACGCGGTTCCACCTTGAACGGTGGAAGTGACGGCACGTTTTCGACCTATCTCAAAGAGGCGTTGATCACGGAACTTCAAACTGCGGGGAAGTACGACCCCAAAGCGGAAATCCGGGTTACGGGAACACTCACGGAAAATCGCCTGGACGCCGCCATCAAGACCGGCACCGCGGACGTTGCGGCGCGCTTCGAAGTGACGAAGAACGGTTCAACGGTCTACGACAAAACTCTTTCGGCTCACCACGAATGGGACTCGTCGTTCATGGGAGCAATCGCGATTCCCGCTGCCATGAGTAACTACGCCACCGCTGTTCAAAAGCTCCTTGGCGAACTTTTCGACGATCCGGACTTCGTCAAGGCCACGGCAGCACCCGCCCGAACCGCGGGTGCCCCGTGACGGTATTTCGCGCGCCGGGCGCGGGTCGGCGGGGCCCGCGACCCGCCATGGATTAGACTAGTCGGCTGACTTCAAGCAGTGGAATTTCCATGCAACTCGATCAAGTGAAAGCGGTCATCACCGGCGGCGCGTCCGGACTCGGGAATGCGGTCGCACAATACCTGGCATTGCACGGCGGCAAGGTCGCGCTGCTGGACGTGAACGAGGAGAAGGGCCGGCAGGCCGTCGACGCGCTGGGCCACGGCACGCGCTTTTTCCGCACGGACGTCACGTCCGAAAACGAGGTGGTCGCCAACGTGGGCGCTGCGCGCGATGCGATGGGGGGCTTGAACGTGGTGATGAACTGCGCGGGCATCCTTGGCTCCGGCCGCGTGCTCGGCAAGGAAGGTCCGATGCCCCTGTCGCAATTCCAGGCCACGGTGATGGTGAACCTGATCGGCAGCTTCAATGTGGCCAAGGCCGGCGCTGCATTGATGCAGCACAACGAGGCCGGCGAGGACGGCGAACGCGGCGTCATCGTGAACACTGCATCGGTTGCGGCTTACGAAGGCCAGATCGGGCAGGCGGCGTATTCCGCATCCAAGGGCGGCGTGGTCGGCATGACCCTGCCAATGGCACGGGAGCTCGCGCGGTTCGGCATCCGCGTGGCGACCATAGCGCCGGGCATCTTCTGGACGCCGATGGTGGATGGCATGCCGGAAGCCGTGCAGCAATCGCTGTCGGCCTCGATTCCCTTCCCTTCACGCCTGGGGCAACCGGAAGAATTCGCAGGCACAGTCGCCTTCATCATCGGCAACCGTTACATCAATGGCGAGACGATCCGCCTCGATGGCGCGGTGAGGCTGGCGCCCAAGTGACGACAGGATGGCGCCATCCCGGACAGCACATCGCGCGTTGATCCGGGATCCATCTTTTTTTTATTTCCTCAAGCAAAAGCACTGGATTCCGGCTTTCGCCGGAATGACGAGCAAGGCATGAAAGCTTCCGACACCAAAAAAGGCAACGTGGTCGAACACGATGGCGTCGTGTACCAGGTTCGCGACATCGAACGCAGCGCGCCCACCGCTCGCGGCGGCAACGTCACTTTCCGTTTCACGCTGTATTCCATTCCGGGCGGGCGCAAGCTGGATCTCAGCCTGCGCGCGGACGACGACCTGCGCGAAATGGAACTGGTGCGCCGCGCGGCCAATTTTTCCTACATGGATGGCGACGCATTCGTATTCATGGATGCGGAGGATTACACCCAGTATGTACTCGGTCCGGAAACGGTCGGCGATGCCACCGGATACATTGTCGAAGGCCTTGAAGGCTATTACGTGCAGTTGATCGACGACGCGCCGGTGGCCTTACAGATTCCCGCCAGCGTGATGCTGACCGTGGTGGATACCGCCCCGGAACTGAAAGGCGCCAGCGCGACCAAGCGCACCAAGCCCGCGAAGCTCGATACAGGCATCGAAATCCAGGTTCCCGAGTACATCACCACCGGCGAGAAGGTCTGGGTGAACACAGCGACCGGCGAGTTTTCCGGCAGGGCGTGACCCCGGCCCCTTGCCCATCCAGCGCCCGTCGCGTAGGCTCGGCTGGCTGCGATGCTGGATGCGCCGCGCAATTGATAATGCGGTCAGGACGATCGCTTTTTGATCTTCGCGATCATGGACGATCGCCGAAACTGGCATCGCAGCCACCTCAGCGGAGGCTGCACCATAACGCGCAGCAACCCGCGGGGGAATGCACATGATCTTCTGGCGAATCAAACCGCTCGACCAGATTCTCGCAACGGCCGAGAAGAAGTCACTGAAGCGGCAACTCGGGCCGATCCAGCTCACCTTGCTGGGCATCGGCGCGGTGATCGGCACGGGTATTTTCGTGCTGACCGCGGAAGCGGCGCAGAAAGCCGGCCCGGCCATGATGCTATCGTTCGTGATCGCTGCCGTGGTCTGCGGACTGGCCGCGCTCGCTTACGCGGAACTCGCGGCGATGGTGCCGGTTTCGGGCTCCGCCTACACCTACACCTACGGCGTGATGGGCGAGCTGATCGCCTGGATCGTCGGCTGGGCGCTGGTACTGGAATACGCGATCGGCGCTACCGCCGTATGCGTGGGCTGGTCGGGCTACGTGAACGGCCTGCTCAATAGCGGCATTTTCGGCCTGGTCAAACCCGGCACGCTCTCGTTGCCGACCTGGTTGCAAACCGGTCCGTTCCTGGGCGGCGGATTCAACCTGCTGGCGTTCCTGATCGGTATCGCGGTGACCTGGCTGCTGGTGATCGGCACCTCCAAGAGCGCACGCGTCAATGCGGTGCTGGTAGCAATCAAGATCATCGCGCTGACCGCATTCATCGCGCTCGCGCTGCCGGCAGTCAAGAGCGTCAATCTGCATCCATTCCTGCCCAACGGTTGGGGTAGTCCGACCGGTGGCGTCGGCGTGCTGGGTGCGGCGGCATCGATCTTCTTCGCCTATGTCGGCTTCGACGCGGTTTCGACCGCAGCGGAAGAAACCAAGAACCCGCAGCGCAATATCCCGATCGGCCTGATCGGCGCGCTGACGATCTGCACCATTTTCTACCTGCTGGTGGGTTACGGTGCAGCCGGCTCCGTCGGCGCCCAACCGATGCTGGGACCGAATGGAATGGCACTGGATCCGGGTACGCCGGCTATGGCGGCTGCCTGCCAGGGCTCGCAGGCGCTGGTATGCAGCAATGAGCCGCTCGCCCACGTGATCCGGGTCCTCGGGTTCCCGCAGGTCGGTAATCTGATCGCGCTGGCTGCCATCGTCGCGCTGCCGTCCGTGATTCTGATGATGATGTTCGGACAGACCCGCATCTTCTTCACGATGTCGCGCGACGGTCTGCTGCCGAGCAAGTTTTCCAGCGTCCATCCCCGCTTCTTCACCCCGCACGTGATCACCTACGTAACCGGCTTCGTGGTGTCGTTCTGCGCGGCGCTGTTTCCGGTCGGCAAGCTGGCGGACACTTCCAACGCGGGCACCCTGCTCGCTTTCGCGATGGTGTCCATCGGCGTGATGATCCTGCGCAAGCAGCAACCCCACCGGCCACGACCGTTCCGCACGCCATTGATCTGGATCGTCTGCCCGCTGGCGGTAGCGGGCTGTATCCTGCTGTTCGTCAACCTGAGCATCGTGGCCAAGGTCGTGTTCGCAGGCTGGGCGGTGATCGGTCTGATTCTTTACGGCCTGTACGGCTACCGTCGCAGTCAACTCTCTCCGGAAGGCGTGGCACGCGCGCTGGAAGACGTCGTGTGACGCCGCGGGCCGGCGCCGCCGGCCCGACCTTCCCGGAGACTTCATGTTCCAGCAACTGCTCGCCAGAAAAACCGATTTCGTCGGCGTCGAAACCAGCGGGAGCCAGGGTGTCGAGCTGCGCCGCACGCTTGGCCCTTGGGGGTTGACCGCGCTGGGAATCGGTGCGGTGATCGGCGGCGGCATTTTCGTGATCACCGGCCAGGCGGCCGCGGAACACGCCGGCCCGGCCGTGCTGCTGTCGTTTCTGATCGCGGCGGTGTGCTGCAGCTTCACCGCACTGTGCTACGCCGAGTTCGCCACGTTGATCCCGATGTCGGGCAGCTCGTATTCGTACGCCTACGCCACGCTCGGCGAACTGGCGGCCTGGTTCATCGGCTGGAACATGGTGCTGGAGTACGGCGTATCGGCTTCCGCTGTGGCGGTGAGCTGGACCGGCTATTTCACCAGCCTGCTCGATCACCTCGGTTTGCATCTGCCGGCGGTACTGACGAACGCGCCTTTGGCGTTCCAGGACAACCATCTGGTCGTCACCGGTGCGCTGTTCAACCTTCCGGCGGTGGCGCTGGTACTCGGGCTCACCTGGCTGTGCTACGTCGGTATCCGCGAATCCAGCGGCGTCAATACGGCGATGGTGGCGCTCAAGGTGGCTTTGATCATTGTCGTGATCATCGCCGGCTGGCATTACGTGAACCCGCACCTCTGGGAACCGTTCATCCCGCCGGCCGAAGGTCCGGAGAAATATGGCTGGGGCGGCATCATGCGCGCGGCCACGCTGGTGTTCTTCGCCTATATCGGTTTCGAAGCGACGTCGACCGCCGCGCAGGAAGCCAAGAACCCGCAGCGCGACCTGCCGATCGGCACGCTGGCTTCGCTTGCGGTATGCACCATTCTCTACATCGGCATGTCGGCGGTGCTTACCGGATTGCTGCCGTTCGCCCAGCTCGGAACATCCGAGCCGGTGGTCACCGCAGTGGCGGCCCACCCGCAGTTGAACTGGCTTCGCTGGCTGGTCGAGATCGGCGCGATGATCGGGCTGGCTTCGGTGGTGCTGGTGATGGTCATCGCGCAGCCCCGCATCTTCATGATCATGGGCCGCGACGGCATGCTGCCGCCCGTCTTCGCGCGGCTGCACCCCCGTTACCGCACGCCGCACATCAATACCTTGATCACCGGCGCCGGCATCGCTGCGCTCGCGGCGATCTTCCCTCTGGACATCCTCGGCGACCTGGTCTCGATGGGAACGCTGATCGCATTTGTCGCCGTGTGTCTGGGTGTATTGATCCTGCGTCGCACCCGCCCCGAACTGCCGCGCACCTTCCGCGTGCCGTGGGCACCGGTCACCTGCACGTTCGGCGTGCTGAGCTGCCTCATGCTGCTGTACTGGGAGAACTGGTACAACTGGAGCCTGATGGGGGCCTGGACTGTGATCGGGTTCGCGATCTATTTCGGCTACGGCTACCGCCACAGCCACCTGCGCCAACCTGCCGGACAGGTCGCCGCGCACGGCTCGCGGCCCGTCCTTCCTGAACAAGAATAAACGTCCGATTTATCCTGTAAGTACATGTTTTAATGATGTGTATAAGTCGGATCTTGTGGACAGCTCGATTCCATTGGCTACCCCGTCCGGCCCGCGCTATGATCCTTCTTCCGCGGGCTTTTCCATTGGCAGTGGACCCCGGATTGTCGCCCGGGTGCGGCAGGCGTAGTCAGCTCCTCCGTCTGCCGTATCCCGGGTGATGTTGTCTTTCTGCCTGCGCGAGCATCCATGTTCGCCCGCCTGCATCCGGTAGCTCCCCGTAAGCAACCCTACCGCGGCAATTCGCGGCACTACTCCCTACCCGCACTTATCGAAGACGGACCGCGCCGGGTGGCGAGGCCGCGTCAGGCAACTACGTTTTCGCTGAATAACCCGCGCACCAGCCTTTCGCCGCAACCGCCTTGCCCGGATAAAGCGAGCACGGTCCGTACGCCTGACCGGCGGCTCCTTGGAAGAAGCGGCAGTTCGCGCAAGCCTGACCCGGTTTATGCGGCGATGGCGCCTTGCTGGCGTCTTCGGTGTAGTGCAGCGCCTTCGCCGTGGGATCGGCATCGGTCAGGTGCGGCAGGTCCGCCGCGCGCGCTGTGCGCGGCAGCAGCCCGGCCAGCAGCGCACTTCCGGCGATGCCCCCGAGCAACCCGATGAAGCGGCGGCGGCTTACGACGATGTCTCGCATGATTGGCTCCGACATTCGAGGAAAGACTCTTCTATCGTACGCTTGTTTTTTCGCCATCGCAGAGTGATCACCGTGCTACATTCACGCGCATGAACGATTCTTTCAATGCATCCCGGCTCCGTGCCGCGGGTGTCGATCCCATGCGCCTGGCCGAATGCGCGCGCGAAATCGCGCAAACCGGAACGCAACTGGCCGCGCTCGGATGGACGCCGGCGACGAGCAGCAATTTTTCGATGAGGCTGGATGTAAACCATGCCGCGATCACGATCTCCGGGCGCGACAAGGGCGCGCTGATGCCTGGGGACGTGATGGTGATTGATCTGGACGGGCGACCGGTCGCCACCGATGCGCGCCCCTCCGCGGAAACGGCGTTGCACACCCAGATCTACAAACGCATGCCGCAATCCGGCGCGGTACTGCACACGCATTCGCGCACACAGACGGTGGCCTCGCGGCTATTCGCACGAGCCGGCGTGATCGAGCTGGCCGGCTACGAATTGCTGAAGGCCTTCTCGGGCTACGTCACCCACGAGGCTGCCATGCAGTTGCCGGTATTTCCGAACACCCAGGACATGCCGGAACTGGTGGCGCGGGTGGATGCGCGGCTGGACTCCGGCAAGCCGTTGCACGCCTATCTGATAGACGGCCACGGCGTCTACACTTGGGGCCGCGACATGGTCGAGACCCGACGCCATCTCGAGGCGCTGGAATTCATGCTCGCTTGCGAACTGGATCTCAAGAGGTTGGGCGCATGAGCCGCTTGCGGATTTTCGAGGAAAGCGAGGGCCAGGCGCCCGCGCAAACTTTCGACGACCACGCCCAGATCGCGCGCGAACTGGGCAAGGTTGGCGTGCGTTTCGAACGCTGGCAGGCCTCCCAGCCGATCGCGCCGGGTGCCGCCCAGGAAGCCGTGATCGAAGCCTATCGCGGCGACATCGAACGCCTGCAGCGCGAACATGGTTACAAGGCGGTGGACGTGATCTCGCTCAATGCCGGCCACCCACAGAAGGGCGCGCTCCGCCAGAAATTCCTGAACGAGCACACCCACTCCGAGGATGAGGTGCGTTTTTTCGTCGCCGGCGAAGGGCTGTTCACGCTGCACATCGAAGATCGTGTCTACGAGGTGTTGTGCTGCCAGGGCGACCTGATAGGCGTGCCAGACGGCACCCGTCATTGGTTCGACATGGGCCCGAACCCCGGTTTCGTGGCGATCCGGTTGTTCACCAACCCGGAAGGATGGGTGGCGCAGTTCACCGGGGACGAGATCGCTTCACGATTCCCGCGCCTGGAAAACTGAATTGAAAAGTGCAGCCCCGGATGGCTGCCTTCTGATCTCCGCACTCATGGACGAGTGCAAAGGAAAAGAGCATGGCGTCCTACATCGAGCAATCGCTCGCACCAGGCGAGAAGATCGTTGCCACCTTCCGGCTGCATTGGCTGGTCTGGATCAGGATGTGGTTCGTCCTGGCATTGGGCGCGACCATCGCGGTCGGCATTCTCTGGCTGGGCGCCGCCGGTTTCGGGGGTGCGTCCTTTGCCGGCGTATGGTGGCTCGCGCTGGGGGTAGCAATCGTGGCGATGATCATCGCGCTGTACGAGTGGCTGGGCTTGCGCAGCATCGAACAGGGCGTGACCAATCATCGGGTAATCCGCAAGACCGGAGTGGTCAGCCGGCAATCCACCGAACTGCGACTGGCCTCGATCGAGACCGTGGACCTCAGGCAATCCTTCTGGGGCCGTATCTTCCGCTTCGGCAACGTCGAGATCACCGGCCGCGGTGAAACTGCCATGTTCCTGGAACGCCTGAGCGATCCGATCGGGGTGAAGCGCGCGATCGAAACCGCCTATTCCGGCTATGCCGAAGGCATGCGCGCCGGCGCGGGTGCGCCGGCGTGAGCGCGGAATCCGGCTTGCGCGCCATTCTCACGGACATCGAGGGCACCACCAGCTCGATCGTCTTCGTCAAGGATGTGCTGTTCCCCTATTCGCGCGCGCGCCTGCCCGCCTTCGTCGAGGCGCACGCACACGAGCCCAAGGTGCAGCACCGGTTGCGCGAAGCCGCAGTAGAAGCAGGGCTTCCCGAATCGGATCGCGATGCGATCGTCACTACGCTGTTGGGCTGGATAGACGAGGACCGCAAGGCCACGCCGCTGAAAGCCTTGCAGGGCATGATCTGGCGCGAGGGCTACGAAACCGGCGCCTACCGCGCACACATGTATCCGGAAGTCGCGGCGAAACTGCGGGAATGGAAAGCGCGCGGCTTGCGCCTTTACGTGTACTCCTCCGGTTCTGTTGCAGCGCAGAAGCTGTTCTTCGCATACTCCGAAGCCGGCGACCTCACGCCGCTGTTCGACGGCTATTTCGACACCGAGATCGGGGGCAAGCGCGAAGCGGACTCCTATTCGAGGATCGTCTCGGCCATCAACGCACGACCGGGTGAAGTGCTGTTCCTCTCAGACATTTCCGCCGAACTGGACGCCGCACGCGCCGCCGGCCTGCGCATCACGCAGCTGTGCCGGCCACCTGAAATGTGCCCGCAGGCGAGTGCGCATCCGTGCGTGGCGGATTTTGACGGAATAGCGATCTGATGCGCACGGCACTGGCGCTCGTGCTTGCGTTTGTCCTCGGCGCGGCTGCGGTGTTCGGCTGGAACGCGTGGCACCCGTCCGCGCGCGTTCCTGCCAATCCCGTGCATTTGGCCGCAACGCCGGCACCCCCGCTTACGGAAGCGGGCATCGCAAGATCCCCTTCGGCGGAGGCGCCAGCCTCGTTGTTGCCCGATCAGGGCTGGCCCGCTGACGCGCCCACGCCCGAGCAGATCCTCTACGCGCAACCGGACATGCTTGATCGGGAAATCGCGCAGTTGAAGCCGCGCACGCCCGGGCGCGTGAACCTTTATGCGATCGCCTTCGCTGGCGACGGCAGTGAGGGCGTCTTCCGCAACGAGGCGGAATATTTCGAAAAGCTCTTCACCCAGCGCTTCCATGAAGCCGGGCATGTGATCGTGCTGGAAAACAACCCGGCGTCCCTGACCACCCGTCCGCTGGCCGATTGGAGCAACCTGGAAAGCGCGCTGGACGCGGTCGCGACGAAAATGGACCCGCAGCGGGACATTCTTCTGCTGTATTTCACCACGCATGGCAGTGAGGACCACACCCTGCTGGTGGACATGGATCCGTTGCCGCTGGACGAGATCGGCGCGCGCGATCTGCCCGGCATCCTCGGCGAGCACCCGTTCAGGCACAAGGTGGTGATCGTGAATGCCTGTTATTCGGGCGGTTTCATCCCGCCGCTGCGCGGACCCGGCGCCATGATCATTACCGCCGCGCGCGCGGATCGCTCCTCGTTCGGCTGCGGTGAGCAAGCGCAGCTCACCTGGTTCGGGCACGCCTTCCTGGTGGACGCCCTGAACCGGACGGACGATTTCGCGCAGGCGTTCAGTCTGGCGCGCAAGGAAGTGGCACGATGGGAAAAGCGTGACGGCTACCTGCCCTCCGAGCCGCAGATCGATATCGGCACGGGCATACAAGCGCAGTTGGAAGCGTGGGAGAAACAGAACCCTCCGGGTGCGCCGGTGCAGTTCGCTCCCGCGCCGGCGAGCACCTCAAACCGCTGACGGTGCATCGCTACAGTGCGCGATCGCGCACCATCCGGCATACCAGCGCGACATCGCGATCCAGCGCGCGGTCGCGGTGCATGAACGGAATCACCTCGCGCAGGCGCGCGTGAGCGGCGCGCACCGCCTCGCCCGCGTGGAATTCCGGTGCTTCCGCCAGCGAGCGCATCAGCTCCTGCACTTCGGCGACAAACTGCGCCTGCTGCGGGTGATCCGAACGGGGTGCGTTCGCGATCTTGCCTGCCAACGCCTGCGGGTCGCCGCGCGCGGCCAGCCGGCGCGCCGCGTTCAACATCGCCTGCCGGTAATCCAGCGCCTGCGCGGCAACGTACAGCTCCAGCGCCAGCACGTCGGAAAGATCATCGGTCATCGCCAGCACATGGCGCGCCTCGTTGGTGCCCATCGAGACGTGATCCTCGGCATTGGCCGAAGTCGGAATCGAATACACCGAAGCCGGATGCGCGCGCGTGGCCAGATCGTTGACCAACGCCGCGGCCGTGTACTGCACGATCATGCAGCCGGAATCGGTGCCGTCCTCGTTGCCGGTGAGGAACGCGGGCAGGCCGTCGTTCGTCGCCGGATCCACCAGCTTGTTCAGGCGACGCTCCGAAATCGCAGCCAGCACCGGAATCGCTGCTTTCACGTAGCTCATCGCCAGGGCAAGCGGCATGCCGTGGAAGTGGCCGGCCGAAATCACCTGGTCCTCCACGTGCGCGCCTTCCGCCTCCGGGAAGATCAGCGGATTGTCGGTGACCGCGTTCAATTCGATGTCTATCACGCGGCAGGCCTGCGTCCAGGCGTCGCGCACCGCACCGTGCACCTGCGGCATGCAGCGCAGGCAATACGCATCCTGCGGCTGGTGCTTCTTGCCGCCCTTGAACGGCAGGAAGCGCGAATAGAACGCCTCGCGCCCGTGCCGCTGGTTGGCCAGCACCCAGTCCCAGGAGATGTCGAAACTCAAGCGCCTGCCTTCCGGTTCGTCCCACGCATCCGCCGTCCAGGTGCGGAAGCGCGGAACGAGGTGATAGGGAATGTCCACCAGCGTCGAACCGCGCAGCAATTCGCGCACGTGCCGCGCAGTTTCGACTTGACCTGGATGCGGGCGCAACGCATGCACTTCCGCCCGCAGTGCGCCGCTGCGACCAGCGAAGGCATCGAGGGTCATCGCCGCGGCGAGGTCGGCCACACCCAATAGATATTCGAGATTATCCAGCGCGAGCACCGCGCTCGCGAGCATCTGCGCGGTGCCGTTGTTGAGCGCCAGGCCCTCCTTGTAGGAAAGCGTGACCGGCCGCAAGCCCGCCCGTTGCAGCGCTTCCGCACCGCTGACGCGCTCGCCCTCGAAGAACGCCTCGCCGCCACCCAGCAGCACGATCGCAAGATGCGACAGCGGCGCAAGATCGCCGCTTGCCCCGACCGATCCCTTCTCCGGCACCACCGGCACGATGCCCGCGTTGAGCAGCGCGGCAAGCGCCTGCAAGGTTTCCTCGCGCACGCCGGAATGGCCACGCATCAATGTGTTGATGCGGATCGCCAGCATCGCGCGCACGACTTCCGGTGCCAAGGGTTCGCCGACGCACACTGCGTGGCTGATGATCAGGTTGTGCTGCAATTCCTCCGGCAAGGTTTCCTCGCGCGGGTCGGGATTGCCGCCGGGCAGTTCGTCGCGCAAACGGTGCGCGCCGAGCAACTTGTCGGCATTGCTGCCGAAACCGGTGGTGACCCCGTAGATCGGCTCGCCACAGCGCACCTTGTCGGCAAGGAAATCCGCAGTGGCCTGCACGCGCGCGAGTTGCACCGGATCCAGCGCAACTTGCGCGCCGCCGCGCGCGATCGCCACGACCTGCGCGCGGGTGAGCGTGTTGCCGTCGAGAGTAATCGTCATTTCAATCTTTCTTGCAAAATGCGGATCAAGTCCAGGCACGCCACTTCGCTCTGCTCGCCACTGGCGAGGTTTTTCAGAGCCACTACGCCGCGCGCGAGTTCGTCCTCACCCAGTACCAGCGCGTAACGGATGCCGGCGCGGTCGGCGTATTTGAATTGCTTGCCGAGCTTACCGCCTTCCAGTACGGCTTCGGTTCGGATGCCGGCTTCACGCAACGCCTGCGCGAGCGCGAGGTACTGCGGAAGTAATGCCGCGTCCATCTGCGTGACCAGCACGTCCACCGTGCCGCGCGCATTTTTCAGAAGACCCGCCTCGCGCAACTGCCAGAACAATCGGGTGAGCCCGATCGAAATGCCGACGCCCGGCAATTTCGATTTCGTGTACTGCCCGGCGAGGTTGTCGTAGCGGCCGCCCGAACAGATCGAACCGATCTCCGGGTGATCGTTCAGCGTGGTCTCGTAGACGGTGCCAGTGTAGTAATCCAGCCCGCGCGCGATGGAAAAATTCAATGCGAATGCCGATTCCGGCACGCCGAGCATCGCCACTGTGTCCAGCACTTCGCGCAGTTCCGCCCTGCCCTGTTCGAGCGCTCCGCTGCCCGGGCCCAGCGCTTCCAGCCTTGCGTGCGCATCGGCCAGCGAGGTCGAGCGTACCTGCACGAAATCCAGGATGCGCTGGGCGGTTTCGGCGGAGAGGCCGAAGGCGTCGCCGGTCAGGACCGAGCGCACGTGGTCCGCGCCGCGCTTGTCCAGCTTGTCCACTTCGCGCAGCACCAGCGTCTGGCGCTCGCCGTCGGCGATGCCGAGGCTTTCGAAGAATCCGCGCATCAGCTTGCGGTTGTTGATCTGGATGGTGAACGCGCCGATGTCCAGCGCTTGGAACACGGCATGAATCACCGCCGGGATTTCGGCGTCGTAGCGAACCGAAAGCGCGTCCTTGCCGATGACGTCAATGTCGCACTGGTAGAACTCGCGGAAGCGCCCGCGCTGCGCGCGCTCGCCGCGATAGACACGCTGCATCTGGTAACGGCGGAAAGGGAACGCCAGCTCGTGTTCGTGCTCGGCGACGTAGCGTGCCAGCGGCACGGTGAGGTCGAAGCGCAACGCAAGATCCGGTTTCTCGCCCTGCTCGAGCGCGCCGGTGGACTGCACGAAGTAAACCTGCCGCTCGGTTTCGCCTCCGGTCTTGGTCAGCAGCACGTCGGCGAATTCGATGGCCGGGGTCTCGACCGGCACGAATCCGTAGAGCTCGAAACCGCGCCGGATCGCATCCAGCATGCACTGGAACGCGACCTGTTCACGCGGCAGCAGTTCGAGCACGCCCGGCATGGTGCGCGGCTGGGTCGGCATGGGCTCCTCGTTCGCAAATGCAAAGGGCGAAGATTAGCAGAGCGGCACCGGACCCCGCCGCTCTGCTTGCGCAAGACGTCGCGGCGCCGCTAAAATTCGCGGTTCTCGGGGTGTAGCTCAGCCTGGTAGAGCGCTACGTTCGGGACGTAGAAGTCGCAGGTTCAAATCCTGTCTCCCCGACCACGTCCACGAAAAAAGCCGGCCACGTGCCGGCTTTTTTTATTGATCATTTCGGCTACGCAGGGTGGCACGGAGCCGCACTTACGCACTCCCTATTCCCGCCTCCGCCCTTCACATCGTCTGGGTCGGCTTCTCCGAACTCAGCACGCCCGCCAGGATGGATTCGATCTTGGTGCGCGCGGCTTCGCCATCCGCCGAATCCGCGAATTGCACGCCGATGCCGGCGGTGCGATTGCCTTGTGCCGCGTTCGGCGTGATCCAGACCACCTTGCCCGCCACCGGCAAGCGATCTTTTTCATCCGGAAGCGTCAACAGCAGGAACACCTCGTCGCCCAGGCTGTAGCGCTTGACCGTGGGCACGAACAGCCCGCCGCCTTTCACGAACGACATGTAGGCGTTGTAGAGCGCGTTCTTGTCCTTGATCGCGAGCGAAAGAATGCCCTGACGCGGCATGCCGCCCGCATTGAGGCCCGGAGCTGCCATGGTGTCGCACCTGCCTGGAAACGCCGCCAGCTTGCCGGGAGCCGGCATGGCGGTCAAGGACTCAGTCCATGAATCGCCGCCAGCCCCAGACATCGAAAACCCAGGGCGAGGGCACGGCGGAATACAGTTTCACGTAATAGGGCTCCTGCAAGGCTCGACCGCTCCGTGCGGCCGGCGCACCGTCGCGCCAGAACAGATTCGCCTCGTGCAGATCCGTGCAGGGCAACCGCTGCCCGCCGCGTGCGTCCACGGCCAGAAGCACCATCGTGCCACGCAACCAGCGTGGCGGCTGCCACGGCAGCCGCGACCCGGTGAGGCTGTGATTGCCGATCCCGAGCGCGAAGCGTTCCTGTGCGGTGGCCCAGCGCAGCATCCGCCCGCGGCTGAGCGCCATCTGGCTGCGGTGCGCGTGGATCGCCCCGCGTTTGCGCGCCTGCTCGGTTCCGTTCAATTCGAAAGCGACCTGCCGCGACGGATCCAGTCCGGCGCGACCGTGCAGCAGATAGCACAGGCATTGCGGCCGGCGCGCTTCGGGCATGCCGTTCAAGACGAGTTCGATCAATACGTGCAAGGCGCTGTGGTCGGGATGGCCGTCCGCCAGATCGGGGAGCACCAGCAGCGTCGGCGCGATCTCCTGCAACAGTCCTTGCCATTGCGCGATGGCAGCAGCCGTTTCATCCACCAGCTTCCAGGTGACGCCGCCATCGGACCAGCCGAGCCGATGCACCACTGCGCGCTCCGCATCGAGCTCGCGCAAGGCGTGTTCCGCCTCGCCGCGCCTGCGCGCGCCCCAGCGCTCGCGCTCGCGTGCGCCGATGCGGACGCGCGTTTCCAGCAGACGCTGCGGCCAGGGATTGTTGTCGCCGTCGGTCACGAACACGATGTGCACGCGCGCGCCCACGCTCAAGGCGCGCTGGATCAGCCCGCCGGCCGCCAGCGATTCGTCATCGGGATGCGGCGCGACCACCAGCAGGCAGGCGCCGGGTTCGGACAACCGCTGTTCGGGATTCATGGATGCGGGTTCACCCACAGCCCCGCCGGATTCAATCCGCGCGCCAGCGCCGGCGACCACACCAGCACGGCGGGCGTGTCGGCATTCATGTGCAACCTATGCGCGCCTGCATCCAGTCGCCACGCGCCCGCGGACGCACCTCCGTCCATGCTCGCCCGCAGCGGACCGTCGCGCGCAAGCAGCGTGTAATCACCCGGGATCTCGATCCGCACCGTTTGCGAGCCTCCGGCCGGCAAACGCTTGCCGGCGACATAAACGTTCTTCCAGACCGGCAGGTAGTTCGCGGCGACGAAAGCGGCATCGCGCGGCGGCAGGCGCCGATCCACCACCAGGTGCGTCTTCGTGTTGCGCAGATCGGCCGCAATGGTGTCAGGCGTGAGCCCGGTGAGCAAGCGTTGCTGGGTCACCGTTTCCAGTGCATAGAAGAATGGCCGATGGCGGAATACCGTTTCGCCCTTGGCATCCATCACCGGATCGACGGGCGTCGTCAATTGCAGGACCAGCGCGCGTTCCTGGCGTTGGCGAGTCAAAGCGTCGTGCCAGGGCGGTGAGCCCACGAACAGGAAGGCAAGCTCGACACCGAGCATCACCATCATCATCACGGCCGGCCAGCGCGTCCCCCGCAGAACCCAGCCGATCTCGCCGCAGCCCACGATGACGATGCCGGCGATCATCGGCAATTGATCCTGGCGCGTGATCAGCGGCCACCATGAATACAGGGCCCATGCGTAAGCAAGGCTGCCCAGCAGCAGAGTGGCGCGCAGGCGCGCGAATTTCGAGCCGTCGCGTGCCACCCAAAACCCGGCCGCGAACGACAGCGCGAGCAATGGCCAGAAAGCGATGTGGCGAAAGACATCGTATGCGGCACGCTGGTGCAGCGGCACCATGTTGTGCAACACCAGCCCGTACCATGCGGGCCCGACGATGCCGAGTGCAGCGAACGCGGCGAAGCAGATCGCCGGTGGCAACAGCAGCCCCGTCCATCCGGCCAGCAGCTTCGGAAGGAATGCTCTGTCGCGCGCTCCCGTGCGCGACGTCAACGCGAGCAGCAACGCCGCACCCGGATAGCAGGCGAGCAACAGCAGCGTCTTCTGCGACACGCAAAGCGAGAGGCCGACCAGCACACCGGCAGCAAACAGGCGCTTCGCGCTGGCGCGCGGGGCCAGCGCGAGTGCCAGACCGGCCAACCACAGCGCCACCCACATGCAGTCGGTACGTACCTGACCACTGGCGACGAAAAAGGTGGGATACAACGCTGCCAACGCACAGGCGGCGAGCCCGGTCCGGATTCCATACAGCCGGCGCGCCAGCAGATAGATGGAGGCCAGCGACAGCACGAACCAGGGCAGCATGGCGAAGCGCATTGGGTACACGATCGCCGCGCGCTCGCCCAGCCATGCGAGCAGCGGCGCGTTCACCAGCCCGAACAGCGGGCCGTGATTGTCGAAGACATCGCGATACGGCAGCAGGCCCTGCGTCCACGCCCACACCACGTGCAGGTGTTGCGACTCGTCGCTGTTGTACGGAATGCCATGCAGCCACAGTGCGTGCAGCCCGGTCAGTGCGGCAATCAGCAACAGCGGCGACAGCCACGCCGGCCTGGACGACGAGGCCATCGCGGGGACAGGATCAGGAACGCGCATCGTGGCAGATTGCCAGCAGCGGCTTTCCGACAACTTACGGGGCCGCAGAAAATTCCGCCAGACACTCTATCAGTCCGGGCTCCACGCGCAGCGGTCCCCGCAGCTGCTCACGCAGGCGATTCAAGCGCTCGAAACCCGCCTGCAGGGTCTGCATGTCCCAATGCGCGGATTCGGGCGCTTCATCCCTGGCGCGGCGCCGCGCAGCTTCATGCAGCAAGCGCGCGGCGTGCTCCAGCCTTGCGATCGGCTCGTCCGCGCTCCATGCCTGTGCGATCGCATACACCGGGACGCGGCCGCGCGCGAGTGCGCCGAGGTCGCGCGCCACGCTGTCGCGCCGCTGCAATTCTTCGTTCTGCGCAAAAGCCAGTGCGCGGCCGGGATTGCCGCCCGCTGCGTCGAGTGCACGTTCCGCGTCCACGATTCCCTGCCCGTCCAACCATTGCTCCGCTTCTTCGCGCGCAGGGAATGCGAAATCCACGCGCTGGCACCGGCTGCGGATCGTGGCCGGCAAGCGCCAGGGCTGATCGGCGATCAGCAGGATCATGCTGGAGGACGTCGGCTCCTCCAGCGTCTTCAGCAGAGCGTTTGCAGCCGCCGCGTTCATCGCGTCCGCGGGGTCGATCACCGCGATCTGCCATCCGCCAAGCTGCGTGGCCATCGCCAGCCGCGCGGACAATTCGCGAATTTGTTCGACCACGATTTCCTTGCGCGGCTTGCCTTCGCTGCCCAACTCCCGCGTGACCAGAATGCGATCCGGGTGCGTGCCCGCTTCCAGCAGCGCACAGGCGCGGCAGTTCCCGCAGGCAAAACCATCGCGCGGGTGCTCGCACAGGCGCGCGCGCACGAAGGCCTCCGCAAAAGCGCGTTTGCCCAGCCCTTCCGCACCGCCCAGCAGCAAGGCATGCGGCAGGCTGCCGCGCTCGGCGCGCTGCGCCAGGGTATGCCAAGCCTGCGCCTGCCAGGCCGGAAGATCCTGTCGATTTCGAATCGTTGCGCTCATGCCGAGGCAATATCGTGCAAATGATCCAGCATAGCGATCGCGGCGGCGAGCACGTCCTCCGCAGGTTGCGACGCGTCCAGCACGCGGAAGCGCTGCGGCTCCGCTGCGGCGCGCGCAAGGTAGGTCGCGCGCACGCGCTCGAAGAAGGCGTCCTCTTCGCGTTCGATCCGGTCGGCCTCGCTCCGGCCGCTGGCGCGCGCGCGACCGTGCGCGACCGGCAGGTCGAGTAGCAAGGTGAGATCGGGCTTCAGCCCTTCCGTCGCGATCGTTTCCAGTTGCGCAATCGCGCGCATGTCCATGCCGCGCCCGCCACCCTGGTAGGCATAACTCGCATCGGCGTAACGGTCGCACAGCACCCAGCGGCCGGAAGCCAGCACAGGCTCGAGCACTTCGCGCACCAGTTGCGCGCGCGCGGCGAACATCAGCAACGCTTCGCTTTCCGCGCACATGCCCTGCTGCCTTGCATCCAGCACAACGGCGCGCACTGCTTCACCCAACGGCGTGCCGCCCGGCTCGCGGGTTTGCAGTACGTCGATTCCGCGCCGCGAAAGGTGCGCGCGCAAACCTTGCAGCAACGTGCTCTTGCCTGCGCCCTCGCCGCCTTCCAGCGTGATGAATTTTCCGCGCGTGTCGATCATGGGCGCCCGCGATGGCGCTTCGCCGGTTTGTTGCCTGACGGACGGCCCGAGCTCGAACCCGCAGCCGGTTTGCCCGGATCACGATGCAACTGATAAATCGCCACGTTGCGATTGTGCTCCGCGAGGGTGGTCGAGAACGCGTGCGTGCCATCGCCACGCGAGACGAAATAAAGCGCGTCTCCCGCCGCCGGATGCAATGCCGCATCGATCGCGGCGCGCCCGGGCAGCGCGATCGGCGTGGGCGGCAGGCCGGCGCGCGTGTAGGTGTTGTACGGCGTGTCGGTCTGCAGGTCGCGCGTGTGGATCTTGCCGTCATAGGAGGCGCCCAGCCCGTAGATCACGGTCGGGTCGGTTTCCAGCCTCATGCCGATCTTCAGCCGCCGCTCGAAGACGCCGGCGATCTCAGGCCGTTCGTTGGGCTGCGCGGTTTCCTTCTCCACGATGGAGGCCATGATCAGCGCCTGGTACGGCGTCTGCAACGGAATGGACGGGTCGCGTTTGCTCCATTGTGCATCCAGGTATTGCTGCATCGCCTGATGCGCACGCCTGAGCACGTCCAGATCGCTCATGCCGAGCACGTAATCATAGGTGTCGGGCATGAACTCGCCCTCGGGATTCTGCCCGCCCGCGCCGATCTTCATCATCAACTCGGCATCGGAAAGCCCCGCCGCCGCATGATCGAGCCTGGGCGCGGCTGCGAGCGCGGCACGCACCTGCCGGAAGGTCCAGCCTTCCACCAGCGTGATGCGCCGCTGCAATACCCTGCCCTGCGCCATGTTCTCCAGCAGCGTGCGCGCGCTGATTCCGCGCGGAAGTGCGTACTCGCCCGCGTGCAGCGAGCCCGCCACGCCGAGTTGCTCGGCCAGCACGCGCCAGTACAGCGGCGGCGCATGCGACAGGTCGGCGGCGCGGAGGTCGCGCACGATATCGCGGAAGCTTTCGCCTCTGGCGACCTCGACCGTCTGCTCGCTCGAACGCACCGCCAGCGGCGCGTTCGTGAACCGCGAATAATCGGACCAGAACCACACCGCGGCCGCGATCGCCGCCAAGGCGATCAGCAGCAACACGAAACCGAGCACGCGGCCGGCCACGGAGCGCTTGCGCTTCACGCTTCAACCTCCGGCGACAGGCCGAGCGCACGCCAGTGCGCATGCAGCGCGCGTGCGCGCGGCCCGGGCGTGAACGCGCGCCCGTCCAGTTCGCGCACCGGGAGGACGCCGCGCACGCTCGAACTCAGGAAAATTTCATCCGCTTCCATCAATTCCTCTCTGCCGATTTCCCGCACCTCGGTATCCGGATAGTGCGCAAGGATTGCCTCGCGCGCCACCCCGGCCACACCGCAGCGATCGAGCACCGGCGTGCTCAGCTTGCCGCTGCGCACGATGAATACGTTCGCGGCGGTGGCGCCGATCAGGCGATCCTGCCCGTCGAACAGCAAGGCTTCGGCAATTTCCGGATCGCTCCATTCGGCGCGCGCGAGCACCTGTTCCAACCGGTTCAGGTGCTTGATGCCGGCCAACCGCGGCTGCGCCGACAGGCGCACTTCGCCGAAGCGTACCCGGATTCCGCGCGCGTACCAATCCTTCGGGATCAACGGCGGATCGAACGCCGCGACGACGCGGGTGAGCTTCACGTTTTCAGGCGGTGCATAGCCGCGCGCTCCGCTGCCGCGCGTCAGCGTGATGCGGACCACCGCGCGCGGCATGCCTTCCACGACTTTTGCGGCTTCGCGGGCAAGTGCATGGACTTCCGGCATCGGCAGCAGCAGATTCTCGCAGCCCCGCGTCAGACGCCGCATGTGGTGCGGCCACAGTGGCGCGGTGCCACGCACGAAAAGGATGGTCTCGAACAAGCCATCTCCATACAGCAAGCCGCGATCACTCGCCGGGACGTGCGCGTCTTCCGCGCCATTGACCAGCATGTGCAGCGTCATGCCGCGGGTCCGAGCGCGCGCAGCATGCCGCGCGCCTTGGCGCGGGTCTCCTCCAGCTCGTGCCGCGCATCCGAATCGGCGACGATGCCGGCACCGGCGCGGAACGTCACCTCCTGGCCTTGCAAGTGCAGCGTGCGGATCAGGATGTTCAGGTCGAGATCACCGTTGTTGCACAGATAGCCGAGCGCGCCGGTGTATGGCCCGCGCGCCACGCCTTCCAGTTCGGAGATGATCTCCATGCAGCGCACCTTCGGGCAGCCGGTGATGGTGCCTCCGGGAAACACTGCCGCGATCGCCTGCCCGGGCGTGATGCCGGGCCGCAAGCGGCCACGCACGTTGGAAACGATGTGGTGGACGTGCGCGTAGCTCTCCACCGTCATCATCTCGTCCACCTCCACCGTGCCGGGCACGCAGATGCGACCGAGGTCGTTGCGCTCGAGGTCGATGAGCATCACGTGTTCGGCGCGCTCCTTGGCGTGCGCCAGCAGTTCGTGGATGCGCGCCACTTCGTCGTCTCCCTGCACGCGCGGACGCGTACCGGCAATCGGGCGCGTCTGCGCGATGCCTTCGCGGATCTCGAGCAGGCGTTCCGGGGAGGAGCTGGCGATCGCCCAATCGTCGAATTGCAGCAATCCGGCGAACGGTGCCGGATTGGCACACCGCAGTGCGCCATACAGCGCGCCGGCAGCTGGCGGTTCCGCAAAACGCGCGCGCCACTGGCGCGAGAGGTTCACCTGGAAGGTGTCGCCCGCACGCAGGTATTCATGGATGCGCTCGACGCCCTCGAGGAAATGCGCGGGCTCGTCTTCGGCGATTCCCAGTGGGGAAGGAAGCGGGTCGCTGTTCGCCGGGGCATCCGATGCATACTCGAGATCGCGCTGCATCGCGTCGAGCAGGTCCGCATGGCGCTCGTCTTCGGCGACCAGCAGCGTGCATCCGCGCTCGCGGTCGACCAGGATCGCCGCCGGACAGCGCAATGCCAGCGCGATCGGCATGTCCGATCGCGGATCACGCGGCAGGCGGAGACTCGGCTCGATCTCCCCGGCCAGTTCGTAACCGAGGTAAAGCAGCCAGCCGCCGGTAAAGGGTGGAAATTGTTGCGCCGACGCGATGCCTTGAACGGCATCTCGTGCAGGATGCCGACTGGAGGCCGTGTCACGGAAGGCTCCTTGCCTGCAACAACTCTCCATCGCGCGATCGAGCGCTTCCAGAAAGCGTTCGCCGCGGTCATTCCTGCGAGCGTCACGCACGCATCCATCGGGATGCACGATCAACGCGTCCCGCGGAAACGCAAACAGGATGTCCCAGCGCGCGCGTTCCCCGCGCGCCGCGCTTTCAAGCAGGCCGGGATAGCGACGTGGAAACGCTTCAGCGAGTGGCAGCAGGTCGTGGATACCCGGCAGTTCGCGCGAGATTGGCGTACAAGAAAGTTCCCCCTCGCCTGCCGAGCGCTGCGCGCTCGTCCCCCTCTTCCCCATGGGGAGAGGGTTGGGGTGAGGGGGTCTCGTTGCGATCAAATTCGCTTGAACGCCAGCGTGCCGTTGGTGCCGCCGAAGCCGAACGAGTTGGACATCACCACGTCCAGCTTCGCCTCGCGTGCCGCGTTCGGCACGAAGTCCAGGTCGCAGCCTTCGCCGGGATTCTCAAAGTTGATGGTCGGCGGCACCACGCCATCGCGCATGGCGAGGATGGAAAAGATCGCCTCCACGCCACCAGCGGCGCCGAGCAGGTGCCCGGTCATGGACTTGGTCGAACTGACCATCAAGTTGTACGCGTCCTGGCCGAACACGCCCTTGATGCCCTGTACTTCAGCGACATCGCCCGCGGGCGTCGAGGTGCCATGCGCGTTGATGTACTGGATATCGCCAGTGTTCAGGCCGGCATCCTTCATCGCCGCGCGCATGCAGCGCGCGCCGCCCTCGCCGTTTTCACTCGGCGCCGTCATGTGGAACGCATCGCCGCTCATGCCGAAGCCGGCCAGTTCGCAATAGATGCGCGCACCGCGCTTCTTCGCGTGTTCGTATTCCTCGACGATCAGCACGCCGGCGCCGTCCGACAGCACGAAGCCGTCGCGATCGCGGTCCCACGGGCGACTCGCCTTCTCCGGCTCCTCGTTGCGCGTGGACAGCGCACGCGCGGAGCAGAAACCTCCCATCGCCACGCCGGTGGTCGAATACTCGGCGCCGCCGGCCACCATCACGTCGGCGTCGCCGTACTGGATCATGCGCATCGCGAGGCCGATATTGTGGGTGGCGGTGGTGCAGGCGGTGACGCAGGCGATGTTCGGCCCCTTCAGGCCCAGCATGATGGACAGGTCGCCGGATGCCATGTTGATGATCGAGCTCGGCACGAAGAACGGCGAGATCTTGCGCTGGCCGCCTTCATGGAAGGCAATCGAGGTCTTCTCGATCGTGCTGATGCCGCCGATGCCCGCGCCGACCGCGCAGCCGATGCGCTCCTCGTCGTGCTCATGCGGATGCATCCCCGCATCCGCCAGCGCCTGCACCGATGCTGCGATGGCGTAATGGATGAACGGATCCATCTTCTTGACGTCTTTCGGCGGCACGTGCTGCGCCGGATCGAAATCGCGCACTTCGCCCGCGATCCGCGTCGGAAAGGTGCTGGCATCGAAATGCGTCACCGGGCCGATACCGCTCCGGCCCGCAACGATGTTGTCCCAGGCGGTCTTGAGGTCATTGCCGACCGGAGAAACGATGCCCAGGCCGGTCACCACTACGCGTCTTTTCATACGATCGTTCCAAGGCTCCAAAAACGAAAGCTGCGCCATCGGGCGCAGCTTTCGGTTCAACGGATCGAAGCGCCCGGGCGAAACGCCGCGGATGCGCGCATCAGGCCTTTACGTGGGCCTTGATGTAGTCCACCGCCTGCTGCACGGTGGTGATCTTCTCGGCTTCCTCGTCCGGGATCTCGGTCTCGAACTCCTCCTCGAGGGCCATGACCAGCTCAACGGTATCGAGCGAATCGGCGCCCAGATCGTCCACGAAGGAGGCGTTCGGGGTGACGTCCTCTTCCTTGACGCCAAGCTGTTCGACGACGATCTTCTTGACGCGCTCTTCGATGCTGCTCATGTGGATTAACCTCCAGGGCCAAAGCCCACGCATTGTAAAGGAGTCCGGGGCGGGGTGCCACTTGCCACTCGGGGCGGGAGCTGGCCACGGATGCGACCACGGACTTCGCCATGAGGCGGCCCTGTCGCGAGCACGCCCCCCGAAGGACGTCAGGGCATGTACATGCCGCCGTTGACGTGCAAGGTCTCGCCCGTGACGTAACCCGCGGCCGGCGATGCCAGGAATGCCACCGCTTTCGCGATGTCCGCCGGCGCGCCCAGCCGCCCCAGCGCGATGGTCCCTTCCAGCGCCTTGCGTTGGTCCTCGCTCAAGGCACGGGTCATGTCCGTATCGATGAAACCCGGCGCGACCACGTTCACGGTGATGCCGCGCGAACCGACCTCGCGCGCGAGCGATTTCGAGAACGCGATGATGCCGGCCTTGGCGGCGGCGTAATTGGTCTGGCCGGGATTGCCGGTCACACCCACCACGGATGCGATATTGATGATGCGGCCCTTGCGCGCCTTCATCATCGTGCGCATCACTGCCTTCGAGGTCCGGTAGACGGAAGTCAGATTGGTATCCAGGATCGCCTGCCAGTCCTCGTCCTTCATCCGCATCAGCAACTGGTCGCGGGTGATGCCGGCATTGTTGACCAGGACGGAGAGGCCGCCGTGCTGCTTGACGATCGCCTCGATCAACGCCTCGACCTCCGCGCCGTCGGTGACGTTCAATACGCGCCCTTCCCCGCCCTGGGCGGAAAGCCGTTGGGTGATCGCCTGCGCGCCGTTGTCGGAAGTCGCGGTGCCGATCACCTTCGCGCCTTGAACCGCAAGTTCGTCCGCTATCGCTGCGCCGATGCCGCGCGACGCGCCAGTTACCAGCGCCACCTCGCCCGTGAGTGTCTTGTCCATTGTTCGGTTCCGTTCGCATTGCAATCGTCCATGATTGCGAGGATCAAAAGGCCGGCATCCCTGCCCGCGCTGTTCAAAAATGCAAAGCGAGGAACCTTACACGGAACTTGGTTTCACTGCACCTGGCCGGCAGTCGCCCCTGGCCGGGAGGATCGGACGCGGGACACCCTGCCTGCCCGCAGCGCCCTCAACCTCCACAACAGCTCGCGGCTCCTGCGCCGCCGTACTCGTCATGGCGACGCCACCATGGACCACCCGCTTCATTGCGTCCCAGCGGCGCCCGATCCAGCCACTGGTACATGCCCCATAATCCGTCCAGTCCGCGCGCGTAGGTCGAATAGGTGTGATAGACGGCGCTGTCCTCCAGCACGAACGCACTCATGCCGGGGCGTTCCCGAATGTAGGTGAGTGCATCGGTTCCACACATGCGCGCAAACTGGGCGACCGGGCTCTCGCTCCCGAAGCCTGAGCTCCACTCCGCGATCTGCTGCCCCTCGACCCGCCCATGTCTTGACTTCGTCGCGGACTCGCGGCGGTAGTTGTACTCCGCACCGCCCTCGCGCTGCTGTTGCTCGGTAATGCCGACCGCGAAATCGGCATTGAAATCGCTGCCGAACGACGATGCCCAGGGAAATGTCCAACCCATCCGCCTCTTGCAGTCCTGCAGCTTCGCCAGCGGCGCGCGCGAGATCGCGATCAGCATCACGTCATGATGGGCCAGATGGATGGCAAAGCCGTTGAATCCATCCGCGATGGCCGAGCACGACGGACAAGGTGCCGTGTAATCGGGGCCGAACATCATGTGATAGACGAGCAGTTGCGAGCGGCCCTTGAACAGGCCCGCCAGCGAGGCGCGCCCTTCATCCGTATCGAACCCGTATTCCTTGTCCACGCGCACCCACGGCAATGCCTGGCGTTCCCGCGCGAGTTCGTCGCTGCGGCGGGTCAGTTCCTTCTCCTTGCGCAGCAACTCCATGCGCGCCTTCAGCCATTCCTCGCGCGACGCGATTTTGTGCCGCGGCGCGGCTTGAGCTTCGCGATTCATTTGGCACCTCCCGCTTTCTGCGGCCGCAGATCGAGTTTCGAAGAAGCGACTCGCAGAGCGCGATCGTTCTCCAGTTTCGGTTTGATGTGCAGCTTCACCGCGACCAGCGCTGCGAGGCCACCGGCCGAACCGGTGCCGGCCATCGCTGCGAGTGCCGCGGTGCCGAGGCAGATCGGACACATCACGCGCTCTCCGCCACGCGCTCGATGAGCGTCTCCAGGAAATGTGTCCAACCTTCCGTGTGCCCGGTCGCCTGCCTTTCGTCGGGCAGGCCTTCGTGGGTCAGGCGCAATTCGGTCTGTTTGCCGCGCGGCGTGAATTCGATGGTCACCACCGATTCCTTGCCATAGGTGCTTTCGCTCACCCAGGTGAACTCGAGCAGGCGCGGCGCTTCCACGCGCAGGTAACGGCCATAGTGCGGATGGATCTTCCCGTTGAAGGGCATGCCGAGATAGAACAGCCCGTCCGGGCGCGGATCAATGCTGGCATCGCCGCCCATCGCAAGCCATGCCTTCGCACTGTTCGCGTCGGTCCAGGCGCGGAACACACGTTCCGGCGAGGCGTCGTAGGTGCGCGGCAGGCTGATGCGGAACGGCCCCATCGCGTTTTCGTTACGTCCCATCATTGTCGGATTCCTTCTGCTGATCGAGGAAATCGGCCAGCGCGTCGAGGCGCTGGTTCCAGAAGCGTTCGTATTGCGCGGTCCAGATGTTGATCTCGCGCAGCGGCGCGGCGCGCAGGCTGAGGTAATGCTCGCGCCCCTGCCGCGAGCGCCGCACCAGGCCGGCGCGCTCCAGCACCTTGACGTGCTTGGACACCGCGTTCAGCGACATCGCGAACGGCTGCGCCAGGTCGGTGACGCGGACATGTCCGCGCGTCAGTCGCGCGACGATGCGGCGGCGTGTGGGATCGGCGAGCGCGGCAAAGGCGAGATCGAGATTCGGCATCGCTGGAACAAACATTCAACCTATTGGTTGAATAATACTCCCATCGAAACGCGCGTCAAGCGCGCCGGATTTCGATCAGAAGAACGGTTGAAGCGCGACGGCGGTTCTCAGGGATCCGGCCAGATCAAGGCCTGAGCCACGATCACGCGCTTGCCGTCGAAGGTCGCCGCGGGCGAACCGTACAGGACGTACCCCAGAGCCAGTGCTTCGCTCACCCGGCGGCAGAAGCTGTCGTCATCCGGCCCGGTCAGCAGTCTGTAGATCGGCAGATCGTCTGGCGTCTTGCTCATGACACCCTTGATCAATTCGCGACTTCGTCAATTGCTTGCGTGATTTCCGCGGGGGCGCCGAGCGAGCGCGCTTCCAGCCCCCTGTCTATGCGTTTGGCCAACCCGGTGAGCACCTTGCCGGGGCCGCATTCGAACAACTTCGTCGCACCGTTGGCGGCAAGCTGGTGCACGCACTCGGTCCAGCGCACCGGCATGTAGAGTTGGCGTTCAAGCGCGGCGCGGATGTACTCGATGCTGGAGTGCGCACGCGCGTCCGCGTTCTGCACTACGGGTATGGAGGGCAACTTCCATTCCATCTGCGCCATGCGCTCGCCGAGGCGATGCGCCGCGTCGCGCATCAGGATCGTGTGCGAAGGCACCGACACCGCCAGCTTGATCGCTTTCCTGGTGCCGAGCTCGGCAAGCCGCGCGATCGCACGATCCACGGCCGCGGCATGGCCAGCGATTACCACCTGCCCGGGCGAATTGAAGTTCGCCGGCGCGACCACTTCGTCCTGCGCCACTTCGTCGCACACCATCGCGATCTGCGCGTCATCGCCGCCGAGGATCGCCGCCATCGCGCCGATGCCCGCGGGTACCGCGTCCTGCATCAGCCTTCCGCGTTCCGCGACCAGCGCGGACGCATCGTGCAGTGACAACGCACCCGCGCACACCAGCGCGGAATATTCGCCGAGGCTGTGTCCGGCCATCTGCGCAGGCATCGCACCGCCCTGCGCGCACCACACGCGCCACACCGCCACACTCGCGGCGAGCAGTGCCGGTTGCGTGTTCTCGGTGCGGTTGAGTTCTTCTTCCGGCCCGTTCTGCGCGAGCGCCCACAGGTCGCGGCCCGCGCCTTGCGAAGCTTCGTCGAAGGCCGCGCGAATCTGCGGATGCGCGGCGGCGAGTTCCGCCAGCATGCCGACGGATTGCGAGCCCTGGCCGGGGAAGACGAATGCGAGTTGCGGGTTGGTTTCCATGCGTGTGCGGTTCTACTGCAAAGCGAAATGCATGAACAATCCGAAGGCGACCAGGATCACTGCCATCGCGTAGCGGAAAATCGCGAATCGGAACAAAGCGAATCCGGGGTTGATCCGAGCGGCTCTACCGGGCTCCCCGCTCTCGACTCGCACGAAGAGCATCGCAATTCCCGCAACCACAAAAGCTGCCGGCAATGCCCAAGTGGTCAGCCGGTCTTGCACGCGATCAGTACCTGATCAGCGCCGACGCCCAGGTAAACCCGCCACCGAACGCTTCCAGCAGGAGGTTCTGGCCGCGCTGCACTTGGCCGGTGCGGATCAGTTCGTCCAGTGCCAGCGGCACCGAACCGGACGACGTATTGCCGTGGCGATCCACCGTGACTACCACGCGTTCCATCGGCAGGCTCAGCCGCTTGGCCGTGGCCTGGATGATGCGCAGGTTGGCCTGGTGCGGGATCAGCCAGTCCACCTGATCGGCGGTCATGCCGGACGCGTCCAGCGTTTCGTCCACCAGCCGCTCCAGCGTGCGCACGGCAACGCGGAATACCTCGTTGCCGGCCATCTTCACCAGATTGCCGTGATGCGGGTCATCCTTGAAACCGGCCGATACGCCGACCGGGTTGTAGAGCAGATGCTTGTAGGCGCCGTCCGCGTGCATCAGGGTGGTGATAACGCCCGGCTCGTCGCTGGCCTCGAGCACCACTGCGCCGGCGCCGTCGCCGAACAGCACACAGGTGGAGCGATCGGTCCAGTCCATCATGCGCGACAGCGTTTCCGAACCCACCACCAGCGCCTTGCGGGCCTGGCCGCTGCGGATGAACTTGTCGGCGATCCCGAGCGCGTACATGAAACCCGAGCACGCGGCGTTGACGTCGAACGCGGCGCACCCGTTGGCCCCCAGCCGCGCCTGCAACAGGCACGCGGTCGAGGGAAAAATGATGTCCGGCGTGGTCGTGCCGAGCACGATCAAATCGAGCTCGCTGCCCTTGACCCCGGCGACTTCGAGTGCGCGGGTGGCCGCATGGAAGGCGAGATCGCCTGTGGTTTCGCCTTCCGCGGCGATGCGACGTTCGCGGATGCCGGTGCGGGTGGTGATCCACTCGTCGCTGGTTTCCACCAGCTTTTCCAGTTCGGCATTGGTCAGCACGCGCTCGGGCAGATAGCTGCCGGTGCCGGTGATGCGGGCAAAGGTCAAGGCGTGCTCCCCAGACGAAGAAGACAGTCAGCAACGCGGCACGGTCATGCCACGCGATGAGTTCAAGGCACCGGCGCGCGCGTCAGATGCTCAACGGCGCCGGCGCGCGGAACTCAGTCCTCGTCCACGACCGCGGCGGCGTTCTCGATCACCTTCTTGCCGCGGTAGTAACCGTCCTTGGTGACGTGGTGGCGGCGATGGATCTCGCCGCTGGTCGGATCGGTCGCGAGCTGCACCTTGGCCAGCGCGTCGTGCGAACGGCGCATGCCACGGCGGGAGGGGGATTTGCGGCTCTTGGCAACGGCCATGGTGTCTTACTCCGAAAGAACTCTTCAGTTGTGCTTCTTGAGTTCGCGCAGGATCGCGAACGGATTCTCGGTGCGCCCGGCTTCATCCGGTTGCGCGCTGGTCCAGCCTTCGCCGGTCCAGGTTTTCGGCTCCGCCTCCACGCCCGGCTTCACCGGAAACGAAGGCAACTCCAGCAGCAATTCATCCTCGATCACCTGTGCCGGATTCAACACGCCACCTTCCAGCAGCAACGGCTCGAAACCGGCGGGCAGGCCCGCCTCGTCGCGTTCGTGTTCGATCAGGCCCAGTCGAACGTCCACCTGAAGCGGATGTTCGAAGGTCTCCAGCGAACGTTGGCACTCCAGCGCCACGCGGGTCGTCGCACGCACCGCGAGACAGCGAATACCCGGCGCTTCCATGCCGAATTCCAGATCGTATTCGACCTTGCCGCTGTCGTTCGCCAGCGTCGACGCCAGCCGCTTCATCGAGGCCACGGGCAGGCTGCCATGGAACGTACGTCGCGCCGCCACCATGCGCTCGGCGTCCAGGCGCTCCGGCAAGGTTGCAGACATAAGCAGGGAATTGTAGGTTCAGCGCCCTTTCCAGTCAACGCATCCCGGTCCAACTCGCAACTACTGGCCCGGATCGTGCAGACTGTGCGGCAGGCCTCGCGGAAATCGCCCTTGAACCCTGTCTCTTCCGTTGCCGTTGCCGCCTGGCTGCCCGCCCTCGCGGCGCTGTGCGTGATCCTGGGCCTGGTCGCGATCGTGTTGGTCATGCACCGCCAGGGCCGCCGCCGGCGCGCGCTGCGTTCGCTGCATCGCGGCGCCGACGAGCTGGAGCACGATCTCAAGGAATGCCGCTCGCGGCTGGAGCGCGCGCATGCATCCATGAGCCTTGCACCCGGCGTGCCCGCGGCAGGCGAAGCCGACGCCCACGCGGCGATCGATGCCGCGCTGCGCGAACTGCTCGCGCACCGGCTGTGGCTGCGCGATCACGCCGACGTCGCCGACCAGAAGGAGTTGGACGCGGCGGTGTCCGCGCTGGACAAGGCGCGCATCTCGCTGACCCAGCAACTGGCCAAGCTGGATTCCGCGCAACGCGAGCTGGAGACCGCGGTGCGCGAGAAGATCGAGGACCTCGCCCAGCGATGAACGTGCGGGTCGTGCTCGCTTCCACCTCCCGCTATCGCGCGGAGCTGCTTCGCCGGCTGCTTGAAGACTTCGAGCAGATCGCCCCGGGCGTGGACGAATTCGCCCAGCCCGGCGAGGGGCCTGGCGAGCGCGCGGCGCGGCTGGCCCGGCTGAAGGCACGCGCCGTCGCCGAAAATGTTTCCGATGCCGTCGTGATCGGTTCCGACCAGGTTGCCGAGCTGGAAGGCCGCGTGCTGGACAAGCCCGGCAGCGGCGCGAACGCGCGTGCGCAACTGCTCGCGTGCAGCGGCCATGCCGTCCGCTTCCATACCGCCGTTTGCGTGGTGGACACCAGGCACGGCCACCATTTCGCGCAGGAAACCGATCTCACCCGGGTAGTGTTCCGCGCCCTTTCGACCGAGGAGGTCACACGCTACGTGGAACGCGAGCGCCCGCTGGATTGCGCCGGCGGCTTCAAGGCCGAGGCGCTGGGCATCAGCCTGTTCGAGCGGATCGAGAGCCACGACCCGACCGCGTTGATCGGCTTGCCGCTGATTGCGCTGGCCCGGCTGCTGCGTGAATGCGGACTGGCCATTCCCTGAGATTTCGCGCGCAACTCACGTTGCGATCAACGGGACTGGCCTACACTGTCGGACAGGACGGCAAGCGGCGAAACGATGGACACCACTCTCACCCGATCCGAACCGGCGCAGCGCGACGAGCGAGAGCTCGACCGGGAGTTGCGCAAGCGCCTCGATGCCGCGCTCGCGCAGATCAACAGTGTCCTCCTCGGCAAGCAGCACCAGGTCCGTCTGGCTTTCGCCTGCCTGCTCGCCGGCGGCCACCTGCTGATCGAGGACGTTCCGGGCGTGGGCAAGACCACGCTGGCGCATGCGATGGCAGCCACTTTCGACCTGGTGTTCCAGCGCATCCAGTTCACCTCGGACCTGCTGCCCTCGGACATCGTCGGTGTGAGCGTGTACGAACGAGAGACCGGCACCTTCCGTTTCCATCCCGGCCCGGTGTTCGCGCAGTTGCTGCTCGCAGACGAGATCAACCGCGCGACGCCGAAGACGCAGAGCGCGCTGCTGGAGGCTATGGCCGAGGGCCAGGTCACCATCGACGGCGTCAGCCGCGCGCTAACCGCTCCCTTCTTCGTGGTCGCGACACAGAACCCGCTGGACCTCGCGGGCACCTATCCGTTGCCGGATTCCCAGCTCGACCGCTTCATGCTGCGGATCTCGCTGGACTATCCGAATGCGGACGCGGAGCGCGCGCTGCTCACCGGAGAGGATCGGCTGCAGCTCATCGGCCGGCTCTCGCCGTGCCTGGACGTGAAAGACATAGACCGCCTGCGCGCGCGCGCGCGCGCCGTGCTGGCCAGTCCCGCGCTGCTGGACTACCTGCAGGCATTGCTGGCTGCCAGCCGCAAACATGCCGAAGCCAAGGTGGGCTTGTCGCCACGTGCGGGCCTTGCCCTGCTCGCCGCGGCGCGAGCCTGGGCGCTGCTGGGCGGACGCGAGTACGTGATTCCGGAAGACCTGCAGGCAGTGTTCGTCGCCGTCGCCGCGCATCGCCTGATCCCGGCGCGCGGCAGCACGCGCGAAGCGCTTGCCCGAACGTTGCTGGCGGAAGTTCCGGTCTCCTGAGATGAACGTCGCGGTGCGCAGTTGGCGGGATGCGCTGGTCGCGCGCGCCGAGCGGCGCCTGCCCGCCCTGACGCGATTACGGCAACCCGAGCCGCTGCCGGTCGAGCTGCATCGCCGACGCATCTACATCCTTCCGACCGCATCCGGCATCGGCTTCGGCGTGCTGCTCGCGGTGATGCTGGTCGGCGCGTTGAATTACCAGAACAATGCGGCACTGCTGCTGACCTGCCTGCTCGGCGCAACCGTGATCAACAGCATGCTGAGCGCATTCCGCGCGCTGCACGGTTTGCGCATCACCCGCATCCAGGCGGGGCACGCCTGCGCCGGCGAGCTGCTGCCGCTGCAACTGGAAATCGACACCTGCGGCCGGGCACGCCATGCGCTGTGCCTGGATCTCGACGACGCAACGCACGCGTTCTCGCTGGATACGCGTGGTGGCGAAACGACGCTCGCGATGCCCACCGAACGCCGCGGCTGGAATCGCGTGCCGCGTATGCGCATCTCCAGCACGCTGCCGTTCGGACTGTTCCGCGCGTGGAGCTGGATCACCCCCGAGCACGAAGTGCTGGTCTACCCGCGTGCGCTGGCCGGACCGCCGCCGCCGCCCGACGAGGATGACGGCGTGCAACGTGCGCACGGCGACGAGGATTACGCGCAGTTGCGCGAATACCATTTCGGCGATCCGCTCAAGCGCGTGGCCTGGAAGGCGAGCGCGCGCCATGACCGGCTGCTGATCCGCGAACTGGATTCCGCCGCGCACGACGCGCCCCAGCGCTTCGACTGGGCGATGCTGCATGGGCTTGATCGCGAGACACGCATCAGCCGCCTTGCCGGCTGGGTGCGCGAGGCTCACGCCGCCGGCCGCACGTGGACGCTGGTGCTGCCGGATGCGCGCACCCTCGGCCCGGAAGCGGACAATGCGCACTATCACCGCTGCATGGCCGCGCTCGCCCTGCTGCCATGAACATCGCCTACGCCAGCTCCGAACGGCAGACGCTCGCGGCAGCGGATGAGCGCAGTGCCCCGCCCCCCGAAATTAAGGACGGTCTCGACCGCCGCGCCTTCGATCTTCTGTGCCTGACGGTCGCTTGCGTGCTGGCGGCGCACATCGCGCACCTCCCGCCGTGGCTGGCCGCCGCGCTGAGCGGACTGTTGCTCCTGCGCTGGCTGCAGCGGCGCACGCAGCGCGGACAAATTCCCGGGCTGGCGCGCATCGTGCTCGTGGTCGCGTTGCCGGTAGCCATCATCACCACCTACGGTTCGCCGTTCGGCCGCACTCCCGGCAGCGCGCTCGCGGTCGGATTGCTGGTTTTGAAATTGCTGGAAAGCGAACGCGCGCGCGATGCGCGCATGGCGGTCGGGTTCTGTTGCTTCGTCCTGATGAGCGCGCTGCTGTTCACGCAGTCGTTGCCGATGACGCTGCTGGTCGCGTTCGCCCTGCTGCCGGGATTCGCCTGCCTGCGCGCGCTCCAGCCGGATGCACAGCCGCGCCAATACGTGCGCGCCTTCGCACCCGGCGCATGGCTGCTGCTGGCGGCGATGCCGCTCGCATTGCTGGGTTTCGTGTTCGTGCCGCGGCTGGCTACTCCGCTCTGGGGCGCGCCCGGCGCGGACAACGCGCGCACCGGCGTCAGCGATCGCATGGCGCCAGGCGATCTGGCCGACCTGCTGATTGACGACAGCGTGGCGATGCGCGTGGGTTTCGACGGCACGCCGCCGCCGAAAGCGGAGCGCTATTTTCGCGGCGTGGTGCTGTGGTACTTCGACGGCCGCGCCTGGGTGCCCGGCGTGGCGGGCATCCGCAACGGCACGCCGCAGCCCCTGCACGCGCACGGTCCCGTGGTCGGTTACGACGTGACCCTGGAACCCACCAAAAGACATTGGCTTTTCGCGCTGGACATGCCGCTGGACGCGGGTGGCGCGGTTCTGGATGCCGACCGCACGCTCCGCCGCGACAAGCCGGTCGACAACACGATCACCTACCACGTCGATTCGGTGTTGCAATACGTGCTGGCGCCGGAGCTCGATCCGCGCCTGCGCCGTGCGGCGCTGGAAATTCCGCAGGGCTACGATCCGCGCGCCGTAGCGTTGGCGGAGTCCTGGCGCAACCGCTACGGCAGCGACGACGCGGCGATCGTGCGCGCGGCGCTGGACCTTTTCCGTGACGGCGGCTTCGCCTACAACCTCGCGGCGCCACCGCTCGGCCGCGACAGCATCGACGATTTCCTGTTCGGCACGAAGCAGGGTTACTGCGAGCATTACGCCGGCGCGTTCACCTTCCTGATGCGCGCGGCCGGCGTCCCGGCGCGCGTGGTGGCCGGTTACCACGGCGGTTTCTGGAACGACTACGCGCACTACCTGCTGGTGCGGCAATCGGATGCCCACGCCTGGTCGGAAGTGTGGCTGCGCGGACGCGGCTGGGTGCGCGTGGACCCCACCGCGGTCGTGCGTCGCGTGATCAGCGCCGGTGGAGGCGCGATCGGCAGCGGGAGCGGTGATGAAGGAGGCGACTGGCTCACGGGCTTGCGCGATCGGCTGGACATCGTCAATCGGCTCTGGGATCGCGGGGTGATCGGCTTCAACGCGCTGCGCCAGAGCGAGCTGCTCGCGCCCTTCGGCATACCGCATTTGGAATGGGGCCAGCTCGCGATTGCGCTGGCGACGGGCATCGTGGTGATCCTCGGCATCGGCATGCTGACCGCCCTGCGGCGCCCACGCGTACGCCCGCGCGATGCGCTGGAAGCCGCGCAATTTCGGCTACAGGCAAAACTCGCGCGGCATGGCTGCGGACGTGCCGCGCACGAGGGCCCGCGCGACTTCTTCGCCCGCTGCATGCTGGCCCTGCCGCACAGCCGCTTTGAACTGAACGCGCTTGCGGAGGCATACATATCATTGCGATACGGCCATTCCGCACCGCCGGCTGAATCGGTACGCAATTATTCACGTGCCGTGCGCGCCTTCCGTGTACGCGGCGTGGTGAAATAGATTCATTGTGGTTGAAATGAAAGCGCAAGGACTGCGGTCATCCATTTAACCGCGCTCATCAGGCGCAAGCGAGGCACGCCATGTCACGCCCACTGATCCTTCCCGCCCTTCTCGCCGTGGGCTTGAGCGCCTGCGCAACCGTTCCGCAGGAATTGGCGGGCACCTACACGACCGTCACCCCCGACAACGCAGCCGCGGTACAGGGTACCCGCGTGCGCTGGGGCGGGCGCATCATCCAGACCGAACCGCAGGAACGCGAGACCTGCTTCTTCGTGCTCGACGAGCCGCTCGACTCGCAAGCACGCCCGGAGCGAAGGGAAGAAAGCCGCGGCCGCTTCGTCGCATGCAAGCAGGGTTTTTATGATCCCGAGATTTACGCCAAGGGCCGCGACATCACCGTGACCGGGACGGTGGGTGGCAGCGAAACGCGCAAGGTCGGCGGCTTCGATTACGTCTATCCGCGCGTGAATGCGGACGTGGTGTACCTGTGGCCCAAACGCCCGATGTACACGCCGGGTCCGTATTACTACAGCCCGTTCTACGACCCCTTTTATGACCCGTTCTGGGGATTCGGCCCGGGGCCGTTCTTCTTTCCGCCACGCGTGATCGTGGTGCGGCCTCCACCGCCGCCACCGCCGCCGAAGAAAGGCTGATGCTCTGCGCGACGCCCGCGGCGCGGGCGTCGTCCGTTGCACGTCTGGTCGTCAGACCATGCCTTCGCGCATGTGCTTGCCCGCGAGCAGGTGCACGTGCAGGTGATAGACGGTCTGACCGCCGTTCTTGTTGCAGTTGATCACGCAACGATAGCCCTGCTCCGCGAATCCCTCGCGTTTCGCGTATTCCGCCGCCGCCAGCAGCAACCTGCCCAGCAATGCCGCGTCCTCCGCGCGGACGTCGTTGAGCGTGGAGAAACTCTTCTTCGGCACGAACAGCACGTGCACCGGCGCCTGCGGCGCGATGTCGCGGAACGCCAGGATGTCGTCGTCCTCGTAAACGATGTCGGCGGGCAACTCGCGGCGGATGATCTTGTCGAAGAGCGTGTCGGGCATGGTGGCTACCTACTCCAGCGTTTGTCGCGAGCCGAACGCGTGCGCCAGCGTCCCGCGATCCACATATTCGAGCTCACCGCCCAATGGCACGCCATGAGCAAGGCGTGTGGCGCGAATGGAGGCCGCGCGCGCCAACCCTGAAAGCCAGTGCGCGGTCGCCTCGCCTTCCACGGTCGGATTGGTCGCGATCACCAGCTCCTGGATTTCGCCTTCGCGCAGGCGACGTTCCAGCAGATCACGACCGAGCTCTTCCGGGCCCAGGCCGTCGAGTGGCGAAAGCCGGCCCATCAGCACGAAATAGCGCCCGCGGAATCCGGTGGCCTGTTCGATCGCCAGCAAGTCGGCCGGCGTCTCCACGATGCACAGCGTGTGCGCGTCGCGCGCAGGGCTGGCGCACAGCGCGCACAATTCCGCCTCGCTGAAGTTGCGGCAGCGCGCGCAATGGCCGATGCGCTGCATCGCCGAATCCAGCACCTTGGACAATCGCGTGCCCCCCTGGCGATCGCGCTCGAGCAGATGGAACGCCATCCGCTGCGCGCTCTTGGCGCCCACGCCGGGCAGGCAGCGCAGCGCTTCGATAAGTTCGGCGAGGAGGTTGGAACCGTTGCTCATCAGAAGGGCATCTTGAATCCCGGCGGAAGATTCAACCCCTGCGTCACGCCGCCGAGTTTCTGCTGGCTGGCTTCGGCGACCTTGTTGACCGCGTCGTTCACCGCCGCCGCGATCATGTCCTCGGCCATCTCGGGGTCGTCCGCCATCAGCTTGCGATCCACCTGCACCCGGCGCACCTCGTGACGACCGGTCATGGTGACACTCACCATGCCGCCTCCGGCGTTGCCGGTGACCTCAAGCTTCGCGATCTCTTCCTGCGCGCGCTTCATCTCTTCCTGCATGCGCTGCGCCTGCTGCATCAATTGTCCGATTTGACCTTTCATGACCCGTTACTTCGTGTTGAGTGGACGAATACTTTCAGGAATCACGCGCGCGCCGAATTCGCGCTGCATCTGTTGCACCAGCGGATCCTCTTCGATCGCGCGCGCGGCGGCAGCCTGCTCCGCCGATTGCGCGCGCGCGGCGCGCGCGGCCGGCGTCTCGACCGCCTTGTCGCTGATGAAGCGCAGTCGCAACGGTTTGCCCAACGCTTCTCCGAGTTGCCGCTGCAATGCCTCGCCCAGCGAATCGGCCATGGGCTGATGCTCGGGCTTGATCGCCAGCGTAAGCATCGAGCCGTCCAGCGACTTCGGTGCTGCATGACGCGCGAGTTGCCCGACCGGACCGCCGAGCCCGGCGCGCACGATCCATTGCTCCCAGTCCGGCATGCCGCCGGCGCCGAGCGCCAGCGGTTCGCGGTTGAGCGCGGACTCGGGCTCCGCGATAGCCATTTGGGGCGACGCGTTGCTCTCGCGCGCAGGCGCCGGTGCTGCAGCGCCACGCTCGTGCGCACTTGCTCTCGGTGCATCGTGACGCGTTGACGCAGGGTGCCCGCGCCCGCCCGTGCCCGCAGAGGTTGCCGGGCTTGATTCGCCCGCTGGCCTGGCGCCGCCCGTATCGGTGCGGAAACCCAGCATGCGCAGCAGCGCCATCTCGAAACCGGTGCGCGGATCGGGTGCGTAGGGCAACTCGCGGCGACCGTTCAGCGCGAACTGATACCAGAGCTGCACGTCTTCCGGATCGATGCGCTGCGCCAACCCGGCGATCTGCGCATCATCCGCCGCGCCATCGGCGGTGAATCCCGGCACCAGTTGCCGCAACTGGATGCGGTGCAAGGCTCCCGCGAGTTGATCGAGCACGCCGCCGAAGTCCGGGGCCAGCGCCGCCACGCGATCGGCTTCCGCCAGCAGCGCTTTGCCGTCGCCCGCCGCAAGCGCATCGAGCAGCGCGCCGACTTCGCTGCCGGCAATGGTGCCGAGCATCGCGCGCACGTCGTCCGCACGCAGTTCGCCGCCGCCATGCGCGATGGCCTGGTCGAGCAGCGAAAGTCCGTCGCGCAACGAACCATCCGCTCCGCGCGCGAGTTCGACGATCGCTTCGTCCTGGAACTGCACGCCTTCGGCGGCGAGGATCATCCGCATCTGCTGCGCGATCTGCTCCGGCAGCAAACGCTTGAGCGAAAATTTGAGGCAACGCGACAGCACCGTCACCGGCAGCTTCTGCGGGTCGGTCGTTGCGAGCAGGAATTTCACGTGCTCCGGCGGTTCCTCGAGCGTCTTCAACAATGCATTGAAGGCGTTCCTGGAGAGCATGTGCACCTCGTCGATCAGGTACACCTTGAAGCGGCCGCGCGACGGCGCGTACTGCGCGTTCTCGATCACCTCCCGCACATCGTCCACGCCGGTGTTGCTGGCCGCGTCGATCTCGATCAGGTCCACGAATCGGCCTGCGTCCACCGCCGTGCACACCGCACATTCGCCGCACGGATGCGAGGACTGCCCGCGCTCGCAGTTCAGCGATTTGGCGAAGATGCGCGCGATGGTGGTCTTGCCCACGCCGCGCGTGCCCGTGAACAGATATGCGTGATGCATGCGCCCGGAATCCAGCGCGTGGCCGAGCGCACGGACCACGTGCTCCTGGCCGACCAGTTCGGAGAAGGTTTTCGGCCGCCACTTGCGGGCGAGGACTTGATAGGACATCGGCACGATACTCGGGGCGAAGGGGCATTGTGCCAAGCCACCGCAGCGCGCGCCACGCGCGATTTCACGTGCGCAAAAGGCGGCAGCCCCGCCAGCGTGACTCCGGCGCCCGAATCGAACGATACCGTTGCTGCCTTCCGGCCCTGGCGGGGTTTTCGATCTATCGTCGCGGAGGCGCCAACGGGGCCACCATAACGGAATTTGCGGCAATAACTGCGGAGAGGGCGGGATTGTTCGCATCATCCCTGATGCTCGCCCCTCGCCACGCTCGGGGCCAACCTTGGGTTGTCCAAATTCGTTCCAGACGAATTTGTCGAACCGCGGATTCTCACCCGCCCTCAACAAAATTTTCGCTTTCCCAAATAATTGGCGGAGAGGGCGGGATTCGAACCCGCGAAGCGGGGTTAAGCCGCTTACACACTTTCCAGGCGTGCTCCTTCAACCACTCGGACACCTCTCCGCGCCTGGGAACGCGACAGGATAACGGCACCGGCCGATGCAGGCAATGGAGGCGCGCCACGGAATCTCTGAAGAAGCGTTGCGAGCGAAGCCGCCACCCATGGCGAAGAGCTCCGTGGTTGCGCGTCGCCGGAACGCAGGAACCGCGGCGTACACGTCAGTAGAATTCCGAGCACCGCCGGCGCGCAACATGCCGAGCGCAGCAGCTCATTCAGAGATTCTAAGGATGCAGCCACTCTACCTCGCCGCCTGTATAGCGCTCGTGCTTCCAGATCGGCACGCGCGACTTCACCTCGTCAATCACGTAGCGGCAGGCGAGGAATGCGGCATCCCGGTGTGCGGCGCTCACGCCCACCCATACCGCGAGTTCACCCAGCGCAAGTTCGCCGATGCGGTGCACGCATAGAGCTTGCGTGATTTCAAAACGGGCGAGTGCTTCCCCGATGATCCGCGCGCCCTCGGCTTCGGCAAGCTCCGCATAGGCTTCGTAGGCCAGTCCGCGCACGGCGCGACCCTCGTTGCGATCGCGGACGCGGCCTTCGAAGGTCACCACCGCACCGACGTGTCCGCTCTCCAGCTCGCGCAGGAGGTCCACTGCATCAATCGCGGAGTCGCTCAGCGCAAACGGCTTCATCATCCACCCGATACCGGCGGCAGGAAAGCCACCTCGTCACCATCACGCAGCGCGCATTCCCGATCCGCGAAGGCGCCGTTCACCGCCACGCGCACGCGCTCCAGCGGCATTTTGAATCCGTGCCGCGCCGCGGCGTCCGCGTACAGCGTACGCGGATCACGCGCATCACTCGCAATGTCTTCCTGTGCACAACCAGCCGCATCGCGCAGCGAAGCGAAGTAAAGCAGCCTGTAATTCATGGGGTGTAGTTCATGTGCCGTCGTTCATCCGCGCGCCCTGCCGCGCTTGCGCGCAGAAGCGACTTTGCCGCCGCGCACCTCGCGCTTGCCGCCGGATTTCTCCAGAAGGCGCACTTCCGCGATCACGATCTCGTGCGACAGCGCCTTGCACATGTCGTAGACGGCGAGCGCCGCGACGCTCGCGCCCGTGAGCGCCTCCATCTCCACGCCAGTCTTGTGCGACACCGCCACTTCGCAGCGGATCGCAAGCTCGGTATCGGAGACGAACTCCGCCGACAACGCGCAGCGCTCGATCATCAGCGGATGACAGAACGGGATCAGCTCGTGCGTGCGCTTGGCCGCCATGGTCCCCGCGATGATCGCGGTGTCCAGCACCGGGCCTTTCTTGGCGCGCATGCCGCCTTCGCGCAGGACGCGTGCAACTTCCAGCGGAAAACGCACCAGCGCCTGCGCGGTCGCGCTGCGCGCGGTCACGTCCTTGCCGCCGACGTCCACCATGCGCGGACGATTGGAGGCATCGAGATGTGTCAAATTTCTGCTTGCGACTTTTCTCATATGCAAATCGTACCCGGTGACCAGGCTCGCACGTCCATGTGCTCGCCAAGTCACTCCGGCCCGCGGCATCACGCCCGGGCGTTCGAGCGCGCAGCCGATGCCGCCGGCATCGGCTAAACGCGCACTCTCACCCTCCAATGCGATACATCTCAACATGCTCGAGCACGCCCGCCGCGCGCAGTTCAGCACGGCGTTCGCTGTAGCGGTCGCCACGCAGGCTCCAGATGCCCGCGATGCGTGCGTGCAGGGCCTCATCCGAATCGCCGGCACGCAGCGGCCCACGCAGGTCGTGTCCGTTGCGCGCGAACAGGCAGGTGTAGAGCTTGCCGTCCGCCGACAATCGCGCACGCGTGCAATCGCCGCAGAACGGTGCAGTGACAGAACTGATGAATCCGACCTCGCCGGCGCCGTCGGCGAAACGCCAGCGTCGCGCGGTATCGCTTTCCAGTCGGCGCGGCAGCGGTTCCAGCGGCCAGCACGCGTGGATGCGCGCGCGCAGCTCTTCGCTCGACACGACGCGCTCGGCGCGCCAGCCATTCAGGGTCCCTACGTCCATGTACTCGATGAAGCGGAGCACGTGCGGCGTCCCGCGGAAGCGTGCGACGAGATCCAGCACGCTTTCCTCATTGACTCCGCGCAGCATCACGCAATTGATCTTCAGCGCGTTGAAACCCGCGCGTTCGGCCGCCTCGATCGCCTCCAATACCTGTCCCACCTCGCCGCGCCCGCCGGCCATGCGTCGGTAAATCTGCGGATCGAGGCTGTCCAGGCTCAAGGTGATGCGATGCAGCCCTGCCTCGCGCAGCGCCTGTGCGAAGCGCGGCAGCAGCACGCCATTGGTGGTGAGCGCGAGATCTTCCACGCCTTCGATATGCGCCAGCCGCGAAACCAGCTGCGGCAGGTCGCGGCGCAGTAAGGGCTCGCCACCGGTGAGACGCAGCTTGCGTACGCCAAGCGCGACGAAGATCCGCGCCAGCCGCTCGATTTCGTCGAACGACAGCCGCTCGCGCGCACGCAGGAAGGCATGGTCGCTCGCGTACTGCTCTTCCGGCATGCAATACGGGCAGCGGAAATTGCAGCGGTCTATCACCGAGATGCGAAGGTCCCACAAGGAACGGCCCAGCGCATCGGCCGGCGCCTTCGCCTGCTGCATCACCAATGGAATCGAAGCGCCCAAGATCGCATTATCCCGCATCCGCACGCACGGGATCCGGCGCGTGCAGCGGATAGCGCATGCCGGATTCCGCGACATGGTATCCGCGATGCATCAGTTCGCGCCCTTCCTCGACGCTGCCGTAGTGATAGATCAGCATGCGTGAACGCAACGCCTTGTCGTATTCGCGCTCCAGATCTTCCAGACCGGTGTGCGAGGGATTGCCTTGCAGCGTGCAGTCGTGCGCGATCAGGGCGTTGCCGCGCGCGTGCGCGACCAGCATCTCCGGAATCGGCCGGGTATCCCCGGTCCAGACGAGAGACCCGTGCAATGCCAGGCCAAACGAAGTATTCGGCGCGTGATGCCGAGTCGGGAAGACATCGAACCACAAGCCTTCGTGCCAGAAGCCGCGCGACAGTGCGACGAGGCGAAAGGCATCCCAGAAATTCACCCCGCCCTCGGCGACCACGTTCGGATAATCGGCCACGCGCGATTGCAGCAGCGGCACCAGCGCGGCGTGCGCGAACAGTTTGACCTTGCCGCGCAGGTCCGGATCGAACCATGCGCGATAGAACAGCCGCTCCAGACCGGCCACGTGATCCATGTGCACGTGCGTGATGTAGAGCGCGCGAGGTGCATCGCCGTACGCATCCAGATAACGCGTCAGCGTGTCCGGACCGCAGTCGATCAGCAGCAGCGGCTCGCCATCGCGTTCCAGCACCGCGCCGGAAGATCCAAGCTCGACAGCCTGGGCGGCACCCGCCCCCAAAACATGCAATGCATAGTTCATGACGGCGCACCCCTGTATGCGCGTATCAACGGCGTCCAGATTGCGCGATCGAGTTTTTCCCCATCGCGATCGCACGCACCCAGCTTCAGCAGCGAACGTCGAAGCCTGAGCAGATTACCTCGGCACCATCCCCCCTGCGATGCGCGAATCCTGCCGCGATCGAAGTCCACCAGCCATAGGCCATTCGGCCCGACCAGCACGTTGTGCGCGTTGAGGTCGGCGTGATCCACGCCCTGCGAGTGAAAACGGGCGATCAGCACGCCCACGCGCATGGCCATCCCGGAATCCAGTTCGCCTGCCGCAATGATTTCGGCCAGGGTCCGCGCGTGCTCGATGCGGCGCGTCAACAAATCGGCCGTGTAATGCATGCCGCGATGCCGGTAACGCGCGGCAATGGGCGCCGGCACCGGCAACCCACGCCGTCGCAATTCGGCCAGCAGCCGGAATTCGGCGAAGCCACGCGTGCGTTCGCGGCCGGTCCAGAGATAACGATCACCCAGGATCGGCGCTACCAGGCCGCCGCGGTGATAATGCCGCAGCGCACAGATCCCTGCGGGCGTTTCCACGAATACCACGCTGCCACGCCCTCCCCGGGCCTGATCGTGCAGTTTGCCGTGGGCGCGCCAGTGTTCCGGGTCGAACCAACTCGCGTCCGGTTGGACGGCGAGCCCGGCATCGAACAGAATCGCGCCTTCGCCGCTCGCATCGACGCGCGCGTCGGTCGCCCTGCAGGGCGAAGAATGGCTGTCCGGAACGATCACCGCGCAAGTCTACCAAGCCCGCATGTCACCAATGCCGCCACCCGCCACGCTCTGCCTGCTGCGCACCTCCGCCCTGGGCGACGTCACCCATGTCGTGCCGCTGGTGCGGACGCTGCAGGCCGGCTTTCCGCAAACGAAGCTGACCTGGATCGTCGGCAAGCTCGAACACAAGCTGGTCGGCGACATCGCCGGAATCGAATTCGTCGTGTTCGACAAGAGTGCGGGGCTCGCCGGCTACCGCGCGGTGCGCGAAGTGCTGGCAGGGCGGCGGTTCGATGCCCTGCTGCACATGCAGGTCGCGCTGCGCGCCAACCTGCTGAGCCTCGCCGTGAAGGCGGAGCGTCGCATCGGTTACGACGAGGCGCGGTCGAAGGACGGCCACGGCTTGTTCATCAACGAACGCATCCCCGCGCGCAGCGGTGAGCACGTGCTGGAGGCGATCGGCAGTTTTGCCGAGCCGCTCGGCCTGAAGCAGACCCAAGTGCGCTGGGATATTCCGATTCCGGACGAGGCGCGTGAATGGGCCGCGCAGCAATGGAGCGACAGCGACCGCGCGCTGTTGATCTCGCCCTGCTCCAGCCATCCGCTGCGCAATTGGCGCCCGGAACGATACGCCGCGGTGGCCGATCATGCGGTGCGCGCACTCGGCATGCGCGTCGTGTTGTGCGGCGGCCCGAGCGCGGCCGAACGCGCGATGGGCGATGCGATCAAGTCGCAGATGCAGGAAGAGGCGCTCGACCTGATCGGACGCGATACCCTGAAACGCGCTCTGGCGCTGTATCACCGCGCCTTCGCAGTGCTCACGCCGGATGCCGGGCCGATGCACATGGCGAACGCAGTCGGCGCGAAGGTGGTCGGGCTCCATGCGGCCAGCAATCCCGCCCGCTCGGGACCGTATTCGGACCGCCGCTGGTGCGTGGACCGCTACAACAATGCGGCATTCCAGAGTCTCCGCAAGACCGCGGCGGAGCTCCCCTGGGGGACCAAGATCGAATATCCGGGCGTGATGGACCTCATCCTGGTGGGTGACGTGGTCGACAGGCTGGAAGCACTCACGAAAGCGCGCTTGTCGACTGGCGATTGACGGACCCGCCGGACTGCCCGGCAGCCGGCAACTCAGGCTTTGTAATCCTGGTAAGACTTCTCTTCCACCAGTCGCGAACCCAGCTTCTCATTGATGGCGCGCTTGACCGCCGCGCGGCGATCGTTGGTGTGGTACACCGCGCGCGCCAATTCGATGAAGCGCGCATCGAACGCCTGTGCCTTTTCCTTCAGCCGGATCTCGTCCTCGATTTCCCACAGCTCCTCGTTGATCCGCTTCAGTTCCGCGCGTTCCACGGAGATGTCGGTGCGCGAAGCCGGATTCGAATTCCAGGTTTCGCTCAGCAGATCCAGCTCGTCGCGCACGTTGGCGACCTTGGCCGGATCGCCGATGCGCCCGGACTTGATTTCGAGGATGGTGAGCTTGTCAATCAGCTCGCCGAAGGAGACGGGGACGGAGATCAGGCTCATGCGGGCACGCTCGGAGATGCAATCCGCAAGGATAGCGAGTAAATCGCGCCGATGCGCGCGAAAACCAGCGCGGGTCGACCTCCGTGAACCCCGATGCCATCTCACCATCCCCATCGGGCATTGCGGAATCCGGGGATCCAAGCGAGAAGATCCCGGATTCCGCCCCTTTCGCCTGCGTCACGCGTACTAGCGTCGATCCAGCGAGTACTTCCCTGCCCCGGTGAGCGCGAGCAGCAGGAAACCGCCGGTAATCGAGACGTTCTTGTAGAAGTTGATCATGTTGCCCATCTGCTCGGCGCCGCTCATGTTCCAGTAGTGATGCGCGATGAAGGCGGTCGCCAGAGTGTACGCGGCCAGCAGCAGCGCAAGCGGACGCGTGAAGAACCCGATGCCGATCGCAATGCCGACGAAGAATTCCAGGATCACCGCGACCGCCGCAGCGACGTGCGGGATGGGCAGTCCAACCGACACCATCTCGCCGACCGCGGCGGAGAAGCCGGTGAGCTTGAAGTAGCCGAACAGCACGAACAGGATCACGAGCAGGATGCGGGCGACCAGCAGGACTTCGTCCCTGAAGCCATCGAGCAACGCGTATCTCATGACATCCTCCATCGGTTGGTGGTACCGCAAAGCGAGGACAACCGTTTGCCGCGGGCGCATAGTGATCGCGACCCGGTCCTTTCGCAACCGTCGTTCCGCCGAAGCGATCCTCCGCGCGCGCTATGATCTGCGCATGCAACTCGTCTTCACCAAGGGATCCGGCAAATACGACCGCATGGAAGTGGTGCGCGGCGATGGCGCGGTCGAGCGGATCGATTGCCCCAAGCAGCGGATCATCCCGCACGACATGGTGCATTACGCCGTCGAGAGCACGCTCGAGAAGCGCGGCTTCCTCACGCGCGTGCGCGAGGGCGCGCGAGCGGATTTCCGCATGCTTCCGGAAGCCGAAAGCGACGGCGTGGAGCGGCTGGTCGAGGTATTCCAGGGCGACGCGTGGTCGGGCGGCGGGAGCAGTGCGAGCGACATGCTGGACCTCTACCGCGTGACCTGCACCGAGCGCGGATGCCCGATGCTCGCCGTCACCGAAGCTGAC
>JBQCHG010000025.1:0-40981 GCA_051954935.1 Rhodanobacteraceae bacterium
TACCGCCTCGAAGGGCGAACCATCAACGTGGAGATCAGCTCGTGAACATCATTCAAGTACCGCTTTCGGATCTCGGCGTCGCCGAATCCAACGTGCGCAAGACTGGCGGCAAGGACATCTCCGACCTGGTCGCCTCCATCAGGGCTCACGGTCTCTTGCAGAACCTGACAGTCTCGCCCGGGGTGAATGGCGTGAAGTATCGGGTGATCGCAGGCGGTCGCCGACTGCGCGCGCTGCAGGAGCTGGCCAAGAGCAAAGCCCTCCCGGCCGACTGGCCGGTGCCCTGCAACGTCGTGGACGAAGCAGCCGCGGCCGAGGCGAGTCTGACCGAGAACGTCAGCCGATCACAGATGCACCCGGCCGACGAGTTCGACGCCTTCAACGCATTGGCTATGGGCCCGGAGAAGGCGACCGCCGGCGACATTGCCGCGCGCTTCGGAAAGACAGAGCTCTATGTGCGGCAGCGCATGAAGCTGGCCAACGTCGCGCCGGAGATCCTCAAGGAGTACCGCGCCGGCAACGCCACGCTCGAGCAGATGATGGCGCTGGCGCTGACCGATGACCAGGCGCTTCAGTTGCGCATCTGGAAATCCGCGCGGCAGGAGTGGCAGCGACGTCCGGACGAGCTGCGGGAAAAGATCACAGCGGATGAAGTGTCGGTCGCATCCGGGTTGGGCAAGTTCGTCGGAGTCAAGGCTTACGAAGAAGCCGGCGGCAAGGTGCGTCGCGATCTGTTCGGCAACGACGAAGATGCCTATCTCGACAACCCGGAGCTCGCGGAGAAGCTGGCTCTGGAAAAGCTGGAACGCACTGCCGAGAAGATCCGCAAGGAAGGGTGGGCATGGGTCGAGGCGCGCATCAATTTCAATTGGCAGGAGCGGCAGAAATTCGGCGAAGCACCGAGCACATGGAAGGGCAGCAAAGAGAGTTGGTCGGATGATGCGAAGAAGCACTCCGGCGCAGTCGTCCATCTTGGCCACAACGGGCAGGCCGAGATCGAGCGCGGACTGGTTAAAGCGAAGGACCGCCAGGCGGTGGAGAAAGCCGCGAATGGCAAGGTGTCCGGTGGTCGGAAAGCGCCGGCTGCGCGCAAGCCGGGGGAGCTGACCTTCGCCGCCCAGCAATACCTACAAGCCGAATGCGGCGCGCTGATCGCCGCACAGGTGGCCAAGAAGCCGCCGATCGCATTGGCGCTGCTCGCGGCCGACCTGGTCGGTGCGCTGTACTCGAACAGCTCTTCCAGTCCGCGCCGGTGGATTTACATCGAGCGCAGGTACAGCGGACGGATGCCCGGGAACATCAGGCAATCTCCGCGCTACAAGGAGGCCGCGCGCGCGATCGAGGAGCAGGCGAAGGCGTGGGTCACGCTGCTGCCGAAGAAGCACTCGGAAGCCCGAGCGTGGATCCTCGAGCAGGATGAGGACACGGTGCAGCAGCTGCTGGCCTTCCTTGTCGCGCGCGAGATCGACGTTGTCGATACCAGCAACGGCGAGAAGGACGGCATCGTTGATCTAGCCGCCGCTGCGGAAGTGGATCTCGGCCAGCACTGGAAGCCGACGAAGGATTGGGTGTTCACGCTACCGAAAAGCACCGTGCTGGCGATGGCGAAGGATGCCGGTGCGACTGCGGTCGAGCTGGCCACGCTCGGCAAAATGCCGAAGGCAAAGCTGCCCGAAGCGGCCGCGGCGTGCTTCAAGGCGGGCTGGCTCCCGAAGCCGCTGCGGCCCGTCGCGGTGAAGCCTGCCGCCAAGAAGAAGGCGCCCGCCAAGAAGGCGAAGCGCGCGTCGTGAGCATCGCCGCTCGCCACCTGCAGCTTCGCCGGCCACGCAAGGACAGGGATGTCACGTGGTCCCGTGGCGCCTCGGAGGAAGGGATCACATGGGTGTTCTGGCGCCGCGATTTCCGCCGCGCGGTCCACATGCGCGCGATCACGCTGCTGGAAGAAGAGGCGGCAGGGAATGGCGAGTTCGGGCCGCGCACGCTGCGCCAGGCGTGGCGGGAACTGCGCGATCTCGTTGACGAGATAGACCTGGCAGCTATGGAGCAAACCGCATGACTCCGAACGAATTGCGCGAGCTGGCCGATAACAAGTCGGACCTATCGAAATCTGAGTGGGTGAAAAGGGTGTGTTCCGCCCTCCGCGCCTGCGCAGACGAAAAGGAGCGCGGCTTCGGCTGGGACGCCAACCCGTGGGTGTGGGTGATCGAGTTCAAGCGAGTCGAGCAATGACCGAAGCACTCATCGAGCGCCGCATCCGCATCGAGGAGGTCATGCGCCAGACCGGCCTCTCGCGCGCGGGCGTATACCGGCACGAGAAGACCGATCCGAACTTCCCGAAGCACATCAAGGAAGGCGCCACGTCGCTGTGGGTCGAATCCGAAGTGCAGCGATGGATCCGCGAGAGCATTCGCGCGGCCAGGGATGCGGCGTAGCAATAGGCGTCCGCTGGAATGAAGAGTTAGCACTCACGACTTTGGAGAACAACATGCTCAAGGCATTTCGATTTGACGAAGACCTCTACGCTGCGGAAACCGAGGAACAGGCCCGCGCGTGCTGGAAGGAAGATACCGGCGAAGAGTACGCCGAGGAAGTGCAGGAGCTTGACGATGCGGAATTGGATGCGCCTCAGCCCGAGTTCGACGAGAACGAAAACCAGACAGGCGGCACGACCAGCGTGCGCCAGATGCTGGCCGAGCATGGCGACGAACCCGGCTGGCTCGCTGGCGGTAACTGGTGAGTGCTAACACCCGAATTTAGCGGCGCGCGCAGCGCGTCCGCTGGAATGAATAGTTAGCGAGCATTGGAGAAAAACGTGGATTTCGACCGCGAAGTGAACCGCATTGGCAGGCGCAAGGCGCTACTGTTCTTTGGCAAAAGGCTGCTAATTGCGCTTGCGATTCTCTATTTTGCAATTGCCGCATACGGACACTTTGCGCGCTAACGCCTGAAATAAGCGGCGCTGGTACAGCGTCCGCTTGATTGAACTGTTAGCCGTCATGGCTATGGAGGAACGATGGACGCGACACGAAACGAAATTGACCGGCACCAGACCGCAGGCGACCAGGACGAAACACAGTGGGCGAAAGGACCATTTGACGATGGCGCGCAAGCACGCATTGAAGGGTTCGGGCGCCGGCATGCGCCGCCAGAGGACGTCATTGGTGCGTTTGCGCGCAAGAGCTGGCTGGCGGGTTGGTCGGATGCTGACATGGGCATCTTGGCCGATGGGCTTGCGATGCCGGTAACGAAGTGACGGCTAACTTGTAATTCTGCCCCAGAGTGGGGTGTAACGACGCCCTGAGCCGTGTTATGCCGCATCATGCACGCAGCTTGACCACCTTCCGGTCTTCGCGCATTTCATCCAGCATGTCCGCCCACGCCTGCATCATCTTGCGGCGCTGCTGCAGGTAGAGCGCGTAGTTGTAATCGCCGCGCACTGACGAATCCGTGTGCGCGAGCTGGGCCTCGATCCAGTCGGTGTTGAACCCGGCCTCGTGCAGCCGGGTCGAGGCCATCGAGCGGAACCCGTGCCAGGTCATTTCATCGCCGGTGTAGCCGAGCCTCCGCAACGCGCTGGTGATCGTGTTCTCCGACATCGGCCGCGCGCGCGAATGAACCGCCGGGAAGACATAGCGCCCCTCGCCGGTGAGCGCCTGCACTTCTTTCAGGATCGCGACCGCCTGCTTCGACAGCGGCACGATGTGCGGCTCGCGCATCTTCATCTTCTCGGCCGGGATGCGCCACTCGGCGGCGTCCAGGTCAATCTCCGCCCATTCCGCATGCCGCAAATTGCTCGGCCGCACGAACACCAGCGGTGCCAGCTTGAGCGCGTGGATTGTGACGCCGCGGCCGTTGTATCCATCGATCGCGCGGAGCAGCGCGCCGATCTCGCCAGGGGTTTTAACGCTCGGGTGATTGCGGGCATTGACGGGCGTCAGCGACTCGCGGAGCGCCGGCGTGGGATCGTTGTCGGCGCGCGCCGTCGAGATCGCATAGCGGATGATGCGGCCGACGTTCTGTAGCAGTCGGTGCGCGGTCTCGATCTTGCCCTGTTGCTCAGGGCGCCGGATCAGCGCCAGCAGCTCGAGCGTGGTCAGCGATCGCATGGTGCGACGCCCGATGTACGGATAGGCGTACGTTTCCAGCAGCCATTTCAGCTTCGCACGGGTGGTTTCCGCGAGCGTCTGCTTGGCGCGCCACTCCTCCGCCACGTCCTTGAAGACGTCCGACCCGATGACTTCGGTCCGGTAGCGCTCCTCGCGGCGTGCGGAGGCAGGATCCTCACCGCGGGCGAGTTTCGCTCTTTCGGCGGTCAAGCGCTGCCGAGCATCCTGGAGGGAGACTTCCGGGTAAGCGCCGAGCCCTATCATCTGGGCTTTGCCGGCGAAGCGATACCGGAAGCGCCACAGACGCGCCCCGGTGGGCCTGACCTCGATGCACAGGCCGTCGCGATCGGCCACGCGGTAGAGCCGCGGACGCGGTTTCAGGGCACGCAGACGGGTGTCGGTCAGCGGCATGGTGTGAGTACGGGTCCCCTCGGAAGCCTTAAATCCACGGCCGTACTCACGATGGTACTCACAAACCGGGTGCGATGCGTGGAGACGACATGAGACGCGCAGAGACGGTCGGATTGCTCAAAACGGCGTCCCCAAGCGGTTGTTGAGACGGCTGGAGACGCCGTGAGACAGGTTTATGGCGCCCGAACTTGGACTCGAATGGTTCCATGCAAACCGCATTGCAGCAGGGTTTCACGTGGAACCGGTGCGCGGCGTACTCACAATCGTACTCACAGAGAGCCCCGGCTTCGACCGCATCGCATCCTGCGAATCGTCAGACCACCGGGGCGCCATCAGGGTCGCTGATCGAGAGGCTGGGCGGTATCGGCTCACGCCCTGAGATCGTGTCGGGATTACCTTACACGGATGCCTGCGAACAAGGGCCGATCCGAAGAACGCCTTCCGTGCGCCGTGTGCGATGCCTGCGGCGGGTTCTGCTACGAATCTCATCTGATCGAGCGCCGATGCTTCAGATGCTTCGCTGGCGTGTTGGTGAACGCGGGTCTGTTCTACTTCATGGAGATAGACGGCGAGCGATACGCGATTCCGTTGCCGGAGGTGAGCGCTGCGCCGGATGCGTGCTTTACGGTGAATGTCACCGACCCGCCGCCCGAGGTGCTGCTCGACCGCGCTCGGAAGTGGGAGCGTAGATTCGAGAATGGCTAAGGCACTGGCCAGCGACTGCGCCACCAGCGCCAGAGGACATGTCTCATTTTGCTTCCAGTGCCGACAGTCGCGCATCGAATCCGCGCGCGATGAACAGCAGCAGTTCGTCGGTGCGAAATGCGTAACGATCGCCAGCGGCTATAGCGGGCTGCACAACGATGGTAGTGGTGGCGCCCGTAGGCTCCTTGGTAGTCGGATCAAGCACCGGTTCTTCGGTGGTTACTTCCGGCTCGGCATCCCACGAATCGTGGCAGATGAAACCGTAGCGCGTAGGGTCGAGTCCGAAAGATTGGCCTAGCTCGATAGCGCGCTGCACGGTCATGCCGATATGCAGGCGAGCAAGACTCGCCCCCTTGGCAGCCACTGCATCGAGGAACTGGAACGTACCGATCTCGACGGCGAGAGCCTTGGCCCAGGCGATCTCGGAATCGGTCAGCGGTGCGATCGCTGTCTTCTCGCGAGCATCGGACGTATTGATGGTGCCAGTGCCAGCATAAATCACATGCCAGCGATTCGAAGCGCCTCCGAGGTTGTACGTGTTGTCAGTCTGGGGATAGAACGCTGTGGAACTGACATTAGCGACAAGCGTCCCGGATACCGAGAACATGAATAAGGATGACTTGAGGAATAGCTTCTTGTAAGCAGAGGCCCCGCGGTCATAAGCGAAGATGTTGCACGTATCGTCACTCGGGTAGTAATACATCTCTACGCCGACGCCTGAAGTCGGCAAGGTGCCACTGTAGGTGCCTCCGCGAAGGAGCCCCTTGAAGTCCTGCATCGGCCCCGCGCAAGTCAATTGCCCATTCGAAGCAAGGGCAAATGCATTGCTGGCCGTCACGCTACCCGTGTTGACATTCAGCCCGTTGCAGTTGATCGAAAGCACCTGATAACCGGTGCCATACTCAATACAATTGATCGTTCCGGTGTTGCCGTTTTCGTCGTAGACCAGTTCGATGCCGGCGCCCGATGAAACGCCATCGGATGTGGCGATGGTGAAGATCGGTGTGAGGGTTTGCGCGACGTTCATGGTCAGGCCGAACCTTCAACCGAAGCCTGCAGATTGATCACGGTGTGCGAGATGTTGTTGCCACTCGCATCGAAGAAATCGATGGTGAATGGATAAACGCGCGAGCGCGTACCGGAGCTTGATCCGAAGGACCCGGTCGTATAGTTGGCGCTCGGATTGCCCGATAGATTCTGTCGTGTGGATGCGCCATTGAAGAGCGTGCCGCCTGCATCCTGATCGCCAGATGGGATGGTGAAGGATCCCCACGTGTATTGCACTGTCGCAGCTCCAGCCGGAACCGCGCCAGACGCCTTCACGGTCGCCGACTGCCCACTGACTGTTCCATAGACCTGGTATTGATTGCCACCGACAATCTGGAAGCCGATCTGTGCCCAACCGGTGCCGGAACTGACAAGCTCAAGCTGGCTGTAGGTGTTTCCATTGATCGGTAGCGCGTAGCTGGCCGTTCCCTTCTTGGCCCAGAGTGTGGCGGCATCCGCACCGCTACTGAGCATGAATCCGGTGTTCGCCCCGACCGTGCCGTATTTCGCGGCCGCGTACTTCAGCAACGTGCCGTCAGGTTTCTTGAACGTCGCCGCCGTGGGACCGTCGCCAATTACGTCGGGGTCGAACAAATCGTCGAAGTCCGTGCCGGCGGAATTGAAGTAATTACTTGCCACGCCGTTTCTCCAGCGCCACTACGCGCGCGGCGAGTTCCTGCACGGCCGCCACCAGCAACGGAACGGCCGCGGCATAGTTCGCGCTCTCGCCGTCATCCCCCACTGCCTCCGGCAGCACCTCGCGCAGTTCTTCGGTCAGGAAGAACAGCTGCGGGGATTGCGCGGGGTCGATGCGCTTCTTGTAGCGTCCACGCCACGCCTTCATGCGCAACACAAGATCCAGCGCCCCATGCAGCGGCTTCAGTCCGGTCTTGAACTTGCGCGATGAGGTGGACTGGAAACTCAGGGCCTTCATCGCGCCGGAGAACGTCGCGCTGGTTCCCGTCATCGCGGAAGTGAAGGTCTTCGCGCCTCCGACGCTCTCATTGCCGGAGGTGTGCACTACGCTTGCATCATTGGCCGGTGTATAGCCAAGCGCGCCGGGCACATTCAGCGCGGTAACGTTGAAGGCGACATTGGCCGTTCCGTCGAACGTCTGCGCCGCTGCGGTGACATAGCCAGTAAAGGAGAACGTGCGGGCCGTGGCGAGCTTGGTCGCGGCAACAGCAGTGCCGTCGATCGGAAGGTATGATCCGGAGAGATTCGCGCTGGCGGCATAGTAGTTCGTGCCGTCGGTGAATACGGTCAGCGCCGAACCTTGCGAAATCGCCACTCCCGATCCAGCCGAGCCCTGGATGGTCAGCGTAAAGCTGCCGGTCGTGTTGTTGGCGATGATCCAGCGCATGCCTGCGGTCAATGGCAGTACCAACGTCGCATTGGCTGTCAGCGCGCCCGTCACGAGCAGCGTCGTGACCCCCAACACGGAAGGATCGGGCGTGGTCGTCCCGCCTGTGGTCGTGATCGTGTAAGTGCCCGCCGCGGGCAATCCAATCCAGCCCGAGGCCCCGGTCGCATCCGGACTGACACTGTTGTTGTCGGATTGATTGATCCAGAGCCCCTTTCCGGAGCCCATCATCAACACGGAGCCGGACGGATAGCCGCCGATATTCACGTTCGTAGCGAACGTCGAGTCGTACGGATACATGTAGCCCGACTGCTGCCAGATTTGCGCCTTGGTGGCGGCCTGGAACAGCCCGTTGAAGTCGGCTCCGAATGGCGGCACGCCACCCGAAGCCGTGGGCTCCATATTGACCGAGGTAAATCCGGTCTGATAGCTCGCCGTACCCGCCGTGGCACCGGGCGTCAGCGGGATAGTATTGACCGGACCCGCTCCGGAGCCCGAGGCAAATGCCATGGTGAGCTTGGTCGGTGCATTGGACTTTTGCATGTTCGGCCTCTGGAAATGAAAAGGGCCGCACATGGCGGCCCTTCGGGAATGCTTGGAGGTTCTGGTTACGGGTTGACGGTGATGGTCACGCCGACGCCTGCAGGGCGCGGCATCAGCGATGCCTGCTCCAGCACTGCGGCCTCCCACGACTCAAGCGCGAAATTGAACACGTAGGAAATCTGCATCGGCGTTGCGCTTTCCAGCACATAGCAGGAACCGCGCGTGGTCCCCTGGCCATTGAACATGAAATTCAGCAACGCATTCATGGATTGCGCGGTGAAGCTCGAAATGTTCGCGAGCGCCTTGGTCAGGATCAACACGCGATAGGCATCATCGGTCAGCGTGTACAGCGTGCCTGGCTGAGGGCCGCTGTAGAACGGCGCCTGGTTGAAAGGCTCGGCGTTCGGAGAGGCTTCATCGAAACCAAAATAGGTAGAAGAATCAGGAATGGTGATCGTGCGCGGGATGTTGACGATCCGGCCCCAAATGTCGAGACCGAGCCCAACGGCGGTGTAGACGTTCCAGACGTTCGCGAGGAAATTGTCGAAGTCTGCGCCCGGATCAATCGCCGCATTCGCAGTCTGGATCAGATTCGTGAGGATGGGCGACGTCGCGTACTGCGAGAGAAAAGTCGCTGAAGCATCCACAGCGCCCGAAGCATTCTTCACGACAGCGTCACCGCAATGTTGGATGCGCTCAAGGTGGGCAATTGGTCAATGCCCAGCGCGAGGGAGGTCGCGGTCGGATTGGCCGCCGTGCCGATGCCGATCGAAAGCAGCTCAACGCTGCTGCCGATCGCGAAGATGCCCGCGAAATAACGACCTGCGTACAGGGTCGAACCGATGCGCGCACGCGACCCACCGTCCTGTCCGTTGAAGGCCGCGAGGATCGCATCCTGCACCAGTTCGGTGATGTTGGACGGCAGGCTTGAGTTGTTGACGATGTCTACCGAGAAATACACCGGCACGGAGGTCGGCGTGACCCATTTCACCGTATAGGTCGGGTAAGGCAATACGTCCGTCGAATCGTCCGTGTAGGTGTAGGACGTGCTGCCGTTGTATTGGCAGCCCAGCGACTTTTTGCTCCAGATCGCTTGCGCCACCGCTGCCGGATCGCCGCCCGATACCGCGACATAGATCGAGTTTGCGAGGATCGGATAATTCGTCGCACCCGTGTTGACGGTGGCGTTTGTGGAGTTGTCGGTTACGTAGGCATCCAGCACGTTCGGAACCGCCAGCACTGCGGCCAACACGGACTGAATCGAGTTCAGCGCATTCACGCCCACGGAGTTCTGCCGGCGCAATTCGAAATCCGCGCGCGATTCCTCATTCACGCCCGGCACGCCAGCCGTCGCGTTCGTGACCGACTCCCAGCCCGAGATAGCCTTGTAGATCGTGGTCAGCGTTCCGATCGGACAAGAAATCGGCCCCGTGGTGAGGCACTGGAATTGGCCGATCACGCTGCCCGAGGATCCAATCGTGACGGCGGAAAGAAGGGAATACTGATTGCCGGCAGTATCCTGCGCGATTGAGCCCGCAGGAATAACGGTTCCGGCAAGACCGTTGCAGGTGCCAGACACCAGCGTTCCGGAAGCGGCGATGCGCTTCATGAAGTAGATGGCGCCGATGGCATCCTGCATCGTCCCCGCCGCATTGGCCGGATCCACCTGGTTCACGATCTCGGCGATTTGCGCGTTCTTGTCGCTCACGATCGCTGCAAGGGATTGTGCGAGCTGTCCCTGTGGCGACGACAGCGAAAGTGACAGGTTGGCGCCGAAGGCTTTTTGCTGGTCCGACTGCACGCCCGACAGGATCGCGGCGTCGGTCGGCAGCACAATCCCGGTCGGAGTGAACTGGATGGCAGGGACAGCCGTTGTGGTCATGGCTTAGAAGCTCGCGACGATGGGGGTGTTGGTGTCCGTGCTCACAACGATCACGGACCCTGTGAGCTGACGGTTCGTATTGAGTCCAAGGCTCACCACGGTCACGGATACCACGCCGGAAATGGTCAGCGCGGCCTGTTCGAGCAGGTTCGTGATGTAGGAGCGGGGCGGCAGCTTGCCGAGCAGCGATTGGAAGTAAGGCAAGCCCAAGGTGGCGCCATACCAGCATTCGCCCTGAAAGGTCCGGATCGCAGAGGCTACGTCCTGCGCGATGCTGTAATCGGGATCGGCCAGCGACAGGTTGCCGTTGCTGTCGAGGGTCAAATCCCAGGATTCAGTGTCGAGTGGTAGAGTCTGCATGTCTCAGCTACAGGGGTGGGGTATGAAGCGGTCAATTGTCTGGCTTGCTCTGTTTTTGCTATCGGCATCCGGTGCAGCGAGCGCTGGCGAGTCAATAAGTACCGTCGCAACCTGGACTCCGTCCATGTATGCGCACGCCGTATCGCCTCAAGGATGGGAGGAACTATCAGACACCGATCAATATCGGCTCTGGATCACTTTCGTCCCCGTAAAGAATCCGCCTCTCGGCATGGTCGTTTCGCTGAAAACAGCCGAGAAAGGCGTCGATGGAAGCGTTACGAACATCAGCATCGTGAGCGTCAATGCGGTGTGCGGAGCCAATGGATCAGCGCCAAACTATGTGCAGATGGGCATGTCGGCGTCATTCGGTGAACATGGTCCAATCGCCGGCGACGCTGGTGGCCCAACGGTAAGGCTTGTCCCAGATACGAATTTGGCTGTTGCTGTACAGAGGGCGTGCAAGAAAGTCCGCGCGCCCATTGCGAAAACGGTGTCGCGACCCGCATCTGGCAAGTGTTCGATACCGCGCCCGGATTACCCCATCAGCGCCATGCGCCAAAATAAGCAAGGCGTTGCCACGGTAGCCTTCGACGTAACAGGTGATGGCCACACGGCAGGCTTGTCTGTCTTGTCGTCGTCAGGCTCGACCGACCTTGATAACGCTGCGATGGATGCGGTCAGTCGTGGAACGTGCACCGTAACCCCAGGCTCCCGTTTATCAACAGCAATCACATTCAGTCTGCAGCATTAACCCGTAGGCGTAGCCGTACGGCGCCCCGAAATAACGCTAAAGACTCCCCTCTTCCTGAAGTTCTAAATCAAGTCCCCGGCACGGGGGGGCCTGATGTGCCACCGCCAGTAGTGACATTGCTGGTTTCGTGCGTGGAAAGATGAACGTTCTTGCCGGTGACCTCACCAGTGGCGGTGATATCTCCGTCATTGGTCTGTTCGCCTTTTACGTGCAGAGTGTCGTCCATTGTCACCGCGCCCGTGATTTCCACGATGCCGTCCAGCTTCATGTTGGGCGCCTTGATCGTCACGAACGTCGGCGAAAGCACCGTGATGCCGTCGCTGTTGAACTGCACGTATTGCGTCGGCTCGGCGTTGAGCGTCGCGCCGACGTAGAATCCGTCTGCGAGGCTGAACCTGCGGTTTGATCCAGGTGCCGCAGCTTGACCTGTGGCAATAACCGCCGACACGTCGCGATCAGCAAAGCAAGCGAGCCCGATATCCCCGGCCATTGGGTCGAGGATCACCGCACTGGTTCCACCCTGCCAGCGCAGATAGGGCAATCCATACAGCACCGGAAGCGCCATCACATTGCCGGCGCTGTCGGTCTGCTGGATCAGCGGCTGCACGTCCACGCGCCCTACCGGCGCAAGGCCGCCTCCATGCACAGCGACGATCTTGACCGGGAGCGTCGTGCGTACCTGCGCCATCGCTGCCCGGAACGCGAACGCCCATGCGGTCAGCGGATTTGCGGCCGCCGCCGGGTTGAAATAGACGTCGGCCATCAGTTGCGCCCGACAATCTGGATGTTGCTCACGCTCGCATGGGTGAACCACGGTCCGTCCGGCATTTCGGACGACAATTCATGCTCCACCACATTGATCCAAAACGTGCCCGGCACTCCCGGAACCGGCGGCGGATTACCGTTTGCCCGCTTAATCGAAAGCTGCCTCCCGAGCTGCACGTCAGGGTTAAATTCCATAGTGACGTTAATCCCGATCTGCGTATATTCGGGATAACCCACCATGCCGCTGTCGGGTCCAATCGTGATCGTCACGCCATCCACGCCTTGATCCTTAGGCCAGATGGTCAGCGTTTCGCCCTGCAGGCTATAGCAGATGCCCGCGGCCGTGCAGATGTCTGCAATCTGCTGCGCCGGAGATCCCGCGTGGGCGGGGTTGGCAAGCTGTGCAGAAACTCCTTTGTTGATGAACGTCACCGGCGGATCGCAGGCTGCGCAAATGCCTTGCAGCATCGTGGCCACATCGCCTGAGCCCTGTACGCTTGTTCCCGGCACCATCTGTGTCTGTTGGTTGATCGAGGCGTAGCACTCGAGCGTGAGAGAAACATCCGGCATCGCGTTGTAGTTGATGTGCGCGACGAATATTCCGCCGGAAAACACCTGAACTGCATTCGCCGAGTTGCCTTCGTCGTAGGCGAACACGGTGATCTTGTTCTTGTTGATCTTGGCCTGATCGAAGCCGAGCGTGGACAACTGCGCCATGTCGGAAGACTTCATTCCCCACAGCTGCAGCAGGGCGCGTCCGCCGAATGCGGTATCGCCGCCGATCACCGACTGGATGGACGCAACGCTCCGGATGTTCTGGATGTTGAGCGTGTTCGCGCCGTTGTCGAATGACGACGACGAGCTGCTGTCGGCGTTGTCGCCCTGGTTCAGCTCGATGATGTACTGCAGGTGGCGCTTGATGAAGCTCACGACGCCACCCCGGCCGCGATCTCGTCCGCCGTCAGGTAGTAGAGCTGGTAGCGCGACCCCAACCCGTCATAGGTGGGCCCGTCGTTCGTGCCCTGGGTGTCGAACATCACCAGATCGCCCGAAAGACCGAGATAGGCATAGCGCACGATCCATGCGCCGTTCAACACCATCCGTCCCTGCAAGACGACGGTGTTGTTCACCGTCAGATCCATGTAGAAGAAATCGCCCTTCTTGTACAAGGCGATGCGACACGGCTGGCCGCCCAGCGAGACGTTGAACGTCTGCGCCGGGATGGGCTGCAACGGAATGGCGATCATGTGCCAGGGAACGATTCGTTGAACAGCGAGGTAGACGAAGTCGAAGGCTGTATCCCCACCACTGTTCCAACATTGACCGGGGTAGCAGCGGTCTCGGAGGTTGAGGTGATGGGATCACCCACTGACGCAGACGGACTTGAATATTGCGCGCTGCCCGATTCGCGAACCTCCCGGAACATCAGCTCGGCAATGATCAGCGTGCCGCCTTCGTCGTTCTTCTTGGCATGGTTGTAGCCGACGAGGTTCACGTTCTGATACACCTTGTCCGGCGTGATCACGTCGTACAGGTCCGTGCTGTCCAGCATCATGTCCAGTTGCCGCAGGAAGGCATCGCGGCTCATCGGCTGGCCGAAGGCAAGCCCGATGTTGGAAAGCGCCTGGTCGAGCGTTTGCGTCACCGACTGCAACGCACTTTGCATGTAATTCAAGCCCTGACAGGTCACGACCATCCGCAAGTCGAACGGAACCTTGACCTTGTTGTAGGACGCGAACTGTCCGTTTTGCACCGGATAGTCGCTGATGCGCTCCTCGCCGTGCCATTCCAGCGAAAGCACGCTGTCCGGCGTCAGTACCGGCCGCACGCCGCTGCTGCCCAATTGCCCGGACACGGACGGCATGAAACCGCCCGCATTTGCAGACGCCCCGGCCGTGACGACGGCATAGGTCGGCGCTCCGGTATTCAGCAGGTCAATGCCGATGGTCTGGGTCGCGCCCAGGAAAAAGGTGGCAGGGACCGACATATCAGGCCAGAGCCGTCACGGAGCCGGCGATCAGGGGATTGGATTGCAGCGCCCTTCTCATTCCCTTGGCGATCCCGTTCGCATCCGTGGCCTTGGGAGCGTTGACGTTCATGGTGCCAATGCTCACGGTATTGGTATTCGTGGATGCGGCGCTTCCGGCCGTGCGCGTCGCGTAGGCGGTGGCCATCTGTTGCGCGAGGATCGCGCGCTTTTGCGCTTCGCCCTGCATGTCCGCCGGACGCTCGTTCAGCATGGAAACAAGCATTGCCGCGGAGGCCGCGCTCGGGTCTTTCGCCAGCTGATCCATCAGCCGCTTGTTATGCCTGACCTCGTAGGCATAGAAGGCCAGTTGCTGCTGAAAGGATGATGCCTGGATGGGCAGTCCCATCACGCGCGCGAAATCGGCCTGCCGAGACGGATGCCACTGGCCAATGCCATAGGCCTGACCATTGTCACCACTTGCAAATGGGTTGAATGAACTCTCTCTCGCGATGTTCGCCGCCATGCCGATGGCCGCGTTTCGCGAAAAACCTTGCGACAAGAAATAGCGGATGGCCTCATCCCTTCCGACTGAGGCCGAATTGCGCTGCTGACGCTGGAAAGCCGCCGCACGCGGATCTTTAGCGGCCGCCGACAATGCCGCCGCTGACAAGGCCTCGTCCTCGTAGGTGCCATCGGCTCGCTGCTTTCCGCCCAAGCTCTCACTATGGAAGAGCGCCCAGATCGGGAGCGCCCACGGCGCAAGCCGCATCAGGCCGCCCATCCCCGCGCTTCCTGCCACCTCTCCCGCGGCCCCAGCTGCAGATGCAGCGCGTGCCGCCACCAGTGCGGCGGTGAGCGCACGCAACTGGATGACCCAGCCACCGATGCTCGCGACCCACCCGAACACCTTGATCGCGGCGATATCGATCAGGATGCCCTTCACTCCCCCGAGCGCTTCGACAAGATGCTGAACCTTGTCTATGAAGGTTCCGATGTCGGCGATAACCTTGTCCCAATCAATGCTGTCGAGCCAATCCGCGAACCGCGTGGCTAGCTTGTCCAGCGCCGGCTCCAGCTTGTTGAACACGCGCTCGCCAACCTGCCGGAATCGCTCCTGCACGTCCGCCCATTGCGCCTGAAGCTTTGCCGCCTGTTCCGTGCTTTCCTTGGTCGCCGCGCCCGTGATCGCCATCGTGTGCGCGAGCTGGGCCTGTAGCTTCTCCGGACCCTGCAGCAGCATTTGCTGCATGGTGAAGTTGCTGATGCCGGCCGCTTCGGCAATCTGCAGCGCCTGTTGCGGGTCGTGCATCTGCGCCATGCGCCGGCTGATGTTGACCAGCGTCTGCGCCGGGTCGTTCGACACGTCGAACCCGAACCGGCGCGAAGCCTGGATCAGCGCGGAGGTACCGTGAATCTTGGCCTCGGCCATACCCTTGGCCACCGACTGCAAGGCATCCGTCGCCTCACTCCCAGCGCCGCCCATTTCCTTGGCGGCCAGCTTCCACGCCTGCAACTGGTGAGCTGACATGCCAAGCGTCTTGGACATGCGCCCAAGCGCCGCCTGACCGTTCATGTTGTCCTGCACGAACGCCTTGAACCCAGCACCCATCCCGAATGCTGCAAGCGCGCCCAGGATCTCGATCTTCAGCGCAGAGAACGCACCGGCCGCCTTCTTGCCCTGCTCGGCGATCAGCTTGGTCTGTTTGTCGGACGTCTCGCTGAACTTCTTCAGCGAGGTCGTGACGTCCTTTTGCTTCTTCTCATACTCGCGGGTGTCAAGCCCGAGGGTGATGACTAAGGCATCAATGACGTTCATGCGTGCTCACGTTTTCGTTGTGACGGTTCACGGCATTGATCTCCAGCACGTCCCACAGATCCTCAAGGGAAAGCACGGTCGCAAGTTCTGCGAAGCTCACAAGCTCCGAGGAGACGGCACAGGCGATGGTCGGCGGAACGTTCAGGACGCGGCTGTATTTGCGCCAATCGATGACGTCAGGCGGCCCCAGATCAGGCGACCGCCTTTGGCGAAAAAACCCGCATGCAGGTCCACCCAGGCAAGGCGAATCCGCAGGAGGGTTTCCGCTTCCTCGATGTCGTCGGCGACGATGTTGCGGGTGAGCTTGCCTTCATCGATCTGCAAGCCTTCCAGCATGACCGCCATCAGGGCTTCGGCTTCATCGGGTGTGATCTGCGCCAGCAATGCCCATAGCACTCCGGCGATCCCGGCAAAACCGGAATCTGCCTGCACGCCGGGAAGGCTCACGCCATTCTTGCCCAGCGCCAGCACCAGCCGCACCGTCCAGCGTTCGATGTCGAGCGCCGGCAGCTCGGTCAGGACGAAGGTCTTGCCCTTGTCGCGCCCTTCCGCGTCAATCAGTACCCGGCAAGTCTTGCGGGCCATCAGGACACCTTCGCGCCGATGATCTTCTCCCACGTGATCTCGAACTTCAGTGGGGCGAGCGTCTTCTTGGCCTCCGGCATCGCCTGGAAGCGCGAGAGGTAGCCATTGGTCATCCCGAATTTGTACCCGATCGACGGAATGATGATCGTGGCCGATGCGGCGATGACCTCACGCACGGCATCCTGCGCCAGCTGCCAGTTGCCGAAGATGTCGAAGGAACCAGAATCGGCCTGCAGGGTGACGGACATCTTGTAAGGGTTGAAGATGTAGCCCGCCGACAACTTGCCATCGATTCCCATCAGGGTTTCCACCTTCTCGATAGCCTCGGTGGCGAAGGCATCGTCGGTGGCATAGCCCTGGATGGATTGCGGCGCGGAGTACACGCCGGGGATGACGATGGCGAACGAGGAGTTGGCCGAAGTGATCGTGCTCATGGGGTGCGCTCCTTACTGCACTTCGATGCTGGCGAGGGAAAGGGCCTGCACCGAACCACCGTCGGTGTAGTACAGGGTCATGGGCGGCGATTGCCGTGCAGTGCGCGTGGAGGCTGGCGCGTCCTTGATGTCGAGGTAGTAGCCCGACGCATTGATGGCCTGCGACACGTCGAAGCCGACGGCGTTGTAAAGCTCCTGCACCTGCGACGCCGACAATGTGATGTCGTTGCGGATGGTGCCGAAGTTGGCGGCGGCATTGATGGGATCGGCGAGCGCCGCATGGATCAGTGAATAGCCAGCCGCGTTGTACGGGATCGAATTGACAGACGTCAGCAGGGTCATCATTGCGTCCTGCAGATCCGCGTTCAGCTTGATCTGGCACACGTACGAATCGGCCCACTTGTACTGGCCAGAGATCGAACCGGGATAGAAGAACTGCCACGCGGTCGAGCTGGTCGCGAAACTGCCGTAGTAGTTGTAGCCATTGGCTTCCAGGGCGGAGGCATTGGCACTCGTGGTCACGGTCGGGGTGAGGCCCGAGAACGTCCGCTCGGCCAGCGTGGTCCGGCCATTCTTCTGGGCGAAGTTGAGCGAAGCCGCCCAGCCCAGCACGGCAGCCGCTTCCAACGCGCCCTCGGCATCGGTAGAAGCCCAGATCGGGATCGTGCCATCCTCATTCGCGGTGATTACCGCTGCCATCCACGTGCTGGTGCTGCCCTGAGTCAGAGCGTTGACGTCGGTGTCGTAGCCTGCATAGAAGTAGCGCCGATTTTGCAGACCGGTCCACGAACTGAAGGACTCCTTGTCCGCCGTGACGGGCTCCCAAGAGGTCGAGAACCCGGCCCAGTCTCCCGCGGCCGCCGCATATACCGGCATCGCCGTGGACGGGGTTTGCGCGTCTGACCCCTGCGACACCACCGCCCCCGTGGCTTGCGTGAGGTTCAGGCCCGCAGCCAGGGTGCCGGTAGCATAGGTCGCTGTCGAAGCGGCGCCAGTCGTACTGCTTGTGAACACGAACGCGCTCAACTGCGTGTTGTAGGCGACCGTGAAGTCGGGCGCGGTGAATGCGCCCTGGATCGTGGCTGCCGCTGCCGTGAAGCTGGAGGCGCCGGAAAGATTGATGGAGGCGGAGGTGTTGGCCGTGCCATCAATGGTCACGGTCAAGGTTCCTGTGAGCGCCTGCAGCTGCGTGAGGGTCATGCCGGCGAGCGAGCCCGAGCGGAGGAAAGCCCCCGTGGCGCTCTGGGCATAGGCCGCGAAATACAGCTTGCCTGGCGTCGTGGTGGCGCCGTTCTGGCCCTCGAAGTAGATCTGCGCCATGAGGTATTCGGTCGAGGTCAGGCCGAAGAACGCACCGACGTCCGCAGCATTCGAAAATGCTTGCAGCGCGTTGGATACCAGCGATGAATTTTGCGACAGGATCAGGCCGTTGAGGTCGAGCGCGGAGCCTGCCGCGGCAAGCACGCTCGGGGTGACGCTTGCAATGTGACTGGCGGGGATTGCCATGGTGTACTCCGATTGCGGAAACGAAAAAGCCGCCTCGAGGGCGGCCTGGTGGGGGATGGTGCGCAGGGTTACGGCGGGAACGTGGCGTCCACTTCAGCAGGAACGACCGTCAATGCCGTGGCGAAGTCCTGCGGCAACGTCACGACCGGGTTGTATTGAAAGACGAGTTCAACAATCCAGCGCGGCTCGTACTGGTTCTCCGCGTTGAGGATGGTCATCTGCCGCGGATTTTCGGCGTACAGTGGCTGGATTTCGATCGCGGCTCCGGCAAGTGCCTGCGCTGCGTAGTCGGTCTTGAACGCGGTCCCGATCAGCGCGGCCATGTCCGCCGCGTCGGTCCCGTAGCAATCGAGCTGCACGTTCCATTGCGTCGAGCGCGAATGCGTTTCGCTGCCCGGATTCGATGATCCCGGGATGAAGGCCACCTTGTCCGTGGACAGTGCAGGTGCGTTCAATCCGGTCATCAGGATGAAGTCGCCCGTGGGCATCGCCGCGCGATTCTGCTGCGACTGCATCACAGGGCACGAGACCAGCCCCATCAGGAAGGTGCGCAGCGCGGTGTAAAGCATCGCCTCCGTGACGCTGATGGTCGCGCTCACGGGTTCACCTGCAGCTGGCCGATCACTCGGCACCAATCGGGCCACTGCTCACTGATGGCGACGGCCAAGTAGGTATCGGAGCCGATCACGATCTTGTCGCCGCCCTTGCCGGCCGCACGATTCACCGCCTGCACGGTGCCGGGGCAATAGATGGACTTCAGGATGCCCTGCAAGTTGAGGTTGTTCGCGTGCTGCAGCTCCTTGAAGCTCAGCTCCTGCGCTTGCACTTGGATCGTCACCGGCGATGCGTAGCCGGGCGTCACCGAGCCATCGCCATTGATCGAATCCCCGGTACTGGCGAGCAGCTGCGCCGACACCGGCGGATTGATAGCGCCGATCGCGCTGGACGCGATGCTGTGAAGGTCCATCACTCGCCCCCGGTGACCTGGTAGTCCACGCTGGCGAGCATGTGCCCCGAGTCGATCAGGGGTTTTGCGAAGCCCTTTTCGCGCACAGTCGAGGCGGCCAGCGGCGGCGTGGTCAGGTCGCGGATCGAGCCCTGCAACTCGCCCTTGATCACCTCGCCCATGCGGCCAAGCGTCACCTGCGCGTCGTAATCGGCACCCTTCAGCACCTTGCCGATCTGCGCGCCCCACTCCTTGGCCTTTGCGTTCAGCATGTTCCGGAAGAACGGCCGCGCCGGAATCGTGATGGTATGCGCCGGAATCGTGACGGTCTGCTGGAAGTTGGCCTTGTCCACCTTGGCAAATCGCGACTGCCCGGTCTCCATGTTGACCTTGAAGTTCAAGTCCTGCTCGCGCGCCGGCACTTCGATCGAGCCGCCGAACTCCTGCACGGCGGCGATCTTGGCCACGGGCGTGCCGTCCGGGTACGTCGCGCCTTCCAGGAAACCGACACGCACTGCCTGCGCAGACTTCACCCGCGCAAGGATGCGATCGAGATATTCCTGCAGCCGATCACCGCCAGAGAGTCCATCCGCACCCATCAGTTCGGCCAACCGGGCAACGGATACGGCAGCGGGTACACCGGACGCTGAGCGCAGCCCTGCACATAGCGCATCGTGCGCAGGCCTGCCGTGAGCTGCCAATACTCCGCGCCGTACTTGGTCTGCATGAACCATGCAGCCTTCGCCGGCTGAGGACCGTTGTCCACCGAAACCGACACCGAACCCTCGCCGGCGCTCGCAATGCGCCCCACCAGCTGAGAGGGCGCCTGCCCATTCACGCCGAGATTCAGTGCGGCTAAGTGGGCGGTCAACAGCCAGAGCAGCGGCTGGCGCTGCTCGATCTGCTGCACGATGCTGGCATCGGTATTGTCGAGTACCAGCGTCGCCTCGTTGAACAAGGCCGGCAGCGCCGCCTGCACCGAAGAAAACTCGGGGAAGCGGGCGACAAATGCGGCCGCATCGAAGACGACGACGCCGGTGGTCATCTCAGGCGGCCTTCGGCTGGCCTTCGTACGCTTCGGCGCTCACACCCGGTGCCGGCTTGTTCGGATCGAGCGGTTCGAAGCCGGTCTTCACGTCTTCCTGCTCCTTGGCCTGCGAGGCCGCGGCGCTGGGCTTGTCCTGCGCGAAGATGACGTTGGCCTTCAGCAGCGCTGAGTCCGTATTGGCCTTGCACCAGGCCTCCCAGAAGCCCTGATCGACTTCGGTCAGACCATAGCCGCCGATAATGCGCGAGGACTTGGAGCCGGCGAGCGTGACGCGTTTGCCCTGGTGGGCGAGGATCACGCCGTGAACGATCTTGCAACCGACGGTGACGTTGGACATGGGACCTCCTAAAAAGATCGTGCCCGCCGAAGCGGGCACAAAAAAACCGCCCTAAGGCGGTTGCGTGGCGGGGAGGATGTAGGGCTCACATGCCGTACATCGAGGCGATCGCGATGGGGCGGAAGATCACCGTGCCCCACGAGCCGGCCGACTTCTTCTGCTTGAAGCTCGACAGGTCGATGAACACCGGATGCGCACGCATCTTCTCGGTGAAGCACACCTGCGCGGTCTTCTGGCCGTCGATTTCGTCCACGATCAGTTGCATCAGCTCGGTCGAACCGGCACCGGCTCCGGAGTACTCCACGGCGGAGATGATCCGCATGTTCGGGAAGTTCTTCTTGAGCTGGTCGTAGACGTTGACGTTGTACTGGTTCGTCTTCGTCAGGTTCGGCTCCATCGCCGGCGACAGCGCCAGGGTCATCTTGGCGTCGCGCTCGAGATTGCCGTTCAACTGGGTCACGGCCTGCGTATACAGCGACTGGATGTCGCCGTAGACCGCCGCGCCGTCCTTGGTGCTCCACAACGTGCCGCTGCCGGTGCCGGTGGCGTTCGGTGTGATGCCTGCGGGCAGGTCCGGGTCATTGAGCAACCCGTAGTTGTCCAGGCCCGACACACCGAAGGCGGCGATCTTGTTCGCGGCCTTGTTGATGGTCAGAGTGGACGCGATGTTGAGGTTCTGGGCGAAGGCCACGCGTGCCACGCCCGCAATCTCCATCTCGCGCTCACCCCAGCGGGTGACGGTCTGGAAGTGATACGACTGGCGCGGCACCCAGTTGACGTTCGCCGAGCTCTGCCCGTTGTTGCTGTAGTCGCCGTAGCTCGACACCTCGCCGGTGGACTCCACCACCTGGAACTGCGCGGTGAGCGTGGTCCAGTCGCCCTTCTTGGCCTCGCCCACGATCTCGGCGATCTTCATCGGTGAGACCAGGATCCGGATCACTTCCGGGTCGAGATAGTTGGCCAGGAATGCCGGGATGCCGGCATTGCTGGTGGTGACCAGCGACGGCTGGGCATCCATGGCGAGTTGGAAGTCGTGGGCGAACTGCGGATCGACATAACCGCGAAAATCGCCGAGCTCGACGCCGCGGGCGCGCAGCTCGCGGATTTCTTGCTGGATGTTGAGGGGCATGGTCTTAGTTCCAGGTCGTGATCTTGACGAGTTCGTTGGCATTGGCCGCACTGCCGACGTACCACTTGGTTTCCACGGCGCCAACCGTGGTCATCGCTTCGCTGGCAACCGTCTGGGAGGCGCTGACGGTGTAGGTGCCTGCGCCACCGGTGCCGGTGCCTAGCGCGGTGATGACCGTGCCGGCGGTGACACCCGCGCCACTGACCGGCTGGCCAATGGCCAGAGTTCCGGACGAGACCGCGCTCACGGTCAGCGTGGTGCCGGAGATGGCGCCGGTGAAGGACGCTCCGGCGGGCGAGGAGCCGGCCGCACCGGTCGTGATGGCACCGGTTCCGTACGTGGCGAATACCTTCTGCCCCACGGTCGCGGCAGTGCCGGTCTTGGCCCAGAAATCACCCGCCGACATCAGCGTGACCGGCTGGCCTTCCGGAATGTTCATGGAGACTTCGTCCAGCCAGGTGGTGATCAGCGCCTGCATGTCGCGATGCACGAAGCCCGTCGGGGCGCCACTCCCGGCATTGGTCACCAGGCCATTGGCATCGGCCCAGCCGAACACGCCGACATTGCAGCCGCCCGAACCCGCAACGAACGTGCCGGGACCGGCAACGACGCTGGCATTCGGATTGGCAGAGGCGAAATCACCCGCCACGGCCGGAGCGGGAGTCGTGTTGACAACCGTTTGGAAAGACATGATCAGACCCTCGCGATCGGGGAAGCGGTGGGGAAGCGCTTGCGGAAGTCATCCGCAGCGGCCGAGTCGTTGGCGACGCGCGGTGCCGGCGCGGCGTTCTTGTGCTGCACGGCCATCTGGATCAGCGCCGGCAGCGCCGAGGGGTGCACGTCCTTGTTTTCGATGCCGACCGAATCCAGCGCGAAGCGGTAGATCGCCTCGGCCGAATCCATGGCCGCGACTTCGCCGACCAGCGGCTTCACGTCGCGCTCGGCCTTGCGGATGGCGTTGGCGTTTTCGGTGGCGCGGCGGGTGGCTTCGTCGGTGGCCTTGCGGATGGCGGCGTCCATGGCTTCCTTGCGGTCCTTCTCGTCCTTCTCTTCGTCCTTGGCGCGGCGATCGGCAGCCTCCCTCTTCTTCCGCTCTTCCTCTTCGGCTTCGTCATCCTTGGCCTTGTCCTTGGCGCGGTCCTTCGCCTTGTCCTTGGCTTCCTTCTTGAGACGTTCGGCCTTCTCCTCCTCGGTCTCGTCCTCGTCGTCGACCTTGTCCGGATCTTCCGGCGCTTCGTCGGCGGCGAGCTTGAGGGCGCGAGCGAGGTTCACCTCGTTCACCTTGTCGGGGAACATGGCCTTAGTGTCCTTGGCGAGCTGTTCGGTGCTCTTGAACCCTCGCATCAGGACGTTCACTTGGGGGATCGCACCGTCCACCGCGAGCAGCGGCCGAAGATGCGTGCTGAGTGCCGCGCGCACGGCGACGGCGAGAGAACGCTTGGTGGGCATGGAAGAAAGCTCCAGTGGCAGTGAGTCGCTGACGAGAACGTCAGCACCGGCGCGACCCTTTTCGACCAGGGCCACGTGATTGCCCACGATGTTCGTCATTCGACCATCGTAGGGTTGACCCTCGAACACGCCGGGGGTCATGTCAGCGTCGTAGCGATACGACGAAGACAATTCGCGCTGCTCGTTGCTCTCGATGCCAGCGATGGCCGCGGCGTCCCAGATCACGAGCGAGTTGAAGAGGTAGGGCGGTTCGAACTTGGCGTTCGAGCCGGTGGCGCCGACCACGTGCTCCTTCTGCGGGTCGTCGGCCGATGTCACCACGTGCACGCTCATGAGCGGCAGGTTGTTGAAGGACTCGGCGCCCTTGGCCAGTTCCACCGGATCGCGCAGCAGCATGTAGATGCGTTCCGGATCGAGCCCGAGCCCTTGATGGTTCGGAATCTCGCGACCGAAATACGGGCACACATTCGCCTTGCTGATCGGACTCAATGCAACATGCATCCGACCATCCACGTCTTTGCGGCGCACCGACTGGTAATCGAACGCCATCCGGTCGCTGGCGAGCCCGGCCTCGCGGTAAGCAATCGCGGCTGCTTGCTTGGGATCGTGACCGGCCTTGACCAGCTCGGCGATGTTCGCCTCGATGATTTCCTTCGAGGAGCCTTTCTTGAGCGGCATGGCTTCAGTGCTTGATGACGGGGTGCACGGCGTGCCGCGCAATGAAAGTCAGGTGCGCTTCGCTGGGCGTGAATCCGAACCGGCGATGCGCACACGTCAGCAGCGCCATGTACGGCCTGTACCACCAGCTCAATCGGATGCCGACGCTCACGGTGATCGTGGAATGCATGGGGTGTCCTCAGTCCAATCCCGGGATGACCGGGCTCCAAGTGCAACGGCAATTGATCTCTTCGCCAGGCATGACCCACTTGCCGTCCAGGTACATGCCCTTGCTCAGGTCGAATTTCTGGCCATTGGCCTTCACATGCGATGGCCGCGGATGCTTGCCGCCGTGCGAGTGCTTCCAGATGCCCTCGGCAATACCGAGCTGGCGCTGGCGCACCGACTGCAGCGCCGAGGTCGCCTTGTTGTTCTGGTCGCGGGCAATCAGCGCGGCGCGGCGTTTGGTAACGCCGTAGCGCGCCTGCAGCTCCTTGGCGACAGACTCCAGGTCGCGCCCGCGCGACACCGAGCGCATCACGATGCCCTCGACGTCCGTCAGGTGTTCGGATGCGATCGACTTGATCAGCCCCACCTGCTCGCCGGCGACCGCCTGATACGCGTTGCGCATCTCGTCGGTCATGGTGAACTTGACCGTGGGCAACCCGCGTTCGCGCAGCTTCCCGGCCAGGGATGCATCCGAATTGACCTTCACCCTCTCGGCGAATTCTGCCGAGAGCGTCTGGGCCATCTTGTCGAACGAGTCCTGCCAGCGCGCGGTGAGCTTGCGCAGCTCCTTGCGCATGTGCGCCACCGGACCGCCATCGGCCGCATCCTCGGCCACCCCATCCGCCAAGCCCGCGGCGCGGTACTGCGCCTTGATCCAGAACACCAGCGAGGCCTGCATCTGCTCGATCGCAGCATCCAGCCGCTTGCGATACCAGGCCTGTATGCCCGCGTTGGCCCTAACCGCCCGCAGTACCCTGTCTTTGGGTATCCCGGCCAGCCGATTCCTCGCCTTCCTCGCCGGCGTCATCAGCAGCGTCTTCATCGGTGACCTCCAGCGCGGAATACGGCGAGTCCTTGTCGGCGGCGACCCGCGCGCGCGCTTCCTCGGCAGTGATGGCGCCGTTCTCGATCAGCACTCCGTCGGTTTCGGCCTCGGTCTTGCGCTGGTTGGCGAGCTCCAGCGAGGACAGCTGGAACAGCGGTTCGAAGTCGAACCCAATGTCCGGGTCAATCTCGCCGAACTCGTTCAGCTGAAGCACGTCCAGGATCCGCTTCATCTGGTCGCGGAACGAGTTCTCTTGCTTGGCGTGAATATCGTCGTAGAAGACGCGAATCTCGCCGTCGGAGTTGGCGTTCAAGCCCGCCGGCGTGATCCCGAGCAGCTTCACCAGCGGGATCGAGCTCACCGCCGCCATCTGCTCCTGCGCCTGCGCCTGCAAGGCATCGAGCCCCGAGAGCGGGGTGTTGAACTGGTAGAACTCTTCCCTATCCTTGTCCGTGAGCATCAGCCCACGGTTATCGCGCATCTGGTTGAACGCCTTCGCGCGATTGAGGATGTCACCCTGCCCAGTCAGGTCGGGCGACAGCAGCGCCGACAGATCCGTCGCAAGTCCGGTGATGCTGAAGTTGTGCAGCATGTCGCTGACCGAATCGCGGGTCCGCAGCCAGTTGTCCACGTACGGGCGCGCCAGCTGCGACAGCGAAATGCCGCCGAAGGAATAGGCGGCCTTCAGCACGTCCGGCACCGGGCGCGCGATCATGAACACGAAGCGGCTCGCGTGAACCTTCTTGCCCATCACGAACCAGCTGGTGGGCAGGTAGTAATCCGGCGCCAGTGGGTCGGTGGCGTTGTACTGGTTCGGGTACATCCACATCGGCTCGACCACGCGGAAGCCGAGCAGCGAGCCCTTCCTGATCTTGGCGCTCGACAGCACCAGCGGCGTCTGCAGTTCGTCCGGATCCTCGCGGGCCGGAGCGCCACCGGGCTTGCTCACGTCGATGTAGATCTGGCCGCGGCCGAAGAAGCCATCGTGCTCGGCCATCTTTCGGAACGCCTGGCGGACCTTCAGGCGATCCATTGCGGCGTTCAGGCGCTCGATTTTCTCTGCCTTGTCCTCACCCTCGCCGATGGACTTGAGCTTGAGCCATTTGCGCGTCATTTCCTCCGCGATCGTGCCGGTGATCTTCCGGTACTCGGGGAGCTGCGCGAGCTGGGCGAGATACGGATAGCCGGGGAACTGGTTCTCCAGCGACATGCCCAGGTACGTGGACTGGCCGAGGTAGCTGTACGGCGTGGAGTCGTGCGCCAGCGTCGCCTGCATCTCTCCCTTCGGGATCACTCCGGGTGCCGGTTCATAGCGCCGCACCGGATTTGCCGGCTTCTCTTCGGGTGGCGCCATGAGGTTGCGCAGCGCCGCCCAGTTGATCGTGCGTGCAGGCGCCGACTGCGCCGGCTGTCTCCAGGGCGCGAGGAGTCGCTGAAGCAGGCTCACGTCAGATGCGCCTCAACAATTCGTCCGTGAACACCAGCGGGCGCTTCTTGCATGTGCTGGAGTAAGCGATCATCACGGCATCGGCCAAGTTGGGAGACTTCGCGCCATCTGGCATCTTGTCCACGAGGATTTTCCCAACACCGTTGAGGGAATAGGTCGGTTGCGATAGTTCGGAGATCAGTGTCGCCAGCTCACGCAGCGAGCCCGGGATGGAGATCAGCTTGTCGGCGTCGAACTCCATCCCCTCGACGACGGCGCGATAGGTGGCCTGGAAGCGCAACCGCAGCGCCCACCAAGCCTGAGCCTTGGCGTTCAGGAAAAAATCCTTATTCTTGCGCTTGGGGACCATTTCCCCATCCGGGTCATGCACTGCGCCAGACCCCCGGAACGGCTCTGCGCGCAAGCCCTTGAGCCCATTGCGCTCCCGCTCCTCGTTGATCACACGCGCGTCGCCGCGCACTCCGGCGCCAAGACCGTCGGCGTCGTAGTCGAATTGCTCGAAGTCACGCTCGTCGCAGATTCCGAAGGCCCTCTGCACCGTGCCGTAAATGTCGGCGCCCTTGCCAGACCATGACTCCACGTGTTCCAGCAGGATTCCATGCCGCCCCGCGAAGGCGTTCAGATCAGGGCCTTCATCGGCGACGTCCAAGCCTCCCTGACGCATTCCGGTAGGCGCAATCCCGAGCTTCTGATGCGCGTCGATCGCAGCCTGCGCCCACGCGGACGGAATCAGCACGCCCTCGACCGAGGCCGAGTAATCGATGTCTACTTCCTGCGCCAGCGTGATCGGGTCGCGCTTTTCCTTCTGCACCTCGTACCAAGCTTCATCCTTGCGCGGGTCGTCGCGCCAGTGAAACGTGAACACCGGCACCTTGCCGCTGAAGCGCCGCGTCGCGAACGAATTCGCCCGTCCGTTCGGCGTGGAGATGTCTTGCCGGCAATTGGTCGTCGCCGACAGCGATGCATCCACCAGCTGCGGCCGAGCAAGGAATGCGGCCTCGTCCACGATGTAGAAGCTTGCGCGCCCGCCGCGGCCGATGCCGTCACCCGCCTCGCCGGTGATGATCGAGCCCGTCTCCGGGAAGGCGAGCCTCATGTAGGTCGCGTGCAGCTTCGGGTCCCAGCCGCCACGAAACTCCGGCGGGATCCCGCGCATGAACATGCGCCCCTTTTCGAACAGGGAGTCGGGATCGCCAATGACGTCCACGTACTCCTCTTTGCGCGACCCGCATCCAACCGCTATCTCGCGCCGGAACAGGCAGATCGTCACCGCCAGCGAGATCGTGAGCCACGACATGCCCATGTCGCGGGTCTTCTCGGTGATCCCGTCCTCCTGGCGCTTCCACCGCTCGAGGAACCACTCGCACCACTCCTCCTGCTTCGGGAACAGCAGGAACGGAATGGTCGCCGGCAACCCCCTCTCAGGATTGCGCGGGTCGTAGGTGATCCCCCAGTCGATGATGAACTGCGCCGGATGCTCCCGGTAATACTCCTTCAGTGCCGGAAGCACCGACGGGTCTTTGCGGATTCGGTTCAGACGCTCCAGGCGCCATGCGAAAACCGACGCGTAGTCCGGCTTCTTGAAATCGAACGCGAACGGGATGGGCATCAGCCCTCCCCGGCCATGACCCTCTGATACTGCCGCGCCGCCTCGACCGGGTCGGATGTCGTGAGGGTGACCATGGAGAGTGGTCCACCATTCGGCCCGGTGTGCTCGACCTTGTCCTTCAGCATCCCCAGGTGCCGCATGGCGAGCGTCAGGGCGTTGCCCTTGTCGAAGACCTTCGCCTTCTTGATCGCAAGCACCGCGCCGCCCTCGGCGCCAGTCTCGATCACCTCGATCGCAGACAAGACGGCTGCAGCCTCATCATCCAGCTCGTGCGGCTTCTTCAGCGTTCCGTCTGCGTTGTAGAGCCGGCGGATGTCGAAGAAGGCAATACGCGCCAGCTCCTTTAGCACCCGGTCCTGCGTGATCTCGGTGCGCTTCTCGCGGGCCTTCATGGCCTGCGCGATCGCATCGGCCACCCGAACATTCCCTAACAGGCGCGGACCCTGCACTTCGGCGGTCTTTGCGCTGTATCCGGCCCGAATCGCGGCCTGCGTCGCGTTCAGGTCAGTCAGGTATTCGGCGACGAAGAGCCGTTGGCGTGGAGTAAGCATGGGTTATCGCCAATCGGTTTCATCATCGGCGCCTTTACCGATATTGCAGTCCTCGCAAAGCACTTGAAGATTGCTCAGCTCGAATTCCAACTCGGGATAGCGCGACTTCGGCTTGATGTGATCAACATGAAGCTGCACACCATCCGATGCCCGCGCACCACAGCACTGACACCGGCCATTTGCCGCAACCAGAGCCTGATACCGAACGCGTTTCCATTTCTTGTAGTGGAAAGGACTCGCTTTTGCCGAGCGCTGATACTCGTTGATGGCGGTTTCCCAACTCATGTCACTTGCTTCGTGCCGAGTACATTATTTGCCGCTCGGCTTCCACCCGCACAGCACTTCGCCGGTCAGGTTGTGGGTCAGGATTTGCTTGGCGGTGCCATCCGTCAGCACATCGGTCTTCGAAACCATGATCGGAGCGAAGGCGGCGCACATGGCTCGGTTGTCGGGCGGCGGGTAGACGGTGTGCGGCTTACCGGCTCCAGCCGTCACGCAGCTGGCCAGCAGCAGACTGAGGGACGGCATCGCCAACCCGTTGCGCAGGTACTTCCGGAAGGTTCTGGGCTTCATGTTCGGTTTTTTCGCGGATCTTGCCGGCGGCGATCGTGTGCTCGTCGGCCTGCACCTGTGCCTCGGCCTTGTCGGCCCGCTGCGTTTCGCTGGCGAGCTTGCGGCGCTGCTCCCAACCGGTGAGCCAGTTCAGCGCCCACTTCAGGAGCGCGCCGATGATCGTGTCGAGCATGGATCAGGCTTGCGGCGCCGGCGCTGACGCGTGCTTGAAAATGCCGGCCGCGTTGAACATCTGCACGGTCGCGTTGATGACTGGGGTGAGAATGGCCTGCACGTCCGACAGCACCTTCGCATCGCTAATCGCTGCGGAGAGGAATGCGTTCACCTGCGCTTCGGCCGCGGCGAGCTTCTGGCTGCCGCTGAAACCCGACAGCGCGGTTTCGATCGCCTGCACGGTCTGGTTCACGATGACCAGGAACTGCGGGATCAGGGTCAGGGCGGTGATGAAGGCTTTCAGGTTCATGGATAACTCCGGGTTGCGATCCGCCGAGATGGCGGGATTCAAGACTTTTTTGCCTCGGCGTCCGCGGCGGACAGCTGAGCGGCCGGGGTGGCAGCGGCGATCGTGGCCTGCGCGCGTTCGGCGCTCTTGGAGCTGCCGAAGAAGTAATTCGTGACGCTGGTGAACGCGGCGATCAGCGCGCCGGCGACGATGTTCAGGATGTCGTGATTGGCCTGCGGGAGCGGCCTGGTGCCGCAATAGACGCAGAACGCCAGAAACCCGCCGACGATCAGTACGGCAATGACGCCGGAAACCCAGCCGCGATCTTTCATGCCAGCACCCCTCCTGCTTTCACGAAGGCCTGCTGCAGCGCCGTGATACGGTTCTCGCGCTGGCCGTAGCCCGCGCCGGGAAGTGACGCCCACTCGAGCCGGCATTTCGCCACCGCGGCAACGAAGCGGCCGGTGATCACGTCCTCGAGCGCGCCGTGATGGCGCACCAGATAGACGCAGACGCGGTCCTGGCTCGCCGGCGTGAAGTCATTGACTCCAGCCGCTTTGCTCGCCCAATCCCACGTGTCTGTTTCGATCCGGCCCGGAATCGCGGCCATGAGCTGATAGCGGCCGGCGGCATCGCTCCAGCCCCAGCGCGTATGCACCGCGATGCGTGGATGATGCGCATAGCTGTCGAACAGATGCCCGCCGACCAGCACGTTGTAGCCATCGTCCGACTTGGCCAGAAGATCCGGCCCGATCTCCGACCATGCAATCGTGTCCAGGAAGGCCAATACATTCGGCCCTCCTGCCGCGTCAGCGGAAATGCGAGGCATCAGCGTGAGCCGCCGTGCATATAGCCATAGACCGCCAGAGCGGCGAGCGCGTAAAGCAATCCCTTCCACGCAAGGTTCAGCAGCCCCAAACCGGCTTTCTGCGCGAACCTCGAAGTGAAGCGCGCTTCCAGAGCCGCGGCGATCGCCTGCACATCGGCATCGGTCAAGGTCCGCTGATCTTGCGTCATCCTTTCCACCCCTTGAGAGTTGAATCCGGCGCGGTACGCGAGCGGCTGTGTCACATCTGACTGAGACTCCAACCGGCATTGTCAGCCGCAGCGCGGCGGTGCCTCACGGCAGGGCCGAGGTGGTGCGCATGTAGCGTCCGCGCCGAAATGGGCGCCCGGGACTCACAGCCGATGAGCGAGCTGAGCGCCTACAGTCGGGGTCCAGGCCGACTCCGGGCAGAAACGAAAAACCCCGCACTCGGCGGGGCCTGAAAACGCGAAACCCGGCGCTTGGCCGGGCTTCAAAGTCAGCTTGACTTGTACGGAATTCTCACCCCTTTTTTTGACAAGTCAACCCTGATCGTCCAGCAGATACTCCAGCGTCGCGATCTCTTCCCCAACATCATTCAGCCGAGGCGGGTCGAACGGAATCTTCAGCCACGCCGCGACATGGACTTTCGCGATGCGCAGATGGCGCGAATATCCAGATTCGTCCATGCGCATCGCGATCCGCGCCAATCGTTGCAGCTTTTCATGCTTCGGCGCAGTCGAGAAATATTCCGCACGGAGCACGCAAGCAGGTATCCACCCGTTTCTCTGATGGCCGAGAGCTTCGACGGCATCCTGGACCTCGTCAGCAGGCGTGTCGGTCGGGACGTAGCCGAGGCCTGAAGGCGGGCGCCCGTGCCACTTCATCATCGACGCCAACCACGATGAGCCGCCGCCGCCGAGGTCACGATACTTTCCACCGCCCCACTCTCTCGCCCACTCAGACAGGCGCTGCTCAAGCGTGGATGCCTGCCTCTTCGCCGTCATCATGCATGCCCTCGCATGGCGTGCCTGGCTAATTCCGCCATGGCCACGTCGATATCGCTGGCAATGCGCGGGGCGTGCGCGCTGCTGGAGTAGCAGCCGATCAACCGACTTTCATCCGCCGCCTTAGCGGCCGGAGAATTCACCTCCGCAGCCATGATGCAGCCATCGCTCGCGATCCATACGAGCTGCGTTCCATTCTTGCGAATGCGCTCTTTCAGTCGAAATGCCACGTCATCCGAATCCAAAGTCGCGACGTGCCCGAGCACAGAGGGAATGGAGCTTCGAAGCACTTTCGCGTTCACGATTTCCCCCGGTTCCCGTGTCCGAACTTGCTCATTTCTGATTCCACATGGCCATAAATTCGCGGCCCTGATCCCTGGCAAGAAGTGCCTTGCGAAAGGCTTCAGCATTCGGAAGCGCATCGATCATCGCGTCGAGCGTCGATTGCGCTGCATCTGCCATTTCTTCAAGCATTCCCCGGACCCGCTTTATGCGCCGATCAAGCTCCGAGATGTTGATTTGCGGAGGTTCCGGCTTCGGTGCTGCCTTCGCTTCTGGACGCGCTGGCGTCTTTTTGGGAGTGAAGGCTGGCGCGACGGCGGGCTTCACCAGTCTTGCAACCGGCTCAGCCACAGGTGCTTCCTGCCGCTGATCGATCTTCGGTGACTCCGTCTTCTCCGGAGGTGGCGCTATATGGGGCTTTCCGGCAATCGGGGCTGGCGGCCGATTTGGATTGAGTTTGTAGCCGAGCCGCGTGCCTACAGATACCCCGACGAATTCCTGAGCCTTCTTCCGCTGCGCAAGCAATGCGCCGACCGTGTCGATGTTCGTCCCCGCCGGCAAGCGCGCCATGATGATCGGCACCGTCAGCGCCTCCCCATTGGCCGCGCGCAGCACCTGGCGAATCTGATCGGTGAGAGTCTGGTTCATGCCGCGGCTACCTGCTCTGTCAGCTCGGCCCATGCGGCGATCAGCATCGCATCAGCGCGACCGACGTCCTTCTTACGCGCCAGGGACGAATGCCATGCTGGCCACCGTTCGATCGCGGTGGTGCGCGCGACATCCTTCTCAGCGCCGGAGAGCCCCATGCGCTGCTTCCACGTGCGCGGGATCGCATGGACCAGGCCAATGCCAAGTGCACCTATCACACCTCGCACTACCCCGTAGGATTCGCCGAATCGGAATGCGCTCGAGCTGCCCATTCCCCGGCGCTCGCCATTCGGTCCAGGGATCGATGGCATCGCATTCACCTGCTCCAGCACGGCGACGATGTACGCACCGGGATGCGCATGAAAGGTGCCGCGCAACAGCGCAGCCAGTTCCGCAGCGTTGACTTGCTGCCCGCCTGCGCGGCGCTCCATAACTGGCATGTCGTGAACGGAAACAGGAACTCCATCGGCGAAGACGGCGATCGCTCCAGTCATGCCGGGATCTATGCCTATCGTGAGTCGAAGTGTCATTTCAGTACCAGCCTCCCGCGCCGGATCAGCGCGTCGTGAGTAAGGACGATGGCGCGGTTATGCAGCTCGCGCCGTTCGAGTTGCGAAAGATCGGACCCGTTGTCGATCGCGTGGTGACATTGCGGACATAGCGCCGCGCAGTTATGCGCGTCGGATTTCTGCGACTTGCCGCGGAACATGTTCGAATGCGAGACCTGCACGCCATGCCGCTTGCAGAGCACGCAATACTCCAGAGACGCCACAGCTTCGAACCATTTGCGAGCAGCGGCAGTGCTCATGCGGCCTTCGCCTCCGGATCGGTCCACACCACTCCGCGCTCCGTGCCGAACGCTATCGCGAGCTCGATCAGCTCCGACATCTGGCCGATCGTCATGCTCGAGGTGTGTTCGCCCAGGATCACGAAGCCGCCCTCGATGCCGGCCGCGACGCGCTGATGCTTCTTCAGTCCGGCAGTGAGGATGTCTTTCCATTCCTCGGGCTCGAGGTATTCGAGCTTGCCGTCCACGAACCACTTCACCTGGTCGGCGATGTCGGTCAACATCGCCCACATCTTGGCGTTCTGGTCCAGGGTGCGCTTCGGCTTGCACTCCGACACCACGACCTTCGCAGCTGCGCCGAGCTCCAGGAACCTGCAGGCGAATTGCCATGCCGCCTTCATGCGATCGCGAGCGTTCGTCTGCTTCAGGATGAAGACCTGCGCGGTCATTCGGAGTAGGCCTCGGCCACCGGATCCTGCTTCGGCGCGCGCTTCTTCCGGAATCCTCCGGACTTGCCCTCTTCCTTCGCCGGCGGAAGTGGCAGCTCGCCTTCCCAATCATCCATACGCATCACATCAAAGCGGTTGCGCAGGTGGATCGTCTGGTCGCTGCGGATGTTGCGGCCCTTGCCGACGATCACCTCGACCACGTCCTTCAGGTGGGTCTTCTTGTCGTAGTAGTCCTCGCGGTGCAGCAACAGGATCAGATCGGCGATCTGCTCGATATCGCCCGAGGCACGCAGGTCCGACATGACCGGCCGCTTGTCGTTGCGCTTGAACAGCTCGCGGTTCAGCTGCGCCAGAGCGATCACCGGGCACTCGAATTCCTTGCCGAGATTCTTCAGCGCGGATGCCGCCTCGCCCAGTTCGGACACGCGATCAGAGCTGGTCTTGCCGAGAAGCTTCAGCTCGTGCAGGTGATCGACCACGATCAGGCCGATCGGCGCTTGCATGTGTGCCCGGCGCGCGCGGCCAGATATCTGCTCGGCGGTCAGCTTGCCGGTGTCGTCGATCACCAACGGCGCTTTGTAGAGCGCGTCATGAGCGCGCGTGACATCGTTCCAGTTGTGCTCGCTACCGTTCGCCGGCGAGAGGATCCAGTCGTGCGGAACGCCGGTCAGAGCCGAGGCGGCGCGGCTCAGGAGCTGCCCTGCCCCCATCTCCAGCGAGAAGATCGAAGCACGCTTCTCCAGCTCGAGCGCAGCATGGATGGCGCACTGCAGGGCGAAGATCGACTTGCCCATGTTCGGACGAGCCGCGACCACGATCAGGTCACCCGGCTGCAGGCCGTGCGTGATGCGGTTCACCTCCGCCCAGGGTGTGGCCAGTCCGGTCACAGCCTCGCCGCGGCTGTAGGCTTCCTGCAGGCCCTTCATCCAGCTCGGCAGCAGCTCGCGCGCGGACTTCAATCCGCCGCGGATCCTCGACGTCTGCAGCTGCGAGAGCTTCCGCATCCCCTCCGCAACGATCAGCTCGGACTGGCCACCGCGGTCGAAGGCGGCGCCGGCGAGACTCATGCCAATCTCGATCGCCTGCCGAAGCCGGGATTTCTCCACCACGATCTCGGCGTAGGCGACGATGTTCGACGCGCTCGGGGTAGCGTTGGCCAGCTCCACCACGTACGCGGCACCGCCAATCTGCTCGGCAAGCCCATCGGCCTCCATGCGTTCGCCGACGGTGATCGTGTCGATCGGATCGCCTTTCGTGGCCAGTGCGCAGATGGCGATGTAGATCAGGCGATGCTCGCGGCGGTAGAAGTCTTCAGGCTTCAGCCAGTCCGACACCTTCGCCAGGGTTTGCGGCACCAGCATGATCCCGCCCAGCACCGACTGCTCGGCTTCGATCGAATGCGGCGGCACGCGCAGCGTGTCCACACCGGAAGGTTCGTGGTTGTTGGGCATGGCGCTCAAGCGGCCTCCCGTTCCACGAGGAACATGTCCGCCTGCGACCAATCACCAGACGCGGGCAGCGTGACGTCAGGAGCCGCGGGCATCGCCTCGACTGCAGGTTCCTCGGCACCATCCATCGCGGATCCGAGTGCGTAGCCGCGGCGAAGCTTGTTTCTCCACAATCCAAGGAAATGCGCTGGCGTGTACCAGTGCTCGCTTTCCTCGAACGCGAGGGTGTTGCCAAGGACCACCAGCGCCGGGATGTTCAGGAGGCTGAGCTGGACGTAACTCATGTGCACTGCGCGCGGATCCACATCCTGCGCGACCACGTAGAGCTGCTGTTGCGGATTGAATCCGGCCTCGCGCATCGATTCGGCGAAAGCGATCACCATCGCGCCACCGCCGACCGCAGGTTCGTTGATCGTCACGAAGCCCTTGCGCTCGACTTCCTGGCGGATCTGGCCACCATCGCCGACGGTTATCTGCGCCATCAGCTTGCAGATCGAGTACGGCGTGAAGAACTGGCCGCGCGCGGTGTTGCCGAGCTCCAGCTCGCCGAGGATGGTCCCGATGATGTCTCCCGGTTCTTCTTCCATGGCGGCGACCAGCGCGCCGAACATCTGCGGGAATCGCTGCTGCTCTTCCGGCTTGTAGCGACTTACGATGGCCAGATACCGCTCCTCGCGCTCTGGCTTCTGGCGCAGGTCGATCGCATTGGCCATCGCGATCGCAGCGATCTCGAGGAAGTCCCGGAAGACGTCCCACAGCGCCACGCGGTAGGCATTCGCCTGCAGCAGCTTCACCAGCTCGCGGCGAGGATCCGGCTGCGTCATGCGGCATCGTCCTCGGATTGGGCCGCATCGAAGACTTCCAGCATGGTCTTCTCGCGCGTCAGATATTCGAACGTGGGCTTCCAACGCTCGTGTCCGCGCCCAGGCTCTCCTCGTCCAGACTTGAACGGATCGCGATCGACCTCCGCGAAGTAGGCCGTCCAGAATTCCGGCGTGATGCGCTTGGATCCGTACTGCTCTTCGCAGATCTCGCCAGCGGTGCGCAGGACCCGGGTGACTTGCTGCTCGCGTTTCCCCAGTCCAACCCGAAGACTGACGGATGCCAGGCACCCTTTCGGTTTGCCAAGCTTTGCGTTGAACGCCGTGATGGCGTCCACGGTGATCTGTCGGATCCGCTGGGCCTTCTTTTCCCCGAGATTGGTAGGCGGAGTCAGTTCAAGATTCTTCCCCCCCTTCCCTTTTTGGGGGTCAACGGCTTCAGCCGATGACGAAAGCTTCTTATCTTTTGCTTCTGCTTCTGCCTCTGCATGCGCGACATTCGCGACACTTTGCGACTGCTCGCGACACTCAGCGACAACATTGTTTTTGTTGGATTTTTCAGCCTGCCTTTTTTGAGCTACACGAATCCTGTCCGCCTCTTTCTTGTCTTCCTTGGACTGCAGGCTCCGGTAATACTCGTAATTCACGAGCTTCCAGCCCCAAGGACGATGCTCGTCCAGGCGCACGATCCTGCGTCCCTCCATGGTCGGAGTGCGCGATCCAGGATCAGGCTGCTCGAGGAGGTCCACGCCCTTCTGCAGGATCTCGATCGGAATGCCGGTGGTCCGATGGATTGCGGCCACGGTCATATCGACGATGCCATCGCGATCGCAAAGGATCAGCATCTGCTGGAACGTCACCAGGGCCTGCCAGTTGTCGGCAAGCGTCCCGTCATAGATCGAGCGAAAAACCTTGGTGTACATCGATCGTTACCTGCCCTCGCTCGCTTTCGAGTCCAGGTACGTGCGTTGCGCGTGCGGATCCATCGCCTTGAAGATGGCGCGTTCCTGGCGCGCGACCTGCTCTGGAGACCGGGCAAGGATCAACTTTTCGAGCTTGTCCCATTCGCGCCGAGCAGCCGCGCCATGGGTTTCGCTGAAGACCTTCGCCTGTCTGGCGATGGCGCGCTCGTGGAGAGCGTCACGTAGGCGCTGGATCATGCCGCCTCCTCGTACTGCCTTTCCGGCGGCATCCGTTCCAGTTCCGCGATGCGGGCAACATGGCGCTCATATGCGGCGCGGTCGCACAACAACGCGGCGTGATCTCGGCGTTCGGCATGCCAGTGGATCAGCACGCGAAGCTCGGCAGGTGTTGGTTGGAAGAGTGGATTCATTGCGGACTCACCGCGTAGGTGTTCTGTCGGTGCTTGCGCCGGCCCACGATGAAGAGCGTCCACGTCTTGCCGCGGAAGCCCTTGGGCACCTCGAAGCTGTGGATCGCCTTGTGCGATCGAATGACGATCGAGCCCGGCTTCAGCAGGCGCTCATCCCACGGCGTGCGTTCGATGATTCGTCCGCGCAGGCAGATGGTGATCGACCACCGCGGATGGTCATGCACTGCTTCTCGCAAGTTTTCGGCTGGGCACCAGCGGTGAACGAAGGCGTTGAAGGGTCGCCACCACGGCAGCGCGTGCACCATGCGTTCGCTGCCGTCCGTAAACTGCCCGAGATATTCATCCGGCCACAGAAACTCGAATCTCTGGAACAGTCGATCGCCACCATGAGTCACAACACGAATTGGCCGATACCGCTCGCGCCGTGTGCGATGTACGGTCCACAAGATGAAGCCGGTGACGAATGGATTGCTGGCCACGCTCTTCTCGCAATCTGTCTGCGCACGCGCACATTGCGCGAGGCGCACATCACGTCTTCCGGTGACTCCCCAAGCCGCGCGGCCTTGCGCGACTGTGTTCGTGTTACGCGGCGTGCCCGATCAGCACGCGGCGGAGCGCCGCGTTCTCTTCGCGTAGACGCCGGTTCTCGCGCTCGGTCTCAGTTTCGAGACGGCGCATCGCATGCAAGTCCCAGCCGCGCGCGTAGTTCATCCACAACACGGGCGCGTCATTGCCGCAGTGATCCATCAACGTGACCAGCTTGGGCCACTTGATCCCTTCCTCGCCGTTCTGCCAGCGCGAGAGCTGGCCCTTGTCCACGCCGAGCGCGACCTGCAATTGCTTGTCGTAATCGAAGCCCGCTGCCTTTGCGCAAAGCTCGATCGCGCCCCCGAGAGATTTCTCGCGCGCAATCTCTTGGGGCGTCACTGTTACGGGCATCGAGAGCTGGTTACTCATCGCTTCGCAACTTCGTTGAGAGGTGTTGAGAGGCTTGTTCGGATACAAAAACGCCGGCATCCGGCCGAGCGTGAGGTTCAGGCTGCCGATCGTTCCGGCAGGAAATCAGCTGCGAGAAAGGTCACCCCCTTGGACTCACCGAGCTTGATCAGCACGGAGATATCGGAAGCACTCGGGGCATTGCGGTCGCGCGCCCAATGACCTACGCCCTGTCTGGTGCGACCGGTCGCGAGGGCTATTTGCGCGCGGGTGAACCCGGCGGCTTCGAGCTTCTTCATGGCTTGCATGGCTTACAGGTTACGTCTTGTAACCGTACGTGTCAAACATGGTGCCGGCACGTTCCCGCGCGAGCTTCTAGTCTCATGTCATGAAACCTGCATTCGATATACAAAAGGCAAGGGCGCGGATGACCGTGCTTGGCCTTACCTATGCAGATATCGCGCGCTTCCTGGGGTACGAGCGGCAAGCGGTGGGCCACTGGTTTAGAAACAGGGGGGCTCCATCTGTGCAAGACCTCAAGAAAATGGCATCCATACTGCAAATGGACGTGGCTGAGCTGATCAGCCCAGACGCGGTAATTGCAAACTCCGAAGTTGAGAAAGAGACCGTCCAGACCATGCGCGAGCTATCCAGCTCGGATGCCGAAATGGTGCGCATGTTCGCTCGAACCCTGAAAGCCAAGAAAGCCGCTCCGTAGCGGTTTCAGAAATTTTCGGTTACGTGCTGTTGACAGACGTCCCCCTATCGGTTACCGTTTGTAACCGTAAGCGCATCATCAACCGGCAGGGGACTTCCGATGAGCCAGCAAGCGCAGTTTCAGGTGGGCGCCACTTACGCGACCCGCAGCATCTGCAATCACGACTGCATCTTCAGCATCACGGTCGCGAGCCGCACCGCCAAGACGATCACCACCACGGAAGGCAAGCGGCTGGGCATTCGCCCGCTCTCCTATGGCGTTCCCCACGAATCGGTAATGCCGCACGGCCGCTATTCGATGGCGCCCGTCATCGACGCCAGTGAGCAGGTGTCGGCATGAACGCGCAGACGCAGCAGCACACGCCGGGGCCGTGGATCACGGATAGGCCGTACATCCGCAGCCATGGCGGGAACGCCACCGTCTGCGAAGTAAAGGACGGCTGGTACAACCGTTCCGGCCCGCAATACAGCCAAGAGGAAATTCAGGCCAACGCCCGCCTGATCGCCGCCGCGCCGGAGTTGCTGGAGGCGCTGCAAGCGCTCGAACCATTCCTGTCTACTCAATCACAAATGCTCGATTCCGCCTCCTTGAATGAGGGTCGCGCGAGCGATTTCGACGTGGCTTCGATGAAAGCCCGCGCCACCATCGCCAAGGCCACGGGAGCGCAGGGATGAACCGCGCCTTCCTCCCGTTGCGGAAAGTCCGCGACCGCTCTGCGCTCTTGCGTGCGGTTCAGGAGCCGCGGTTCCAATCCCCGCGTCCCGAGCGTCAGCCGCCGTCGCTGGTGAATTCCTGGTGGTTCCTGATTCCGTTCGGGCTGATCTGCGTCGGGATGCTGCTGGCGCGCGCATGGGGGATCGTCCAGTGATCGCCCGCGAGCACACCGGGGAAGGCTGGGGCAACCCGACCGATCCAGCGCAGGCCGAGATCTGGCTCTGCGACGGCTACGTCTGCGCCTACGACCCGCGTTCACCTGGCCTGGTCGAACTGTTCACCCAGTTCGGTCGCACTGATGCCGGTTTCGCGCGCACCAACGATGCCGCGCAGCACATCGCGTACGGCGAACTGCAGGCGCGCGGCGAGTACAAGCGCGCCAGCGAACTTCTTGGCTGCGACCAGATCGGTTCGCGGTTCGACTGAGGGATCCCCATGAACGCAACAAATGCAAGTCCGCTGGACTCCATGTTCGACAGCATGTTTCGCCCGCAACGCGGGTTCGATTCGGAAGCCGAGCGCGCCAGAGAGCGCTCGCGCGAACTGACGATCAAGGATCGCGCCGAGCGCCTCTACACCGCCGCGCGCGCGTCCGACGATGCCGTGCATGACGCGATCTACAGCGGCTTCTTCGACATCCCTAACGCGAAGCTCGCGGACCTGTTTCGCGCCGGCGACACAGCGGAATTGGGCCGCGTGATCGCTGCGGCGGCCGACAAGATTCTGCGCGACGAAGCGCGGGATGAAGCCAAGCGCGAGGCGCGTTCATGAACACGCCCACTCCCAATCGCGACCTCCACTCGCCCAACCCATTCGGAAAGGTCGTGTCCCTCGATCAGTTCAGGGCCACGCATCAGCGCAAGGACGCACGTAGGACCGCTCCGATCCATTCCCGGCACGAGCCGATCAATTGCCGCTGCACGTGGGATCCCGTGATCCCCGGCAATGACGATCCGCCGAGTGCCGCTTGAACCCTCACCAGGAGAATCCCGTGTCGAAGACCTTGATCAAGATTGCTGCTGACGGTACCGAAATGCCGGCCGATTCGAAGGGCCACGTCGCCGTCCTCATCCCCGAGCTCAAGCTGATGTTCCCGGCGCACGACATCGTGCAGCGTGGCGTCCGCTGGGCGGATATCCAGAAGCCGTGCGAGGACCTGCAGCTGGCCGGCTTCAATGATTGGCGTCCGGTGACGATCGAGGAAGGGTTCCTGTTCTGCGATCGCACGCGCTTCGATCCCGCATTCGATCCCGAATTCTTCCCCGGCATCACGCCGACCTGGCACTGGACGAGCACCGTCGATGCCGAGGCACCGTCCTCGTACGCGTGGTACGTCTTTCTCCACTACGGCAGCGCGGACGTCCACAACCGGGGCGGCAGCGGTCGCGTGCTGGCGTGCCGCGCGGCCAGTCAGTAATTGGCTGATTGGAGATCGCCATGCTCATGCACGCGAGTTCAAGCATCGAGTCCGTACGGCCGCTGCGCAACGCAGAGCGCGTCGCGCGCTACCGCGATCGCACGCAGCCCCTGACCGATCAGGCGCGCATG
>JBQCHG010000026.1:0-64654 GCA_051954935.1 Rhodanobacteraceae bacterium
TCCTCGACGCGCGCCCACTCGTGGGATTTCAGGAATTTCAGATCGCCGGGTATCTCGCTCATGGCTTCATCGCTCGTGTGCAGTCAGGAGATTCTATAAGCGCAGCTCGCGCAGTCCAATCGGATTACAGGCAGGACTTGCCGTCCCGCACAAACGGGTATTTCACCACCCGTACCGGCAGCTCGCGGCCGCGGATGTCCACGCTCAGGTTCTCGCGCGCACCCGCCGGCACACGCGCGAAGGCAACGGACTTGCCCAGGGTCGGCGAGAAAATGCCTGAGAGGATTTCGCCCTCGCCCTTGTCCGTGAGCACGCGCTGGCCGTGGCGCAGCACACCCTTGTCTTCCAGCACCAGCCCGACCAGCTCGCGCGGCACGCCCTGCGCCTTCTGTTTTTCCAGCGCAGCGCGACCGATGAAGTCGCGGCCCTCGTCCAGCGCCACCGTCCAGGCCAGGCCCGCTTCCCAAGGAGTGATGTCCTCTTCCATGTCCTGGCCGTAGAGGTTCATGCCCGCTTCCAGCCGCAATGTGTCGCGCGCGCCCAGGCCCGCCGGCGCCACGCCTGACGCAGCCAGCGCATTCCACAACGCGACCGCATGCGATTCCGGCACCATGATCTCGAAGCCGTCCTCGCCGGTGTAGCCGGTGCGCGCCACGAACAGCGCCATGCCGTCCGGGCCGCGCGCTTCCGCAGCCACGAATTTCCCGAGCTTCTCGATGCGCGCGCGATCATCCGCGTGCAGCAATGCGAGCACCTTGGAGCGCGCGTCAGGACCCTGTACCGCGATCATCGCCAGATCGACGCGCTCGGTGACCTTCACGCCGAACGGTTGCGCCTGCCTCTCGATCCAGGCCAGGTCCTTGTCGCGCGTGGAAGCGTTCACCACCACGCGGAAGAAATCTTCCGTCAGGAAGTACACGATCAGGTCATCGATGACGCCGCCGCGCTCGTTCAGCATGCATGAGTACAGCGCCTTGCCCGGAACCTTCAGCTTGTCCACGCTGTTGGCCAGAAGGTGGCGCAGGAAATCGCGGTTGCGTGCGCCGTGCAGGTCCACCACGGTCATGTGCGAGACGTCGAACATGCCGGCGTCGCGGCGCACCGCGTGGTGCTCCTCGAGCTGCGAGCCGTAGTTGAGCGGCATGTCCCAACCGCCGAAGTCCACCATCTTCGCGCCCGCGGCGCGGTGGGTGGCGTTCAAGATCGTCTGCTTGCTCATGCGGATCCCGCCGGGCCAAAGGCGCGATTATCGCCGATCCGGACGAGAAACTGATACTTTGTCTGCATGGAGCGCAGCGATTCCCGAACCGGCGACGTGCAGTGGCGCCAGGAAGGCGGCGCCGAGCCCGTGTTGCGTTTCAGCGGCGACTGGACACTGGCGCATTTCGCCGAGCTGGAAGCGAAGTTGAACGCATTGAAGCCGCACCTGCCGGAGACCCCGGACGTGGACTTCAACGACGTTGCGCGCATCGACACCGCCGGCGCCGGCCTGATCGCGGTCGCACTCGGCCCGCGCTGCCTGCAATGGCTCGCCGAACACGACCGCGACGTGCCGCGCGAGTTGCGGGCGCTGCTGGACACCGTAAGCGAGGCGGTCGCGGAAATCTACGCGCAGCGGCCCAAGCCGCCGCCGGATTACGGCTTCGTGGACATGCTCGCGCGCATCGGCGCGGCGGTCGAGGATGCCTGGAAACTCGGGCTGGGCCTGCTCGGCTTCGTCGGCCTGACCCTCGAGACTTTCGCGCGCACGGTGTTCCGGCCGAAACGCTGGCGCGTGACGTCGCTGGTCTACCACATGGAACAGACGGGCCTCGACGCGGTGCCGATCGTGGTGCTGCTCTCGTTCCTGATCGGCGCGGTGATCGCTTTCCTCGGGGCGACGGCGCTGCAACAGTACGGCGCCACCGTGTTCACGGTGGACCTGGTCTCCTATTCGATCCTGCGGGAGCTGGCGGTGCTGCTCACCGCGATCCTGCTGGCCGGGCGCACTGCCAGCGCCTTCACGGCGCAGATCGGCTCGATGAAAGTCGGCGAGGAAATCGACGCGATGCGCACCATGGGCCTCGATCCCATGGAGCAACTGGTGCTGCCGCGGGTGATGGCGCTGGTCGCGATGCTGCCGCTGCTGACCTTCCTTGCCATGATCGCAGGCCTGCTCGGCGGCATGGCGGTGTGCGCGCTGGCGCTTGACATCACGCCGACCATGTTCACGTCGGTGTTCCTGGCCGACACCGAGATGCGGCACTTCTGGGTCGGCATTTCCAAAGCGCCGATCTTCGCGTTCCTGATAGGCACCATCGGCTGCCTGGAAGGATTCAAGGTCGCCGGCAGCGCCGAATCGGTGGGCCAGCGAACCACCTCCAGCGTGGTGCAATCCATCTTCATGGTGATCCTGGTGGACGCACTCGCCGCACTGTTCTTCATGGAGATGGGCTGGTGAAGGCCGCCATCAACGAACGCGGCGGCAGCGAAACCGTTATCGAAGTGCGCGGCCTGCGCACGCAATTCGGCGAGCAGGTGGTGCACGACGGCCTCGATCTCGACGTGCGGCGCGGAGAAATCCTCGGCGTGGTCGGCGGCTCCGGCACCGGCAAGTCCGTGCTGCTGCGCACGATCCTGGGCCTGCGCCGGCCGGATGCCGGCATCGTGCGCGTGTTCGGACAGGACCTGCACGCGCTGGACGAATCGCGCCGCATCGCGGTGGAAAGCCGCTTCGGCGTGCTGTTCCAGGATGGCGCGCTGTTCTCCTCGCTGACCGTGAGCGAGAACATCCGCGTGCCGCTGCTGGAGCACACCAAACTCTCCTTGAATGATGCGCAACGCGTGGCGTCGCTGAAAGTCGCACTGGTCGGCTTGCCCGTGGACGTCCGCCAGAAATATCCCTCCGAGCTTTCCGGCGGCACACGCAAGCGCGCCGCACTGGCGCGCGCGCTGGCGCTGGATCCGGAAATCCTGTTTCTGGACGAACCGACCTCGGGCCTCGACCCGATCGCAGCGGCCGGCTTCGACGTGCTGATCAAGGCGCTGCGCGATGCGCTCGGCCTGACCGTAATGATGAACACGCACGACCTGGACTCGCTGCACACGATCTGCGACCGCGTGGCGGTGCTGGCGCACAAGCGCGTGATCGTGGTGGACACGCTGGAGCGGGTCGAACGCTTCAATGATCCGTGGATACGCGAGTACTTCGGCGGCCCGCGCGGTCGCGCCGCGGAGGCCGCGCACGTAGGATAGGCGCATGGAAACCAAGGCCCACCACGTCCTGATCGGCGCGTTCACCCTGCTGGTGATCGCAGCGGGCGTCTTCTTCGCGCTGTGGCTGGCCAAGACCAGCGTCAATCGGCAATACCACTACTACGACATCGTGTTCACCGAGGCGGTCACCGGCCTCTCGCGCGGCGGCGCCGTGCAGTACAACGGTATCCAGGTGGGTGAAGTCAGCCGCCTGAGCCTCGATCCGCGCGATCCGCGCAAGGTCATCGCCCGCATCCGCGTGTCCGCCGACACGCCGATCAAGGTGGATACTACCGCCAAGCTCGGGTTGCTCGGCCTGACCGGTGTCGCCTTCATCCAGCTCACCGGCGGCAAACCCGATACCCCGCTCTTGCTGCCGACGCCGGACAATCCGGTGCCGAAAATTCCTTCCGAGAGTTCCGCGCTCACGCAATTGCTGACTTCCGGCGCGGACATCATCACCAGCATCAATACCCTCCTGAACAAGGCCAACGCGCTGTTGTCGCAGGAGAACGTCGAACACATCAACCGCACGCTGGCGCATCTGGACGAAGTTACCGGTGCGATTGCCGACGAGCGTGCCGATCTGCGCGAGCTGTTGAAGCAGGCCACGCAGGCCTCCAGACAATTGAACGATGTCCTGAAGAACACCAATGCGCTGGTAAGCAACCAGGGCAAGGCCACGCTGGACAGCGCGCACGCGGCGCTGGCTTCGCTGCAACACACCTCCGACACGCTGGACAAACTGCTCAGCGAAAACCGCGGTTCGCTGCAATCGGGTTTGCAGGGCGTGGCCGAACTGGGCCCCGCGCTGCGCGAATTGCGCGGCACGCTCAAGGACGTACGCGATCTGACGGACAAGCTGAAAGGCAATCCGGCCGGCTACATCCTCGGGCGCGAGAGGCCGAAGGCGTTCGATCCCGGCCACAAATGACAAGGAGCGTGCGAATGAAGATCGTCCAGCGTTCGAGGCTCTGGCTGATGGTTTGCGCCATGGCGCTGCTCGGCGCCTGTTCGATCCTGCCGCCGAACGAGACGCCGGACGTCTACGTGCTGCCGCATGCGGCGCAAACAGCGTCCGGGACCAACGGACCGCAACTCGATTGGCAACTGCGCGTGGACACGCCGGAAGCCACCGGCATGCTGACCGGCAGCGGCATCGTGGTGATGCCCGAGCCCGGCAAGGTCACCGTCTACAAGGGTGCGCAGTGGGCCGATCCCGCGCCGGTGTTGCTGCGCGAGCGGCTGGTGGACGCGTTCCTCGCCACGCATCGCCTGCCCGCGGTGACCAGCGAAGCGGATTCCCTGAGCGCGGATTTCGTGCTGAGCGGCGACCTGCGCGCGTTCCAGTCCGAATACCGCAATGGCTCGCCGATGGTGGTGATCCGCTTCGATGCGCAACTGCGCCGCGGCGGCTCGCGCGAGGTATTGGCCGCGCGCAGCTTCGAAGTGACCGCCTCGCCTTCCGGTGTCGCCGTGCCGCAGGTGGTGCAGGCCTTCGGGCAAGCGTGCGACCAACTGAGCGCACAGGTGGTGGAATGGACGCTGGCGCAGGGGCAGAATGCGTCCCGGAAGTCCGCAGTGCAAGATAAATAGCCTCGCTATTCCGGGGCCGAAGGCGAAACCATGGAGCTCTCGGCCATGTATGGCGTCTTGTCGCACGCAGGCGCGCTGCTGACAAGAGCAGATTGCAAAGTCCGCCCATGGACCTTGCCTTCCGGGCCAACCTTCGTTATCCAAAATTCGTTCCAGACGAATTTGTCCGGATCGCTACCTGTAGCGTCCGGAATGACGAAAATGGATGGTTGTCGCTCTGCCCGTTACAGCTCCACCGGAAACACCGGCGCAGCATCCAGCCTCGACGCGCACACTTCGGCCAGCTCCAGCAGCCGCAGATCGGAACCTGGCGCCCCCACGAACTGCATGCCGATGGGCATGCCATCGGGCAATGTCCCCATCGGGATACTGACCGCCGGACATGCGGCCAGGCTTGCGAACGCGGTGAGGTCGGCCTGCGAATCGGGCGCGGGTTGATCCAGCGGGAACGCGCCCTGGGGCGTGGTCGGCAGCACCAGCACGTCCACCTGCGCGAACACGCGCCGCGCCTTCAGCACCGAAGCATCCAGCAGCAGGTCGGCGGCGACGTAATCGCTGGCCGACTTGCGCGCGGCGTAATCGAGCATCGCCCGGAAGTTGGGCGATGCCTGCGGAAGATCCTCGGCAAAGGTGCGGCACATCTCCGCCTCCATCAGCAGCAGCCCTGCGCGGCGCATCTTCTGCCAATGCCAGTCGGAGAAATCCAGCGCGCGGCGCGTGCCGAGTTCGTGGCGCAATTTCACCAGCGCGTTGTCGAACACTTCCGCGACGACCGGCTGCACACCGACCGCTTCCAGATCCGGCAGCACGCCTGTGCGCAGTTCGCCCGGCTCCCAGTCCGGAAGCGAGAGCGCCACGCGCCGGCGGCGCGAACGCGGATCGTCGGCGTCGTAGCCGGCGAGCACGTGCAGCAGCACCGCCAGGTCACCGACCTCGCGCGCGATCACGCCCACCGCGTCCAGCCGGCGCGCGGCCGGCACCAGGCCGCGTGCGGAAATCTCGCCATGCGTCGGCTTCAGTGCGCACACGCCGCAATAGCTCGCCGGGATGCGCACCGAGCCCAGCGTGTCCGAACCCAGCGCCGCCACCGCCATCCCGGCGGCGACCGCCGCGGCCGAACCGCCGGATGATCCGCCGGCCGTGTAACCGTGGCGATGCGGGTTATGGGTCGGCCCGAAGTGCGGATTGTCCGTTGACGCGCCGAGCGCGCCTTCGTCCAGGTTGGTCTTGCCGAGCAGCACCGCGCCCGCTGCGCGCAGCCGCGACACCACGTGCGCATCGAGCTGCGCGACGCGCGACCTGCGCGAAGCCAGGCCCGCCGTGGTCGGCAGGCCGGCGATGTCCAGATTGTCTTTTACCGCGATCGGGATGCCGTCCAGCCGTCCCATTGGCCCTTCGCGACGACGATGCTCGGCGGCGTCGGCTTGCTCGCGCACCAGCGCGGGCCGCACATCCACAAAGGCATTCAAGTGCGGATTGAGCTTCGCGATCGCATCCAGATGCGTCCCGCTCAGTTCGCGCGGCTTCAGCCGGCCAATTGCCAGCCAGTGCAGGTTCCGGCAAAGGCTCGCGCCACGGGCCGTTTGCGGCGGAATCGAATCCGTTGCTGCGTCCATGGCGTCTCCCTCGGGCCTGCTCCGATTATGGCGAAGCACGGTCAAAAAGACATGGTGCATTGCTCCAGCCGCGGTGAACCGGGAGAATCCTCGCCATGACCGAACGCGAAATCATGGAATACGACGTGGTCGTGGTCGGCGCCGGCCCGGCCGGGCTCGCCTTCGCGATCCGCCTGAAGCAACTCGACCCCGAGATGCGCGTGTGCGTGCTGGAGAAGGCTTCGACCGTCGGCGCGCAGATCCTTTCCGGCGCGGTGATCGAACCCGCACCGCTGGACGCGCTGCTGCCAGGCTGGCGCGACAACCCGCCGCCAATCTGCGTGCCTGCGACTTCCGACGAATTCCTGCTGCTGCGCGATGCGAAGCGCGCGACGAAATTGCCCACGCCGCCGCAGATGCACAATCGCGGCAACTTCATCGTCTCGCTCGGCGCGCTGTGCGCGTGGCTGGCACCGCAGGCCGAAGCGCTGGGCGTGGACATCTTCCCCGGCTACGCCGCGGCGGAAGCTGTGTTCGATGACGGCGGCAAAGTGATCGGCGTGCGCGTCGGCGACATGGGCGTGGCGAAGGACGGCTCGCACAAGCCGAACTACACGCAAGGCATAGACATCCACGCGCGACTCACGGTGCTGGCCGAAGGCTGCCGCGGCAACATCACCAAGACGCTGATCAAGCGCTTCGCGTTGAACGACGGGCACGATCCGCAGACCTTCGGGATCGGCATCAAGGAACTGTGGCAACTCCCGCCCGGTCGCGCACAGCCGGGCAAGGTCATGCACACCATCGGCTGGCCGCTGGATCATGCGACCTACGGCGGCAGCTTCATCTATCACCTGGACAAGGACCGCGTGGCGATCGGCTTCGTGGCCGGGCTCGACTACGAAGACCCGATGTTCCAGCCCTACGAAGCCTTCCAGCAACTGAAGCACCACGCACTCATCAAGCCGCTGCTGGAAGGCGGCCAGATCGTCTCCGCCGGCGCGCGCGCGCTGGTGGAAGGCGGCTGGCAGTCCTTGCCGAAAGTGGAGATGCCCGGCGCGATCCTGATCGGCGATGCCGCCGGCCTGCTCAACGTACCGAAGATCAAGGGCACGCACCAGGCGATCCGCTCCGGCATGCTCGCTGCGGAACACTTCGTCGAGAAGAAATCCGCGCAAGGCTTCGATGCACGCCTGCGCGGCTCGGCGGTGATGACCGAACTGAAGAAGGTGCGGAACATCCGCCCCGGTTTCCGCAAAGGCCTGTGGCGCGGGCTGATCAACGCCGCATGGGAAACAGCAACGGGCGGCCATTCGCCGTGGACGCTGAAGAATTGCGCCGACTGGTGTTCCCTCGAAAAGATCGGCGAATACGAATCACCCAGGCGTGACTACGTGCAACGCGACTTGCCGCCGCGCGATCGCCTTGCCGGCGTGTACTTCGCAGCGACCTCGCACGACGAGGACCAGCCGGTGCACCTGCGCGTGCGCGACACCAACATCTGCATCGAACGTTGCAGCGTGGAATACGCCAATCCGTGCACGCGTTTCTGTCCCGCCGCCGTGTACGAAATCGTGGACGATGCGGCGGGCAAGCGGTTGCAGATCAACGCCGCCAACTGCGTGCACTGCAAGACCTGCGACATCAAGGATCCCTACGAGATCATCGACTGGGTGACGCCCGAAGGCGGCTCCGGTCCGAATTACCAGAATCTGTAAGCGCGTTTCACAGGGGGAAACGTGAACACTTCGCCCGCGGTGATCCTGCCGCTGATGATGGGCATTCCCGACGATCGCATGGTCTCGGTGTCCGCGAGGGGCGCGGACGGCCTCGGCTACAACCTCCTCGGCAACAGCCGGTTGGCCACGCATCTTGCGCCGCCATTCAAGCAGCGGCTGCTGCGCGTGTTCTTCGGGCCGGACATTCCGGTTCGCATTCCGCTTCAGATGCGCGATGCGCCGCTGGTCAACGCCGTGGCCGATCCGGACCTTTCCGCCGTGGCGTTGCACATGTTGAACGAATATGTCGAAGCCAATGGAGCGGCCTGCTTCAACCATCCCGCCGCGGTGCTGGGTTCCTCGCGCAACGGCGTGGCGGAAAAACTCGCCGGCATCGAAGGCGTGCTGATGCCGCGCACGATCCGGTTGCGCATCGAGGAACCGGCGGACATCGTGCGCGCCGCGCAGCAACAGGATCTTCGCTGGCCACTGATCGTGCGCGTGGCGGGCACCCATCGCGGCAGCGCCACGGCCAAGCTGGACGACGCCTCGCAAGCCAAGGCGGCCCTGCGCAGCCTGCCGTGGGGCGGGCGTGACCTGTACCTCACCGAGTACGTCGAGTGCCGCGATGCGGACGGGTGTTACCGAAAGCTGCGGATCGTGGTGGTCGGCGGCGGGATCTTCCTGCGCCACCTGATCATCGCCGACGGCTGGCTGGTGCACGTCCACGATCGCCGCGTGGCAGTAGCGGAAGAAGAAATCGCCGCGCTGGCGAATTTCGAAACGGAACTGCTTCCGCAGGTACGCGGGCGCGTGCATGCGATCACGGATGCGCTGGACATGGACTACTTCGGCATCGACTGCAACCTGCGCCCGGATGGCTCGCTGCTGATTTTCGAAGCCAACGCGATGATGGACGTACTCAACAACACCAGCCCGCCGCCGAACTGCTGGGACGCGCCGATTGCGCGCCTCCACGACGCGCTGGCATCCCTGCTGTTCGATCCAGCGCGCTGGCGGCACCCCGCGCGCAAAACCGCCGCCGCATGAACCTTGAATACGGCGAAATCTTCGCGCAGCGCGGCGATGCCTACCATGCAGCGATGCTGCGCTGCCCGGAGGCACGTCACGCCGAATTCGCGCGCCTGTTCGATGGCTCAATTCCGCGAGCAGGCCAGCGCGTGCTGGACATTCCTGCCGGCGGCGGTTATCTGCGGCGATACCTGCCGGCCGGCATCGCATTGACCAACCTGGAGCTCACCGCCGGTTTCGGCAACGGCGTGCCGGTGTACGACCCAGGGCAGCAGTGGAGCTTCGGCGCGTTCGATCACATCGTCTGCCTGGCAGCGCTACACCACATCGAATATCAGGCCGGCTTCCTCGGTGACCTGCTGAAGCACCTGGCTCCGGACGGCACGCTGCATCTGGCGGACGTGGCGTGCGGTTCCAGCCTCACGCGTTTCCTCGACGGTTTCGTCGGACGCTACAACGTGACGGGCCACGCGGGGCTGTACCTGCCGAACGAGCCGGCGTGGTTCGCACGCCTCGGCAGGGTCGCCCGCTTCGGCGAGCTGGCCTGTCCGTGGCGATTCGAGGACGAGCGCCAGATGCTGGATTTCTGCGGTGGCCTGTTCGGTGTCGTCGATTGCCCGCCCGCGGCGCTGCGCGAAGCCTTGCAGGAGCATGTCGGCTTCCGCCACGAACAGGGCCGGGTCGTACTGGACTGGCGCCTGCTTTACGTGGATCTGCAACCTGCCTGAAGGGCGATGCGGGCGCAATCCGATCGTGTTATGGATGCGCGATGGATATCCCACACATCGCCCTGGTCAGCGCGCGCGGCGCGCGCAAGCTGGATGAGGACCTGCCGCCGCTGCGTCGCGCACTGGAGGCTGGCGGCGCGCGGGTCACGATCGCGCGCTGGGACGACCTGAAGATCGATTGGTCATCATTCGATCTCGCTTTACTGCGCTCGACCTGGGATTATGCGAAGCGCTTGCCGGAATTCCTGCAATGGATCGAGCACGCGGCCACGCGCACGCGGCTGCTGAATCCGCCGGCAGTAGTGCGCTGGAATACCGACAAACATTACCTCGCGCACCTTCAGCGCGCCGGCGTGCCGGTGGTACCGAGCGCCTTCGTCGAGTCCGGCGAAGATGCACGGCGCGCGCTGACTGCATTCCTGGAAGCGCATCCGCACGCCGAAGATGTCGTGGTGAAGCCTTCCGTTGGCGCGGGTTCCAAGGATGCGCAGCGGCACGCACGCGATTCACGCGCTGAAATGCTTGCGCATCTAAATCGTCTGTTGATAGCCAACCGCAATGCATTGATGCAGCCGTACCTGCCCAGCGTGGACGCGCACGGTGAAACCGCGCTGCTGTTCTTCGATGGCGAATACAGCCACGCGATCCGCAAGGGCCCGCTGCTGAAGCGCGGCGCGGAACCGGCCACCGGCTTGTTCGCGGTCGAGCAGATCACGCCGCGCGAACCATCGAGCGCCGAATGCGAAATCGCGCAGCGCGCCCTCGCGGCCATCCCGTTCGAACGCCCATTGCTGTACGCACGGGTGGACCTGATCCACGACGAATCCGGCGCGCCGCGCCTGCTGGAGTTGGAGCTCACCGAGCCTTCGGTCTTCCTCGGCCACGCCACGAGCGCGGCCGAACGCTTCGCCAAGGCGATCCTTCGACGCATCGGTCACTGAACAATGCTTTTGTTCGTCATCCCGGCGCAGGCCGGGATCCAGTGGTTTTGTCTCCCGACCTTGGATGCGTATCGGCTGTCGCCACAAGGGGTTCCTGGCCGGGCGGGCTCGTGGAAGTGATGAGTTAGAATGTCCCGTTTCGTTCGCAAGGCCCAGGGAAGATGAAGATTCTGGTCGGCTACAAGCGCGTGGTGGATTTCAACGTTCGCATCCAGGTGAAGCCGGATGGCTCCGGCGTGGTTACCGAAGGCGTCAAGCTCTCCGCCAATCCATTCGATGACATCGCGCTGGAAGAAGCGCTGCGCCTGCGCGAGAAGGGGATTGCGACTGATGTCGTGATCGCGACCATCGCGCCGGCGGACGCGCAGCCGCACCTGCGCAACGGCCTGGCGATGGGCGCCAATCGCGCGATCCACGTGTTGACGAACGAGCCGGTGCAGCCGCTGGCCGCCGCGCGCGCATTCCTCAAGCTGATCGAGAGGGAGCAACCGGGCCTGGTGATCCTCGGCAAGCAAGCGATCGACGACGACTGCAACCAGACCGGCCAGATGCTGGCCGCGTTGTGGAATCGTCCGCAGGCGACCTTCGCTTCCAAGCTGGAGATCAACGGCAACGTCGCGCGCGTGACTCGCGAGGTGGATGCCGGCCTGGAAACGCTGGAAGTCGACCTGCCTGCGGTCGTCACCACGGATCTGCGGTTGAACGAGCCGCGTTTCATCAAGCTGCCCGACATCATGAAGGCCAAGTCCAAGCCGATCGAGACGATCGAGCTGGCGTCGCTTGGCATCGAATCGGGAAGTGAAATCAAATCCATGCACTACACCGCGCCGCCCAAGCGCTCGCGCGGCGTGATGGTGAAGGATGTCGCGGAGCTGGTCGCCGCGCTGAAGCAGAAAGGATTGGTGTGATGAGTAAAGTCCTGGTCATTGCCGAACACCTCAACGGCCGACTCAATGCAGCGACCGCGCGTTGCGTGACCTGCGCGCGCGCGATGAAGCCGGAATCCATCGACGTGCTGGTGCTCGCCGATGCGCCGGATGCGATCGCGGCCGCCGCCGCGAAGCTGGAAGGCGTCTCGAAGGTACTCACCGTCACGCGTGCGGAAAATGCACACGCGCTGGCCGCGGTATTTGCGCCGCAGATTGCATCGGTTGCGCGAAACGGTTACACGCACGTGCTGGCGCCCTCCACCACCTTCGGCAAGGACGTCGCGCCACGCGCCGCCGCGCTGCTGGGCGTGGGCCAGGTGAGCGACATCATGGCCATGGACGGCGCGCACACCTTCAAGCGACCGATCTACGCCGGCAACGCGATCGTGGACGTGGAAACGCCGAGCGGAGCGATCGTGGTGGGTACGGTGCGCACGGCGTCGTGGCCTGCGGCGGCCGAGTCGGGCAGTGCCGCACCGATCGAAGCCTTGGGCCTCGATGTCGAATTGCCGACGCACACGCGTTTCATCGGCTTGCAGCAGGCGAGCAGCGATCGCCCCGATCTGCAGGGCGCACAGCGCGTGGTGTCGGGCGGACGCGGCGTGGGCTCGAAGGAGAACTTCGAGATCATCTACAAGCTCGCGGACAAGATGCGCGCCGCGGTCGGCGCCTCGCGCGCAGCGGTGGACGCCGGCTACGTGCCCAATGATCTGCAGGTCGGACAGACCGGCAAGATCATCGCACCTGAGCTGTACCTGGCGATCGGCATCTCGGGCGCCATCCAGCACCTCACGGGCATCAAGGATGCCGGCACCATCGTTGCGATCAACAAGGATCCCGATGCGCCGATCTTCGAAATCGCCGATTACGGCCTGGTCGGCGATCTGTTCAAGATCGTGCCGGAGCTGGAAGCGGCGCTTCAGTAATCGAGCCCCTCGCCGAGGCTGTCCCGAATGTCCCAAGATCGTGGCTTCGATGACGAGCCCTTCCTGATCTTCGGTTCACCGCTGATCGAACAGGCGGAGATAGACGAAGTCGTCGCCTGCATGCAGTCGGCGTGGCTCGGAACCGGGCCACGGGTGGCGCAATTCGAACGTGATTTTGCCGCCTACCAGCACCTCGCGCCCGCGCAAGTCGCCGCGGTCAATTCCGCGACGGCCGCGCTGCACGTCAGCATGGTGGCCGCGGGACTCGAACCGGGCAGCGAGGTGATCACCACGCCGCTGACCTTCTGTGCGTCCGTCAACGCGATCATCCATGCAGGGCTGACGCCGGTGCTGGCGGACGTGGATCCGGTAACCCAGAACATGGATCCTGCCGCAGTCGAGGCCGCGATCACGCCACGCACCCGCGCCATCCTGCCGGTCCACTTCGCCGGGCGCGCCTGCGACATGGACGCGATCATGGTCATCGCGCGCAAGCACGACCTGCGCGTGATCGAGGATTGCGCGCATGCGATCGAAACGACATACCACGACCGCAAGGCCGGTACCTTCGGCGATTTCGGCTGCTTCAGTTTCTATGCGACCAAGAACGTGGTGACCGGCGAAGGCGGGATGATCATCGGCCGCGACGAGGCGCACGTCGCCCGCGCGCGCATCCTGGCGCTGCACGGGATGAGCAAGGATGCCTGGCACCGTTTCGGCGACAAGGGTTACAAGCACTACCAGGTGGTCGAAGCCGGCTTCAAGTACAACATGATGGACCTGCAGGCCGCCATCGGCATCCACCAGCTCGCACGCGTGGAGCGCAACTGGCGGCGGCGCGAGCAGATCTGGAACCGTTACATGGAAGCGCTGGCGGATCTTCCGATGGGATTGCCGGCGCGTCCCGAGCCCGACACGCGACATGCCTACCACCTGTTCACGGTCATGGTGGACGAGACACGCTGCGGCATTTCGCGCGATGCGTTCCTGGACGCGATGAATGCGCGCCGGATCGGCACAGGAGTGCATTACCTCTCCGTGCCGGAACATCCGTACTATCAGCAGCGCTACGGCTGGAGGCCGGAGCAATGGCCCAACGCGATGCGTCTGGGTCGCCAGACCGTCAGCCTGCCGCTGTCGCCGAAGTTGACGGAGGCCGAAGTGACCCGGATCCTCGGAGCAGTTCGCGCAACGCTGCGCGTCCCGGTGAAAGGCTAGCTCCTTGGATTACAAGCACGAGAGTCAATCGCGCGCGTTCGCTAGGGGCAAAGAGGGGACCGGAACGGCAGTTGAATTTCCAAGGGCGAGCGCACGAACTGAGCGAATCTGATGCGAATTCTTTTTGTCACCCGCAAGTTCCCTCCCTCCGTGGGTGGCATGGAAGTCTATGCGGAAGAGCTGTTTCTCGCACTCGAACGAAAGTGCAATGATCTGACGCTATTCAAGCCGGATCCGCCGATCATCGGACGTCCGGGCCTGCTCGCACTGTTGCGGTTCTTCATCAATGCATCGATCACGGTGTTCCGCAATGCCGGCAAGGTGGATGTCGTATTGTTCGGAGATGCGGTCCTCACTCCAATGGCTTACATCGCAAAGCTGCGCGCGCGCAAGGTGATGGCGGTCGTCGCGGCTCACGGAAACGATGTTTATTACGCACAGGGAAGGAAGCCGAGTTCGGCCTTCTACAAGGCCATGCTGAAATGGTTTGCGCGAAGCGCGGACCTCCTGATCGCCAACAGTTCGGATACCCAGCGGATGGCTGCGTCGCTCGGGTTTCGAAATACCACGCGGATTCCACTCGCGACCCGACTCCGGCCTTCTTCAATGGATTCCGTGCGGAGACAGAACTCCATTCTCTTCGCGGGCAGGCTCATACGATGCAAAGGGCTCGCCTGGTTCATCCAGGAAGTGATGCCCAAGATTGATCCAAGCGTCGATCTGCTGGTAGCCGGACCGCCTTGGGACTCGCCGGAAATGGACGCGGTACTGAACTGCCCGCGAGCGCGGTATCTGGGGAGCATGTCGCGGGAACCGCTCGCGGAGCTGCGCGCAACCGTGATCGCCTGCATCATGCCGAACCTGCCCGCGCATCTTTCCGGTCAGAACGAAGGATTCGGGCTTTCGGCGCTCGAGTCCGCCGCGGTGGGCACGCCGGTCTTGGCGTCCAACCTGGGTGGCCTCGCGGAAGCCGTTGTAGAGGACATCACCGGTTTTCTGATCGAGCCTCTCGACGCAAATGCGTTTGCTGCCAAGATCAACGAAATCGCGAGGTGGAGCGAAGAAGATCGCCAGCAGTTTGCCATCCGCGCGCGACAGGTGGTTGCGGAGCGATTCACATGGGATCGCGTTGCGAACGATTATCTCAGGGAATTCGAGCGGTTGGCGCCATCCCGCGCTCTGGTCCGAAATTGATCCTGACTGCAACCAACCGCTGACTGCAACCAACCGCCACGTGAATTCAGCATGCTCAGCCGCAGCTATTTGATCGTAACCTTCGGATTCGGATTCCGATCCCTGTTGCTCAGCGTGCTTGTCGTGCTGCTGGCGCGTGCGCTCGGGCCGAGCGCATTCGGCGGATATGCGGCGGCCGCAAGCCTCGCCTCCTTCTTTGCCATGTTCAGCGGCTTCGGCGCCGGGCCGCTGCATGTGCGCGATGTGGCCCATGCCAAGAAGTCATATGTCGAGAGCCTCAACCGCACGATGCATTGGGTTGGCTTATCGGCGTTGCCGCTGGCGGCGTTAGCTGGGGGGTGCGCGTGGCTTGTCATTCCACACAGCGTGACCCCGCTGGCCATCACTCTGATCGTGCTCGGGGAAATCCTCTATTACGGAGCATCGGATCTGGCGGCGCGCATCCTGCAGGCGCGCGAAAATTACAGCGGAATGGCACTCGTCATCTGCTCGTTACCCGCTCTGCGGGTAACAATTGCGGCACTGCTCTCCAGCGCAGGCGCTCTAGATCTGACGTCCTGGTCCTTCGCATCATTTTCCACTGGGGCGCTTGCCTTTCTCGCACTGTTCGGCTTTTGGGCATGGCGCATGCGCGGCAATCTGGGGGCCGGATCGCCAACGTCCCACGATACGCTAGCCGGCTTGGGTTTCGCCATCTCCACTGCATCCTCCCGGGTACATGGGGACGCCGATAAAGTGATACTCGCGCGATTGGTCTCAACCGCGACCGCGGGCACGTATACCGTTGCCTATCGGCTTGTAGACATCTTCCTGCTGCCGATTTCAGCAGGAGTAGAACGACTGCTTCCCTCTCTTTTCAGACAGGGTCAGCACGGCCTACACAGATCACTAGAGGCCTCAGCGGGCAAAATCGCGTTGACATTGGCCTTCGCACTTTGTCTATGTGTTGGCGTTTACGCGGCTGCGTACCTGCTGCCTTGGATACTGGGAGCCGCATACCGTGAAGCAATACCCATTGCCCATGCGCTCGCCGCCGTGCCGTTGACAATGACCAGCTGGGTCATTGTCCGCACTTTGGCAGCCACTTCGGGTTATGAACGGGCCACAGGAGTTTTTGAACTCGGCGGGGCGATTTTCAACGTGGTCGCATCCATTGTTCTGGTGATTGCCTGGAGCTGGCGAGGCGCTGTACTGGCAACTTACCTTACACATATGGCAATGGTGGCAAGCTTCGTCGTCTATCTCCTTTGCCGGACGAAATTCATGATGGCTGAACCGAAGAAAACATAAAAATTGGTTCACTGGGCCATCCAACCGGACCACAAGAAGCAAACTGATGAGAATCTGGTTACCCAGCATCCGCGCGCGAAGCGGTTCCGACGTGTACGTCGAGCGACTTGCCGACGGGTTGCGCTCGCATGGCGTTGAACCCATCGTGCAATGGTTTCCGCTCGGATACCAATATTTTCCATGGGCTCTGCGACGCGAGCCGCCGCCGCCCCGCGTGGACATCATAAATGCCAATAGCTGGATCGCGTTCGCATTCCGTCGTCACAACATCCCTCTGATAGCAACTATCCACCACTGCGTTGCCGGACGAGGCTATCCACAGTGGAAGTCTTTTTTTCAAATGCTATTCCACGACTGCTTCGTATATCGCTTTGAGCGTGCATCCTTTCGTGCAGCCGACGCGGTAGTTGCCGTCAGCGACTCCACACGCCGGGAGGCCAGCGATGGCTTCCATGCAGTCAACATCCGGGTCATACCGAACTGGGTCGATACGCACAAGTTCTCGCCAGCCGAGCAAAAGCGAAGGGGCGGCTCTGCGCCAACACGTATCCTGATCGTCGGAAATATGGGCCGCCGCAAGGGCGGCGACCTGATCGGCCCGTTCTGCGATGCCCTGGGCCGTCAGTTCGAAGTGGTCGTAGTAGCGGGGCTGCGGGGGGACGCACCGAAGGTTTCCGAGCGCGGAGCGCGACTGCGGTTTGTGAGTGGATTGACTGTCGACCAGCTCGTCGCCACATACCGCGACACGGACATCGTTGTTTCGCTAAGCCGTCACGAAGGCTTCGGCTATACGGCCCTGGAAGGCATGGCATGCGGAAAGCCCGTCGTCGCATTCGATGTCCCGGGATTGCGGGACGTGATCGTGCACCAGACCACCGGAATGCTTGCTCCTGTCGCAAACACCCAGGCTCTGGCACAAGCCTGTCATGTGCTGAGGACGAATCCTGAGCTCGCGCATGCGCTGGGCGAACAGGGGAGAAAACGCGCAACCACTTTATTTACAGAGGACCGGGCCATGGAAGCGCATTTGGCGCTCTACCGCGAGATTCTTCGCCGCTGACGTGATGCCCTCTCCCGAGGCAGTCAGTCATTTCCATTAGTGCTTAATGCGTCCGCCAGAAATTTCAGGGATGGCGGATGTCCACTGGCAAGCCTGCGCAAGTAGTAGCGAGCCGGCTGATATAGCCGCTGAACCGGGAAGTCAGGGAACTGGCCCGCCTCCTGCACCTTTACAAAGAATGCGTTGACGCCGGAAAGGCCGCAGCAAACCAGCTTGTAATCGAAGCCTTGCAGCATATCTGCAAAGCTGCACAGAGATGCCCCTTGATAATCGTCACCTCTCCATCCGGCAGATCCGGAGCGAGGGTGAATAGCTATTCTCATGGGCGGTGGGAATTTCGCGTTGTATTCGACGCAAATCACCCGCGGCTTCATCTTTTCCAGGAATGCCGACAAAACATTTACGTCGTCGCCGTCTATATCAATGGAAAAGAAATCAATCTCGGCGACATTCAACCGCTGCAGGGCCGAAGAGATCAAAGGGTGCACATTGGAGGCCGATACAAAATTGCGCTCGACGACCAGATTGGAGCTTGGTGGCAGGGCACTGGACAGCAATTTGATCTTGGCAGAATCAGCATCAAACCAAGCACCCCTCCATCCATTCAGAAGCAGCGCATGCGAGTTGTTTTCGAGACCGTCACTGCAACCTATCTCCACGAAAACGCGCCCACCTGCACCTATGCGGGAGAAGATATGCGCGATGATCCCGTCCTCATCACATTGTGAATAGATCTTGTATCCGTAAAGCGCAGGATTATTCGGCGTGTCAATCGCAACCTGCTCTTTTATACGATCGTATTCCCGGCGCAGAGTTGCTTGTTCGTAAAGCTGTTCTCGAAATGAGGCCACTGCCTTCTTCAGCAGTTTTTTCAATTGTCGTACCGGGCTGTACATTGGCGCACCCCGATTAGTTTGGGTATATGGCAACGAACAAAAACTGCTATTGGCTTGATTTAACGAGGATCGCTAATTAATGAGCTCCATCATAGTCGACTCTACTTCCAAGAGCAGCGCGTTGAAGAAACATGCAAGGCTTTCCTTGGGGCGCCGCCTCATGTTCGAAGGCCGACGCTCAAAGTTGAATACGGTCAGGTTTTGATTTTGAACCCCGATCGACGCTAAACGAGGTGCGCGAAAGCATGGAAACGTTTTGCTGCGCAAGGTGGCAACGCAAAAACCATGGAGTAGCGCTTTCCTTCCAGGCTGGATATCGACTTGAAGCGAATGCGCACTCCCCCCAGGGTGAGCATAGCCACTCGCCCCCAAAAGAACGGAACCGCAGGACTGTAATCGAGCGCGAGAAACATCGAGTATCCGGCCCCGCGTAGCAGAGTCAGCAAATCGCCGTTATGCGTGGGATCGTTCGCCTCGAACGCGATGACCGGCTGTTGCTTAACGAGCAAACCTTCGAGGCCAGCGATGACCTTTGGCTCATGCCCTTCCACGTCCATCTTTACCAACGATACCGGAAGATCAGTGGCCTCACGTATTGCGGTAGAGCCATGACGCAATGCAATCGTGTGTTGTTTTCCCCTACCAATGCCACGCTCAATACTTGAGCCTCCAAAATTACCAGAATCCCCTTCCCACAGTTCCGCAGCTCCATCGTTATCCGACAACCCATAATTGAGCTGTTTTACATTATGAAGATTATTTATGTCCACGTTCAGCGCAAGAACTCGGCTGATAACGGGGTGGGGTTCAAATGCGAGAACCTTGGCGAAAAGCGAGCCAACCGCCACCGTGTAAACACCAACGTTTGCTCCAATGTCAAGAAACACGGATCCCGCGGGGTTTTCGATGATCCCTCTATCACATAGCCACTCAATGGCCGCAATCCCCGCACCCTCGTAGGTACCGGTTATCGCGATGTCGCGACCAATTACATCGTTGGGAAACGCGCATAGCCGGTAAGGGTGGTTATTATGGCCGCGGCGGTTTAGCGCGATGATCAGATGATGAAGCAATCCCCGCATCCAGAACACGCGCCGAGGCTCAAAGAACGAAAAGCTATGCTTCCCCATATCCAGCCTCCATTCGCAAGAAGTATCGGCTTAGCTCAGATGCGTGTGGATCATGGGCGGTTCTACTTGACGGTGAAGCCGCACAGGTTCCCCGCGCGCTTCATGCGGTTTGGCACACCCTAAAGTGGATGGCCGCCGCCGCGACCCAATTACCAGGTCGCGGCGGCTTGCCATGAGCATGCTCTTGCTAGGGACTGAACGCCGTGCCCTGACTCAGCCATATGATCACATTATTCGAGCTATCCATCAGGGTCACATCGGCGTTGCCGTCACCATTGAAGTCTCCCGCACCGGCCAAATGGAATCCAATGGGCACGGGCTGCTGGAAATATGCGTTCACTGAAGCTCCGTTCATCGCCCACCAACCGATGCGGTGCGAGGACTGATTGTAGTAGAGCAAATCTGCGTGGCCATCCCCATCGACGTCACCGGTGGCCACAAGCTTCCAATCAGCAGGATAGGCCGGAGCCTGTTGCTGGGCGAAGGCGGTGCCCGTGCTTAGCCACATCCACAGATGATGAGACGCGTTTGTCCATATCAAGTCCGTTTTCCCATCTCCGTTGAAATCGCCGGTTCCGGCCACGGAATAGCCCACCGGTCCACTTTGTTGATGCGCCGACAGAATTGTCGGCCCGCTCATGAGCCACCACCCGAGCCTGCCGTTTGTACGATTGTACAGAAGCAGGTCAGCTTTCTTGTCTCCGTTCACGTCTCCGGCCCCGACCACCGACCAGTCTGCCGGATAACCAGAAGCCTTTTGCTGGGTGAATCCACTCCCTGTACTCAGCCACATCAGCAGCCCATGAGAAGAATTGGTCCATAGCACATCGATCTTGCCATCACCATTGAAGTCACCAATGGTTGCCACGCGGAATCCCGCCGGGCCTGTTTGCTGGTGGTAGGAGGCGACGCTGGTTCCGTTCATGATCCACCAGCCGAGATTCCCGGATGTGGTGTTGTAGACGATCATGTCCGCTTTGCCATCTCCATTGACATCTCCTTCGCCTACGATTTTCCATTGACCTTCGTTGCTATGAACGACCTTCGTCGGCTCGAACTGCGCGATCAGCGACGCCGTGTTGTTCAGGCTATGGACGTTGTCCGCGGAATTGGATGCGGTGTCCGCCACGCCACACGGTGAGTTCTGGCACTTCGAGATGTTCGGATTCGAGAACAGGGCCAGCGGCGTTTGCGTATCGCTGCCATAGGCCATGATCGTGGAGAAGCCATTCGTGCCGTTGCCCAGATAGCCGTACGAGTACGAGTAGGCGCCCGGGGTCGGGTTTCCGCTCGAATCTTTCTCCGCATGCGCCCGATCGTGCGCTGAGCCCATATTGTGGCCAAGCTCGTGGGCAAAGGTCGTATCCAGGCAATAATAGAGGCCGTCCTTGCCGTCCTGCACGACCGAATAGCCGAAGGCGTTGTCTTCGGAAGGAATGATCTGCTGTTCGCCGCCGCCGATCAGCCAGCCGACGCCGCAACCGTTATTGCTGGCGTTGTTGAACTGACGGAGCAGCACGACGAGGTCTGCGCCGTACTGCGCACGCGCAGATGCCACGCCCTGCAGCGAAGTTGGAATAGGCACGCTGCTGGTACTGCTGCCACTACCATCATTTCCGGTAATGTCATCCAATGCCGTCGTATTATCATTGGTGTCGGTGTAATTCACTTGCATCGTGTGCACCAGCCGGATCCGCTGGCTCACGCCACTATCGGTGTAGGCCTGATTGGTGACATCCACCAGGTAGTTGATGCGGGTGAGCGCTGTCGACGTGCCGCCCTGCGCGCTGGCGAATCCCGAGGTATAGGCGACCATTACGTCAATTGTGGGGCTGCCGCTGGTCGTCGCACTCGCGGTGGTTTGGGCAGCTGCCGCAGTGGTCTGAGCCGAAGCTGTCCTCATGGCTTGCGTGCGCGAAGCCGCCGCTGCGTGGCGCGGTACCTTGAAGTCTTGGCGCGCGTGCAGTTGCACGTTCGCAGCCGACGATGCCATCTTGCCGGGATCAGTCTGGACCAATAGCTTTTGTCCATCCGTGGTCACAAGGCGCAGGGCTTGGCCATTCGCCTCTGGGATGCGGCCGAACACGGCGTCCTTGCCGAAGGTGATCACTGCCGACTGCAAACCGTGATCGGTCTGCACCTTGCCCACCCAGGTCCAGTCACCGTCATCATGGATCAGGTGATGATCGTATTTGGCGTACTCGCGTCCGCCGGTCGCATTCGGCAACCACATGCCACCCTTGAAAATCGCCTGCATCGCCTGGTCTTCGTTGACCGCAACCGGTGTGGCCCGTTGTGCACCGCCTGCCAACACATGCGCGCCGCCCTGGACAGTGACCAGAGTGGGTGTGGAAGCAGACGCCGCGCCAGATGCAGGCGCGGAAATCGGCGTGCTTTGATTCGCGCCCGCACGATGCGCCGGAGCGGCGGCAATGGCAGGGCTCAGGCGTGAGCCGATGCTTTCCGCCGGAGCGGCCGAGAGGTGGCTCGCGCCAGCGCCGGAAGCAGCGTGCGCCGTTTGCGGAGCACCGTGGTGCGTCCTGGAGATTGCGAAGGAAGCGGAAAGTGCTATCGCCGCAGTGAGCGCGGCAACGGTGTACAAGCGATTGGACATGATGAAGATCGCGTCATCGGCAAATGAGGAGCCGGTGAGTCTAGGGGCCCGGTTGCAGAGAACGCGTTAAAGACCCGTGTGATGCCTGCGAGCGCGATCACAGATACGCAGATCCGCTACAATTCACGCAAATCCAGCAACTTACCTTGCCTGAATGACTGCCGATCTTCCGCTTTGGCGAGCCGATTCCGAACGCATCGAGCGCGCCAACATGAGCCGTTTTGTGAGATTCGTCGCGGAGCGCACCGGCAACGAAGACATCCGGCGCTATGCGCCGCTCTACGATTTCTCGGTGCGCTTTCCTGAAAGATTCTGGCCCCTCGTATGGGAGTTCTGCGGTATCCGCGCGAGCGGCGATCACCAGCCGGTGCTCACGGATGCGCACTCCATGCCCGGTACGCACTGGTACCCGAACGTACGCCTGAACTTCGCGCAGAACCTGCTGCGATTCGGCGATGACAAACCTGCGCTGATCTTCCGCAATGAATGGGGCCATGCCCGCGAACTTTCCTACGCGCAACTTCAGCGCCAGGTCGGGCGCGTTGCGCATGCCCTGAAGAACGCCGGAGTGGTGAAGGGCGACCGCATTGCGGGTTTCCTGCCGAACATGCCCGAAACCATCATCGCGATGCTGGCGGCGACCTCGCTGGGCGCGATCTGGTCTTCATGCTCGCCGGATTTCGGCGTGAACGGCGTGGTGGACCGTTTCGGCCAGATCGAGCCGAAGGTGCTGTTCTGCGCCGATGCCTATCCCTACGGCGGCAAGCGCCACGATTGCCTGGCGAAAGTGCGCGAGGTGCTGGCGGCGATTCCGTCCATCGAACGCTGCGTCGTGATCCCCTACTCCGGCGAACCACTGAAGTTGGGGGGGGTGCGCGGTGCGACGAGCTGGCATGATTTTTCCGGTGATGCGGATCATCCGCTCGAATTCGTGCCGACCGAATTCGAGCACCCGCTCTACATCATGTATTCCTCCGGCACCACCGGCGTACCGAAGTGCATCGTGCACGGCGCCGGCGGCACGCTGCTGCAGCACCTGAAGGAACTGGTGCTGCACACGGGCCTGAAACGCGAAGACCGCATCTTCTATTACACGACGTGCGGCTGGATGATGTGGAACTGGCTGGTGTCTTCGCTCGCGGTCGGCTCAGCAGTGGTGTTGTACGACGGCTCGCCCACGCACCCGGACGGCAACGTGCTGTGGAATCTCGCCGACGAGGTCGGCATCAGCATATTCGGTACCAGTGCCAAGTGGATCGATGCCACGGCCAAGATGGGCGTGAAGCCGCGCGAGACCCACAAGCTCGGCGCCCTCAAGACCATTCTGTCCACCGGTTCACCGCTGTCGCCGGAGAGCTTCGATTACGTCTATCGCGACGTGAAGCAGGACGTGCTGCTGTCCTCCATCTCCGGCGGCACCGACATCATCTCGTGCTTCGCGTTGGGCAATCCGCTCATGCCCGTGTACCGCGGCGAACTGCAATGCCGCGGACTGGGCATGAAAGTGGAGATCCTGGACGACGATGGCAATCCGGTGCGCGGGCAACCGGGCGAACTCGCCTGCGCTGCGCCGTTCCCTTCGATGCCGGTTTCGTTCTGGAATGATCCCGATGGCGAAAAATACCGCGCCGCGTATTTCTCCAAGGTGCCGGGCGTGTGGTGCCACGGCGATCGTGCCGAACTGACGCAACACGACGGCATCGTCATCTACGGGCGCTCCGATGCCACGCTCAATCCCGGCGGCGTGCGCATCGGCACCGCGGAAATCTACCGACAGGTGGAACAGCTTCCGGAAGTGCTGGAGTCCGTCGCCGTCGGCCAGCACTGGCAAGGCGACGAGCGCGTGGTCCTGTTCGTGCGATTGGCGCAAGGCGTAGAGCTCGACGACGCACTGCGCGAGCGCATCCGCCGGCAGATCCGCACCAACACCACGCCGCGCCACGTACCAGCGAAGATCCTTTCGGTGCCGGATATCCCGCGCACCCGCTCCGGCAAGATCAGCGAACTTGCCGTGCGCGCAGCCATCCACGGCGAGCATGTGAAGAACACCGAGGCGCTGGCGAATGCGCAGGCGCTGGAGTTCTTCCGGGCGGCGCGCCACGAATTGGAGCAATAATGCCCAAGCGGTTTTGCAAGAAGGTTGCGGCATGAAGCTGATCATCCAGATTCCCTGCCTCAATGAAGCCGAGACGCTGGCGATCGCGTTAGCGCACCTCCCGCGCCAGGTAGACGGTTTCGACACCGTCGAATGGCTGATCGTGGATGATGGGTCCAGCGATGACACGGCCATCATCGCGCGTCGCTGCGGTGTCGATCATGTGGTGCGGCATCCGGTGAACCGCGGGTTGGCCGCGGCATTCATGACGGGGGTAGAGGCTGCGCTGCGATTGGGCGCGGACGTGATCATCAACACGGATGCGGATAACCAGTACGAAGCTGCGGATATCCCCAGACTGGTGCAGCCCATCCTCGAACACCGAGCGGATATGGTGATCGGCGCTCGACCCATTGCCGACACCGAGCACTTCAGTTGGATCAAGAAGAAGCTCCAGCACTTCGGCAGCTGGGCGGTACGCATGGCCAGCAAGACCGCTGTTGCTGACGCGCCCAGTGGTTTCCGAGCGCTCTCCCGCGAAGCAGCAATGCGGCTCAACGTCTTCAACGCCTACACCTACACGCTGGAAACCATCATCCAGGCGGGGCTGAGCAATCTGTCCGTGGTGTCGGTGCCGATCCGCACCAACCCCGACCTGCGCCCTTCACGCTTGGTGAAGAGCATCTCCAGCTACGTGCGACGCTCCCTGATCACGATTCTGCGTGTATTCGTGATCTATCGGCCGCTCAGCCTGTTCTTCTGGAGCGGCGCGGCGCTCTGGGCAGTGGGAATCGCCGCGGGAGTACGCTTCCTGGTGGATTATGCGCTCGGCAATGGTTCCGGGCACATCCAGTCGCTGATCCTCGCGGCCGTCTGCCTGATCATCGGCGGCCTGCTGTTCATGATGGGATTGATCGCGGACCTGATTGCGACCAATCGCAAGTTGCTCGAGCGCGTGCATCTGCGCTTGCAGCACATACAGTATGGCGAGCGCAGCATAGGCGGCGATCCCGTGACTCCTGAACCGGTTTCGGCGCCTCGTTTCGAGACGAACCAAACAAACAAAGCAAGGGCACCGACCTGAACGACAACGTCGGTGCCGGCGCAGCCGAGTATTCGTAAAACCTCCAAGAAGGAAGCAGCATGTTCGTGCCCGTGATCCTCAGCGGCGGCAGCGGTACCCGCTTGTGGCCGCTTTCGCGCCAAAACCTGCCCAAGCAGTTCCTGCCGCTGGCGGGCAAGGCGACCTTGTTCCAGCAAACGGCAGAGCGTGTCCGCGGAATCGGGAAAACCGCTGCGCCGATCGTGGTGTGCAGTGACGAGCACCGCTTCCTGGTTGCCGAACAGTTGCGCGAGCTCGGGATGGAGCGCGCTTCCATCCTGCTTGAACCGGTCCCGCGCAATACCGCGCCTGCGATCGCGCTGGCCGCGCTGCAGGCCTGCAAGACCGATCCCGATGCAATCCTGCTGGTACTGCCGGCCGATCACCTGATCGGCGATGTCACGAGTTTTGAAGCCGCCGCACGGCAGGCACTGCAACTCGCGCACGAAGACTGGCTAGTCACTTTCGGCATTCGCCCCGAGCTGCCTGAAACGGGTTTTGGCTACATCCGCCGCGGTGCCAGCCTGAATGCCGAGGCTTTTCGTGTCGAACGATTCGTCGAAAAGCCGGACCTGGCCACCGCTTCGGCATATGTTGAATCCGGCGAATACGATTGGAACTCGGGCATGTTCATGTTCCGCGCGCGTCGTTTCCTGGAGGAATTGCGCCGGCATGCTCCGGCGATCGCGGGGGCGGCCGACGCGGCGTTCACCTCGGCAAAGGCGGATTTGGACTTCCTGCGCTTCGACAAGGAGCGATTCGCCGCCATTCCCTCCGACTCCATTGATTACGCGGTGATGGAGAAGACCGATCGCGCGGCGGTGGTGCCGGTCAGTTGCGACTGGAGCGACATCGGTTCCTGGGCGGCGCTCTGGTCAGCTTCCGAGCGCGATGCGGACGGCAACCGTTTCGAGGGCGACGTGATCGCGATGGATGCGCGCGGTTGTCTCATTCGTGCAACCGATCGCCGCATGGTCGCGGCACTGGGTATTCGCGACCTGGTCGTCATAGACACGCCTGATGCGGTACTGGTCGCTCCGCGCGAGCGCGTACAGGAGGTCAAGCGACTGGTGGATCGGCTGAAAGCGGGCGGCAGGCCCGAGCACCTGTTCCATCGAAAGGTTTACCGTCCTTGGGGCAGCTACGACTCGCTCGATATGGGTGAACGCTTCCAGGTCAAACGCATCATGGTGAAGCCCGGCGCCGCCCTGAGCCTGCAGAAACACCATCACCGCGCCGAGCACTGGATCGTGGTTTCGGGCACCGCCGAAGTGACGCGTGACAGCGAAGTGTTTCAGCTCAACGAAAACCAGAGCACATATCTTCCGGTTGGCGCTGTACACCGGCTCCGTAATAACGGCACCGAACCGCTCGAACTCATCGAGGTGCAGTCCGGGGACTACCTAGGAGAGGACGATATCGTGCGGCTGGAGGATGTATATGGGAGGGCTTGAGAGGGCGTTGAGCGCTGCCAGGAGAAGGGCACCGTGAGCCGGGCCAGTCAGCGCTAGTGGGAGGAGGCAGCAGATCTGTTGGGCGAGGGCTCCGCCCCGCCAAACCGGTACAGGAACAATTGTTTATTTTCGCTCACGACCAGTTTGTGCGGAAAGGAGTGATCGTGCCGAAAGGAAACAATCTTGAACCGCACGCTTTCGACTCTCGTGAAGCCTTGCGGCGCTACCTCTTTCGAAGAAATCAGGAATAGACCGTCGTATAGAGAATCCATCTGCAGCAAATAGGCGGGATCAGAAAGTGATCCCTCTCCGGCATCTGCCGCCTTCAAATGGAATGTATACATCAAGGGCGTTTTTAGGACGCCCATGGGATCGTCGGATTTTTGGAGAAGCACCAGATCATCCGGACCAATGGGGCTGACCAAACGCGCCAAAGATTCGCGCGCGCCGTCCTGCTCGTTTTTGCCGATCTGCATCGCAGAGAGTATCCCGCTATAGACAAGACTCAGAACCAGGATCACGGTCACCATCGTACGCGTACGGCTCGCGCGCATGCCCGCCCATGCGCACACCACAAGCAGCATCCCGTAAGGAACAAGCTCACTGAGCAGGTATCGCGCATAGTAGGGCCCGTACGGAAGCACCCATTGCAGCACTGCTATGTAGATGAAAAATCCGGCAACAAACCAGCGCATGAACGCAACTCGGGGATCTGACTGCCTTTGCAGCAACCCGAGCAGCAATGCAATAGCGAGTAGCGGTCCGAGATAAACAACCAAGGCCCACAGACTCGAGGCCGAAGCCGCCTGCCAGCCTTTCCCCGCAAGATGCCAGAATTCACCCAACCCTCCGTTTGCGTAATGCGTAGTCCATCCGAGCCGATAAATCTTTAGCGATCCAAAAACCAAGGCCAGCAACACGAGGAGGGTTGGAGTCCAGCCACGCCAACCGTTGATCCATGCCACGCTCCGGACACGGAATCGAGAATTTTGCGTCCACATCGCCAAAGCGGCCCAGCACAGCAATACGATGCCCACCAGAATCGCGAGCATCCCCTCCCAATGCCTGCCAAGTACAGGATGGAAGGAAAGCCGGTAAATATCGGTGGCGTAATAATGTGAGAAGGCAACCCCATAAAGAACTGAAATGAGGTAGGCAATAAGCGTCCAAATTGCCCAGCGCTGAAGAGCAACCCGCCTGGATGGCTCCGAATCAAAAACGAGTGCCGCCATCGCCAGGAGGATAAAGAACGGCACATACATGAAACCACTGATCCGGGTCGTGAACAGACACCCGAAGGACAATGCCGCAAGAATCAACCAGCCGGTTCGTCGCTGGCTCGGTTGTGCGGACCAATACCCGGCCAGCAAGGCAAACCCGATCAATGAGAAGGCGAGCGCAGGTACTTCCGTTACCGGAAACTTTGAAAAAAATGCGTGCAATGGATTCAGCGCCAATAGCGCGCCGGCCATCAGCGCCGCCCTGTGGGACTCTGTGAGGAGTAACGCCAGGCGGTAAAAGAAGCAAACAGACACGACAGCCAGGAAGGTCAGCGCATAAACGCCTGCCGCAGACCCGAACAACCCCGCAAACAGCGCCATCCATACCGGGAACAGGTGATAGAACTGAAATTGGATCTTGCCATTGGGACTACGCGCATACACCCCGGCAACAAAAGCTCCCGGTATGTAGTAGTTGTCCTCCATGTAATTCTTGAGTGCAGGAGAGCCTTGCACCTTCCGTTCGACCTCATCGCGAACCTTGATGCCACCGGTATGCTCGATGTGTTGAGCCATGTTGGTGTACAACCCTTCGTCCTGCCCACCCATGACGTAGTTGTAGGCAGGCAGGCGGAAGAACAGGGTCACCAGCAGGAGCAAAAGGAGATGTACCCAACGGGCCTTCGGTCCCGGGAATGCCCTCGAGTGGCGCATTCGGTACATGAACCAGCCGGTCAGCAACAACCCGCCGAGCAACACCTGTGCAGCGTGGAACACACTAGCCAGCGCCAAAACCAGTCCGAACAAGCTGGTGGCGATCGCAAATACAAGGATCCACTCAAGGCAGCGGTCGGCAACACCGTCACTCGCAGCCGGGCGCTGCTGGCCTGTATCAATTCCGGCCGTCTCATGCGTCCAGCTTTTCTCGGTGACCACAGCCACTTCGCCCCCTCAGTTCAAAGCAATGGATTGGTCGCTATCGTGACGTGAACATCCACTCAAGTGTTTCGCGCAAGGGCGTCGCATTTTTTTTGCTGGTGATTTCATCCAGTCGCTCGTTCGAACCAACCAACCGCACCACCTCATTTGCTCGCACAAACGCCGGATTGACCTTCACTTCGATCCGATAACCCGCTATCTGCGCCATCATGTCGAGCACTTCCGCCAGCGAGTGTGCCACACCGGAACAAACGTTGAACGTCTGCCCAACTGGTTTCTTCTCCACGATGGCGGCGTAGGCACGGGCCACGTCACGTACGTCGCTGAAATCACGCCATACCTGCGTATTTCCCAGCTCCATATCGCGCGCACCTCGGCGGAAGTGCGCAACAATCTTGGGGATCAGGAACTGCTCCGATTGGCCGACGCCGGTGTAATTGAATGGCCGGGTGATCGCGATGGGAAGTCGGCCCATCCACAACCGCGCCATCTGCTCCATCGCCAGTTTGCTGACGGCGTAGTCGTTGGCCGGCGCGGGCGGCGTGTCCTCGGTGATCGGATCGTCTTGGGCATTGCCGTAAATGTTGGCGCTGCTGGCAAGTACCACCATTCGTGGCGCATGCGCAGCCGAAGCCAGCGCGTCGAGCAGATTGCGCGTACCGACGATGTTCACCCGATAGATCTCGTCCACGTCGCCGTGTGCGACGAACGAGATGGCGGCCAGATGAACCACTACATCGGCGCACGCGATTTCGACGGCGTTGCGCACCGCGCTGCGGTCGAGCAGATTGGCGCGTACAACGTCCGGGGCGGGCGACTCGCCGTCATGTACGAGCCCGATCACCTCGTAGCCGGCGGCCTCAAGCTCGTGCGCCACATACCGGCCCGTGAACCCTCGATAGCCGGTCAGCAGTACGCGTGGCCGGCGCGGATCAGAAGGAGACGCCACGTTCGATCCGCCGCATGTCTGCTTCGACCATCATCGCGCACAAGTCTTCGAGCGATGTCTTGGCCTGCCAGTTCAACACGTCGCGTGCGCGTGCGGGATCACCGATAAGCAGCTCTACCTCAGCGGGTCGGTAGAATTTCGGATTAATACGTACCATCGTCTTGCCGGTCTTTGCGCATAAGCCCGTCTCCTGCATACCGCTTCCGCGCCACTCCAGCGGCAGTTCCGCGGCCCTGAACGCCATTTCGACGAAGTCGCGAACAGTTTCCGTGCGCCCGGTCGCGAGCACGAACGTATCGGGTTCGTCAGCTTGCAGCATGCGCCACATGCCTTCCACGTACTCTTTCGCATAACCCCAATCGCGCTTGGCATCGAGGTTGCCGAGCTCAAGCGTATCGAGCTTGCCGAGCTTGATGCGCGCCACCGCGTCGGTGATCTTGCGGGTGACGAATTCCTTGCCGCGCAAAGGCGATTCGTGATTGAAGAGAATTCCACTCGCACCGAAGATGCCGAACGATTCGCGGTAGTTCACCGTAGCCCAATGCGCGAACAGTTTGGCGACGCCATATGGACTCCGAGGCCAGAAAGGCGTCTCCTCGTTCTGCGGAACGGCCTGTACCTTGCCGAACATCTCGGAGGTGGAAGCCTGGTAGAAGCGAGTTGCCGGATTGACCGTGCGAATTGCCTCCAGGAGGTTCAAGGCGCCCAAACCGGTAATCTTCGCCGTGGTAATAGGCTGGTCAAACGAAACGCCGACGAAGCTCTGCGCCGCGAGGTTGTACACCTCGTCGGCCTGAGAGGACTGCAGGAGACGCAGGCTGGAGCCCGAGTCGGTCAGGTCGTATTCGGCCAAAACGAGGTTCGGATGCTGAGCGATTCCCAGCTCATCTATCCGCCAGAAATTCACGGAACTGGTGCGCCGATATGCACCGTAGACGCGATAACCTTTTTCGAGCAGCAACTGCGCCAGATAAGCACCATCCTGCCCAGTGATTCCCGTGATCAGTGCAGTCTTCATGCATCAATTCCCGTTGAAAGATTCGTTTCGGCGCCAACCATGCCCGCGCCCCCGCGGCTCGAATCCGTGCCCGCGCGCTCCTGTCCCGGCCTGTTGCCTTCGCTGTCAACCGGCCAGGGCTCGATCACCACTTCTTCTATCCATAGAGACGCCTGCTCATCAACGAACACGCGCACCTGGTAATCCGAAACACCGGTCGGGAGCGTCACGTCGAGTTCGACCAGTACCGTAGGATCCCGGGAGACGACCGGAACCAGTGATTTGCGGATCACCGGGGTTCCCGCAGCGCCAACCGCCATACCTGCCCACGCACTGCCGCATGCGAGATTCCAGCCGCCGAACAGCCGTACCCGATAGCGTCCGGCCTCCAATGGGAGATACGGTCCGTACAGCAGCCATCCCGATTGTGCGGTGGACTGCAATCGCCCCCGCACCAAGCGGCCAACCTGGGTCGACAACCTGTGATCGTAAGCCGGATGCCGCCGTATGGTACCGGCTCGCCATGTGTGAACCCAGCGTCCGTTGCGCACGACGTCCACTAGCTGGGCAGCGGATTCGCGCCAAGTGAGCCATTGAATGCCATTCGATTGCGGTGCCCGCCCCTCGGCATCGAGCCGCAGCCATTCTTGCAGAGCGCTAGCCAAGTCGTCAGGATTCAGGCCGGAAAAATAAAAGGCGCGTTCGCCGGCAACTTCGCGAAAAACAGGCAGGTCGCGGACGATCAGTGGAAGGTCATAATGCGCTGCCTCGATCAACGGCAGCCCAAACCCCTCGCCCTCGGAGGCCATCAGCAAGGCCGAAGCTCGCCGGTACGCTGCCCGCAGCAATGCGTCATCCGCATCATCCAGCCAATGCAAACGCGAGCCGTGCTCGGGATGTCCGCGCAACTGCTGGATCATGGCTTCGCTCAACCAACCAGGTCGCCCGATAATCAGCAGATTGAGTTCGATCCCCCGCTCCCATAGCCGCTCGAAAGCCCGCAGAACCTGTGCGTGACCCTTGCGTGGTTCGAGCGTCCCCACCATCAGCACTGTGGGGCGATTGGCTAATCCATCCGGCAGGCGTGACTCGTATATCCCTGCAGGCAATTCCTGCTCATCGCCAAAATCCGCACCCAAATGGAAATAGCCGATGCCCAAAGGCCGCTTGCGCCCAGGGCGCCCCTGATGCAACCAGCACTCAAATTGATCGGCCACCGAGCGCGAAATGCAAAGAATACCGTCGGCGAGTTCTGCGATTGACTCGCACCACGCGCGGAAAAACGACAGCAGAAGCGGATCAAAGCAGTCGGGGCGAAGAATCGGGAGCAGGTCGTAGACCACGAAGTATTGCTTGATTCCACGATTGCGCAATTCGCAAAAAGCACTCTTGTAGGCGGGGATCAGAATTTCGTTCAAATCCAGCCCGAGATAGATATCACCGTCACCGAATTCGACCGGCTCGTCTGCGGGCAGCGCCACCCCGGGGAAATAACGCTGCGCACAGTAACTGCGCGCGTAGCGAAACACTCCGTCCTCACCCAAGCATACCGGTTCAAGCCGATAACCCGGCGGAGGACTCGCCATCAGCTCGTCGAGCACACGTCTGACCACGCGCTGGATACCGGTACCTGCATCGCGCATGCTTAGAATGGAAACATCAACCAGCCACTGCCTGGACGTGCCGTGCTGGAGGATGTTGCGCGCAATCGCCTTCGCAACCCTTTGCCAATCCTGCTCGGAAGCCTCGTTCGCCTCCTTCACTCCACGCAGGTCCAGAAGTGCCTCGCGTACGTGATTGCGCCATGTCACCCCGGGTGACATCTCTGCGCCATCGTTTTCGCGGGCCAGTACCTGACATCCACCCAACGCGGCTAATCCGTGCAGGGTGAACAGGCGGTTCAGCGCCTCAGCGGAGAAATTCGCATCAATGGCCGAGCGCACTGCCGAATAGCCGTTCGAGCGGTACATCAATTCGATCAGCAATGACCGCGTGCCCGGTTCATTGGCGAGTGCCGCCAACACGTTGCCGATATTGTGGTCGGACAGCAGTAGGTCCGCGTCACCTTCCGCCGCCAACGCAAGCGTCTTTGCGCAATAAGCATCATCGGTCAGTTCAACCACCACCCGCGCAAATCGATCGCGTTCGAGTCGCAGGCGCTCGATCGGCCGTCCGCTTTGCGGAATTCCTCTGCAATCAGAGTCGGCGTAAATTCGTACTTTGCCGAATTCCTTGGACGGCACCTGTGAGTTCGGCGCCGGCAAGAACGCAACCTTTCCATTGCCCGATTCACGACGTGCTTTCGGTTTGGCGGTCGCGGAACAGGAACGCCCGTGCACGGCTTCGAATGCATCAAGCGCGCGGCGTGCGGACTCCTGCCAGCTGAACTTCACCGGTTGCTGACGGGCGTGTTCGCGCAGGCTTGTCCGGAAGGAATGGTCGGTCAATGCCTGCACCATTTTCCTCGCGATCGAATGCTCGTCGCGCGGATCAAAAAGCGCATCCGCTCGGCCGATCACTTCGGGAAGACTGGACGTATTGGAGCCGATGACCGCTGCCCCGCACAGCATGGCTTCCAGTGCCGGCAGACCAAACCCTTCCTGCAACGACGGGAAGACGTACAGGTCGCAGAGGTTGTAAAGCTTGATCAACTCCTCGTCGGAAACGTATCCGGTGAACACCACTTCACTGGCGTCCAAACCTGAAGCAACCATCTGAGTGACCAACGCTTGGTGTTCCGGCGGAGATACGCCGCCCACGATGGCCAACTGGTAGGCGGAGCGCAATTCTTGCGGCAGCAGCGCGAACGCGCGGATAAGCGCGGAGATGTTCTTGCGCGGATCGAATCCGCCGGCGTACATAATGAACGGTCGGTGCAGGTCGTAGCGCGCCATCAAATCCGGGCGCAGGGCTTCCGCGTTCTCCAGCCTCCTGAAGATATCGTCCGCCGCACCGGAGATGTTGACCACCCGCTCCGCAGGGATTCCCAGCAGCTCGCGCGCCTCCATGCAAGCGAAATTGGATATGCCAAGCAGCATGTCACCGTGGCGCAGGAACCCGATCTTCTCCATGTACCAGGCCCGGAGCAAGGGATCGGTCAGATATGTCTTCTGATGTGCGAGAGGGATCAGGTCATAAAACGTGACTGCCGTCGGAAAAGGAGTATCGTCTGCGATGGTGGCGGCGAAATCGTCCCCCCACCCTTCTATGAGGCTGGCCACATGTACGAGGTCCGGCTTCAACTGGCGAAGCACCTGCAGTCGCAAAGCCTCCGAAGCGCGCTGTCGAAACCGGTTGTCCGGATGCAGGTAAGCGGTTGGCGCGACGGCAGCCCACGTCCTGATGCGCGACTGCGGAATCAGATCGGCGAACTGGCTACGCAGATCCTCGATCGGCTCCCCCATCGCATCACTCAGGAGAATGGTGATTTCGTGGTTCCGCGGCCGAGCAACCATCGCTTTTGCAAGCGACAACGAAAACCTTCCGATACCGCGAAAGCGGCTTGCGGACTGACAAGCTTGAAGATCCAGCACTAGATGCATCGCGCCTCCCCGTTATCGCGATTTGCGCGGCGCTTTCCCCCGCATTGAATGAATTTCGCCGAGGACGCGCCGCGAAGACCGCGATAGCTGGCCTTCCTCCATGCTCCTTGGCGGTCCGTCGGCAGGCCTTGACCCAAACAGAAACAGACGTGCATGCGCCGCGATTCGCGAGTTCCTCCCGAGCACCACGTTGGCGGAAGCGCGCAGCCACGCCACGCGCGCGAGTTTGCGCAGCAGGGGGCGCGCCATGCGCGCCGGCGGGCGCAGTAGGATGAATGCTGCGCGCCTCACAGGGAGGCGGACGCGTCGGGTTTTCACACTCACCCATCGCAAAGGCGCAGTGATACGCCACGACATGCTCGCACGCATCGCCCGCAAAGCTTCCGTTGCGCTCGTGATCACTTGGTCGCGGGTGCGAATTTCTTCACGCTGACGGTCCAGTGCCAAGCCTGCGGATACGATCTCGCCATGCATGCGATCCGTTTCCAACCGCAACCGCACTATTTCGGACGCCTGCAAGCGCAATTCTTCGGCTTGCCGCTCGAATTCAGCCGTTTGTAGCGCCAATGCCTCACGCAACTTTCGTGCTGCCCCGTCGCGAAGCGCGATTTCCTGCTGTAGGTGGTCCAAGGCCGCCACAGTGCGTTGCTGCGAAAAATCGTCGAACACATTCGGAGGGAAGCGGAATACCTCCTTCAACCCGGAGTGTTCAGGCGACAAATAGAAGCGGTTGAGCCCGTCTTCGTAAATGCAAAGGTAGCCATGCGCATCCAGATATGGCTGCCATTCCTGCCAAGCAGGAATTTGCGAATTGGGCAAGGTTGCCTCGACCACGATGATCCAGGGGCGAATGCGATCCAGCGGCATGCCACGCAGCACCGCGGCCTCCGCCCCTTCCGCATCGATCTTCAGGAAGTGGATTTGCTCCACCGCATTTTCGGCGCAGATTTCGTCCAACGTGCGGCATTCCACGTCATATTCGTCCACCCGCCTACCGGCAGCAGCGTGCTGAGCCGCAAAGTTTTTGTCAGTGGTGGACAGCCCGGTATCGGCAATATCGAAGAAATGCAGCGTGCCCCGGTGATCGGATGCCGCGACGCGCAGGTTGATATCGCGCGGCCGATCTTCCTGCAATTTCTGGTGCCAATGCTGCGCGGGCTCGATATTGATGCCGCGCCAGCCGCGCTCGTAAAAGGCCTTGGTGACCGAATCCACCACCGGGTCCTGTGCGCCGACATCTATGTAGAACCCATGTTCGACGTCCCGCAAGGCCCGAAACAGCATCACGTCTTCGTAATTCTGTGCATATGAAATGAAGGTCATGACGCGCAGCGCACCTCTATTGCGGGCGGCACCCAGGCACTGCCGATGAATTGGGGACGATTGGCATTGGCTACCGTGAAGATCAGGGCCAGGTCACGCCATTCGTAATTGTTGACCAGGTGCGTATCCGTGCTGACCAGGGCGGTGGAAACCGAATAACTACCCGCACCGAAATTCATCGGAAAGGCGATCTTGTAATCCACTGTCTGGCCAGCCTCGAGATCTTCGAGGGTCTGCTTGGTGAAGTAGGTATTGGTGCCGAACACCGGCTGACCCAGGCGATCCTTGATCATGTATCCCAGCACCAAGCGTGGAACCGGCTTGTGCACGACCACGCGGACGCGCAGCTCCACCGGTTCACCGACATTGACGAATTCCACAGGTTCGCCGGCCTGATTGAATAGCGCAATGGATTCGACCGTCGCCTCGCCGGTGCCGGAAGTGGTCTGCGCCTTGCCGCTGCCGAGGCGGGTTACCTGCACGTTCTCGTTTTCCTTGGCGGCGATCAACGCGTTGTAGTAATCCATCACTTCTTCGGGCGGCCCGTCCTTGAGCAATACGCCTCGGTCGAGCAGGATGGCGCGGTCGCACAGCGACTGGATCGCACTGGGGTCGTGCGAGACGATCAGCAGAGTCGTACCCTGCTCGCGGAATTCGCGGATGCGGGCCATGCTCTTGTGCGCGAAATACGCATCGCCCACCGACAACGCCTCATCCACGATCAGGATCTCCGGCCGCACCGCGGTCACCACGCTGAAGGCCACGCGCATCTGCATGCCTGAGGAATAAGTGCGGATCGGCTGATCGAAGTAATCACCGATCTCGGCGAATTCCTCAATGTAGGGCATGACCGCTTCGATCTGTGCCGCACTCATCCCCATAAGGCCCGAGGAATAACGCGCGTTCTGTCGGCCCGTCAGATCCGGGTTGAAACCCATCCCGAGTTCCAGGATCGCGGCGATGCGCCCGGCGACATGTATTTTTCCTTCGCTCGGGCGCAGCGTTCCCGTCACCAGCTTCAGCAACGTGCTCTTGCCGGCGCCGTTCTGGCCGACGATGCCGACCGCTTCGCCGGCGTGCACTTCGAAATTGAGGTTGCGCAGCACCCAGTGTTCGCTGGCCGGCGCCTGTTTCCAACCAAACCAGCCCAGGATGCGCTGCCATTCCATGCGGTACTCGCGGAAAGCCTTCCCGACACCTTCGATTTTCATGACCGCGCCGCTCACAGCACATCCACCATGTCGGGCGAAGACCTGCGAAACAATACGAGAGCCATGCCAAGCAACACCATCGCGACAACCGCCACCCCGATCAACCCCTTGATACTGGGCGCCTGCCCCCACAGCAGTGTGCGCTGGAATGCTGTCACCATCTGGAACATCGGATTGAGGTGCATCAACGCGGAGGCGCGGCCGGGCAGCACGCTGGTCATGTACACCACCGGCGTCAGCCAGAACCAGAGTTGCAGCACCACCACCATCACCTGCGCCACATCGCGGACGAACACGTTGAGCACGCCGAGTACCAATCCGAGCCCAAGCGCGAACGCCAGCGTGATCGCGATCAGCACCGGCAACCATAGCCAGGCAAACGTGGGTTCGTGCCCGATCGAAACGTAGATGACGAGTGTCGCGGCCAACAGGAACAGGTTGTTCACCAGCGCGGAGCCGGATACCACGAGCGGCAGGCACATGCGCGGGAACACGATCTTCTTCATCAGGTTTGCGTTATCCACGAAAACCGTCAGGCAACGCATCACGACTTCCGCGAAAAGCGACCAGCTCAACATGCCGGCCAGTAGATAGATCACATAGGCATAGCGATTGGTGACGCCGGGCAATCTGGTTGCGAGCACACGCGAGAGGATCAGGGCGTAAATCGCGCTCTGCGCCAACGGTTGCAGGATCAGCCAGATCGCGCCCAGGCGGCTGCGCGCGAAGCGGGTACGCAGGTCGTTCCAGATGGCGCTCAGGATGAAATGGCGATAGCGCCACAGGGCGTACAGCAGGTCTCTCATGATTTCGATGTTCCCTGGACGCAGACCGTCGCAAGCCGCCCCGCGGCGACGATTCGCAAACGTTCGATCACCGCCGAAGCGCAAGCGGAGGGATCGTATTGTCTCCGAATTCGCACCCTCGCGGCAGCTCCCAACGCGCTGGCGGCGGCAGGATCATCCGCCAGCATACGCATATGCCGCGCGGCATGCGCGATATCGGGCTCGGCCCACCGTTGACCCTGCCAATGCGGATACGCATTCGGTGGCAGGTCAATCAGGCGAAAATCCACCAGGCAGGCATTGTCCGCGGCCATGAAATCCATGTTGCCCGAATAGCCTGTGGCCACCACGGGCTTGCCCAAAGCCATCGCTTCGGCCATGCCGAGCCCCAGGCCCTCGCTCCGATGCAGTGAAACGTAGGCATCGCAGCACGCGATCAGTTGCGAGACATCCGTTCGCAAGAGATGCCCGTCGCTGACAACAATGCGCGGATCGTTTCCTGCCGCGTCCAGCAAGCGCAGATGCACATCGGGAAGGCGATCGGCATTGAGCGTCTTGACGAACAGGCAAACATCGTTGCGGTCCCGCGGAAACGCCGTCCGGAAAGCCGCGATCACGGCTTCGGGATTCTTGCGAAGCGGATAGGAGTGGTAGTCGAACGTGAACAGGAAAACGAAGCGATCATCCGGCACACCGAAGCGCTGTCGCTCGACCGCAGCGGGAGCCGGATAGTCGAGCGGCATCGCCATCAACCGCACCGGCTTCTCGGTTGCGGCGGCGACGCTGCGCCGGACGAATTCGCTGGCCACCCAGACTTCATCCACGAGCCGAAAGGCATCCCGCCACGTATCGGGGAAACGCTCGAGCTCCCAGAACCAGTAACCGATGATGTAACGCCCGGCCGCTCGCTGCATCTCGAAATGAGCGCGCGCGCACAGCATCTGATCCGGATTGATGAAGTAAAGGCTTGAATCGTACTCGGGCTTCTTCGCTACCCAGCTGTCCAGCGAATGATCCTCGGCGCGCCCCGGCGTGGACACTTCGAAATCCATCAGTGCGAAAGGAAAGCCGGATCGCGCCAGCGCCTTGGCAAACCCCCGCACGCTTTCGCCTAGTCCAAACTCGCCTCGCACGTAGCCGCAGAGGTTGATGCCCTGCCCCGCATGGCACGGATCAATGTGGCGTGGCGGCAAGGATTCCGAAACGGGGAAGGATGGCAATCCAGTCGCCATCGTTCGCGACGGATCAGACCCAATCGCGGTGCGCAGAAGCCCGCGGGTGATCCGCAATTTCCATGCACTCGGCAGGCGCGCGTACACGGCCGCAACCGGCGCGAGTCGGCGCGCCTTGCTGATCAGATTCAATGCGATCCTTGCCGTGCCTCGCCATACGCTCATGTCGGCGCCTTCAACCTCGGGCAACGACCAGGGACTTGAACACTCATGAACCGAGCGCGTCCTCGAGTTCCGAGCGCAGATCTGCTACATCCTCCACACCGACCGACAACCGGATCAGGCCGTCGCTGATGCCGAGACGTTTGCGGTTGGCCGGCGGCACGGACGCATGCGTCATGATTGCCGGATGCTCGATCAGGCTTTCCACGCCGCCGAGCGACTCGGCCAATGCGAACAGCTCGCAGCGCTCCAGCATGCGACGCGCCTTCTTCAGCCCGCCCTTGACGACGATGGTAACGATGCCGCCGAAGCCGTCCATCTGGCGCTTCGCCAGCGCATGTTGCGGATGCGATTTCAGGCCCGGATAAATGACGCGCTCGATGGCCGGATGTTTCTCCAGCCATTGCGCCAGCTCCAGCGCATTCGCGCAATGCGCATGCATGCGCAGGGCGAGTGTCTTGACGCCGCGCAGCGCAAGGAACGCATCGAACGGACCTGCCACGGCACCGACCGAGTTCTGCAGGAAGCCCAGGCGCTCCGCAAGATCCTTGCTCGCCGCGATCGCCACGCCGCCGACCATGTCGGAATGGCCATTGAGATATTTCGTCGCCGAGTGCACCACGAGGTGTGCGCCAAGCTCGATCGGCCGCTGCACCATCGGCGAACAGAACGTGTTGTCCACGACGAGGATCAAGCCGTGCTTGTCGGCGAATGCGGCGACCTTCTTCAGGTCGACCAGCTTCAGCATCGGATTGGTGGGCGTCTCCGCCCAGATCATCCGCGTGTTGGGCTTCAGCGCGGCCTTCAGCGCACTGGGGTCGTTCAAATCCACGAAACTGAAATCCAGTCCCGCACTGCGCCGGCGCACGCGCTCGAACAGGCGATAGCTGCCGCCGTAGAGATCGTCCATCGCGATCACGTGGCTGCCCGAATCGAACAGGTCGAGCACGGTTGCGGTGGTCGCCATTCCGGAAGCAAACGCGAACCCGGCCACGCCGCCTTCGAGGTCCGCCACGCAACGTTCCCACGCCATGCGCGTCGGGTTCTGCGTGCGCGAATACTCGTAGCCCTGGTGCACGCCCGGGCTCTTTTGCACATAGGTGGACGTCGCGTAGATCGGCGTCATGATCGCGCCGGTGCTTGGATCGGGCGACTGGCCGGCGTGGATGGCGCGGGTGGCGAGAGAGAGGGTTTTGTCAGTCATGTAGTCGCTTTTCTGAAAGCGCAGCCATGGGCAGCTGCTATTTGAGCTTTTAGCACGGATGATCAGATTAATTACTGCACCCGCCGCCGCAGGTAGTTCAGCAGATCTATCCGGGTGATCAGCCCGAGGAATCTGTCGCCATCCATCACGATCGCGACGTGGCCGCGCTCGAAGATCGGCAGCAGCGATTCGATCGGCGAGTTCACCGGCAGCAAATCGAGACGGCTGACCATCGCGGTGGACACCGGATCGCGGAATCGGCTCTCGTCGCCGTAGACGTGGATCAGCAGATCCGATTCGTCGAGGATGCCGACGATCCTCTCGCCATCCATCACTGGCAGTTGCGAGACGTCGTACAGCTTCATGCGGTTGTACGCGGTGACCAGCAGTTCGTTCGGGCCGACCACCACGGTGTCGCGCTGCGCGTAGGGGCGCAGGATCAGGTCGCGCAGGTCGCCGGTGGGCTGGCGATCGAGAAAGCCGTTGTCCAGCATCCAGTAGTCGTTGTAGAGCTTGGACAGATACTTGTTGCCGGTATCACACACCAGCGTGACGACGCGTTTGGCCTCTTTCTGCTCACGGCAATAGCGAAGCGCCGCCGCCAACAGCGTGCCGGTGGATGAGCCCCCGAGGATGCCTTCCTTCTTCAGTAGTTCGCGCGCGCTGAGGAAGCTCTCCTTGTCGGAGATCGAATAGGCTTTCTTGACCCGGGAGAAATCGCTGATGCTGGGCAGGAAATCCTCGCCGATGCCTTCCACCATCCAGCTCGCAGACTTCGTGCTGAGCGTGCCCTCGTTGATGTATTGCGCGAGGATCGAACCGACCGGGTCGGCGAGGATGAATTCGGTGCGCGGCGACGCCTTTTCAAAATAGTGCGCAAGTCCCGTCATGGTGCCGGAAGAGCCGCAGCCGAACACGATCGCGTCCACGCGGCCATCCATCTGCTCGTAGATTTCCGGGCCGGTCGTTGCTTCGTGCGCGGCCGGGTTGTCGGGATTGCCGAACTGGTTGATGAAGTACGCGCCGGGCGTGTCCTGCGCGATCTTCGCGGCCAGGTCCTGGTAATACTCCGGATGACCCTTGGCGACATCCGAGCGCGTGAGCACCACTTCCGCGCCCATCGCCTTGAGGTTGAAGATCTTCTCGCGGCTCATCTTGTCGGGCACGACGAGGATGAGCTTGTAACCCTTCTGCTGCGCGACCAGCGCGAGGCCGAGCCCCGTGTTGCCGGCGGTACCCTCGACCAGGGTCGCGCCCGGCTTGATTTTCCCCGCGCGCTCCGCACCCTCGATCATCGACAGCCCGATGCGATCTTTGATCGAACCGCCCGGATTGGCGCTCTCCAGTTTCAGGAACAGCTCGCAGGGGCCGGCATCGAGATGCTGCGCGCGCACCATCGGCGTGCGGCCGATCAGCTCGAGGACGCTGTTCACGATCATGCCGGCTCCGGATTCGCGTGCAGCCGGCAATGATACTGGAGTACCGCTCACATGAGCGCCTTGGAACGCGCGGGGCAAAGGCAGATTACGCGGTGTCGAGTGCACCCAGCTTCAAGGTGCTTTCAAGGTGCTCACAGCAACCGGCCCGCTTGGGGCGGGCCGGCGAGAAGACGTCAGTGTGCAGCGCTCAAGCGCCGATCCCACATTCGCGTCAGGCGATCCTTGGCATACAGCTTTTCGCGCTTCATGCCGTTCAGCGTGGTGTCGTCCACCGGGAGAACTCCGAGTTCCGCGTCGCGAACCTTGCTGTCCAGCTCCTGATGATGCAGAAAAAGGCGGCGGAACTCGGGGTCCGCCTTCATCAGCGCTTCGACGTCTTCTCTCTGGGATTCGAACATTGCAGAACCTCCTGATGATGCCAGCGGCGCACGCGCAGCCACGCCGCGCGCCGCTGAAGCGGTGCGCGGATGGCTGAAATGTGCGGAATTCATGGATCGGCAGCTCTCTCGACGAGTGCGGCGGGACCGGATGCCTGGCCGGGAATAACCACGGCGGCACCTAGTCCACCCCGACGCTACTCCTCCACAGCGGCCTTGGCAAGCCCGAGGAAAAGTCGCCCGGCGGCTACGACGGACTGTAAAGATTCTTTACGAATCAGTGACTTGATTCAGTCGCTCGCCTCGACTTCCACGCTGGCGCCCTTGCCGCCGCTGACAACCGGGCGGATGTGGATGCGGGCCGGATCGGCGCCCCCGGCGACCAGTGCATCGCGCACCGCGACCGCCCGGCGGCCAGCCAGCACGCGCATGCCCGCCGCCGCGCGCGGCACGATCCGGATGGACTGCCCGGCGTGATCCTTGGCGAAGGCTGCCAGCTTGTCCGCCCGCGAAGCGGAGAGCCCGCTGCCGCCGGCGCTGAACGCGCTATCGGACAGGCGCATGTGGGCGGCCCGGCCGGCCGAACTGGAACTTCCGGAGGAATTGTCCCCGCGCAACGCGCGGGTTGCCGCCTCCGCAAGTTGCGCCTCCTTGCGCGCCAGCGCGGCCGCACGTGCCTGGGCAGCCGCCAGCTTCTTCGCCTGTTCGGCCTCGGCCTGCGCCTGTTGCGCCTGCTGCGAATAGGCCGCGCCCTGCTGCTGCAACATCTGCGCCTGCTCCACCGCGGCCTGGTATTGCAGGCGTTGCCGCGCCAGTTCGGCGCGCGCCGCTGCGGCCTCGGCCTGGCTGGCCTCGAGCATGATGTGGTCGTGATCGCGATTGAGCTGGTCGAGCACGTTCTGGTCCGCCGCCGCCTGCGCTGCCGCCTGCGCCAGCGCGACACGCTGCTCGGCCATGAACAGGTAATGCGGGCGCTCGCGGCGGCCGGCATCGCGCAATGCCGTGACCGCATCACGTGCGCGCGCTTGTTCGCCCAGGGCGAGATTGCCGAGCGTCGGATCGGCGCTCAACTGATCCAGCTGGGCGCTCAGGCGATCCGCTTCGACGTCGCTCGACGCCGCGTTCGCGAAACTAGGCGCGACTGTCCCCAATGCGAGTACGCACACCGCAAGCAGCATTCGCGCGCGCATCAGCGTCCGCTCCCCTGGCCGTGAAGATCCTGAACCGCACCGCCGCTGCTTGCCGGCGCAGGTGGCATGCCTGACGTGGAGGGCGGCGCCGGCACGGGATTCTGTTCGGGCGGGGCCCCGAGCTGGATCGGCGGCAGTTCCTGCGCGGATGCACCGCTCGCGGGCGGCTGGCCCGCCGCTTGTGCCTGCGCGGCTTCGGCCTGGCGTTGCTCGAGGTCCGCCTGCAGTCTCGCGTTCTCGTTGCGCTTGGCCTGGATCTGGTTCTCGAGTGCGCCCGCGCGCGCGCGGGCACGCGCGGTTTCCGCCGCGGCTTCGGCTTCCTCCGCGCTGGCCGTGGCCTGTTCGTTGTTGCCTTGCGCCATGGACTGCTGGGCGAAAGCAAAGCGACGCTGCGCTTCCGCGAATTCATCCGGGGCAAGCTCGGCCGCATTTGCCGCCTGGGCGGCGCGGATCTGCGCGTCGGCGCGATCCATCAAGCCGGTCGGCGGCGGCGCGGTAGCGCACCCACCCAAGGCAACAATCGCAAAAAGCGGAACCAACCGATGGATTTTTGTACGGGTGCGTGCCATAAACCGCGGCGCAGGGGTGTGGTGGCTCTATTCTCGGGCTCACCCGGCCCCATTGCAACGCAAGTGCCGTCAACCCGGTTGGCAGCGCTCTTGCACGGATAACGAGGCAGCATCGGGGAAACATCATGGACATCGGCTATTTTCTGAAACTGATGATGGACAAGGGCGCCTCGGACATGTTCCTGTCCACCGGCGCACCCGTGCACATCAAGGTCGAGGGCAAGCTTTACCCACTCGGCAACACCGGCCTGCCATCGGGCATGGCCAAGAAAATCGCCTATTCGCTGATGGACGAAGGCCAGGTGCCGCAGTTCGAGCGCGACCTGGAACTGAACATGGCGATCGCGGTGAAGGACGTGGGCCGCTTCCGCGTCAACGTGTTCAAGCAGCGCGGCGAGGTCGGCCTGGTCATCCGCTCGATCAAGAGCGAAGTGCCCTCGATCGAGCAATTGCTGCTGCCGCAGATCTACAAGCAGATCATCATGGAGCCGCGCGGGCTGGTGCTCGTGGTGGGCTCCACCGGCTCGGGCAAGTCCACCACGTTGGCCTCGATGATCGACTTCCGCAACACCAACAGTTCGGGTCACATCCTGACGATCGAGGACCCGATCGAGTACCTGCACCGGCACAAGAAGTCCATCGTCAACCAGCGCGAAGTCGGCATGGACACGCACGCCTTCCACAGCGCGCTGAAGAACGCGATGCGCGAGGCGCCGGACGTGATCCTGATCGGCGAGATCCGCGACACCGAAACCATGGACGCGGCGATCGCGTTCTCCGAAACCGGCCACCTGTGCCTCGCGACGCTGCACTCCAACAATGCCGACCAGACCATCGAGCGCATCCTCAACTTCTTCCCCGAGGCCGCGCACAAGAACATCCTGATGAATCTCGCCCTCAACCTGAAGGCGGTGATTTCACAGCGCCTGGTGATCGGCAAGGACGGCCGCCGCCGCCCGGCGGTGGAGGTGCTGATCAACACGCCGCACATCCGCGACCTGCTGCGCCGCGGTGAGGTGCACCAGATCAAGGACGCGATGGAGCGCAGCCTGCAGGAAGGCATGCAGACTTTCGACCAGTCGCTGTTCAAGCTCTACAAGGAAGGCACGATCGAACTGGAGGAAGCCTTGTCGAAAGCCGACTCGCGCGACGGCCTCGCGCTGAAGATCCGGCTGGCGGAAGGCGCGTCGGGCAGCGACTTGACGCAGAACGATCCGTACGACATGGCGACGTTCTAAAGAAAACGGGCGCCTGCCGAAGGCGCCCGTTTCGCTTGACGTTGGAGAATCCTCGAGGACCGGGGCGCGCCATCCATGGCGCTGCTTTCAGGCTTCCACGCCCTCACCCGGCATTCGATCAGAAGCGATACTCCGCATTTACCGACCACAGATTGGTCGACAGGTTCAGATTGTTCTTGTCGGCGTGGTAGTAGTCGTAGGCCAGGCCGAGGCCGAAGTTGCGGTTGAAGTCGTAGCCGAATCCGGCGCCCGCGTAGTAGCCATTGTCGCTGCGGTGCGAGCTGATCGGAAACACATCGTTGGTCATGCCCTCGCCACGCCACGCATACAAGCCCGCACGGCCGGAGACATACCAGTTCGGGTTGAAGTTGTAATGCGCGGTCGCGCCCGCGGTCCAGCCGTGCAATGAACTCTTCTCGTTGGCGACCACGGGCTGGCTGTTGAATACATTCTTGATCTGCACGTTGCCCAGATCGTTGTAACCCACCTCCGCACCGAGTGCGAAGTTCGGCGTCAGCGACCAGCGATAACCGCCATCGATGGCGTAGCCGGTGTCACTGCCGTTGTTGGGCCCGGAAATCACCTGTGCATGGCCGACGTTGCCGTTGATGAAGAAACCGCCGTTGTCGGTATTGCCGGTGTTTTGTGCCAAAGCCGGCACACTCACCGCAAAGGCCGCGGCGACGGAAAGGGCAGTCAGGGTTTTGTGCATTATCTTTCTCCAGCATGGGGAATTTTGAAGCTTCAACGCGCGCACGCTTTGACTGCGCGCAGCCCTTGTGACCGTGTCGGCACCCAATTGTTGCGTTTTTGCAAAGTGCGGCTCAGGCGCAGTTCATCGCGTTAACCATCGTGTGAACGGCTACAATCGCCGCCTTTGCATTCGGGGAACTGCAATGCCGACCCGCCGCGAACTTGCCAACGCCGTGCGTGCACTCGCCATGGATGCCGTCGAGGCGGCGAAGTCCGGACACCCGGGCATGCCGATGGGCATGGCCGACATCGCCGAGGTGCTGTGGAACGATTTCCTCTCGCACAACCCGGCAAATCCGCATTGGTGCAATCGCGACCGTTTCGTGTTGTCGAACGGGCACGGCTCGATGCTGCAATACGCGCTGCTGCATCTGTCCGGCTACGAGTTGTCCATCGACGAACTGAAGCGTTTCCGCCAGTGGCATTCGAAGACGCCTGGCCATCCGGAAGCGCACGAAACGCCCGGCGTGGAAACCACCACCGGCCCACTGGGGCAGGGTCTGGCGAACGCTGTCGGATTGGCGCTTGCGGAGAAACTGCTGGCGCGCGAATTCAACCGCGACGGCTTCTCGATCGTGGATCACAACACTTACGTGTTCGTCGGCGACGGCTGCCTGATGGAAGGCGTTTCGCATGAGGCCGCGTCGCTCGCCGGCACGTTCAAGCTCGGCAAACTGATCGCGATCTACGACGACAACGGCATCTCGATCGACGGCGAGGTGCGCGGCTGGTTCACCGACGACACGCCCGCGCGCTTCGAGGCCTACGGCTGGGAGGTATTGCGTGACGTGGATGGCCACAACGCGGAAGGCATCAAGGCCGCGCTGGTTTCCGCCGCGCTCGATCCGGACAAGCCGACGCTGATCTGCTGCAAAACCACGATCGGCTTCGGCGCCCCGCACAAGCAGGGCACGGAAAAGGCGCACGGCGCACCTTTGGGCAAGGACGAGATCGCCGCCGCACGCGACCAGCTCGGCTGGAACTGGCCGCCGTTCGTGGTGCCGGACGAGTATTACGCCGCCTGGAATGCGCGCGACAAGGGCGCACAACGCGAATCCGAGTGGAACGCGCTGTTCGAGCGCTATCGCGCCGCGCATCCCGAACTCGCGGCCGAGTTCGAGCGCCGCATGTCCGGCAAATTGCCTGATGATTTCTCTGCACGCGCGCAGGCGTTCATCCGCGCGCAGCAGGAACAGGCACCGAACATCGCCTCGCGCAAGGCGTCGCAGATGGCCCTGGATACGTACGCCCCGCTGCTGCCGGAGTTGGTCGGCGGCTCGGCGGACCTGGCCGAATCCAATCTCACGCTCTGGAAGGGCGCGCACAACGTCAACGGCGAGGCCGCGCCGCGCAACTACATCCATTACGGCGTGCGCGAATTCGGCATGAGCGCGATCAGCAACGGGTTGGCATTGCACGGCGGTTTCATTCCGTACGACGCGACTTTCCTGGTCTTCTCAGATTACGCGCGCAATGCAGTGCGCATGTCGGCGCTGATCCCCGCCCACGCGATCCATGTATACACGCATGATTCCATCGGCCTGGGCGAGGATGGTCCTACCCATCAGCCGATCGAACATCTCGCCTCCTTGCGACTGATCCCGAACAACCGCGTGTGGCGGCCGTGCGACGCAGCCGAATCCGCCGTCGCCTGGCAGAGCGCGATCGAACATCGCACGGGCCCTTCGTGCCTGGTGTTCTCGCGACAGACATTGAAACCGCAACCGCGCAACGACGAACAGCTCGCAGCCATTGCACGGGGCGGGTACGTGCTCTCGGATCCGGCCGATACGAAGTTCCGCGCGATCCTGATCGCCACCGGCTCGGAGGTGGAGCTGGCCATGGAGGCGATGCGCGCCGTGCAGCAACGTGGCATCGGCGTGCGCGTGGTCTCGATGCCGTGCACGGAACTGTTCGATGCGCAACCGCCGGAATACCGCGAGGGCGTGCTGCCCTCGTGGTGCCGCGCGCGGGTGGCGGTCGAAGCGGCGAGCTCGGATTACTGGCGCAAGTACGTCGGCCTGGACGGCGAGGTGATCGGCATGACCAGTTTCGGCGCCTCCGCGCCGGCGGACACGCTGTTCGCTAATTTCGGCTTTACCGTCCAGCACGTGCTGGATGCGGTGCAGCGCGTACTGCGCTGAGCGATTACGCCCCGCCGCTGTCGATGCGCCGGCCCGATTCCGGGTCGAAGGCGTGCAGGTGTTGCGGCGCGAACGTGAGGGCCACTTCGCTGCCCGCCGGCGGCAAGGATTGCGGCGGCACGCGCGCGACCAGCTCAGTCGCGCCGTAGCGCAGGTAGAGGAACACCTCGTTGCCGACCGGCTCGGTCACTTCCAGTTGCGCGCGCAACGACGGCGACGAATTGCCATTCGCCGATGCAAGTTGCAGTTGCTCGGGGCGCAGGCCCAGCACGATTTCGCGATCGGCGTGAGCCTTGAGGTCCGGACGCGCCACGACCAGACCACCCAGCGGCAGCCTCGCACCTTCCATCTGCAAGCTCGCACTGACGTCACTCTCGAAGTGCAGCCGCCCGCGCAGGAAATTCATCGCCGGGCTGCCGAGGAAGCCGGCGACGAAGATATTCGCCGGCTTCTCATACAGCCGCATCGGCGTGTCGAGCTGCTGGATCTCGCCGTTGTTGAAAACCGCGATGCGCTGGCCCAGCGTCATCGCCTCGATCTGGTCGTGCGTCACGTAGATCATCGTCGCGCGCAGCCGCTTGTGCAGCCGCGCGATCTCCACGCGCATGGACAGCCGCAGCTTGGCATCCAGGTTCGACAGCGGCTCGTCCAGCAGGAATACCTTCGGTTCGCGCACCAGCGCGCGCCCGAGCGCCACGCGCTGGCGCTGGCCACCCGACATCTGGCGCGGGCGCGATTCGAGCATCGTGCCCAGCCCCAGCATTTCCGCGGCAGCGGAGACACGCCGCTCGATTTCCACGCGCGGCACGCCACGCAGCTTCAGTCCGAATGCAAGGTTCTGCGCCACGCTCATGTGCGGATACAGCGCGTAATTCTGGAACACCATCGCTATGTCGCGCTCGCGCGGCGCGATGTCGTTGACCACGCGGCCGTCGATCGCGATGGTTCCGGATGTCGCGGTCTCCAGCCCAGCGATCATGCGCAGCAGCGTGGTCTTGCCGCAGCCGGAGGGCCCGACCAGCACCATCAGTTCGCCGTCGGCGACTTCCAGGGTGGCGCCGGCGACGGCGACCTTGCCGTTGTCGAACACTTTGCGCACGTTGTCGAGGCGGACTGCTGCCATGCATTGAACCCGGTTGGGCGACAAGCCCCGCGGGACATTCCCGTGGCGGTCGCGGCACGTTATCATGCCGATGTAATCGTTTACATGCCCTGGGGACCTACATGGCGGCAGATGCGTCAAAGCCGGAACGTTTCACGTTTCCCGAAAGTTTCCTCTGGGGCTGCGCCACGTCGGCCTACCAGGTCGAAGGCTCGCCGCTGGCCGACGGCGCCGGCCCCAGCATCTGGCAACGCTTCGCACACACGCCCGGCTGCGTGCGCGACGGCGACACCGGCGATGTCGCCTGCGACCATTACAACCGCTGGCGCGAGGATGTCGCCCTGATGCGCGAACTGGGCATGCGCGCCTACCGCTTCAGCATCGCGTGGAGCCGTGTGATGCCGGAGGGCCGCGGTCGCATCAATGAAAAAGGCCTGGGCTTTTACGACGGGCTGGTGGACGCGCTGCTTGAGCATGGCATCCGGCCGATGATTACGCTGTATCACTGGGACCTGCCCGCCGCGCTGGACGATCGTGGCGGCTGGTTGAATCCCGATATCGCGCACTGGTTCGCCGACTACGCGCAGGCGGTGTTCCGCAAGCTCGACGATCGCGTGGAGTTATGGACCACGCTCAACGAGCCATGGGTCGTGACCGACGGCGGTTACCTGCATGGCGCGCTCGCGCCGGGGCATCGCAGCCTGTACGAACCGCCGATCGCGGCGCACAACCTGCTGCGCGCGCACGGCGCGGCGATCAAGGCCTATCGCGCGGAAGGCCATCACCAGATCGGCATCGTGGTGAATCTGGAACCGAAATACGCGGCTTCCGATCGCGAGAAAGATCGTGATGCCGCGAGACGCGCGGACGCTTACATGAACCGGCAGTTTCTGGACCCGATCTTCCTGGGCACTTACCCGGAGGAAATGGCGGAAGTGTTCGGCGACGCCTGGCCGCAGTGGCCGCGCGAGGATTTCGATCTGATCGGCGAGCCGGTGGATTTCCTCGGCGTCAATTACTACACGCGCAGCGTGTCGCGGGACGACGCGAAAGCCTGGCCCACGCGCGTATCCGGCACGCCGCAAAAGCAGGCCACGCACACCGAGACGAACTGGGAGGTGTATCCGCGCGGGCTCACCGACGTGCTCGAATGGGTGGCCGAACGCTACGGCAATCCGCCGGTGTACATCACCGAAAACGGCGCGGCCTTCTACGATCCACCCGTCGCGCAGAACGGTTGCATCGAGGATCCGCTGCGCGTGAATTACCTGCGCTCGCACCTGCGCGCCGCGCGTGTGGCGATGGAGCGTGGCGTGGACTTGCGCGGCTACTTCGTGTGGTCGCTGCTGGACAACTTCGAGTGGGCGCACGGCTATGCCAAGCGCTTCGGCATCGTGCATGTGGATTACGCGACACAGAAGCGCACGCCCAAGGCCAGCGCGCGGTTCTATTCGGAAGTGATCGCCAGCTGCGGCGCGGCGCTGGAGCCCTCGACCCCGTAAGCCTGCCGAGCCGGCAGTTCGCCTGCGCCGGGCCTTGCCGCCTACCTGCCCACCTCGGCGACCACCGTTGCCGGCAGCGCGATCACGCGCAATGTGCCGTTCTGCCAATGCGCGGTTTTGCCGTTGGTCGTGGTGGCACCCGGTGCGTGCGGCAAAGGCCAGGTCAGGAACAACCCGCCCGGCGGATGCGCACCCGCATCGATCGTCCAGATCACCTTCGAACCTTCGCGCTTCACGCCGTAATCCAGCGCACCATACGGCGTGCGCAATCCGCTCAACGTGACGCCGCCGCCGTCCAGCCACTGCGGTTGCACGCCCGCGCCCAGCACCAGGGATTGATCACTTTCGCGCTGATAGGCGAACAGGTCCAGCGCCGAGCGGATGAAGTCCGAGGCCACCCACGCATGCGGCATGTCGCCGACAAATCCAGGTGCGCGCGGATCGCGGCGCACCACCTCCGCCCATTGGTTCCAGCCCGACGGCCGCTGCCCGGCGAAGAAAAACTCCAGCATCGCCGGAATCCGGTCGCGCCAGCCCAGCCGCGCGAACACGCCGACGTTGCGCCATTCGTAAGGCGTGTAGTCCTTCCAGTGATCGTTCTCCATGCGCGCCCGCGATTCGGTCCAGTAACGTCCGAACGTGCCCTCCAGCAAACCGCGCGGCAGATCGCTTTGCAGATGCTCGAGTTCGCCGCCGGGTTCCAGCGCGATGGTGGTGGAAGTGGGATCGAAATCGCCCAGCTCCGCGCAGCCCGGGATGTAATCGATGTGGTGCGCGGCGACACTGGCGCGTATCGAAGCGTAGAGATCGTGGCGGAAGCTGTCGCGTGCCTGCGCGTACTGCGCCGCGTCCTCGCTTTTGCCCAGCGCCTGCGCGATCGCCACCGCGTCCTTGTAGCCGGTCAGTGCCCAGAAATCGTCCCAGTAGGAATGCTCCGGATGCGCCGAGTAACCTTCATGGCTGATCGAGGCCGGCAGCAGGCCGCAGAACATTTTCGTTTTCGCCTCATCGCACGCGGCCGTTTCGCGCTGCGCCTGCATGTAGGCGATCGTCGCCTGCGCGTGCGGCCACATTTTTTGCAGGAAATCGCGATTGCCTCCGTAGCGCCATACCTGCGCAATCAGGTGCAGGTATTCGCCCGGGCTGTCGTTCTCGACAGTGGAATCGGCGCCACGCGTGTCCACGCAGCATGGCGGCTTGCCATTCGCGAACTGGAACGGCGTGTACCAGAACGCGTACTCCCGCGCTGCATCAGTATCACCAAGCCGCAGCAGCGCATCCGACATCATCGCGCCGTCGCGGATCCATGAGCGGTCGTACGAGCGCGTGCCCGGACGCAGTTCCGCGCCATTGCGCGAGATCAGGATCCAGGCCAGCGAGCTGCGCAGCGTGTCCGCGATGCGCGGCGCCGAGGCCGGCAACTGCAGCGACACGCGGTCGAGTTTGGCGTGCCATTCCGCTGCCACGGCGCGTTCCTCCCGCCGTAACCATGCATCCGCCTTCTCGGCTGCTCCCGGCAATACGATGGCACCCGACAGCGGTGCGACGATGCCGAAGGTTTCCCGCGAATGCGGCGCGAGGTGCACGCGATAGAGCGCCGCGCCGGAGGCGAAGCCTTCGGTCGAATGCCCCCTGCCTGGTGGGCGGCCGTTCTGCGCGAACGCGGCGATCTGCCCAACGATCGAACCTGCCTGCAACGTGCCGGCAAAAGAAACATCCGGCTTGCGCAGCAATGTCACCCGCGAGCGGCCATCCACGCGCAATGCGTTGCCCGTCCACGCGAGATCCCGGATCGGGCTGACGCCGCCGGCGGCGTTGAGGAACTGCGTGGGTGGATCCACCTGCAACGGACGCGCAGCGAGCGCGAAGGTGATGACGCGCGCCCGATCGCCGTCATTGCGCAATTCGTAGCGCGCGATCAGTTCCGAGCGCTCGCGCGTACCGGCACCGAACGCGGTGATGCGCAAGCTGATATCACCGTGCTTCCAGGTGACGCTCGGGATCGGCAGGTAGCCGTCGCTCAGTGTGTGCGTGATCGCCACATCCGCCCAGGTCACCGGCTTGCCCCGTTCGACCAGCACCGGCTCGATGCTGAAGCCGTTCTTGCCGATCTCCAGCGCGCCATCCTCGGACAGCAACCCGGAATCGTGGCCGCCATCCACGCCGACCAGCGCCCAGTACACCTGTTCGCCGGAAAAGCCGCGCGGAAAGAATCCGCGCGGCGCGTGCCTCGCCAGACTTTCGACCTTTTCGTTTTCGGCCTTCTGCGCTTGCGGTGTTTGCCCAAGGGCGACCGCACTCACCAGCAGCGCGCAGAAAGCGGCAATCAGACGGACACTCGCGCCTCTCATCCTTTCACGCTCCCCAGCAGCAAACCGCGGATGTAGTAGCGCTGCAACGCCAGGAACAGCACCAGTACCGGCACCACCGTGATCACCGCGCCGGCCATCATCAGCTCGAAATCCTGCACGTGTTCGCGCGAGAGCGAAGCCAGGCCGACCGGCAACGTATAGTGCTGCTGGCCGGTCAGCACGATCAGCGGCCACATGAAATCGTTCCAGGCCGTCAGGAAAGTGAGCACCGCCACCGTGATCAGGATCGGTTTCAACAGCGGCAGCACGATCTGCACGAAGATGCGTGCCTCGCCCGCGCCGTCCACTCGCGCGGCTTCCAGCAGCTCGGTGGGAATGCCGCGCGCGTACTGGCGCACCAGGAAGATGCCGACGATGCCGAACACGGTCGCGGTGCTGGGCAGGATCACGCCGGCGTAGGTGTTCACCAGCCCGACGTATTTCAGCAGCAGGAACAGCGGCAGCATCGCCACCTGCGCCGGAATCACCAGTCCGCCGATCAGCACGCCGAACAATTTCTCGCGGCCGGCGAAGCGCAATTTCGCGAACGCGTATCCGGCCAGCGTGTTGCAGACCAGCGACAGCAACGTGATCGCCGTCGAGATGAACAAGCTATTGAGGAAATAGCGACCCATGCCGGCGTGCGCGAACAATTGGCGGTAATTGCCGAAGGTGGGATGCGCCGCCCACAGCGGCGGCGGCAGCGCGCTCGCCTCGCCCGGCTGCATGAACGACACCGACAGCATCCACAGGAGCGGAAACAACACGATCACGGTGACGAGCACCAGCAACCCGTTGAGCAACCATTTGCCGGCGCGCGGGTTCATGAAAGCCCTTCACCCGCTTCGCCTGCGCGCCACATGACCGCGGTCACCGCGAACATGATCACGAACAGCAGGAAGGCAACGGCCGAAGCGGTGCCCATGTTCCACCACTTGAAGCCCTGGTCGTACATCAGGTACAGCACGCTGGTCGTGCTCTGCAGCGGACCGCCTTCGGTGATCACGTAAGGTTCCGCGAACAACTGGAAATATCCGGATACCGTGAGGATGCCGACCATCATCAGGATCGGCGACAACATCGGCAGCGTGATGTGGCGGAATTGTCGCCAAGCCGACGCGCCGTCAATCCGCGCGGCTTCGTAGAGGTCCGCCGGGATCGCCTGCAAGCCGGCGAGCAGGATGATCATGCTGTAGCCAAAGTTCTTCCACACCGCGAACAGGATGATCATCGGCATCGCCCAGTGCGGATCCCCCAGCCAGTCGATCGGGTGTATGCCGAGGTGCGCCAGCACGAAATTGACGACGCCGTATTTCGGATTGAAGAGGTAGCGCCAGATCACCGCCACCGCGACCACGGTGGTCACAACCGGCGCGAACAGCGCGGTGCGGAAGAACGGCTTGAAACGCGTCAGCGGGGAATTCAGCAGCAACGCCGCGCCGAGCGCCACGATCAGCGACAGCGGCACGCCGGCGATCACGAAATAGAACGTGTGCCACAACGCCGCCCAGAACAGTGGATCGTGCAGCAGCACCCAGTAGTTGTGCAGGCCGACGAAGCGCAGATTGTGGATGTCGGCGAGCGCGTACAGGTCGTAATCGGTGAGGCTGAGCACCAGCCCGGCGAGCACCGGCAGCAGGAAAAACACGCCGAGCACCAGCAGCGCCGGCGCGAGGAACAGCCAGGCGGCGGAACTGCGGTTCATGGCATCGCCTTCCTTTCCCGATCCAGAACCCAGCGCCGCTTCGCGAGGATCGCATCCGCCTGCCGGTCCATTTCCTTGGCAGCCTGGTCGACTGTCAACTGTCCGGCGATCGCGCGCGCCGCCACGTTCTGCATCATGTTAACGATCTGCTCCCACTCGGGCACCTGCGGCGTGGGCGAAAGCCGCTCCAGTTGTTCGCGAAACGCGTGCAGTTTCGGATCGTTTTTCAGAATCGGGCTCTGCCAGGCCGAGCGCCGCGGCGGCAGGTCGCCGAGCAGTTCGTAGAAGCGCTGCTGCACCTGCGGGCGCGAAAGGTATTCGATCAGCGCCCACGCCGCGTCCTTGTGCCGCGAGTGCACCGGGATGACCAGACTGGAGCCGTAGGCGACCGAATCACCCGGACCATTCGGACCGGGCAGCGGCGCGGTGGACCAGTCGTCCTGTTGTGAAGTGGGCAAACGCTTGTGGAATTCGCCGATGTTCCAGGGACCGGAAAGATAGAACACGAACGCGCCGCGGCCGAATTCGTCCCAGGGATTGCTTACCTGGATGTTGGTGACCGCCGGCACGTCGCCACGCTTGAACAGACCGACGTAGAACGCCAGCGCGTGCTTGAACCCTTCACTTTCGAAGTTGCCGTAGCGTCCGCCGTCGCGCAGCAGCGGCACGTGTTCCTGCAACGCCAGCGCAAGCAACTGGTCGTATTCGTTGGTCGGCAGCAGGGCGCCCCAACGCCTGCCGCCGCTCTTCGTCCGGATCGCGTCCATCTGCGCTTGCCATTCGGCCCAGTTTCGCGGCGGTTCGCTGAAGCCCGCTTCGCGCAACAGGTCCGAGCGATAGAACAGCAGCCGCGTGTCCACGTACCACGGCACGCCGTACAGCACGCCGTCAATGCGGTTGGTCGCCAGCACCGTGGGGAAATAATCGTTGCTGCGGACATCGCGCGAATGCGCCACCCGCGCATCCAGCGGCTCCAGCGCATGCAGCGCGGCGAATTCGGGAATCCAGGTGTTGCCGATCTGGGTGAGGTCCGGCAGAGAATCGCCGGCGTAGGCGGTCAACAGTTTCTCGTGCGCGGCGGTGAGCGGGATCTGCTGCACGTGCACGCGGATGTCGGGATGCGCGCGCTGGAATGCGGGCAGCAGCTTGACGACCACCTCGCCCTCGCGGCCGATGGTCCAGAACTCCAGTGTCTTCTGATCACCGGCCGGGCCGCATCCTGCGAGCAGCAAAGTGAATGCCGCGAGCGCCGCAAGAAGGCCGGTGCGTTTGAAGCTCATCGGGTCGGAATGGAAGCCGGTGGCCCGCCCGAGGATGCACCCGCCGCCGGCTTCGCGTCCACATCCGCCAATTTGCCCGCCTCGAGCCACCCGCCAGTGAACCCGGCGCGCTTCAGGCCTTCCTGGATGTGCGGGTTGGAGCGCATCACCTTCCAGACGAAGCCGCTGCGGTAGTTCTCGAGCATCAGCAGGATCGGACCCTGGTCGATGCCGAGGTATTCGTTGTCGAACCAACCCTCGCCCGGCACCACATGGCCGCTGCGCAGCGGAGTCTTCAGCTCGAAAGTGGGGTTGAACGCATCCACGAACCCGAACCTGGAATAGATCCACTGGCCGTAGCGGCTATACATGGCCTGGATTTCCGGAAGAACGATCTGCGGCGCGAACACGATGGACGAGATCGCCGCAGTCGGGGCGAGCGTGCCATCGTCGAATACCCGATCCACATCCGCGCCGCGGGCCGCGTAGCCGCTGAAGATCGTGCGCTTGCCCTCGTGCTCCCAGACCACGTCGGCCGGGCCGTTGCAGGCTGTCAGGCCCCATACATTCGCGCCGTAGCCCTTCCAGTGCAAGGGATTGGCGATCGCGTAATCGCGCTGCGCGACCGTCGCGCGCGCGCTGTTCTCGAAGTAATCGATACCGCGTCCGCGCATGTAGGCATCCTGGATCCCGCGAAAATCGATCCACGCGTGGCTGTACTGGTGACCGAACAACGGCGCGAAACCGATGTGCGGCAATCCGCCCATGAAGCTGCCCCAGCTCCGATCGTAGGTAGAGGCCCATGCCGCCCACGCTGCCGGCTGCACCGGATGCGTGGGCGAGGCGAGCGCCAGCACGTACAGGATCATCGCCTCGTCGTAACCTTGCCAGTCGTGCTCGATGAAGTGGCCGCCCGGTGTCCAGCCCATGCTGACCAGCGGCGGACGCACCTGCGCCCAGTTCCAGTCCACGTTGCGGTAAAGCTTCTCGGCGAGGTCGCGGATTTCGCGCTCCTGCGGATCGTCGCCGTTGAAGTAGCTCTCGTCGAACAGCACGCCCGACATCAGCAACGTGGTATCGATGGTCGACACTTCCACCCAGCGGCCGTAGCGATGACCCGTCTGCATGTTGAGAAAGTGATAGAAGAAGCCGTGGTAGCCGGTATCGTCGTCCTCGCTGGTGCCCTGCGGCGCATTGGCGAAGAAGCGCAGCGTGGTCAGCACGCGCTCGCGCGCCTGTTCGCGCGTGATCCAGCCGCGTTCGACGCCGATCGGATAGGCCGTGAGCGCAAAGCCCACCGCGGCAATACTGGCGAACGGCTCCCTGCCGAGCGGCCAATGATCCGGTACCAGGCCGTTCTGCGGGTTGGCGGTCTGCCAGAAGTATTCGAAGGTGCGGTGCTCGAGATCATCCAGCGACAGCGGCTGCGGGATGGGCGCCGGCGCGGCGACTGCCGCGTTCGATGCCGGCGCCTGGGCATCGGCCGGTCGCAGCCGCATCACCGCGAAACCGGACGCGAGTGTCAGGAAACAGAAGGCGAGAATGAAACGCGCGCTGCGCAAACGATGCACCGACTTTTCTCCGATCAAGGCAGCCTGCCCGGCTGTGGTCGGCGTCCGTGCTCTATCCAATCCACCAATTCGCCGAAGGCGAGTTCCACCTGTTGTGGCGTGAACACGCAGTGGCCTTCGTGCTCCACGTATTGCTGCACGAAGTTGCGCTCGAAGCCCGCGCGTTGCGCGGCCAGCGCGTACTCGAACGTGCTGGAAGCCGGCACCAGCGGATCGCCGGTGTCGTGCAGCTCGAGCATCGGTCGCAGCAGGTTGCCGCTCGGCGTATACCAGTGCGCCAGCCAGGCCGCCGCGGCCGGATCGGCCCGGTAACGGCGCACGCCGTCATTCAGCGCGGAATCGTCACCCGAGCCCGTATACACAAGATTGACATTCCCGACCGGATTTCCTTGTGCGCGCCGTTGCAGTTCGCGCATCGCGTCTCCCGCGAAGGCGATCACGCCCGCAAGATTGTCCTCGTCCGCCGCACCGTACCAGCGCAGCAGCGCATCCCGGGCCTCCGGACTGGCGCTCAGCGCGGCTGCGATCTTCGCGATGGTTTGTCCATCATTGCGATAATCCGACGGCACCGGCACCAGAGCTCCGAGCAGGCCGGGGAAGTAGTAGTCGAAAGCCGCGCGCAATGCGAAGGCACGCGCCATCAATTGATCGCTGGGCGCGATCGCGCCGCACAACGACAGAGCGCCAGCATAGATCTGCGGTCGCGTCTCGATGGAGAGCGCGGTGAGCGTACCGCCCATGGACATGCCCATTGCGATGCTCCGCGCAGGTGCACCATGTTTCTCCACGAAGTATCGGCGCAGGCGTTCGGTATCGGCCGCGGCCTGCTGCACCGCCCAGCCGCCCTGTGAATAGCCGGACTGGACGACTGCGTAGCCCTTGTCGAGCAGCGGATTGAACATCGGCGTGAGCGCATCGCCCTTGCCGAATACCACGGGCCGGTCTTCGTAGCCGTGGAAATACACCACCAGCTCGTGATTCCACTGCGCAGGCACGTCGATGCGGTAACTCGCGCCCTGCAGCATGCCGACTTCGGTCTGCGCGCGCGGAGCCCCGGCGGCAAACGCACCGCAGATGAACACCGAACACGCGATCGCCACGCAAACCGGCGCGAAGCGCATCTCAGCGACTCGCGACCGTCGCCAATGGCGCCGGCACGTGCTCTGGACGTGACGCGCAGCAGCGTGCGATGAATTGTGCGTGCATCGGCATCGCGTCCACGCACGTCGAAATCACCTTGCGCACACCGTCCAGCAGTTCGCGCAATTGCGCCTCGGGCAACTGGTCCACCAGTGGATGCCACGATCGCGGAATGATGCGCTGGCCGATCATCACCTCCACCCAGCTGGTGAGCGCGAACATCTCCTCGGCATTCCGATAGAAGCGCCCGCTGTCCCGGAACAGCCGGATGGTCTCGGCCAGCGGCTCCGGGATCGCCATGGTGCGGCAGTAATTCCAGAACGCGCTGTCGTCGCGCTCGGTGGCGCAGAAGTGCAGGATGATGAAGTCGCGGATGCGCTCCACCTCGAACGCGACCTGCGCGTTGTAGCGCTCGATCGTGACCGGGTTGAAGGTCGAATCGGGGAACAGGTTGATCAGTCGCGCGATCCCCGACTGGACCAGATAGATGCTGGTGGATTCAAGCGGTTCCAGGAATCCGCTGGCCAGCCCCAGCGCGACCACGTTCTTGTCCCACGCCTTCTTGCGCATGCCGGCGGTGAAGCGCAGCACGCGCGGTTCGCCCAAGGCGCGGCCGTCGAGATGCCCCAGCAAGGTCGCCGCGGCTTCGTCGTCGCTGATGTAGTCGTGCGAATAGACGTAGCCGTTGCCGGTGCGATGCTGCAGCGGGATGCGCCAGCTCCAGCCGGCTTCGCGCGCGGTGCAGCGCACGTAGGGCGTGGGCGGACCGACGTTCTCGCAGGCCACCGCCACCGCGCGATCGCACGGCAGCCAGTGCGACCAGTCCTCGTAACCGGCATGCAGGGTCTGCTCGATCAGCAGGCCGCGGAAGCCGGAGCAGTCTATGAACAGGTCACCCGCGATGCGCTCGCCGCTCGTCAGCACCAGGTCGGCGATGAAGCCGTCCTCGCGCTGGTTGGCCTGCACCACCTTGCCTTCGGTGCGGCGCACGCCGCGCGCTTCCGCGTAACGGCGCAGGAATTGCGCATAGCGCCCCGCATCGAAGTGATACGCATAGGCGATGTCGGCCAGCGGTGATTGCCGGGGCACGTCGCTGGCGGAAACCATGAACTTGCCGCGTTCGGCCGCAGCGGTGTTCAACGAATAATCATCAAGCGCGCCCGCCCAACCTTGTGCGTGCGCCTTCAACCAGTACTGGTGGAACGGCAACATGCCGTAGTCATGGCCGATCGTGCCGAAACCATGCACGTAGCGGTCGCCGATGCGCGCCCAGTCCACGAACTGGATGCCGAGCTTGAAGGTGCCGTGCGTCTCGCGCACGAACTGCGCTTCGTCAATCTCCAGGATCTGATTGAACAGCTTGAGGTGCGGCACCGTGGCTTCGCCCACGCCGACGGTGCCGATTTCCTCGGACTCGATCAGTCGAATCGAAACGTCGCGGCCCAGCACCTTGGCGAACGCCGCGGCCGCCATCCAGCCGGCGGTGCCGCCACCGACGATCACGATGTTGCGGATGTGGTTGTCGCTCATCGCTCAGGCGCTCCGCAAAAAGACCGGCGGGCCCGAAGCTCGCAGACGAGCCCGCCGTTTCACACCTGAAGCCTTGCCGATCACAACGTATGAACCGGTTACCACCTCACCCCCATCGAGAACTTGAAGGTGCGTGGTACGCCGGTGATGTTGCCGTTGGTGTTGTAGTAGACGTTCGGGTCGAACACGCCGTTGGCGCCCCAGCTCTGGAACGTGTCCACGTAATTCTTGTAGTTGAAAGCGTTCAGGACATCGAGGCGACCATAGATATGCGTGTTGCCGGCGATCAGCCAGTCCTTGATCACGGCGAAATCCACGTCGCGGTAGCCCCACATCGGTCCACCGATCAGGAAACGTTTGCCACCGGTCGGCACCGCCGCCACCGGCAATCCGGTGCTGCCGTTCGGGAAGGTCGCGCCGTAGAACGCGATCGCGTTGATCGGGGTAGGTGTAGCGAGCGTGACCTTGGTGGAGAAAGTCAAACCCCAGGGTCCGTCCACCACGCCGGTCGCGACCAGGCGATGCTTCGGTGCGATGTCGGAAAGGATGAACGGATAATCCTGGATGGTCTCCTCGTCGAATCCGTAGCCGCCGTAGTTGAGGATGTCGCGGTTCTGGTGCGCATTGGTATAGGTGTACGCAAACGTCACGCCCCAACCGGATTCCTTCGTGTACGGCTTTTCGGCCGAGAGCAACACCTGGGTGCTGCGCGTCTCGACGCCGTTGTTGCCGATGATCAGGGAGCCGAATCCCGGCACGCCGTTGCCCCAAGGCTGTCCTCCATTCATCCAGAACGCGCCATTCGGGAAACGGTTGCCCAGCGTGAAGATGAAGCCGTCGTAGCTATTGATGCGCGACACCGTCGCCGAGGTGTTCCACTCACCCAGCGTGTTGCGCATGCCGAGGCTGAACTGATCCGAGTACGGCACCTTCAGATCGTTGTTGATCATGTCCACCTCTTTGCCGGCATTGGTGCCCTGCACCAGCGTCTGGAGGTTGGAGATATTCAGGTAATTCGGATCCCACGGTATGCAAGGCTGGCCCATGCACGGCTGCGTCGCGGTGCTGAAGTAGTAGGTCGGCGTGGACAGCGAGGCCTTGGTCTGCTCCAGCTGCAGGTACTGGTACAGCGTTCGGTCGTATGAACGGCCGGCACCTCCGAAGACCACGTGCCGCTGGTCGCCATTGATGTCGTAGGAAAAGCCAAGCCGCGGCTGCCATTCGTCCTTCTGCGCATGGCGATTGCTGCCGGTGCTGATGTAGTCGTTGATGTTCACGCCGCCCAGCGCCAGCGACTGCGCATAGGTCTGGCCCGCCGGTGCATTCGGATCCTGGCTGTTGAGCGCCGCGACCACATTGGCCGGAGTGACCCAGTTGAGGTACGAGGGGTTGCGGTCCATGTCCCAGCGCACGCCGAGGTTCAGGGTCAGGTGTTCGTTGACCGCCCAGTCGTCCTGCGCATAGGCGCCGAACTGCTTGTCCTTGGAAGTGACCTCAGGACTCATGCCCACCGTCGGCACCGGGAACTGGATCTTGTAGGGCGTGCTGGCGGTGCCCGTGCCGGGCTCCACGTCAAAGAACGCCTGCGCCGAGGCATCGCCCGAATCCTGGGCCGTGAGGGTGATCTGCTTGTACTCAACTCCGACCTTGACGGTGTGATCGCCCATCCAGTGGAAGTCGGTGAAGGTCAGGTCATCCTTGAAGCCCGGCCCCTTCTGGCCCTTGTTCTGGCCGGCGCCTGGCGAAGGCGCGCCGGTGGCGAGGATCAGCGCGTTGTTGTTGGGACCATAGGTGTAGGCCGAGCCCACGCCGAAAGTGACGGGCCGCGGCGTGTAGAACGCATTCTCGTAGGTAAGCGTGAAATCGTTGAACCACGCATCCGCGCTGTGCTGCCATTCGAGGTCGTACCGCTTGTCGGTGTTCTTCGTGATGATGCCGTTCGATGCCGCGGTGGTATTGCCGACATTGTTGGTCTGGTTCTCGTTGCGGATCTGCGCGCGCAATTCCAGGCGGTCAGTATCGGTCGGCTCCCAATCCAGCTTGCCGAAGAACAGGTTTTCCCAGAAGGGATTGCTGGCCGGTCCCAGTTGCGCCTGCGCGTCGGCGGGCAGCAGGTCGGTCACGCCGGTGACGCCCGGCACGACGGTCACCGGCGTGTCGAAGCGCTTCACCTCGTTGGAGATGAAGAAATGCATCTTGTCCTGGATGATCGGCCCGCCGAGGTCGAAGCCGTATTCCTTGTCCACCGAGGGCGTCTTCGTGCCCGACGCCTTTTCCGCCGGCGTCATGTCGCGATAACTGTCGTCGGTGTAGTTGCCGTACACCTCGCCGTGGAATTCGTTGGTGCCGGACTTGGTAACGGCGGTGACCGCCGCGCTGGAGATCTGTCCGTACTCGGCCTTGTAGTTGGAGGTGATGACCTTGTACTGGCCGATCGCCAGCTGCGAGAACGGATTGCCCTGGCTGAAGAACTGCCCGGTCGGGCCGCCGAACACGTAATTCTTCTGTCCGACGCCGTCGATGTAGATATTGGTGGTGTCGTAGTTTTGCGCACCGCCGCGCAATTGCGCGTGGCCCTGGTTGTCCACGCTGAAGATCATGCCGGGGACGGTGTCGGCGAACTCGAGGAAGTTGCGCGTGATCTGGGGCAGCACGCGGATCTGGTGCAGCGAAACGGTCTCGCCCACTTCCGAGGTCTTGTTGTCCAGCAGCGGGCTGGCTGTCACGTTGACCGCACCCAATGTCGCTACGGGCGCGGTCGCGGGCGGCGCGGCATTGGCGGTGAGATCGAGCGTCGAACTGGATGCGACCGAAAGCGTGACCGTGCGTTCGCTGCCGCCGGCCGCGCTCACGGTGTAGGTTCCCGGCTGCAACCCCACCAGCGTGTAGGTGCCGTTGCCCGCGGCGGTGGTTACGCGCACCGCACCGGTCGCGATGTTGCGCGCGGTGACCTGCGCGCCAGCCGGCGCCTTGCCTTGCAACGTGGCATTCGCGGTTTGCGCCCAGACGATCCCGGGCAACACGGCGGTGCTGGCGACACCCGCGGTGATCAGCGAGACCAGCAGTTTCTTCCTCAACGGCACATGCTTCTTCATGGCTCCCCTCCCGAGGGAACGATCAGTTCCGGCTGGATCGCCGGCTTTGGTTTGGTGAACCCGGGCGCGCCCGCGCGGCATGGCCGCACGAGGCGCGCTTGATGACTTCGCAAGGCAGCGTCCGCGGTGCGGCGGGCGCATCCGGCGCATCCATGCGCGCGACCAGTTGCTCCAGCGCCGCGTGCCCGAGATCGGCGATGCGCACGCGCACCGTGGTCAGTGGCGGATTGACGAAGCGCGCAATCGGGATGTCGTCGAAACCGGCCAGCGCGATATCGTCAGGTACCCGCACGCCCGCTTCGGTCAACGCGAACAGGCACCCCACCGCCATCATGTCGTTGGCGGCGAAGATCGCGTCCGGCCTCTTTGCCGGGGGGAGCGCGGCCAACTCCCGGCCGGCGCGATAGCCGGATTCCTCCGAGAAATCGCCGCGCAGGATGCGCGTGCGGGTCTTGCCGTCGCAGCCTTCGCGAAAACCTTTCAGGCGCTCGCGTGCATCGAAATTGCCTTCCGGCCCGGCGATGAAGGCGATGTCACGATGGCCGCACTCGCGCAGATGGCGCGCCATCGCGTGCGCGCCGCCGTAATTGTCCATGTTGAGCGTGGCGTGGCGTTTGTTCGCCACCGACGTGTTCATCAATACGGCTGGCAGTCCGCCGGGGAGATGGTCACGCAGGAATGCCGCGTCCACATGCGGCGACATGATCAGCAGGCCATCCACCCGCCCCTGCATGGCTCGCAACGCGGTCGCGGTTTCCTCGCCGTCCCCATGCGAGCTGGACACAAGCAGGTGAAGTCCCCGCGCGCGCGCGGCCAGATCAATGCCGCGGATCAATTCCGAAAAGAATTCGCCGAACAGATCGGGCAACAGCGCCCCGATGGTCTGGGTCCGGCGGGTCACGAGGCTGCGCGCGGCACCATGAGGTACGTAGCGCAAACGCGCGGCCACGCCGAGGATCCGGCGCCGCGTTTGCGCAGTGACGCTGGCGCTGCCATTCAACGCGCGTGAAACGGTAGCCACCGACACCCTTGCCTCCCGGGCGACGTCTTTGATCGTCACCACCGCCTTGCCCCCTTCGGCAGTCCCCGCCGGCGCGTCTCTCTGCGCACCGATGCCAAGCGAATGTAAACGTTTTCATAAGGGAATGCAAAAGCGGCGCAACAAAGCCACGAGGAGCCGCAATGGCACCTGGGGAGTCGGATGGGCAACCTCTGAAGAAGCGTCGCGAGCGAAGCTGCTGTCCATGGCAAAAAGGCTCCGTGGTTACGCGTCGCCGGAGCGCAGGCACCGGGATGTACACGTCAGTACATGAGGACGCCGAGCACCGCCGGCGCGCGGCATGCCGAGCGCAGCAGCTTGTTCAGAGGCTCCT
>JBQCHG010000027.1:0-26081 GCA_051954935.1 Rhodanobacteraceae bacterium
CTCTGGCTGCTGATGGCCCGGCGCACGCTGGCGCGCATCCGCGGCAGCGAGGAGCGTTACCGCCTGCTGTTCGACAGCGCGCCGGATGCGATCGTGATGGTGGACGAGGGCAGCGGCCGCATCCTGGATGCCAACCGCACCGCTGCGGCCTGGACCGGGCGCGAGCCGCGTGAGCTGTTCGGCGAGCGCTATTCGGATCTGTTCGTCGAGCAGGGCGCGGCCGTCGATCGGCCGCCGGGGACCGGCCTGTTGCGCGGCGAATATGGCGTGGCGCGTCCGGTGGAGACGCAGAGCAGCCTGGCGGTGTGGGGCCAGCAGGTGGTGCGCCAGGCGATCGTGCGCGATGCGTCCGAACGGGTCGAGCGTGAACGCGAGCGGCGTATTGCCGCGGAAGCGCTGGCCAGCATCGCGGAGGGCGTGATCATCGCCGATGCCCAGCGGCACGTGCTGTCGGTCAACGCCGCTGCCACCCAGATCACCGGCTTCACCGCCGACGGCCTGGCCGGATTGCGATTCGATGACGCGCGCAGCATGCCCGATGGCAGTCCGCTTCCACAGTTCGTCTGGGACGAAATCGCCGCGGGTCACAACTGGTCCGGCGAGGTGCAGAGCCTGCGCAGCGACAGCAGCGCCTATCCGGAAAAACTCGGCATCAGCGCCATCCGCGACGCGGCACACAACATCCAGTATTACGTGGCGGTGTTCAGCGACATCTCCAGCGTGAAGGCCGACCATCGCCGGCTGGAGCACCTGGCCACCCACGATCCGCTCACCGGGCTGGTCAATCGCGCCGACTTCGAACGCCATTGCACGCAGGCGATTGCCCGCGCGGCGCGCGATCGTAGTGCGGTGGCGGTGCTGTTCATCGATCTGGACGCCTTCAAGTTCGTCAACGACAGCTACAGCCACGGCATCGGCGACCGCCTTCTGGGGCAAGTGGCCGAGCGCATCAACCGGCAATTGTCGGAAGGCGATATTGCCGGACGCATCGGTGGCGACGAATTCACGGTACTCGCGCGCGGATTGGTGCTGCGCGAGGATGCCGCCGCGCTCGCCAACCGTTTGCTTGCGACCTTGTCGGAGCCGTTCGTGGTGGATGGCTACGAGATCGTGTTGAGCGCCAGCATCGGCATCGCCGGGTATCCGTTGGACGGTGCCGACGCGCTCACCCTGATCGCGAATGCGGATGCGGCGATGTACGCGGCCAAGAGCGAGGAGCGCAACACCTGGCGGTTCTACGCGCCGATGATGCATGCGGATACCCGCAAACGCCTGCAGCTCGCCACCGAATTGCGGCAGGCGCTGCAGCGCGACGAATTCCGCCTGGTGTACCAGCCCAGCGTGGAAATGCGCAGCGGCCGGATCGTCGCGGCCGAAGCGCTGCTGCGCTGGCAACATCCGGAACGCGGCGAGGTGATGCCTGGCGAGTTCATTCCGGTGGCGGAAAGCCTGGGCCTGATCCATCGCATAGACGAGTGGGTGATGCGCGCGGTCTGCGCGCAACTCGCCGCCTGGGATGCGTCCGGCATTCCGCAAATCCGGGTGGCGTTGAACGTCTCGGCGCGCTGGTTCGGCCATGCCGCGTTCGTGGAAAGCATCAAGCACACGCTGCAATCGCATGGCGTGGTGCCGCAGCGCATCCTGCTGGAGATCACCGAAGGTGCGATGCTGAAACTGGGCGAGGACACCGAGCGCACCATGCGTGCGCTGGATGCCCTCGGCATCGCGGTCGCCATCGACGATTTCGGCACCGGCTATGCCTCGATGGCGTACCTGAAACTGCCGGCAGTGAAGTTCCTGAAGATCGATCGCTCGTTCGTGACAGGCCTGCCCGAGAGCAGCAACGATGCGGCGATCACGGCGGCGATCCTGGCGATGGCGGAAAGCCTGGGATTGAGTCCCATCGCCGAAGGCATCGAAACCGAGGCGCAACACGAATTCCTGTTGCGCGCGGGGTGCGTGGAAGGCCAGGGCTATCTGTATTCGTACCCGCTGCCAGCTGCGGCGATCGAACGCATGCTGCGGCCCAAGCAGCAACCCGCCGGCAGCAAGCTCAAGCTGGTCCCGCCGAAGCGGGCTTAGAAGGTTGCGGGTTTTCGGCTTTGAGCCGGGAATCGGGAATCGAAAGAACCGATCGCCCTCACCGTCATTCCCGGGCCATTCCCGGCTTCATCGGGGAACGGAACCCGGAATCTGCTGTTGCCAAGTTCCGGAGAGCAGGTCCCGGATCATCGCTGCGCGGCGTCCGGAATGACGTCACGTTCTGCTGTTCCGGCAACCGATCACCGACACCTGCTCAGAAGTACACCCGCGCGCTGACCTGTACCTGTCGATCAATCTGGCGTGGCGCCAGTCCTTCGAGTGCGCGTTGATTGCGGGTGCTGTCTATCCGCAGCCATTCGCCGGTGATGCGCAGGCGATCGTTGGGCCGCCAGTTCAGTGCGGCGGTCAGCGCATTGCCATGTTCGCTGAGCGAATCGGGCAACGACGGGGTCTGGCGCAGGCTGAATATGTCGAGACGCAGCGCCGGCCGCCACGCGCCGTGCTCCCAGCCCGCGAGCATGAAGCCCGCGCGAAAATGCGTGTCGAGGTAAAACTCCGGCGCGGGTTCGAAAGCGGTGTCGCCGTCCATCGCTTGCGCGATCAACGTCACGTCGCCCACGCGCGTACGCGCGCCGAAACTCCAGAAGCGCGTGCGCCAGGCGAACACCTTGCGATCGTCGTAGCGCTCGTAGCGCTCCGGATCGGCACGGTTGTCGTAATGCAACAGCACGAGCTTGCCGTACGCCGGGGATTCCCAGCTCGCGTCGGCGTACCAGCCGGGACGATGATCGATTTCGTCGAACGGGCGGTATTCGACCGGAACCGCTGTGCGAGCCAGTGGCGCATATACATCCGGTTCGCGCACGCTGGCGCGCAGGCCGGAAGTGAGATCGCTCAGCGACCAGCCGCGCGTCGCGAGCAGTTCGCCGGCAGGATCATTTCTTCCGAAGATCGCGAAACCGGCCTGGAACGTGCTGCTGCCGCGGTGCTCGATGCTGAATTCTCCGCCGACCGTGCGCAGCTCTTCGCCGACCCAGCTGTTGATCGCCGATGGCGTGAGCGTCCACGGGCTGGTCCAGCCGAGGCCTTCGCTCTCCAGCGAAATCGGCGCGAAGAACGCGCCTGCTTTCACGGACCAGCGCCACGGAGTGATGGAAGCGGGCCGGTAGCGCAGGTATGCATCCAGCACGTCGAGATGGCGGTGCGCGTCGGGTTGATATTGCACGTCGGCCACGGCGCTCAGCGCCGGCGTGGCCTGCCAGTTCGCGTTGAGCACCGCGCCGCCGAGGCGCACGCCGCCATCGCCGCCGCCGTAACGCGACTTGCCCAGCCCGCCATCGTCCCAGCTCGTTTCGCCCGATGGCGATACCGCACGCAAGTCGAGGAAGCCGTGCAACTGGAAATCCTGCGCGCGTGCCGCGCCATTGCTTGCGAGGAGAATGGCGAGAGCCAGCGCGCGGCGTTTCATCCCGGGACGGCCTCGCCCTCGCGCTTCAGGAAAGCATTGAATGCATCCACGGGCAGTGCCTTGGCTATCAGCCAGCCTTGCGCATGATCGCAACCGGTCTCGCGCAGGAACGCGAGCGTCGCCTCGTGGTCCACGCCTTCGGCGGCGACGCGGTACCCCAGGTGATGCGCCAGATCCACGATGCTGCGCACAATGGCCTGATCCTCGCGCGACTCGTGCAGGTGCATCACGAAGCTCTTGTCTATCTTCAACTCACGCACGGGCAACCGGCGAAGATAGGCCAGCGAGGATTGCCCCACGCCGAAATCGTCGATCGCCAGATCGATGCCCAGGTCGGCCAGCCGACGCAGCACCGCAATCGCAGTATCCGGCTTGCCCATGATGGCGCCCTCGGTGATCTCGAGCGCGATGCGTTGAGGGGGCAGTGCATGCAGAGCGAGCAGTTCGGCGACGCGACGCGGCAGGTCGGTGTCGTCCAGATCGCGCGCCGAGACATTGATCGAAACCCGGATCGCATGGCCGGCCGCGTGCCAGCGTTTGGCCTGCGCGATGCCGGCCGCGAGCGCCCAACGTGTCAGCCGGCGAATATTGCCGGTTTCCTCGGCCAGCGCGATGAAATCGTCCGGCGGCACCGAACCGAGCGTGGGGTGTTGCCAGCGCACCAGACCTTCGGCGCCGTCCACCTCGTTGCTGGCGAGGTTCAATTTCGGCTGGTAGTGCAATGCGAGCTGGTCGCGATCCAGCGCCACGCGCAGATCGCCCATCAGCGACAAGCGCTCGGGGCGGTGCGGATCGGTCGCGGGATCGTAGACCGCGATCGGCTCTTCCGAGCCCAGTGCGGCGAGCAAGGCGATTTCCGCACGCCTCACCAAGCCGTTTGCGCCGGTTGCATGCAATGGCGCGAGCGCGATGCCCACCGCCGGTGCGAGGTCGAGCGTGAGATCGGCTTCGCGATAGGGTTCTGCCAGCGCGTCCAGCAGGCGGAATCCGGCGGCGATGGCCTCCTGGCGATCGCCGCGCGCGAGGAAGATCGCGAACTGCGTATCGGTCGCGCGCGCGACGAAACCGTTGCCGGACGGACTGCGGATGCGGTTGCCCGCATCGCGCATCACCCGGTCGCACACGGCGTGTCCCATGGTTTTGATGATTTCCGGTACGCGCCCGAGGCCAACCATCAGCAGCGCCGAGGATTGCTGCGGATGAGCTTCCAGTTCGCCCTGGATGTACGCATCGGCGGCGAGGCGGTTTGGCAGGTCGGTGACCTGATCGTGGCCGGACTGATGCAGGATCCGCGCCTCGCGCTCGCGGATCGCGTCGGCCATGCCCGTGAATGCGGTGGCGAGCTCACCCAGTTCGTCCTTGCGGCGCAGATCGCGAGGCGCGCTGTAATCGCCGGCCTCGATACGCCGCGCGGAGGCGGCCAGCTGTTCAATCGGCCGCGACATGCCGCGGGCAATCAGCCACGCACCGACCAGGCCGACCGCGAGGCCGAGCGCGAGCAGCGCCGCCCATGCAACCGCAACCGAACGATACGGCCCCAGTGCCTCGTCTACCGAATAACCAAGCACCGCGGCGGCCGGCGCGCTGGCGTGCGCGCGGCTGAGCGGCACGGCCTGGGCCACGAATTCACGGGCGCCGATTTCCAGCAGCGTCGGCTGCGTGGGCAACGAAGCGTGGTGCGCGGCAAGATCGGCGCTCAATGCGACCTGGTCACTGCCGTGCGCCAGCAGTTCCCAGTGGCCGTTCGCATTTTCCGCGATCAGTTCGATGTTGCGCGGCAGGGTGGATTGCGCCTGAAGACGTGCGAGCAGGTCGTCGTCTATGGGAATCGCCGCGGCGATTTCGCCGACCAGGTTCGGTGCGAACACCGGCACGACCACCATCCAGTACGCGTGACCCCGCCAGGCCACCACCGCCGCGGCCGCTTGGGAATAGGCACGATCCACCAGATCCGCATACGGGAATGCGCTGCCGATCGGGTAGGCGCCGAGCGTGTCCACCTCGACACGGCCGTCCACATCGAGCAGCAGCATCTGGGTGGCGCCCACGCGGAGGCCGTGATTGGCGAGCGCGGATTGCATGGTGGCCTGGTCGTGCTGCGCGATTGCGGAGCGCAGCGCGAAATCGAGCGAGAGCACCTTCACACTGGCCGCCACGCGATCGGAGATGTCGTCCAGCTGCCGCACGAATGCGGTGGCGGCGACTCCGAGCTGGCGCTGGCCCTCCTGTATCAATTCGTGACGCGTGACTTCGTAGACCAGCACGGCGGTCAGCGCCTGGACCGCGACCAGCGCGGCGACGAAGAACAACGCGAGCCGGACTCTGAATGTCATCGAAGTGGCTAATAGCTCGTGTGTTCGCGATCGAACTGGGTGCGCGGATCAGGGAGCAGCGAGAGCGTGAAAGTGAGTGTTTGCGGGTCGGCGTCGCCGAGCACCGTGGCGGTCTGCGCCAGATCCGGCCTGTTCGGGCGCAGCCGTGGCTGCCATACGCGCACCTCGTACGCGCCGGCGGGCAGCCCGTCGAAGCTCACCCTGCCGTCTGCGCCCGAGTGCGCGATCCAGGGGGCGTCGGAGATGTAGAGGTAGGCAATCATCCGGTCGTGGATGTTGCAGCCCACCGCGACCACGCCGCTCCTGTCCAGCTCCAGCGGTGCCGAACTTTCGCCCGGTTTCAACACGAACTCGAAGGCCTTCACAGGCGAGAACGAATACACGTGGTGGCGGGTGTTGTCGCTGTTGCGGAATACCACCGAATCGCCCGGGCGGAAAACCTCGATGTAGGGCATGAACATCAGGTTCTTCTGATCGATGATCTTGACCTCGGGCTTGTGGTCCGGAGCGGGTGCCGCGCCTCGCGGTACCACGGTGACCACTGCGTCGGCAACGGGTGCGCCGTGCTGGTCCAAGATACGCACGTTCAGGCCCGCCGCGTTCGCGGTGAACGCAGCCAATGGCGCGAGGAAGGCAAGAAGCCGAAAGATCTGTCGCATTTCGTCCCCCGGATCGAACGCGCCGAAGCGCAATGTACGCCCAAGCAAGACTGTTGCCGAGTGCCGTGGACGCCATTGATGGATGAACTTCGCGGTGAAACCGTTCCCGCTTCGGTGCAAACGAATGCTTCGCGTGACCGCCGACACTTGACCTGCACGCGGACCGGGTTCCCAATGCGGGATTCGCGTGCATATCGGAGATGGGGCATGAAGATGCAAGTGCGGTTGGCCGTGGCCTTGGGCTGCGCCCTGGCAACCCTTGCGGCAGGGGCCGCCACGCCGGCGGGTGGCGACGGACAGAATGCGATGCTGGGGTTCACCGGCGATGGCGCCGCGCAGGAACAGGGCCTGGAGCAGCGCTTCGACGCGCAATTGAACCCGACCGAGCTGCGCGAATGGCTGCAGCAGATGTCTTCCGGACCCAATCAGGTCGGCTCGCCGCATGACAAGGCCAACGCCGAGTTCATGTTGGCCAAGTTCAAGTCCTGGGGCTGGGATGCGCACATCGAAACCTTCGACGTGCTGTATCCGACGCCCAGGGAGGAGAAGGTCGAGCTGGTGGCACCGGATGTCTATGTGGCCAAGCTGCACGAGCCGCCGATACCGGGCGACCGCACCTCGGGTGAACCCGGCGCGCTGCCGCCCTACAACGTCTACGGCGCCGACGGCGATGTCACCGCGCCGCTGGTCTACGTCAACTACGGCATGCCCGACGATTACAAGGAACTGGCGCGGCGCGGCGTGGACGTGAAGGGCAAGATCGTGATCGTGCGCTACGGCGGCGGCTGGCGGGGATTGAAACCGGAACTCGCCTACGAGCACGGCGCGGTGGGTTGCCTGATCTATTCCGATCCGCGCGACGACGGCTATTTCCAGGGCGATACCTATCCGCAGGGCGGCTGGCGACCCGCCGATGCCGTGCAGCGTGGTTCGGTGGCCAAGATGCAGATGTATCCCGGCGATCCGACCACACCCGGCTACGGCTCGACGCCGGGTGCGAAACATCTTTCGCTGAAAGACGCGAAGACGATCCTGAAGATTCCGGTGTTGCCGATTTCCTACGCCGATGCCACGCCGCTGTTGAAGGCACTTGGTGGCCCGGTCGCGCCGGCGAACTGGCGCGGCGCGCTGCCGATCACGTACCACATCGGGGTGGGTCCGGCGAAAGTGCACCTGCTGGTGAAGTCGGACTGGACGCGCAAGCCTGTCTACGACGTGATCGCGAAGCTGAAAGGTTCGACCGCGCCGGACGAATGGATCGTGCGTGGCAATCATCATGACGGCTGGGTGTTCGGCGCCTGGGATCCGCTGGCCGGCATGGTCGCGGAACTTGCCGAGGCGAAAGCATTGGGAGCGCTGTACAAGGACGGCTGGCGACCCAGGCGTACCATCGTCTACGCGAGCTGGGACGGTGAGGAGCCCGGCCTGCTCGGTTCCACCGAATGGGCCGAGACGCATGCAAAGGAACTGCAGGACAAGGCGGTGTTGTATCTCAACTCCGACACCAACGCGCGCGGTTACCTCGATGCCGGCGGCAGCCACTCGCTGCAGCACCTGGTCAACCAGGTCGCGGGCGGCGTGAATGATCCGGAGAAGAACGTCAGCGTGCTGGAGCGTCTGCGCGCGCGAATGATGGTCGGCGGCAACGAAAAGAACGCAAGCCCGGAGATGAAAGAGTTCGCGAAGATCGCGGAGAAGGGCGGTGACGTGCCGATCCAGGCGTTGGGATCGGGCTCCGATTACAGTGCGTTCCTCGAGCATCTCGGCATCGCGTCGCTCAACCTCGGTTTCGGCGGCGAGGACGACGACGCCGGCATCTACCACTCGCGCTACGACTCGTTCGACCACTACATCCGCTTCGGCGATCCGGATTTCAAGTACGGCGTCGCGCTGGCACAGGTCGCCGGGCACATCGTGCTGCGCACCGCCAATGCGGAAGTGCTGCCGATGCGGTTCGGTGATTTTTCCGACACGCTGGATCGCTACATGGGCGAGCTGCACAAACTGGTGGACAACACGCGCAAGGCCACCGAAGCGCAACACAAGCTGCTCGCCATGCATGCCTACGAGCTGGATTCCGACCCGACCCGGCCGGTGGCGCCGCCCGAGCGCGATTCGGACATGCCGAACATCGACCTGAAGCCGCTGGACCAGGCCGCCCAGGCGCTGAAGCGGAGTGCCGAGGCGTACGAGTCCGCGTACAACGCGCGCGCAGCGAGCGGGCTGCAGATCCCGGCCAGCCAGTTGCACAAGATCAATGCACTGATGGGGCGGATGGAGCAGTCGCTCACCGACAAGGATGGCCTGCCGGGACGCGAGTGGTTCAAGCACATGATCTACGCGCCGGGCATGTTGACCGGCTACGGCGTCAAGACGGTGCCGGGCGTGCGCGAGGCGCTGGAAGCGCGGCACTGGGACGAAGCCAACAAGTACGCCACGATCACCGCCAGGGTGCTGGACGGCTATCGCGAGCAGTTGGATAAGCTGACGGCGATGCTGAAGTAGGTTTTTCCTTCCCCCTCCGGGGAGACCGCCATCCATGGCCAAGAGCTCCATGGTGGCGCGAAGCGCCGGATGAGGGTCCGGCTCTTCGCGACTGGAAGCGTATTGACGTGGAATTCTCCGAACCCTCACCCCAACCCCTCTCCCGCTGGGAGAGGGGCTTATCAAGCCGCCCGGTCCATCGGCGGCACGCTGCCCGCATTCGTGAACTCGCCCTGCGATGCCAACCGCGCGAACAGTCCGCCGCGGGCGACCAGTTCGTCGAAGCGACCGCGCTCAACCAGGCGGCCATGCTCCAGCACCAGGATCAGGTCGGCGTTGCGCACGGTCGAGAGCCGGTGCGCGATGATGAAGGTGGTGCGATCGCGCGAGAGTGCGTCGAACGCGCGCTGGATGCGCCGCTCGGTGGCGTTGTCCAGCGCGCTCGTTGCTTCGTCCAGGATCAGGATCGGCGCATCCTTCAACATCGCGCGCGCGATCGCCAGGCGCTGGCGTTCGCCGCCGGAAAGCGAACTGCCGCGCTCGGAGACGTGAGTGGCATAGGCTTCCGGCTTCTCGGCGATGAATTCGTGCGCTTCGGCCGCGCGCGCGGCGGCTTCCAGCGCGGCGGCATCCGCTTCCGGATTGCCGATCTTCAGGTTCTCCTCGATCGTGCGGTGGAGCAGGCCGGATTCCTGGAACACCACGGCGATATTCTTGCGCAGCGAATCCAGGTTCACCTCGCGGATGTCGTAGCCGTCAATCATGATGCGCCCGCCCTCCGGATCGTGCGCGCGGTAGAGCAGGCCCATCGCCGTGCTCTTGCCCGCGCCCGTTGGCCCCACCAGCGCAACCTTCATGCCCGGCGCGACCTGGAAGCTCAGATCGTGCACGGCCGGCCGGCCGCTGCCGTTGTAGCCGAAGTTGACGTGTTCGAACGATACCTCGCCGCGCACGCGCGGCAGCATCGGCGCATCCGGCTCCGCCTTGATGGTGGGCTTGGTGTCCAGCACCTCGAAGAAGTCGTCCAGCGCCTGTGACTGGAAGAACAGGTTGGAGATGAAGCTGGCGAATTGTTCCAGGCGTCCGATCAACATCAGCGAGAAGCCGACGAAGCTGACGATGCCGCCGACCGAGATCTTGCCGTGCACGTGCAGCGCCGTTCCAAGCGCAAAAATCGCCACCACGGTGAGCGTGCTGGCCGCGCGCGTGAACACCGACAATGTGGCCCAGCCGTTGAGTACCGGGTATTGCGCGGCCAGCGCGCGGGCCATCATCTCGCGCAGGCCGCGCGCTTCCTCCTGGGTGCGGGTGAAGCTCTGCACCACCGCGACATTGCCGAGCACATCGTCGGCGCGCGTGGAAATGTCGTGATAGAACTGCTGGACGGCCGTCTGCGCCGCGCGCGTGCGCCGGATGGCGATGCCGTTGAACGTCGCGAAGCACACCAACAGGGCCACCATCAGCAGCGCGAGCTGCCAGCTCATGGTGAACGCGATCGGCAGCAGCACCAGCAGCGAGAGCACGGTGGTCAACTGGTCGCGGAAGAAGCCGAGCCACAACGCGAACAGGCTTTCGGCGCCCGCGTGCATCACCCGCATCAACTTTCCGGTGTGATGCACGCTGTGGAATGACAGCGGCAGGGTGATCGCGTGCTCGAAGAAGCGGCGGATCGCCGCCCAGCGGCGCCGGTGCGCCATGCGATCCGCGTGCAGCGAAACCAGCACGCCGATCACGACGCCGACGAAGCCCGCCGCGGCCCATGCGCCGATCAGCCATGGCGCGCGACCGCTGTTGGAGCTGAGCGCATCCACCACGCGGCCGAACAGCATCGGTTCCACGAACAGCACGCCGGCCAGCAACAGGTTGCCAAGCGCGAGCACCATCGCGAGCACGCGCTCGGGCGCGAGCAGGCCGAGCGCGCGAAAGTAGAGTCGCAGGATATACACGGGAAGAATCCGCAGCAGACGACAACACGTCCGTCTAGTTGAGCACCGCGCGCCTTGCGATGCGCTGAACAAAAAAGGCGTTCTGGATCCCGTTTTCCGGAACCGCAAAGTCGTCGTCAAGAATTCGTTCTGAGGGCGGAGTAGATGATTCCGTGGCAGGACGCGGCAATCGGAACCGACCGACCGACAGCCGATGGTCCGGCTACAGGACCGATATCGCGATTGCCCGCGAGGAGGATTGATGGACGATCGGCCGCGCGCGGTACAAGGCCGGCAGCAGCTGCGCCAGGCGCGCGACCTTGGGCGCATCGTTGATCGCGATGTAGGGCGCGTCCGGGTTGAGCCGTGCGTAATCCTGGTGATAGTCCTCGGCAGGGTAGAACGCCTTGAAAGGCGCCACTTGCGTCACGATCGGCGCGGCGTAGACCTTCGCCGACGTGAGCTGCGCGATGTAGGCTTGCGCGATCCTTCGTTGCTGCGGGTCGGCATAGAAGATGACGCCGCGGTACTGTGTGCCGACATCCGGACCCTGCCGGTTCAACTCGGTCGGGTCAGTCGCCACCGAGAAATACACGCGCAGCAATTCACCGTAACTCACGCGTGAAGGATCGAAGCTGACCTGCACCGATTCGGCGTGCCCGGTATCGCCCTCGCTGACGCGCTCGTAACGCGCCGTGTCCGAAGCGCCACCGGAGTAGCCGGCGGTCACGTTGGTCACGCCCCTCACGTGCTCGAATACCCACTGCATGCCCCAGAAGCAGCCGCCGGCGAACACCGCGGTCTGCGCGCCGGGCTTCGAAGCGAGCGGCGCGTCGAGTTCCGGTGCCGGCACCGCACGAGCTTCATCGCTCAGGGCGGGCGGGCTGCACGCCGTCAACGAGAGCAGGGCGAGCAGGCCGGCCAGCAGAATCGGATGAATGGGGGAGCGGACCATGTCGCACCTGCAAGAGCGGGTTCCTCCCATCAGACCGGCGCGATCGGGTGCAGCTTACGCGGCTGGAGTGTTCCTCGTGATCAGGAGACCGGCTTGGCCGCAGGCGCGTGGTCTTGCTGGAACACGCGGTTCATCACGAAATCGGACGTGACCTGCTCGCCGGCCAGCAGCATCGCGGTCAGTTCGCCGCCCAGCACCTGGGGCGCGATGACCACGTCCGGCTGCGCCAGCTTCACCCGCGCCAGATGCCGCGCATCGTTGACCGCTGCGATCGTGCGCGCGTCGCCGCCGAGCTCGCGCACGGCCAGCACGATGAAGGCGTTCTCGGAATCGTCGTCCAGCATCGCCAGGACCGCCTGCGCGCGATGCGCCCCGGCCTCGCGCAGCACCTCGATATTGCCGGGATCGCCGACCACCACGTCCCAATCCCTCGGGGGTTCGCCCTCCGGCGCGACGCGGAACAGGCGGGTGCAAGGCAGGCCGCGCCGGTTCAGTTCGCTCCAGGTGTTGAAGGCGAGCGGCGTATTGCCGATCACCACGAAATGGTTTTCGCGTTTCATGCGTGCTCCCTTGCGGTTGACGATCCGCTGCAGGCTACGGCTGACCATGGGCGCGATTACCGCGGTCAGCGAAGTGGCGAACACCGCCACGCCCAGCACGATCACCGAAACCGTGAACAGCTTGGCTTCGGGGGTCTGCGGCGTGATGTCGCCATAGCCGACCGTGCTCATGGTGACCATGCCCCAGTACAACGCCGTGATCAGGTCGGTGATCGGCGGCTTGAACTCAGCGCCGAGGTAATAGGCGCCGAAGGTCGCGTAAAGCAGCAGCATGATCACCGAGGTCAGCGCGAACAGCGTGCTGCCGGTGATGCTGGAACGGTCGAACTGGCGCCATGCGGTGAGCAACAGCGCCAGCAGCAGCGCAAAATAGCCCAGCAGCACTGCCTCGTGTGCGCCGCCACCGAAGAATGCGCTCACCACCGCGGTCGCGGCCAGCAGCAGGGACATGCTCCAGGCCAGGCGCGAGCGCAGCAGCAAGCCCAGTGCCATGGTCAGCATGCCAACGCCGATCAGCAGCCGCGGCAGCAGGCGTGGCGCGATGCGCAGGTTGCCGGCTGCGATTTCGAGCGCGAGCTGGTGCCAGCGCGCGCCGGTGTCCCATTCCAGCAACACGATGCCGCCGATGCCGAGCAGGATCGCCAGCGGCACGTGCGGGAACCAGTAGCGCCCGCCCAGCAACACGTGCAGGCGCTGCAGGCCGGCGCGCCAGCGCCGTGCATTCGCCAGCCCCACGGTCGATCCGATGCGTGGTGTCATCTCCGCCTCGAATACCGATGAAAGTTGCGCACCATAACAAGCATGTACCGCGCCGCCAAACCGGCATTGCCCGATCTGGCTGTGTGGCGGGTCAATGGACAGCGCCGGCGATCATCGTGGCAATCGCGTCGAGGTCAGCGGTGGGCGAGGGCGGGATGTTGCGTCCGAGGGCATCGGTCGGGCGCTGGTAATGATCGAGCATCAGCGAAAAGGCGAGATGTTCGCCGCGGGCATCGGTCACGTAGCCCGACAGCGCATACACGTGCGTCAGCGTGCCGGTCTTGGCGCGCAGGTCGTTGGCCGCCGGTGTCCCGACGAAACGATGTTCCAGCGTGCCGTCCACGCCGGCGATCGGCAAAGCGGTTTCGAAGGCGTTCGCGAACGGCTGCCTTGCGGCCCACGCAAGCAACGTCGTCGTCGCGGCGGGCGTGACCAGGTCCTTGCGTGACAAGCCGCTGCCTTCCTCGAACGTGGCATCGTCGTTCGGAATGCCGATGCGGGCGAGCATTGCGCGCATCGCGCACAGCCCCCAGTCCTCGCTCGTCAGCGGCGGCTCGGCGCGATCCGCACAGGTCCGGGCGTACGCGGTGCGTACTCCGACCTGCTGCAGCAGGACCTGCGCGTAAAGATTGTCGGAATCCTTCAGCATGTGGCGGATCAGGTCCGGCAGCGGCGGCGCAGGGACCTGGCCGATCGCACGCATCCCGGCCTCATGGACCATTTCCCAGGTCGCTTGCGGCCAGTACAGCGCGCGCACCTGGCCGTCGAGCTCGATACCGTGTCGCGTCAGCGTATCGCGCAGGAGATTGCCTGCGAACAGCGCGGGATCCGGCACCGAAACAGCCAGCGTCCGCCTCTGCACGCCAGCCGGCAGGCTGCCGCTCGCGTACAGGATGTCCGATCCGGGCGGGCGATAGAGAACGAACGTGTCGCGGTCGTCATTTTCATCGCGCGTCAGGTTGACCATGCGCAGTCCTGCATCGTCAGGCTGGATGGCCACCGCGCAGCAGCGACCGTCCGCGCGCGTCACCTGCACGCGCGCGACATTCTCCTGCATGCTCAGCGCGGATGCAGGCGCGCCGTACCCGGCTTGCAGGTCATCCGCTTCCCAGCCGCTGCCGAGAGGCGGACCCTGGAAATAGGTGGCATCCGCGACCAGGTCGCCGTGCACGTGGCGCACGCCCTGGTTGGCCAGCGCCTGCGCCAGCCGATCCGCCCAATCCGGCGATACGCCGGGATCACCCAGCGACGGATCGCCGCCGCCGTAGAGGATCAGATCGCCGTTCAAGGTGCCGTCGGGTTGGGCGGTTGTCGTCGCATACAGCGTGGTGCCGATTTGCGCACCGGCGAGATCGGAAAGCGCGAGCGCCGCCGTGTACAACTTCGCGTTGGATGCCGGCGCGAACAGCTTGTCGGCATCGTGTGCGTAGAGCGTCCTGCCGGTATCCAGCGAAACCACGCTGATTCCGAAGTGCGCATGCGCGAAGCGCGGCTGCGCGACGAAGGCATCGATGCGCTCGGCGAGCGATGCATTGCCATGCACCGAAACCGAAGCACAGCCCGCGAGCAGGCAGGAGGCCAGCAGCGCGGCGAGAAAATGCTTCATGCGTACAGCCTTTGCAGCAGCGCCATCGCCGCGGCGGGATTGCGCGCCTTGGCACTGCTGATGAAATACAGGAACACGTGCCGCGGGCCGGATGAATGCGCGGCGGCCCGTGGCTCCACGCGAGGCAGGTCATCCGGCTCGCCGCCGTTGGCCCACGAGCGCGCACGCCCGGCCCACGCGTCCAGATCCTTTGCTGCATAACCGTCGGGTTCGGATGCGCGGCTGCGCATCAGCCGCGCATACACGAAATCGCCGGTGAGGTCGGCGAAGCCCGGGTACTCGTCGGAATCGGTGAACACGCTGGGGAAGCGGTGTGAGCGCGCCAGCTCCAGGTATTCGGCGCAGAGGAAACTCCGGTTCCGCACCTCCAGCACGTGCCGCAAGGCGCGGCCGTTCATTTCGCTCGGCAGGAGATTCAGGAACGCCGCGAAGTCGTCACGCTGGAACGTGCGCGAGGGCGGGAACTGCCAGACGATGGGCCCCAGCTTGTCCTCGAACGCATCCAGCCCGCCGAACACGAACCCGCGCACCAGTGCGCCCGCGCCCGCGAGCTTGCGCACTTCCGCGACCTGCCGCGGCGCCTTCAGCGAGAACACGAAACCGGGTGGCGTTTCGTCGCGCCACTTGGCGTACACGGACGCCTTCTGCGCGCGATAGAAGGTACTGTTGATCTCGATCGAGGTCACGCGTCGGCTGGCGAATTCCAGCTCGCGCCGCTGTGGCAATCCCTTCGGATAGAAGTTGTCGCGCCAGGGTGCGAAGTTCCAGCCGCCGATGCCGATGCGGATGTTTTGCGCGCGCGCACCGGCGAGCTCGTCGGCGATGGGAGGATCTGCTGGTTTCATGCGGCGTGATCCGCCCAGGGGTCGTAATCGCCGAACGACCACAGGTGGCCTTCGGGATCGCGGCAGGAATAACCGCTGCCGCCGTAATCCTTGGCTTCCAGTTCATCCACGATCTGCGCGCCCGCGGCCTTGGCGCGCGCGTAATGCGCCGCGCAATCGGACACCACCACGTAGCAGGCCTGCGTCTGGCGGCCGCCGATTTCATCCGGCTGCACCATGCGCTTGCCCCAGGCGCTCCGGTTGTCCGCCGAGCCCAGCATCACCATGCCTTTGCCAAACGCGAGCTGCGCGTGATGCACGATACCGCCTTCCGCGTACACCGCGTGCTTCTCGAAACCGAACGCCTTGCACAGCCATTCGATGGCGGCGGGCGCGTCGCGATAGCGCAGGCTTGGAATGATCGTGGCGATGGTGTTGCCGGCGGGCGAAGTCATGCGGTTCTCCTCGATCAGGTGCTTGGTCGCAAGATGGTGCACCAGCGCGGCGACCGTTGCATCCACTGCATCGCCAGCATCCACGGTGACGGTTTGCGGTTCATCGTTCGAAGGCTCCTCCAGGGTGGCGAGCTGGCTGTCCAGCAGCGAGGCGGGCATGTACTCGTGGTGGCGCGTCTCGAGTCGCCGCTGCAGCGTTTCGCGCGGCACGCGCAGGTACAGGAACCGCACCTGTGGACGGCCATCGCGCAGGAAGTCGCGATAGCGGCGCTTCAACGCGGAGCAGCCGATCACGCCGGGGCGGCCCGCTTCCGCCTCGGCATCCGCCCAGTCCGCAATGGCGGCCAGCCATGGCAGGCGATCGGCATCGTCGAGCGGCTGTCCTGCGCGCATCTTGTCCAGGTTCGTCTGCGGGTGGAAATCGTCGCCTTCCGTGTAGGCCCATCCCAGCCGGGCCGCCAGAGCTCTCCCGACCGTGGTCTTGCCGGAACCGGACACGCCCATGATCACCAGCATCGGATGATCGGCGTGGGAAACGGTGTCGGGCATGTGGAGGCTCGTTGGCGTGCGCTGTTGCGCTCACGGCACATTGACCGCGGGATCCGCAGTCTACGGGCTTGCTTCGCGATGTTCGACAGGAGCGCGCCATGCAAAGCAAGGGCTCCGCGGTCTGGAAGGGTGGCTTCAAGGACGGCCGCGGTTCGATCTCCACCGCCAGCGGTGCGTTGAAGGATGCCGGTTACTCGGTGGGGTCGCGCTTCGAGGGCGATTCCGGCACCAATCCGGAAGAGCTGATCGCCGCCGCGCACGCGGCCTGCTTCTCGATGGCGCTGTCGCTGCTGCTCGGCACCGAGGGCCTCAAGCCGGAATCCATCGAGACCAGTGCAACCGTGTCGCTGGACAAGGTCGGCGAGGGCTTCGAGATTTCAAGCTCGCACCTGCAGGTGGTCGCACGCATTCCGGGCGCGGATGATGCGATGTTTCAGCGCATCGCCCGGCAGGCCGAGCAGGGTTGTCCGGTTTCGAAGGTGCTGAAGGCAAACATCAGCATGGACGCGCGGCTGGCTTGAACCCCTGCATGACCTGCTGCGCTCGGCATCTTGCGCGCCGGCGGTGCAGGTACCATGCAAGCAACCATCCATGGTGCTGGGCGCCGGCCCGGCCATCCTTGGCCGGTCGCTCAGCCGGGCACGCGATGCGATTCAACGCATCGCGTGAGCGCTCGGGTTTGCCCTCATGTACCGCCTGTACATTCCGGTGCCTGCGCTCCGGCGTCGCGCCTGATTCAAAACGACACGTCGCCATCGCTCGCTACGGTTCTTCAGAGGTGCAAGGGCTTGCTTTTTGGCGCGCGCCGTCGCAAGTTGCGTGCGCGGCCGAGTTGCGCCGATCACGCCTTGAGGAGCACACCATGAGCAAGGGCATGGAAAAACAGAAAAAGGAAGCCAAGAAGAAGCCGGAAAAGACCTTGAAGGAAAAGCGCGCCGAGAAGCAGGCGAAGAAGGCGGCGCGGAGCTGAGCCTGTCCCGTGTAGAAGCGCGCCTGCGCGCGACAGGAGAAGATGGCGTCAGCGAGAAGCACTCCGTCCGGTCGCGCGCAGACGCGTTCCTACAGAAGCCGCTGCGGGTGCGTATACACGTTCATCCCCTCGCCGCGTGCGAAGCCAATCAGGGTGATGCCGGCGCGTTCGGCCAGCTCGATCGCCAGCGAGGTCGGCGCGGAGATCGCCGCGATCATCGCGATGCCCGCACTCGCGGCCTTGTGCACGATTTCGTAGGACGCGCGTGACGTGATCGCGAGCAACCCGTCGCCGTTGCGCCATGCCGCGGAAGCGCGCGTGTCCGTTTCCCGTGCCAGCGCGCCGATGAGCTTGTCGAGCGCGTTGTGGCGGCCGACGTCCTCGCGTACCACGATCCCTCCTGCGTAAACGTAGCCGGCCGCGTGCACGCCGCCACTGGCATGGTTCAACGGCTGCCGCTCGGCAAGTTCGTGCAGGCCGCGCCGGATCATCGCCGTTTCGAAGCGCGCAGCGGATTCGACGCGCCGTACCGGCCGCACCGCTTCCTGCAGGGATTCCACGCCGCACAGCCCGCAGCCGCTGCGGCCGGCGAGGTTGCGCTTGCGCTGCTCCAGCGCGTCCAGCCGCGCCTGCGGGATCAGCACCTGCAAGGAAATACCGTGTGCGGTGCGCAGGCAGTCCACCAGTTCGAACTCGCCCGCGCGCTCGACCACGCCCTCGCTCAGCGCAAAACCCAGCGCGAAGTCTTCCAGGTCGCAGGGCGTGGCCATCATCACCGCGTAGGAGATGCCGTTGTAGAGCATCGCCACCGGCGTTTCCTCGATGACCTGATCCAGCGCCTCGCCGCGCTGCGCGCCCTCCATGCGCAAGGCCGGGACGACGTGCAGTCCGGTGGTGGGCGATTGGCGATTCATCAGTCGAGCGCCTTGGATTCGGCGGTGCCGAGGATCTCCGGTTGCGGTGACTTCATCGGCCGGCGGGTGAGCAGTGGATGCGCGAACACCGCGCCCAGGATCACCACCACGCCCAGATAAAACCAGCCGTCGAGTTGCCGCTGCTCGCCCAGCAGCAGGATCGCCAGCACGATCGCATACACGGGCTCGAGATTCACCGCGAGTTGCGCGTTGAAGGCGCTGAGGTGCCGCAGCGCGACCAGCGACAGCGCGAACGGCAGCAGGGTGCACGCGAGCGCCAGCGTCAGCAGCAGGATCGCATCGTGCGTGCTGGGCCAGACGAAGGCCGCCCCGCTATGCGGTAGCCACGGCGTGATCAGGGTCAGGAACAGTGCGCCGGAACCCAGCTCCACGCAGGTGACGGTGAGCGGGTCGGCATGTTCCACCATGCGCTTGTTGAGCGCGCCGAAGCAGGCGACGAACAGCGCCGATACCACCCCTACCGCGATGCCGAGCCTCATAGAGCTCGGCACGCCGCCGACCACCAGCGCCACGCCGGGAACGACCGCAACGCCGAGCAGCAGTTCGCGGATGTCGAAGGGCCGGCGCGCGATCCAGGGCTCGACTAGCGCCAGGAATACCGGCGCCAGCGCGATGCAGGTCGCCGCAACCGATGCATTGGCGAGCTTGATCGCTCCATAGAAAGTGAGCCAGTGCAGCGCCACCACCACGCCGATGCCGGCGTAAACCGCGGCCAGCTTCGGCGTGAGCAGGCGCAATCCGCGCCACACACGCGGCGCGAGCAGGAGCGCAGCGGTCACCATCAACATGCGCCACCACACCAGCGAGATCGCCGGCAGCGTGATCGCCCGGCCGAGGATGGCGGTGAAGCCCCACAGCACCACGCAGAAGTGGATTTGCCATTGCGCCTTGGCGTGGGGAGTCATGGGAACGCGATCGGAGGCCGGAATCGCGGAAGCATAGCAAGCGGAAGCCCCGGTTCTCGTGACGGCGAGCGTGAGATGCCACTCCGGTTCGGCAACTTATTTCTTCGGCGGCGGCGCCTTGGGCGGCTGGCGCATCTGCGCGATCAGCGCCGCGCAGCGGTTGTTGTTTTCATGGCTCGGTGCGATCAGCGCGGCCAATGCGGTCAATGGCGCGGCTACGGCTCCGAGCACCGCGGCGCCGGTGGCGCGGGCGAGCAGCGGCCCCTTCTCCACGCCTGCATCCGGATGCTTGAGCGTGCCCCGCACATAGAGCGGCGAGCGCAGCGACAGCACGCGTACCCCCTTGCTCTGCGGGTGCAGCGTCAGGTCGAGCCGCTCGCTGGCGAGATTGATGCTGCCGTCTATGTTGATGGTCGTGGTGTCGGTGTCGAACAGGAACACCGTCGAGCGCCATTCGCCATCGCGTGCATCGAAATCCGCTGCGACGCAATTGATCCTCACCGGTTGATCGCCGAACAGCTTGGTCACGATGATGTTGCCGATGTTCAGGCCGGCCTCCTCGAGCAGCAGCTTGCTGACCGCGCCGCCATCCACCAGCAGCCTGACCTCGCCGTCGGACGAGCCCATCAGCGCGGCGACCGAGTTGCCGGTGCCCGACAACGCAGCCTCACCGTCGATCTCGCCCAGGCTGGTCTTCATCAGCGCCACCGTCGGAAACAGCTTCTTCAACTCCACGCCGCGCAGCGAGATCCTCATCCGGCCCTTCATCGGACTAGCCGAACCGTCGAGGCGGATGTTCGAATCGAGGTCGCCGCCGGCCACCCCGAAGCGCAGCGGATCGAGGATGAGCACGCCATCGTCCATGACGAGGTGCGTGGACAGGTTGCTGATCGGCAGTTGCGCCTTGCGCACGATGTGCCGCCCGGCGAAGTGCACGTCGGCATCCATGCCTTTCCAGAGGTCGGGCAGGAACGGCGCCACCGGAAGCACCTTGTCCGGCGGCTGCCGTACGGAGACGCCGCTCTTTACCGTGCTGCCCGCGCCGACCAGTGGCGCGAGGTCGGAAAGCCGCAGCCGCTCGGAACGGATCGTGCCGGTGAGCTTCGGTCGCGGCGGCGCGGTGGTGAACATCACCGTGCCCTGCAAGTCGCTCAGGCCGACCTTGCCGTGGAAGTCCTCGTAGTGGAACACGCTATCGCCGGGATGGAGGTTGCCGGTGAGGTGGCCGTCGGTGGAAAACGGCGGCGTATCGGGCAGGATCACGCCCGTGAGCGGATACAAGTGCGCCATGTTGGCGCCGGACATCTTGAGGTGCAGGTTCAGCGCGGCCAGGTGCGCGGGATCGGTCAGCGTGCCTTCCAGCGCGATGTGCAGGTCGCGCAATTGCAGGTCGGCCTCCAGCGGGAACGGCATCGTTGCATTCCGCACCGCGAGCACGCTGCCGATCCTGCCGCTGCCGTGTGCGATCGCGTCGCGCCAGGTGCCGCGTGCGATCCAGCCGAAGTGATAGGTCTGGTCAGTGTGCGGCGGGGCGTTGCCGGCTGCATGGCTTGCAAGCAATCGGCCGAAGGGAATCGGTTGGCCGAGCGGCTCCACCGTCACGTCCAGGTGCAGATCGAGCACGTCATCGTCCACGCGCATCCGGCCGCGATCGAACACCACGTCGCCCAGGGTCAGCTTCCAGCTTCCAGGCGACCGGCCGAGCGCGAACTGCCAGTTGGCGCGACCCGAGGCATCGCGTTCGATGTCCACGTTCGGTTGCGTGAGCTTCAGCGTGGAGATGTCGACGGTGTGGCCGATCAGCGCCAGGGGCGAGAGGCTGAACTGGATCTGTTCGAGCGTGGCGAACTGCTTCCTCTTCGCCCAGTCCGGATTGGTCACGCTGACGTCATGCGCGGTGAAGCGTGGCCAGGGCACCCATGCCGAGATTCCGCCCGCGTCGGGATTGCGCGCCCAATGCACGGAGAGATCGCCGTTGATCGCGAAAGGCCGGCCGATCGCCGCGCTGACCTTGTCGTTGATCAGCGGCCGCGCGCGATTCCAGTTGAACAGCGCGATGAACAGGATCGCGATCACGATCAACGCGAGCACTATCCCGGCGAACCAGATGAGTGTCTTCCTGATGACGCCCATGTCACGCTTCCTGCGCACCTGCCTTCAGGTTACACGAGCCGGTCTTCGGAGATGTATCCACTGCATGCGGCGTTTATCTTCCGGATTGCAGACTGTCCAAGGCGCGCGCACAGTAGGCGCGCCGCGACAGAACCTAAGGAACGAGCGATGCTCTGGAACAAAAGCCGTTCGAGCAGCAATGTGGAACAGGACACCGGGGGTGGTGGCGGCTTCGGCCTTGGGCCGATCCATCTCGGTTTCGGCGGCACCGTCATCGCAATCCTGATCGCGATCATCTTTCCGCAGACGCGCGGGTTGATCTTCGGCCTGCTGGCGGGCAGCGGCGGGGCGGGGAACACGCCGGCGCAAACCGAACCGGTCGACAGCAACGATCCGCAGGTGCAGTTCGTCAAGCACATCCTCGGCAGCACCGAGGACGTATGGACCGCCTACTTCCAGCGGATGGGCAGGCAGTACGCGGATCCGAAGCTGGTGCTGTTCCGCGGCGAGGTCAGCACCGCATGCGGTGGCGCCTCGGCAGCGGTGGGACCGTTCTACTGTCCTGGCGACCAGCGCGTTTACCTCGATCTGGATTTCTTCCAGGAGCTCGCCACGCGATTCCATTCCGACAGCGATTTCGCGCGCGCGTACGTGATCGCGCACGAGGTCGGCCATCACGTGCAGGACCAGCTCGGCATCATGGATGCCGAACAGCAGGCGCACGACCGCGGCGCGCCGATGCAGGGTGCGAACGGATTATCGGTGCGGCTGGAACTGCAGGCCGACTGCTTCGCCGGCGTGTGGGCCAATCAGTCGCAGCGGCAGTTGCAATGGTTGCAGCCCGGCGATGTCGAGAGCGCGTTGAATGCCGCGAGTCAGATCGGCGACGACACCCTGCAACGCGAGTCGCAGGGCACCGTGGTACCCGATTCCTTCACCCACGGCACTTCCGCTCAGCGCGTGCACTGGTTCAAGGCCGGATTCCGGTCCGGCAACATCGCCGATTGCGATACGTTCAAAGCGCAGACGCTCTGACTCGCAGAAGAGCAGGCCATGGATGGCCGTGCGAAGTGAGTTCACCGGCGCCGTCATGCCCGGCGCCAATGGCTTTGGTTGCTTTCCGAAAGGAAAGTAACCCGCGCCGTGGGACGGCGCGGAAAAACACATGGATGTCGTGCAGCGGCCTACGCCGGCATGACGGGCAAAGTCAATTGCGCTTGCCGCCTGCAGGCGGAACTTCCCGCACCGGCAACGGCACGTTGCACAGGTCGATCTTGCCGGCCTTGTGCAGGTACCAGGCATCGGAACGGTTGCGACGCGATTCGACCAGCGCGGCGAAAGTCGGCGTGTCGGTGCGCAGCACTTCCAGGTGCATGCGTTGCGCGGGTGGAACATCGGAAGCAAGCCGGACGCGCAGGATCGGCGTATCCTGCGCGGGCTTGTCGTAGAAGCCCATCGCGCCGCCGCCGCGTGGCAAAGACGAGAGCAGTTCCATGCCTTTCACCACGCGGCCGACCAGCGCGATGTTGCGATCCAGTTGCCGAGGCGCCTGTCCGATCACGACGTAAAGTTCGGTGCCCGGCCCCGAATCCGGCGCGTTGTCACGGCCGGCACCGACCATCCCGTAGCAGTGCGTCAACCAGGTCTTGCCTGCTTTTGGGTCGAGGGCGACTGGAAAGCCGTTGCTGAAACCAACGTGTGGTGCATACACATCGCCGTCGGGCAGCAAGGTATAGGGCAGCGTCGGATCCAGGTCCCGCTCGAATTCCGCTGGTACGGTACTCTTCGCCGAACCGATGGATGTTTTGTGCGTGGGATGCGGGCTTTCCGCTTGCGGGTCTCCCCATTGCACGACGAAATTGTCTTGCACGCGCAGGATCGCAAGGCCGTCCCAGTAGTGCTCATGCGCGAGCGTGCGGATGTTCTTCGCATGCAGTGGCGCATAGGTGGGATCGAGTTCGATGACCACGCGACCCTTCGGCAGATCCATGTACAGCGTGTCGTCCGGGTCGAGCGGGCGCCAGTCGGATGGCCTGGATGCATCCAGCACCCGTTGCATGGTGGGAGCGTTCGCGGCCTTTTGCGCCGGCACAGCCGCAGTTGCCGCGGCCGCCATCATCAGGCCACTCGCCAGCATCGGAAGTTTCATGGTCCCGCTCCCCTCGTAGGCCGGGCGGGATCATACCTTCAATGCGCCTTCGGGTTCTCCACGATCCGCTCGATGGCGACGTCGAGGTACCGCCGCGCGAAAGCAGGGTGGGTTTGCGCGAACACGCGCCTGGCCTGGCTTGCACGCGCATCGTCCGGCGCGTACACGAACAGGAAAGCTCCGCCATCGCGCGCGAGATCGGCGTCCTCGCGGATGTAGCCGCTCTCGGTGCCGGCGAACTCCACCAGCCGCTGCTCCATGCGCTCCAGCCAGTTGGCGCCGTGTCGGGATTCCAGCTGCCCGGTGACGAATTCACCGGTGGCTGCGCGCACGTCTTCCGGCGGTGTGCCGGCGTTGCGAAAGGCGGCTTCGGCCGCTTCCGCGTCGGCGAGATTGCGGTATCCGGCGACGATGTAATGGCGCGGGTAGAAAATCCCCAACGAAGTGTCGCCGTCCTTGAAGAAGCCCCAGTGACTGTTCATGGCACGCTCCTGTGGCCGGGAAGATCGCCTTGCGATCATCCTAGCCAGCGCGCCTTATGAACGCGTGAACATCCTTTCGGACCTCACTTCACCGGCATGCCCGCCTGCGCGCCCTGGTCGACATCCAGGAGAAACAGATCGGCGCCGCCGCTGCCGGCGGAAAGGATCATTCCTTCCGACACGCCGAAGCGCATCTTGCGCGGCGCAAGGTTCGCGATGAACACCACGTTGCGTCCGACCAGCTTTTGCGGTTCCTGGTACGCGGCCTTGATGCCGGAGAAGATCTGCCGCTTGCCGAGTTCGCCCGCATCCAGTTCGAATCGCAGCAGCTTGTCCGACCCTTCCACAGGCTCGCATACCAGCACTTTGCCGATGCGCAGATCAAGCCTGGCGAAGTCGTCGATGGAGATATTGGCTGTGGCCGATGACCCTGGGCCGGCAGCTGCGGGTTGCGCGGCGGAGATTGTCTTGTGGTCCATCGAAGGGCTCTTGTTTTGAGCTCCTCCCCCATGGCGGGGAAGAGGTTGAGGAGAGGGTGTTGTTGCTGACTTTGCGCTTGGCTGCAACGATTCCTTCGAAGCTTCGATCATCGCCTCGATCTTCTTGGGATCCACGCGCGTTGCCAGCGGGGTGAACGCGTTGATGCGCACGCCCAGCAGCGGTGTGCGCGCGTCTTCGAAATGCTGCGACACAGAACCGAGAAACGCGAACGCGCGCTCGGCGATTGTCGGCACCACCGGCGCAAGCCAGATCGTCAGCAGCCGGAAATAATTCAGCGACAGCGTGCAGACGATGTGCAACTCGTCGCGCCTGCTTTCGTCCTTCGCAAGCACCCACGGTGCATGCTCGGCGACGTATGCATTCGCCTCGTCCGCGACTTCCATGATCAAGCGCATCGCCGCTGCGTAGTCACGTGACTCGAATAGCGCGGCGCAGCCGGCGAGCTTCTCCGCAGCAGCGTCGTAGCGCGCGCGTTCGGCTTGCGGCAGCGCATCGGCCAGCTTGCCATCGAAGAGTTTGTGCACGAACCCGGCGCAGCGGCTGGCGATGTTCACCCACTTGCCGACCAGGTGCGAATTGACGCGCTCCTCGAATGCCTTCAGGTCGAGATCGATGTCGGCCAGCGTCGGTCCAAGCATCGAGGCCAGGTAATAACGCAGGTAATCGGCATCCAGGTGATCGAGCCAGGTGCGCGCATTGATGAAGGTGCCCCGCGACTTGGACATCTTGGCGCCGTCCACGGTCAGGAAGCCGTGCACGTTCACCGCCGAAGGCATGCGCAGCTTCGCGCCATGCAGCATCGCGGGCCAGAACAGCGTGTGGAAATAGATGATGTCCTTGCCGATGAAGTGCACCAGTTCGGTGTCGTCGGCGTCCACGCGCGTGAAGCGCTCGAAATCCACCGATGTCAGTCCGCTTCGTCCGCCCTCGCAGAGTTCCTTGAACGCGGCCAGGTACCCGACCGGCGCGTCCACCCACACATAGAAGTACTTGCCGGGTTGGCCGGGGATCTCGAACCCGAAGTAGGGCGCATCGCGCGACACGTCCCAACTGCGCAGGCCGTCGGCGAACCATTCCTGCAGCTTGTTGACCACTTCGGACTGCAGACCGCCTGCGGCCTGCGTCTCCTTCAACCACGTCTGGAGCAGGTCCGTGAAGCCGGCGAGCTTCACGAAAAAGTGCAGTGATTCCTTCTCGACCGGCTTGGCGCCCGAGACCACCGAATAGGGTTCGATGAGATCGGTCGGGTTGTAGGTCGTGCCGCAAACCTCGCAGGCATCACCGTACTGGTCCTTCGAATGGCAATTCGGGCATTCGCCCTTGATGAAGCGGTCCGGCAGGAACATCTCCTTCACCGGATCGTAGAGTTGCTTCACCGGCTTCGATTCGACGTGACCGGCTTGCTCC
>JBQCHG010000028.1:0-39618 GCA_051954935.1 Rhodanobacteraceae bacterium
CCCGGCTTGCCTGCGCCCTTGAACAGGTGAGGCACATGCACCGACTGCAGTCCGAGCACCGCCTTCACCGAACCGTGCAGCGATGCAGGGATCGCCACGTCGGCGCTGTTCGCAAAGGCCGCACGACCGTCGTGCGTGCGCACCGAAACCAGCTGGGTGTTGAACGCGCGCTGCACCAGGCCCGCCGGTGCATCGCCCGACACCAGCAGGCGGTTCGGCGCGATCGTCACGTTGTGGAATCCTGACTGGGTCAGGAAGTCCGCGACGGACTGCGCCTGCGCCGCGGTGGGCGCATAGCCGGCCAGGAATTGCTGCGGGGACATCACGTGATGCTGATTGATGGCTGCGTCTAGTTGCGCCTCGTTGCGCAGGTTGAGCGCGAGCGTCACGTGCAGCGACTGCGACATCGGCAGCGCGCCCGTGATGGTGTCTCCGGACTCCAGAGTGGTGGCGTGCGAGACGGCCACGCTTTGCGGAGACGGTGCAGCGGCGGCAAAGGTCGAGCCCGCTGCAAAGGCAAGCGCCAGCGCGGCGGTCAGTGCGTTCTTCCGGAACTGATACATATGGGACCCCTCTATTGTGGAGTTGTGGAAAATGAAAGCGCATCGTGCGCATAAGGCGGGATATCCCTTCCCACCTCCTCCAAATCGAATCGGCGAGGCCGGTTTGACCGGCCTCGCCGGAGTATCGTGTTACTGGACGTTCAAAGCGGTGTCGTCGATCACGAACGACGTCTGCAATGAATAGTCTTCCGTGCCCGTGAACTTCACCACCACGGTCTGGCCGATGTAGGCCGACACGTCGTTGGTGTGCAGCGTGTACCCGGTGTTGGCGTTGAGGTTGGAATACGTCGCCAACGTCTTCAGCAGCGTGCCGGAGGTGGTGTACAGCCGCACATACAGGTGGTCGTACGCGCTGCCCGAAGGATTCTCGGCGGTGTCGATGTGCAGGTAATACGACAGCTTGGCCGAGGTCTTGCCGCTCGGAATGGTCACGGTCTGCGACACGTTGTCCGTGTGCGTGGTGCCGTAGCCGTCCAGGTACGCGTAATACGTTCCGCTGTGCGGGGATTCACCGCACGAGCTGTCGCACAGCGTGCCGGAGCTCATCGTCCACGGCGAAGCCGAACCGGTCTCGAAGCCCGGGTTGCCGAGCAACTGCGTCACCGTGCCCCCGCTCGAGACGCTCACCGACTCGGTCTTCGAGCTCTGCTGGCCATCGGCGCTGTCGGTCACGGTCTCGGTCACGCTGTACGTGCCCGCCGCCGCATAGGTGTGGCTCGGGTTGGCCGCGGTCGATGTGCCGCCGTCACCGAAGGTCCAGGAATGCGAGCCGATGGTGCCGCCCGAATCCGTGGAGGTATCGGTGAAGTTCGCGGTCAGCCCGCTCGTGGTGAAGCTGAAGTTGGCAGACGGCGTACCGCCGCCGCCGCCACTGCTGCCGCCCGTCACATGCGAAACGAAGTTGGCGATGTTCACGCTGCCGAAGCCGGTCGGGTAATCCCAGCCGGTCGCGGCGGTCTCGCCGTTGTTGTTGCCCGAGGTGACGTCGTGGAAGTCGGCCGCGTAGTTGCTGGCCGCATCGGAATAGATCAGCGGCGCGGCGAAGCCCAAACCGGACTTGGTGGCCAGCGCACGCGCCCACACGCCCACGAACAACGGCGAAGCCAGGCTGGTGCCGCCGATCTGCTGGTTGGCGCCGTCCACGATCACGATCGCACCGGAGTTCGGATCGCCGTCGAACGCGATGTCGCCCAGGCCGCGATGCGAATTGCCGGCATTCTGGCCGACGCCGTTCTGCCAGCTCGGCTGCGGTTCGTACGTGCTGGGGCTGCCGCCGGTCGCACCTTCATTGCTGGCCAGCTCGTTCCACACCACCTCGCCGCCCCAGGTTGTGGTGCCGCTGGTGTAGAGGCCGGTGCCGCTGACCGCCACCACGTACTGCGAGTTCGCCGGCCAGGACGGCGTGATGCCCCCATTGCCGCACTCGTCCGCGCCGGAGTCGCCGGTCGAGATCGAGAAGGTCTGGCCCTGAGCGACCGCCTGCTGGAAGATGTTGTCGTCTTCCGCGAGACCGCTGACCTCGGCGCTGGTTTCGCAACCGCCGATCGAGACGTTGATGATCTTGACGATGTTGTCGCTGACGACCTTGTTGAAGTCGGCGGTCAGGTCGGCATCCGACAACGTCGGAGTGTCGTACAGGTACAGAGACTGCACGCCACCGCTGATGCCTACGATGTCCTGCGTATCGAGGTCCCACTCGCCATCGCCGCTGGTGTCGGTGCCACCACCGTTCACCGTCACGATGTTCAACGGGATGTTCGAATAGCCGTTCTGCGAAAGGAACTTCGAGAAGTCGCTCTTGACGTTGGTCATGCTGCCCTGGGTGATCACGCCGACCGGCACCGTAGAGGCGGTCGCCGTGCTGCCCGCGCCATAAATGGTCGCGAAATCCTTGGGATTGTGGCCGACCATGGAACCGGTGACGTAGGTTTGTGCGTTGGTGTGCACCGAGAAGGGCTGCGCCACGACGTGATTGGTGTGTGCGATGTGCACCGTCTGCAAACCGAGCACCGAAGCGACGATCGGCTGCAATGAATCCGGCACGGACGCATCGCTGGAGTTCGCATAGGCCACGCGGCCATCGTGGGTCTTCACGCTGACCAACGAAGTATGGAACGCGCGCTGCACGGCACCGGCCGTCGCATCGCCCGAAACCAGCAGGCGGTTCGGCGCGATCTCGACGTTGGTGAAGCCCGACTGCTTCAGGAAATCAGCCACGGCCTGAGCCTGTTCCGCGGTCGGCGAATACTGCGCCAGGAACTGTGCACCGGTGAGCGGGGTGAAGCCGGGCTTGGAAATCAGCGCGTCCAGTTGCGCCTTGTTGCGCAAATTGAGTCCCATCACGATGTGCATCGGCTTCGAAATCGCCAGTGCACCCGCAACGGTGTCGCCGTTGCGCAGAACCGTGGCATGGGCGATCGCCTGTGCCGCCGGGGCGGCATTCGCCGACGCGGCAGCGGCCAGACTCAACGCAACAACGAGAGCTTTCACACGAAATTTGCTTGCCATCACAACCTCCCTCAGGTGGAAGAAATCGCGGCCGCACTCATGCGGCGGCGCGCGGGACGACTGCGCACGAAAACCCGCGAACGCACTCTCCCCGTCCGGCAATTGCTGCCGGACCCCTTCTTCACACGTGCTTGCGGTGGCAATTAGAAGAAACGTTGTGAGCGCGCACCGCCGCGGTCGCTTCGGCGCCCTCACACCGAAGCCGCGACAACGTAGCAGTCCAGAATACGTCACGCACGCTGCGACGCACCATGTCAAGTGTGCGTGGTCACAAACGGCGTCGTTGTTTTGTGAATTACGGTGAAGAGGTACGACGGCGAATCAGCGGCGCACGCTCTTGATCAGGTGCGCGCGGCGCGAACGGAACACCCACGCCCCGAGCGTCAGGACCAGCAGCAGCGGCGCACCCCAGTAGCTGAGCATGAACAACGCGGACAACGGTCCGCGCGATTCGGAAAACAACAGATCGATGGCCGCATCGGGCCGCGCTTCGATGGCGGCATAGGAATCGCCGAACGCGGCATTCGCCATGGATTCGCCGACGGCCTGCAAAACAGGGGAGCGGGAAACCAGCGGGGTGCCCAGCGAGATATACGTCTGCGTGATCGGAGCCTGGGCTTCGGCCGCGCCGGCAACCGCCGTGCCCACCATGGGTTGCCGTGCCAGCGCGCCGAAAGTCAGCACGTCGATCAGCAGAAACAACAGGAAAAAGCTGCCGAAGAGGACGTAACGTTGAATGCGCATGACAGCGACTCCGCACGCTCGCGCACAGCTTCGCGCAGCGGCGAATCACGGTCAACCGGAATTGGTGAGACCCCCCGCACGTTTCGGCTTGGCGCGGACAGATCGGAAAACCCTCAGAGCATTCCGGTTTCCAACTTGGCCGCGTCCGACATCATGGAATGGTTCCACGGCGGATCGAACACCAGGTCCACGTCGGCTTGCGCGACGGTCGGGATCATCTCCAGCTTGCTGCGCACGTCATCCACCAGGATGTCGCCCATGCCGCAGCCGGGCGCGGTCAAGGTCATCTTGACGTAGACCGAGCGCTGCCCATCCCCGCGCTTTTCCAGGCCGACGTCATAGACGAGGCCGAGATCCACCACGTTCACCGGGATCTCCGGATCGAAGCAGGTGCGCAACTGCTGCCAGACCACGCGCTCGACGTCGGCATCATCCGCGCCCTCGGGCAGGGAGATCGGCTCGGGCGGCTGCTTGCCCAGGGCATCGGCATCCGCTCCGACAACGCGGAACAGATTGCCCTCGACATAAACCGTGAAGCTTCCTCCAAGTGCCTGAGTGATATAGCCGATCTGGCCGGCCGGCAACATCACCTCGTCCCCTTGCGGGACCATGATTGCGGCACAATCGCGGCTCAGGGTGAAGGGTTCGCTGCTGGGACTGAAGCCGCTCATCTTCCGCAATTGTACCGGCAGGGAACTTGCTTTGCCGACGAAGCCGGCGAAATCCAGATGGGGCTGCAGGTGCGATTACCAAGGGGAAACACGTGAAGCGGTGGTTGGGCGCGATCCTGCTGTGGATGCTCGTGATCCCGACCGCGCTCGCGCTCGACGCGAAGCTGCCGTTTCGCGCCTTCATCCTCGACAACTGGAGCGTCGAACAGGGGCTGCCGCAGATCACCGCGCTCTCGATCACGCAGGATCGCGCGGGCTATCTGTGGATCGGCACGCAGATCGCGCTGGCGCGCTTCGATGGCGTACGCTTCACCACCTTCGATCGCGACCACGCCGGCGTGGATACCGGCATGATCACCGCGAGCTGGGCCGACGATACCGGCGCGGTCTGGTTCGGCGGCACGCAAGGTCTGCTGCGCGAACGCGACGGGCGTTTCCAGGATTTCGGCGGTGACGCCGTGTACGCGATCATGGATGCCGGCGACGGTACGCCGCTACTGGCCACCTCGCGCGGCTTGGCACGCGTGCGCGGAGACCGGATCGTGCCAATCGAGGGCTACGACGGCGCGGCGCTCAGCCTGCTGCGCGAAGGCGGCACGCTCTGGATCGGCGGCGCCGGCCGACTGTGCCGGGCCGCATTCCCGAAAGGTCTTTCCATCAATACGCCGGAGTGCCTCGCAATCACTGCGACCAACGGCGAACGCCCCGAAATCAGCTGGCTTGCGCGCGCGCACGGCACGGTGTGGCTCGGCTCACATGGAGGTTTGCTGAAACTGGAAGGTCGACGCGCCGTGCCGGCGGCGCTCGGAGACGATCTCGACCACACCGGCATCGAAACGCTCTACACCGACCATGATGGCGTGTTGTGGATCGGAACGGTGGACGCATTGTTCCGTTATCTGCCGGACGGGACAATGGAGCGCCTGGCCGAAGCGGACATCGCGCGCGACCCTTGGGTGCAGGCCCTGTTCGAGGACCGCGCCGGCAATCTCTGGATGGGCAGCCACACCGAAGGGCTTTATCGGGCCTGGAACGGCTGGGTGAGGCGCGTATCCACGCGCGATGGTCTCGCCGATCCGTTCGTGTGGAGCGTGTTGCGTGCGCCCGACGGCCGCGTCGTGTTCGGCACCAATTCCGACGTCGAGAGCTTCGACGGCCAGCGCGTGCAGATGCTGGTTTCCGGCAAGTTGCTGCCGAATCCCTCCGCCTACGAGTTGTACTACGACCATCGCGGCCGATTATGGATCGGCACGCGCGCGGGCATCGCGATCTACGACCGCGGAAAGATCGCCACGCCACCGCAACTCGCCGTGCTCTCGCGATGGCAGATCAACGATATCCAAGAAGTCGCCGACGACGATTTCTGGATCGGCACGTCCGGCGGCCTGTACCGCTGGCGCGACGGCACCCTGGAACGTGCCGATCCGGGCGCTAGCGTCGCCGCCGCGCGCATCCGCACCATCCTGCCGTTGGCCCCCGATCACTTGCTGGTCGGAACCGAGGACGGCGTGCGCGAGTGGCGCGACGGCAAGGTCACGCAACCGGCCTGGTCGGAGCCATTGCGCGGCCATTTCGTTACGCGCCTGGCCTGGCTGCGCAAGGGACTGCTCGGGGTGGCGACCATCGATGCCGGCGTAGGCGCGATGGCGAACGGCAAGCTCCGCATGACCGGCCAGAACGATGGACTGCCCAGCGACAATGCCTGGACTCTCGACGTGCTGGACGACCAGTTGTACGTCGCCTCGATCGCGGGCGTGTGGCGTTTGCCGCTTTCGCAATTGCCGCTCCCAGGCTCGCCATCGCGCCACGTCACACCGCAATTGATTGCCGGACAGGGCCGCGACGGCAGCATGCAGCACGTGCGCTGCTGCAATGGTGGCGCGGGCGCGCGCAGTCTGGTTGACGGACAAGCGATCTGGTACACGACCGTTTCAGGTGCGCTGAGGCTCGAGGTGAACTCGCTGGGGCCGCATCCGCGCGCACCAGCCTCGGTGATCGAGGCGGTGATCCATGCAGGACGGCCGTTTTCGGCACAGCCGTTCGAACTGCGCGACGGCGCGCGCGACCTTTCCATCCAGTACACCGCCCCCTATCTGCGCGTAGCTCCGCTGCATTTCCGCTATCAGTTGCAGGGCTACGATGCCGGCTGGCAGGACGCGGGCGATCGCCGCACGGCGTTTTACACGCATATTCCACCGGGGCGTTACCGCTTCCGCGTGGCCGCGGCGTTCCTCGGCGATCGCCGCTTCGGGCCGGAAGCGGATCTGGCGATCAAAGTGCCGCCGCGCTGGTACGAGCGCGACATGGTGCGCCTCGGCGCATTCATCCTCTTGCTCGCTGCGATCGCATTGTTGCTCGGCTGGTGGCAACGTTTGCTGCAGCGTCGTGCCGCCTATCTGGAAGCCCAGGTCGCACGACGCACCGACCAGCTCGCGCGCGCCAACGAACGCCTGCGCCTGGCCAACATGGCGCTCGCCGAAGAAAGCCATACCGACGCGCTGACCAGCCTGCACAACCGCCGCCACCTGCTCGCGCAATTGCCGGGGCTGCTCGCGGCCGGCGCGAGCGTGGGCGTCATGCTGATCGACCTGGACAACTTCAAGCAGGTCAATGATCGTTACGGACACACCACCGGCGACAACGTGCTCTATGCGGTCGGCCGCCTGCTGGCCGAGGCACGGCGCGGCAGCGATCTCACCGTGCGCTGGGGCGGCGAGGAATTCCTCCTGTTGCTGAACGGTGTGGACGCGGCCTCCGCATTCGCCACCGCCGAGCGCCTGCGCCGCGACATCGCCGCGCAGGATTTCGGCGATGGCCGCGGCGGCAAGATCCGCCTGACCTGTTCAATCGGCTTCAGCCTGCATCCGCTCGCGGAGGAAACCAACAACGAAACCTTCGAGGCCGCCCTGGAACTCGCCGACCTGGCGCTTTATCGCGCCAAGCGCGACGGCCGCAATTTGAGCATCGGCCTGATCGCGACGGCGCCGCTTTCCAACGAGATCCTGCACGAGCCGCTGGCGCGGCAACTGGATGCGCTGCTCACGGACGGGCAAGTGCGTTGGGTGCGCGCCGAATCGTGAGACCCGCATGAATCCGGCGTGGGGCTCAAGCTATCATCGGCGCCGATTGTTTCAGCAGGCCCCGATGAACGACAGCAACCGTACCACCGATCACGCCCATACCTCGCTCGCATCGCGCGCCGCGCGCGCGCTGCTTTCGGTTTTCGCGATATTGATGTGTGCGCTCGCACTGGGCGCGGTGGTCGCGCTGCTGGCATTGTTCACCGGCATCCGTCCGTGCTGGTGGATGCTGCCTGGCGCGATGGTGCTGACCTGGATCCTGCGCGCCACCGGCAGCCTGGGCGGCGGCTCCCTGGCGCCGGCACTTGCCGCGTTCGCCGTGCTGCTGGCCGGCGCCTACGCCGAATGCCTGGCCGCGATCGCGCGCGTCGCCGCGATCACCGGCGCCAGTTTTTCCGAAGCCTGGCACCTGGGCGGCGCGGCGCTGACCTGGCAAATCGCCGAGCTCGGATTGTCGCCGTTGAGCGTGCTGGTCTACGCCGCGGCGGCGATCATCGCGGGGGCGCTGGCGATGCGACCGGCTCGCCCGTAGGGCGATTCTTGATCTCATCACAAGAGCAGCCAAACCGCCGGAGAGGAATCTTCGCAACGCGTAGCGAGCGAAGGAAGGTTGCACGTCGCCGGAGCGCAGGAACCGGAGTGTATATGTCAATACATGAGGATTCCGAGCACCGCCGGCGCGCAACATGCCGAGCGCAGTAGCTTTGCGGAGATTCCTCAAGCATCCAGCGCCTTCAATGCCGTAATCAACTCGCCGACCGCGGCCTGCCCGTCGCCGTACAGCATGCGTGTGTTGTCGGCGTAGAACAGCGCGTTCTCGATGCCGGCGAATCCCCTGCCCTTCCCGCGCTTGATCACGATCACGTTCTTGCACGAAGCCACGTCGAGGATCGGCATGCCGTAGATCGGCGAACCGGGGTCGGTCTTCGCCACCGGGTTCACCACGTCGTTGGCGCCGATCACCAGCGCGACGTCGGTGTTGGGGAACTCCGGGTTGATGTCGTCCATGTCGGCGATAAGGTCGTACGGCACGCCGGCTTCCGCGAGCAGCACGTTCATGTGTCCGGGCATGCGGCCGGCAACCGGATGGATCGCGAACTTCACCTTGACGCCGCGCTCGGTCAGCAGCTTCGCGAATTCCCACACCTTGTGCTGGGCCTGCGCCACGGCCATGCCGTAACCGGGCACAATCGCCACGCGCTCGGCGTAGGCCATCATCACCGCGGCGTCCGGGGCCTCGATGGGCTTCTGCGAACCGGCGATCTCCTGGGCACTCGCCGCGCCGCCGCCGAAGTTGCCGAACAGCACGTTGCCGAGCGATCGGTTCATCGCCCTGGCCATCAATTGCGTCAGCAGCGTGCCGGCCGCGCCCACGACCATGCCGGCGATGATCATCGCCTCGTTCTGCAACACGAAACCTTCGAACGCCACCGCAAGGCCGGTGAAGGCGTTGTACATCGAGATCACCACCGGCATGTCGGCGCCGCCGATCGGCAACGTCATCGCGATCCCGAACAGCAGCGAGAGCGCGATGAAGCCGATCAGCAAGCCCCACGCGAACGGATGGCCACCGAGGCCCGCCATCAACGCCATCGCGCCGCACGCGATCGCGACCGCGAAAATCGCCAGGTTGACCCAGCGCTGCAGCGGAAACACGAAACGGCGATCCATCCAGCCCTGCAACTTGGCGAAGGCAACCAGCGAGCCGGTGAACGACACCGCGCCGATCAGCACGCCCACGAACGCCAGCGCAAGTTCTGCCGCCCCCAAGTGCGCCGCGGCCGGCACTACGGCCCAGCTTTCGGGCTGGATCGGCGAGGTGTCCGGAACCAACAGCGTGCCTGAAAGCGCGCGATCGAACGCGATCAGCTCCACCGCGCCGATCGCCGCCGCCGCTCCGCCGCCCATGCCGTTGAACAGCGCCACCATCTGCGGCATCGCGGTCATCGCCACGCGCCGGCCGACGATCCATGACAGCACCACGCCGACCACGATCGCGATCGCCATCGGCACGAGATTGTGCAGGCCCGGCAGGAAGAACGTCACCAGGATCGCCGCGGCCATGCCAATGCCGGCCCACACGATGCCGCGCCGCGCGGTGCGCGGCGAACTCATCCGTTTCAAGCCCCAGATGAAAAGTACGGCGGCGATGAAGTAAACGGCGTCAACAATGGTCGGCATCCACGCGGGGAGTGTCATCACTTCTTCTCCCCCGATGACCCGGACTTGCTGGTCTTGAACATTTCCAGCATCCGCTCGGTTACCACGTAACCGCCGGCGACGTTGCCGGCGGCGAGCAGCACCGCGACCACGCCGATGGCGATTTCCGCGGAAGTGGTCGCGTGCCCCAGTGCCACCATCGCGCCGACGAGCACGATGCCGTGCACGAAATTGGAGCCCGACATCAGCGGCGTATGCAGGATCACCGGCACCCGGCTGATGATCTCGTAACCGGTGAACGCGGCCAGCATGAAAATGTAAAGCGCGACGAATCCATCAATCATGATGCCTGCCCTTTTCGTTCGCGTGCCTCGACCCGGTCATCGTTGCCTTTGCCGGCCGCGGCGGGGAGATCATACGGCACCTGGGTTGCCGAGAACCCGGAAGTTATTTGAACAGCACCTCACCAGCGCGCACCACGCAGCTCTTCGCGACCAGTTCGTCGTCGAAATCCGGCCTGGCTTCGCCGTCCTTCGCCAGCAGCTCGGAGAAGTTGGCGAGATTGCGCGCGTACATTTCGGATGCGTGCAACGGTGCGCCGGAGGGCAGGTTCAGTGGGCCGATGATCGTCACGCCTTTGCGCTCGACCGTTTCGCCGGGTTTGGTCAGTTCGCAATTGCCACCGCCCTCGGCGGCAAGGTCCACGACCACCGCGCCGGCTTTCATGCCTTCCGCCATCGCCGCCGGAATGATCTTCGGCGCCGGCCGCCCCGGCACGGCGGCGGTGGAGACGATCACGTCCACGCCTTTCACGTGCTCGGCGAGCTTGGCCTGCTGCGCGGCGCGTTCCTCCGCGGTCAACTCGCGCGCGTAGCCGCCCTGCCCCGCGGCGCTGACGCCCAGATCCAGGAATTTCGCACCCAACGATTCGATCTGCTCGCGCGTCTCGGGGCGTACGTCGAAGCCCTCCACCATCGCACCGAGCCGGCGCGCGGTGGCGATCGCCTGCAGCCCGGCCACGCCTGCACCGATCACCAGCACCTTCGAGGGCCGCAGCGTGCCGGCCGCGGTGGTCAGCATCGGGAAGAATTTCGGCGCGGCTTCCGCGGCGATCAGCATCGCGCGATAGCCCGCGACCGCAGCCTGCGAGGACAGCACGTCCATCGCCTGTGCACGCGTGGTGCGCGGCAGCAGCTCCAGCGAGAACGCGGTAAGTCCGCGCTGCGCATAGGCGGACAGGCGCTCGCCCGCGCCATGCGGACGCAATTGCCCGGCCAGCAGCGCGCCGGATTTCATCATCGCCGCGCGCGCGGATTCCACCGGCTGCACGCACAGGATAATGTCCGCCTGTGCGAGCGCTTCGTTCGCGTCCACGCATTGTGCGTCGGCGTAAGCCGCGTCGGGGAAACCCGCCTGCGCGCCGGCGCCGCATTCAAGCAACACGCGCCACCCGCGCGCCCTGTACTTCTTAGCGGTCTCCGGCGTGATCGCCACGCGCCGCTCGTTGGCGGCAGTCTCGCGCAAGGCTGCAATCGTGATCGGCATCGCGGGCCTCCTTCGCTGCCGCATCCTAACGTATGCAGGACGCGTGTGCTTGCTAAACTTGGTCGATGCCTTCTCACCTGCTCGACTTCCTGCGCGCGCGCCACTCCACCCCGGCGATGCAACTGGGCGAACCTGGCCCGGACGCTGCCCAACTGAAACAACTGCTGGAAGCCGCGATCCGCGTGCCCGACCACGGCAAGCTCGCGCCGTGGCGGTTGATCGTGCTGCAGGGGCCGGACAAGCCGATCTATGGCGAACGGCTGGCGCAACTGCACGCGCGCATCGATCCGCACGCGCCCGCGCCGAAATTGGAGAAGGATCGCCAGCGCTTCAACGCAGCGCCGGTGGTGGTCGCGGTGATCGCGCGCATCGAGGAAGACCACCCCAAGATCCCGGCACAGGAACAATTGCTGTCCGCCGGTTGCGTGGCCTACAACCTCCTGCTTGGCGCGCAATCGCTCGGGTACGGCGCACAATGGCTGACCGGCTGGTCGGCTTACGACCGCGAAGCCGCCGCGTTGCTCGGCCTGGAGCGCGGCGAGCGCCTGATCGCCTACATCCACATAGGCACGGTGCAGGGCTCGAGTCCCGAGCGCGAGCGCCCTCTGGCGGACGAGGTCGTTTCCGCGTGGAAGGCGTGAGCGCACCGCCACAAACACTGTACCTGCTGGATGCCAGCATGTACGTGTTCCGCGCCTGGCACTCGATGCCGGACCAGTTCGTGGACGTGGACGGCGCGCCGGTGAACGCGGTACACGGCTTCGCGCGATTCCTGATCGAATTCCTCGAACGCACACGCCCAACGCATGGGGCCGCTGCCTTCGACATCTCGCTCACCAGTTCCTTCCGCAACACCATCTATCCGGCCTACAAGGCCAACCGCGATCCGGCGCCGCCAGAACTGAAACGCCAGTTCGAATACTGCCGCGAATTCGCCTATGCGCTTGGCCTGACCGTGCTGGCCGACGCGGCTTACGAAGCCGACGACCTGATCGGCAGCGCGCGCGCCGCCCTGCGTGCGCACGGCTTCCGCGCGGTGATCGTTTCCGCCGACAAGGACTTCGGACAACTGCTGGAGGACGGCGACGAGCAGTGGGATTACGCGCGCGGCGTGCGCTGGGGCATGCGCGGCGTGCACGCGAAGATGGGCGTGCATGCGCACCAGGTGGTGGACTTCCTCGCGCTCACCGGCGACAGCGTGGACAACATTCCCGGCGTCCCGGGCATCGGCCCGCGCTCGGCCGCCGCGCTGCTGGAAAATTTCGGCAGCCTCGATGCGCTGCTCGCAAGACTCGACGAAGTGCCATACCTGCGCATCCGCGGTGCGGCCGCGCTCACCGCCAAACTGCGCGCGCACGCGCAGCAGGCGCTGCTGTGCCGCCAGCTCGCGGCGATCGCGCTGGATGCACCAGTGCCGCGCGCGCCGGAGGCCTTGCTGGTCCGCGCACCCGATGCGAATGCCCTCGACACGCTGTGCGAACGGCTGCGCATCGGTCCGATGACCCGCGCGCGCATCCACAAGCTCGGCGAAATACCGAAATCGCCATCAACCGCCATGGAGGCCAGCACGTGAGCAGACACCCGCGCATCCCGCCGGACCACGATGCGGAAATCACCACGCTTTTCGCCGGCAAGTGGCTGACGCTGAAAAGCCGCGGACGCTGGGAATTCGTCGAACGCAATTCGCGCGGGGGCGCGGTGATCATCGTGGCCGTCACGCCGGAGGATCGCGTTCTGTTCGTCGAGCAGTTCCGGATGGCGATCAACGCCTATACCATCGAGATGCCCGCCGGCCTCGTCGGTGATCTTGCGCATGCGTCGGACGAGGACTTCGCCACCGCGGCATCGCGCGAGCTGATCGAGGAAACCGGCTACGCCTGCGCGCGGATCGTGCACCTGCACTCGGGGCCGTCCTCGGCTGGCATGAGCACCGAGATGATGCACTTCGTTCGCGCGCTTGATCTGAAACGTGTCGGCGAAGGCGGCGGCGACGACACCGAGAACATCATCGTGCACGAAGTACCGCGCGAGCGGGCCGGCGAATGGCTGCACAACAAGGCATCGGAGGGCTATTCGATAGACCCGAAGCTGTTCGCGGGCTTGTGGTTCCTCGAGCACGCCGACGCGTTCATGTAATCCCAATCACTTCGCCGCCGCTTCCTGTACTGCCAGCTTTGCCTCGAAAGCCGCGCTCGCGTCCTTCGCGTAATCCCTGCAACCATTGCGGTCGATCAGCGCATCGGCATTTCCGGACTGCCGCCTCCCGACTCTCCCCCAGAAGTCGACCATATCCGGATGCGGGGTAAGCACGATGTCGCACGGCAGGGCCGCGACCACCTCGAAACTGTGCCGGTAGTCGCCGATGATCCCGGGATAGTTCGGATTGGAAACCAACTTGTAATCGGGCGTGCTGAGGCTGTCTGCATAAACGATATCCAGGCAGCGGCCCGCCTCGCAGGAGCGCCAGGTCCAGGTCGTGCTGCCCGGCGTGTGGCCCGGCGTCAGATGGGCGGTTATCGCCAGCGGACCCACCTTGAGGGTCTTGCCATCGGCAATGGTGCGTATCCGCTGCGGGGGCGCATAGGAATAGGTGTCCCCGTATTGCGGATCGCCATGTCCTCCGCGCGCCATCAACTCGGCGCCCGCGACGCTTGCGACCACTTGCGCCCCGCTGTCGCGCTGCAATTGCGCGATGCCGCCGGCGTGATCGTAATGCGCATGCGTGTTCAGGATCAGCTTGACGTCGGCGAGGCGAAATCCGAGCGCGCGGATATGTTGCTCGATGAGCGGGGCGGATTCCGGCAGGTCACCGTCGATCAGTACATCCCCCGAAGGCGACGTGATCAGGATCGAGGTCAGGCCGCGCGTGCCCACGTACCAGGTGTTGCCGTAGATGCGGAACGGCGCCTGCGGCGCATTCCAGGCCGCGCGCCCCTCCGGGGGCGGAGACACGGGAGTCGTGGCGCGGGCGCCTTGCGGGATCAGGACAAGCGCGAGGACGGCGGCAGAGAGCAGGCGCGACACGGCGATCTCCTTCGTGGGGGCGCAAGGATGCACACTGCATCTGGACTGCCGCGGGAGCGGCTCTGGCGAATTTCGGGCACCGCTGGCCGCCAGCCGAAGCATCCGCGGCGTCCCGGACATTCGCGCCTGTCAACCGACCGCGTGCAGCACCGCGAACTGCCACAACAGCAGGATCGCCATCGCGAAGATCACCAGCATCGTCAGCGCGGTGCCGACGAAGCGCCCGAACGAAGAGCCCGCATGCGTGGAAAGACCGATCGCGTGCAGGATGCGCCCGACGATCAGCACGATGCCAAACACGTGCAACAGCCACGCGCGGGTCTGATCCAGTTCCAGGATCAGCAACAGCAGCAGTGCGATCGGCAGGTATTCGACCGCATTCGCGTGCGCGCGGATGGCGCGGCCGAGGCTTTCCTCGCTGCCGCTGCCGAACCCGACACGATGCCTGTGCCGCAGCGACATCACCCGCAGCGCCAGCACGAAGATCAGCAGCGCGCCGAGCGCCGCGTACAGACCGCTGATGTGCATCATTGCGGGCTCCCCTTGCGCGTCGCCCCGCTCGTCCGCAGCGCGACGGATTTCCAGCGAATGGCGCCGAATGCGGCAAGCGCGGCAACCACGACCAGCACCCACGCGGTGATGTTGCGCACGCCAAACCAGAACACCGCAGCGAGCAGGGCCACCGGCACGAACGCCAGCAGCAACGCCGCAGCGCGATCCCGCCATGCGGGCACCAGCAGCGTGAACCCGAGCCAGGCCAGCAGCAACGCCAATACCCGTCGCGCCCAGGCAAACCGCGGACGCGGCGCGGCGCCCGGCACCACGTCACTCAAGGATCGCTTGCCGATCTGCACCTGCGCGAGCGGATGGCCAGCCGCATCCGGCGTCTGGACCAGCTCGCCGCCTTGCGCGCGCGCCAGTACGGTCAAGGTCTCCGGCGCGATTTTCATCCAGCTCACGCGCAAATCGCCGAGGCGAGGGTGGCCCGGATTGGTGCTGGTGACCAGCGCGTCGTCATGAATCTGGAAAGTCGCCGCCATGTTGGCTGGCAATCCGTGGAAATCCGGAGCGAAGCCCTCCACGCCCGGGATGCCATCCACCAGCTTCGGTCCGAGCTTGAACCCGCCGATCCGCACGTCCGGCGAATTGAAGCGTTCGCGCTGGAACGGAAACGCGCCGGTGTTCTCGTGGCCGGCGGGCTGCGCGAACTTGGACGAATCGACCCGGTGGTCCACCCAGTCGAGATCGTAACTGCGGATGTCGCCATTGACCTCGTGCCACTGGAACATCTCGACCTTGCGCACCAGTGCCACGGCGTCCGCGCTGACGTTGAACTGCTCGTCGCGCGCGGGTTGTGCGATCTGCACGGGGCCGGAGACCAGCACCAGTTGGCCATCGCTGCCGGGACCCGGGTGCGCCTGGTCGCCCTGCAGGACGAAACCGCCCAGCGCGTCCTCGCCCATCGCTCGCAGGCGATCGGCATGTTCGGTGAACCCGATCAGCAGCAGGCCCGCGACGATCAGGATCGCACCGGCGACCTTCATCGCCACGGCCCGCATCTTCGCAATGTCGAATTCGCGCATAGGCGCGCAGCTTACAACGCTGCGGCCTTCAATTCCCGCTGCTCGTCGCGCACGCCGTAACGACCTCGTTCATCGCGCGTCGGGGTGGCGCTGGCGACCTCGTGGTCGTGGGTGAAGAACAGGCGCACCGAACGCTCGATCTTGTCGTCGAGGAAGTCGTGTTTCTCGTCGATCAGCAGTTCCGCTGCGCGGTCGTAACCCATCGTCACCGGCAGGTGGACCCATGAACGGCCGGGGATCAGGTCGGCGCAATAAACCATGCCGCCACGGTCGTTCGGACCAATGATTTCACCGAGCATCAAACCCGGCGTGTGGCCCTGCGAAAAATGGAAGCGCACGTGCGGCCCGAGTGCGCGGGAATGTTCACCGTCCACCAGTTCCAGCCGGCCGCTCTGTTCCAGCAATCCCGGCAGTTCCGGAATGAACGAAGCGCGGTCACGCGGATGCGGATCGCGCGCCCGCAGCCAGTGCGTGGTGCTGACCAGGAAGGTCGCCTTGGAGAACAGCAGGCACGGCGCTGCGCCCTCGCGCCATTCCGCCAGCAAGCCGCCGGCGTGGTCGAAGTGGAGGTGCGAAAGCACCACCACGTCGATGTCCTCGTGGCCCAGGCCCGCTTCGCGCAGCGAATCCAGCAGCACGTGGCGGTCCTCGACCACGCCGTAGCGCTCGCGCAGCTTCGGCTCGAAGAACGCGCCGATGCCGGATTCGAACAGCACGTTCTTCCCGTCAAGGTCCGTCGCGAGCAGACAGCGACACGCCAGCGGAATGCGGTTCTGCTCGTCCGGCTGGATCCATTTCGACCACATGGCGCGCGGCGCATTCCCGAACATCGCACCGCCATCCAGCTTCTGCGAGTTGCCCTGGATCGACCAGAGTTTCATTGCACCTTCCCCAACCCCGAATCTCCTCGCGGATCGCTGGCCGCACTGACCTTGTCGGTCTTGCGGTTCCAGATCACCACGTTCATGAAGCCCCAGTGGTGCTCGCCGGCGTTCACGGTGTAACCCATCCCCTGCAGCGTCTTGATCGTGGCCGGATCCAGCGCGCCGGGTTCGGCGGAGATCACGTCGGGCAGATACTGGTGGTGGAATCGCGGCTTGGCGGTGATCTGCGCGGCATCGTCGCCGTCCACGAAGCCGAGGATGCCCTCCAGCACCATGGTGATGATGCGCGAGCCACCGGGCGTGCCGATCACCATGTCGCGGTCGGGGCCGAACACGAAACTCGGCGTCATGGACGAAAGCGGGCGATGGCCAGGCTCGGGCGCATTGGCTTCGTACCCGATCAGGCCGTACGCATTGGGCTTGCCCGGCACCAGCGCGAAATCGTCCATCTCGTTATTGAGCACGAAGCCGGTGCCGGGGATCACCAGGCACGAACCGAATTCGGTGTTCACCGTCTGCGTGGCCGAAACCATGTTGCCGTCGGCATCGATGATCGAGAAATGCGTGGTGTGCATGCTCTCCTGCGTGGCCGGGATGTCCGCCGGCGGCAGCGCGCTGCTGGGCGTCGCCTTGTCGGGCTGGATGGATTCGCGCAGCTTGTCGGCGTACGCCATGCTGGTGAGCCTGGCGATGGGCATCTGCACGAAATCCGGATCCCCGAGATATTGGGTGCGATCGCGATAGCCGCGGCGCATCGCTTCCACGATCGTGTGCACGCGATGCGCGCGATCCATCTTGTCGAGGTCGAACCCGGAGAGGATGTTCAGCATCTCCTCCAGCACCACGCCACCCGACGACGGTGGCGAGGCGGAGACGATGTGGTACGCCGGTTTGCCGGGCGGCTGGTAATCGAACGCGATCGGCGCGCGTTCCTTCACCTTGTAATTTTCCAGATCCGCCAGCGTCCAGTTGCCACCGGCCGCGCGCACTCCGTCCACCAGCTTCCTGGCGAACTCGCCGCGATAGAAGCCGGCATCGCCATCCTTCGCGATGCGCTCCAGCGTTTCGGCGAGATCGGGATTCCTGAACACCCAGCCCTGCTCGGGCGGCTTGCCGTCCGGCAGCAGCAGCTTCGCTGAAGCCGGGTAGCGCGCGATCACCTTGGCGCGGTCGTGCAACTCACGCAGGAAACGGGCGTCCGGCTCAAAGCCGTCGCGCGCGATGCGGATCGCCGGCGCCAGCGATCTCGACAGCGGCAACTTGCCGTAATGCCGCGCCATCCAGACAAGGGCCGCGGGCTCGCCGGGTATCCCGGCCGCCAGTGGCCCGTTCAAGGATTTGTCGCGATCCGGATTGCCGTTCGCGTCTTCGTAGAGCTTGGTGCTGGATGCAGCCGGCGCGGTCTCGCGCGCGTCCAGCATCACGTCCTTGCCATCGGACGCGCGATGCAGCAGGAAGAACCCGCCGCCACCGATGCCGGAGCTTTGCGGTTCGACCACCGACAGCGTGGAAGCCACTGCGATCGCGGCGTCGAACGCGTTGCCGCCCTCGCGCAGGACTTCCAGGCCCGCTTCCGTCGCGAGCTTGTGCGCGGAGGCGATCGCGGCGTGTCCGGGGCGTTTCGCCGATGCGTTCGCCGTCGCGACGGGATTCGCGGCCAGCGCGGGTGTTGCGCCCACCAGCATCACGAACAGGATCAGCAACACGCGACGCAACGGCTTCATGCGGCATCCTCCTTGCGGATCAGCGAGCGGTATTTCAGGGTCAGCGCCTCTTGCGATTCCACGTGCGCGGGATCGAGGATGATGCATTCGACCGGGCATACGGCGATGCACTGCGGTTCGTCATGGTGACCGACGCACTCGGTGCACAGCGCGGGATCGATGACGTAGTACTCCTCGCCCTGCGAAATCGCGCGGTTCGGGCAAACGGGCTCGCATACGTCGCAATTGACGCACGCATCGGTGATCAGCAAGGCCATTGCGGAATTTTAGCACCCGTCGGGTGCTTACCCTCTCCCGTTGCGGGAGAGGGTCAGCTCAGCATGTGGAGCGTTACATCTGGGCGAAACGGAAATCCGCGCCGCTCGGCGCGATCGCCTGCTGCACGCGATCCTTGTCGGCGGCATCGCCGATGTACAGCACCGCCACGCCCTTGAACGAACCCGGCTGCGCGTTCTTGAACGCGGCAATCAGCACGTCGGCGGTCTTGGCCGAGTCCGGGCCGCCGGCGGCGATCATGTTGCCCGGCAGAACCGTCTGCGCAACCACGCCGTTGAGCGTGTCCTGCACGCGACCGCGCGCGGCCTGGTCATCAGGGGTGTCGCCCGCCGGCACGAAATACACGTAAGGCGAATTCTGGATGTCCTGCATGTGCGCCTGGATGATCTGGGTCAGGTACGCCTGCCAACCCTTGATATCGTCGGGCTTGGCGGGTTTGGAGACCTGTGCCGCCTGCGCCGGCTGGTCGCTCTGCTGGCTCTTGTTGCACGCGGACAACGTGAATGTCGCGGTCAACGCGATGGCAATGATGAATGCGATTTTGCGCATGATGCTCACCTCGGGTTACGTGGATTGACGGAGCTTGAAGCGTTGACGCAGCGCATCCTGCACCGCGGGGTGGACAAAACCTGAAACATCGCCGCCCAGCCGCGCGATTTCGCGGACCAGCGAGGAGGAGATGAAACTGTAGCGTTCGGATGGCGTGAGAAACAAGGTTTCCGCTTGCGGGATCAGGTGCCGGTTCATGCTCGCAAGCTGGAATTCGTATTCGAAATCCGACACCGCGCGCAGGCCGCGCAGGATTACACCGGCACCCACGTTGGCGATGAAATCCGCGAGCAGGGTATCGAAGCCGCGCACTTCCGCGTTGGGGATGCCGTCCAGGGCAATGCGCGCCAGATCGATCCGTTGTGCGAGCGGCAGGCACGGCGTCTTGGCCGTGCTCTCGGCGACGGCCACGATCACGCGGTCGAACAGTGGCGCGGCACGCGCGACCAGGTCGCTGTGCCCATGCGTGATCGGATCGAACGTGCCGGGATAAACCGCGACCCGGCCGTTGGCGCTCGTGCTCCCCATGGCGCGGATTGTGCCACTTGGGAAAGCCGCGCGGTATCCGCTTGCGGGCGGTCCGAATTTTTTCGGCCCGCATTCACCCGACGCGATGCAACGCCCCGCGCACCCCACCGGCGCGGGTTTCCCGGTGCAGCGCCCAACGCGGCGGCAGGACCGGAACCACATTCCCGGGCGATTCGATGTAAATGTATGTGTCCGGTGCCAGCCAGCCGTTCGCATCCAGCAGATCGGCCGCGCGGCTCCAGAACCCCGACTCAAACGGCGGATCGAGGAACACGATGCCGAAGGGCCGCGCCGGCGCTTTCGCCAGGAGTTCCAGCGCATCGACGCACTGCACTTCGGCGTTCGAAACATGCAGGCGTTCCAGGTCGGCGATGATTTTCTGCGCCTGTGCGCGATCTCGTTCGACCAGCAACACGCTCCCGGCTCCGCGGGAAACCGCTTCGATGCCCAGCGCGCCGCTACCTGCAAACAGATCCAGCACGCGCGCGCCCTCGATCACCGGCATCAGCCAGTTGAACAGGGTTTCGCGGAGTCGCTGCGGCGTGGGCCGCAGGCCGGGAAGCGCCGGCACCGCCAGCTTCGAGCCGCGCAAGGACCCGCCGACGATGCGCACGGTCCCGGGTGGCTTGGCCGGATGCACGCGTTTCATGGGCAGGGTCTGTTCACTGCTAGCCAGATGAGCCGCGTTGCTTCCGCAGCGGCTGCCAGACGAAGGGGCGCGCCGCAGCGCCATGCCATCCATGGCCAAGGCGCGCACCAATGTATGGCGGCCGCTGCGGAGCAACCCTTCGGGCCGGGGCCCTTTGCCCACATGGCGGCGTCATCGCTCGTCTATGTATCGACATACATCTTCTTCTCTCTTCCTTGCCCTGCGGGCAAAGGGCCCACGGCGCGGCCATTTGGCTAACAGTAAACAGACCCTTGGGAACGGCTGCTAACATGCTGCTGATTGTCTTGGAGCACCAGGCGCAACGCCAGCCATGCAGAAATTCTGGAAAAGGATCACCGGTCGCGGCGAGCCCGAACAGCCCGCCGACGAGACCGCGCCGCAAACGGAATTGCCGGAAGTGTCGGTCGCGCCCTCGCCTGCCGAACCGGTCGAGGCACAGCTCGAACCCGCGCCGATGCCGGAACCGGAGCCCACGCCGGCCAGGCGCAGTTGGCGCGAGCGCCTTTCGGGCAGCGGCTTCGCGCGCAACCTCACTTCGTTGTTCGTGCGTCATCCCAAACTGGATGACGACCTGCTGGACGAACTGGAAACCACGCTGCTCACCGCCGACGTCGGCATCGCCGCCACGCAGGAGCTGGTGGACGATTTGCGCCGACGCATGCACAAGCGCGAGTTCGCCGACGCGAACGCGCTGCTCGGCGCATTGCGCACGGCGCTGGTCGCGATGCTGGAGCCGGTCGCGCGACCGCTGGATGTCGGCACGGGCAATCCCTTCGTGCTGCTGGTCGTGGGTGTGAACGGCGTAGGCAAGACCACCACTATCGGCAAGCTCGCGCGGCGCTACCGTGACGAGCACCGCTCGGTAATGCTTGCTGCGGGCGATACGTTCCGTGCGGCCGCGGTTGCGCAACTGCAGGAGTGGGGCGCGCGCAACCAGGTGCCGGTGATCGCGCAGGGACAAAATGCCGATTCGGCCAGCGTGATCTTCGACGCGCTGCAGACCGCGCAGGCGCGCGAGACCGACGTGCTGATCGCCGATACCGCCGGCCGGCTGCACACGCAGTCGGGCCTGATGAACGAGCTGGCGAAGGTGGTGCGCGTTTTGCGGAAACTGGACGAGAGCGCACCACACGAAGTGCTGATGGTGATCGACGGCACCACCGGCCAGAACGCGATCAGCCAGGTGCGCCAGTTCCGCGAAGCCACCGGTGTCACCGGCCTGGTCGTCACCAAGCTCGACGGCACCGCGAAAGGCGGCGTGGTGTTCGCACTCGCGCGGGAGTTCGGGTTGCCGATCCGCTATGTGGGCCTTGGCGAAGGCGCGGCGGATTTGCGCGTGTTCGATCCCGGCGCATTCGTCGATGGCCTGTTGCCCGCAAGGCTGGGCGAATGAGCGCAAGCGATTCCATGCGTGCGTATCCCTGGCGCTGGATCGCCGCTGCGGTGATCGTATTGATCCTGCTGGCGGCCTTGGCCGGCGTGCTGATCGTGCGTTCGCTGCTGCAGCCCCAGCGCTTCACCGCGTTGCTGCAATCGCAACTGGCGAATGCCGGGCTGATCCTCAGCGTGGACAAGCCCGCGTCGCCCGCGCTGTGGCCGCACCCGGCGGTGCAATTGCAGGGCTTCCGCCTGAGCGTCGCCGGCGCGGCAACACCGCTTCTGTCCGCTTCGGAAGCACGCATCGTGGTGCCATGGCGTGCGCTGCTGCATCGCGAACTCGCGATCGAGCGGCTGGAGATCGAAACGCCACGCATCGATATCGACCAGTTGCAGACGCTGCTCTCGCGCATGCCGCACAACGCGGGCGCGCCGCAACTGCCGCGCATCGGCGCGGGCCTGCGCATCGTCAACGGCATGCTGGTACGCGGGAGCGAGCCGTTGTTGTTCGACGTCAACGCGCAAACCGGCCCGCTGATGCCGGGCACGCCGTTCCATCTGGACGCTTCCGCACGCAACGGCGCAGACCTCGGCGGCAGGCTGGGCCTGCGCATGCTGCCGCAGCAAGGGGACGGCATGCTGAGTTTCGAAAACATCGATTTGCAAATGGGCGTCGAGCAGGGCGCGCAGGCGCACATCGCAGGCGATGCATCCTGGGCTGGCGGCAGCGAACTCGGCGCGAACCTGCACGGCGGATTCACCCTGCCCGCACACGGCAGCGTGGCGGCAGTCGCGAGCACGCCGGCGGCCGCATCTTCCGCGGCGCCTCCGGTGCCGGCGCGGAATTACACGATCGCCTTGCAGATCCACCCTGCGCAAGGCGCGAACCCGATGACCGCCGTGCTCAAGCTGGACGGCGAAGGCAAGCACGCGGACATGAGCGTGCAGCCGACCGCGTTGCCGGGCTGGTGGAATGACGTGCTCGGTTCGTCGCCGGAAACCGCGCTGGCAATGCCGCCGATGAGCGGCAGCGCGCAACTGGACGCGATGGATGTCGGCCCGCTGCACATGCAGGGCGTACGGATCGAGGCCGGGCCGCACGTGGTGCCGGTCGGCGCATCCAGCACGGTCGGACCCGCGAAAGCCGCGACCTCCGGGCATTGAAGCGATGTCCGAAATCGCTTCGCGGCTTCTGCCCTGGTTCGACCGTCACGGCCGCCACGATCTGCCGTGGCAGCATCCCCGCACGCCATATCTGGTATGGGTTTCCGAGGTGATGCTGCAGCAGACGCAGGTCGCAACGGTGATTCCCTATTTCGAACGCTTCGTGCGCGAACTGCCGGGTGTGCGTGCACTGGCCGAAGCCGGCGAAGACCAAGTGTTCGCGTTGTGGTCGGGCCTTGGCTATTACCGCCGTGCGCGGCATCTGCATCAGGCAGCGCGCGTGTGCGTCGCGCAGCATGGCGGGGAACTGCCACGCGATTTCGCATCGCTCGCCGCATTGCCCGGAATCGGCCGCTCCACCGCCGGCGCGATCCTGGCGCTCGCCCACGGCGAACGGTTCGCGATCCTGGATGGCAACGTCAAGCGCGTGCTGACGCGCTTCCATGGCGTGCATGGCTGGCCGGGCGAGCGCGCCATCGAGCAGCGGCTGTGGGCATCGGCCGAGCGCCACACGCCGGGCGAACGCGTCGCCGACTACACGCAGGCGATCATGGATCTTGGCGCGACCGTTTGCACGCGCACCAGGCCGCGCTGCGGCGAATGTCCACTCTCGCAACTTTGCATCGCGCACAGGCAATGCTTGACCGATGCGCTGCCGCAACCGCGACCCGTGCGCGATCTGCCGCAGAAACAAACGGTGATGCTGATCCTGCGCAATGTGGAAGGTCGCATCCTGCTGCAACGGCGCGGCGCAAGCGGCGTGTGGTCGGGATTATGGTCGCTGCCCGAAGCGGCGGACCGCGACTCCGCAAGCCGTATCGCGACGTCGCTGGTGCGGCTCGATGCAACGCAAGCCGAAGCCCTGCCTCCGTTCCTGCACACCTTTACGCATTACCGGCTGCATGCACAGCCGCTGCTGTGGCGTGGAGTGCACCCGCATCACGCCGTAGCGGATGCGCCGGAGCTGCGCTGGTGCACGCGTGAGGATTTGGCTGCGGTCGGCATCCCCGCACCGGTGCGCAAGTTATTACATGCGATCATCCCTGATCGCTGCACCATATAGCCACTTCTCTGCTGGCCTGCTTTGTTTGACACACACCCAAAGCGGCCATCGTGGCCGCACTTCTCGAGAAGCAATCGTTTCAAATTTACTTTTTTGGAGATGCCCATGAGCCGAACCGTATTCTGCGAAAAATTGCAGCACGAGGCCGAAGGGCTGGATTACGCGCCCTGGCCGGGCGAGCTGGGCCAGCGCATCTACCAGCACGTCAGCAAGCAGGCGTGGCAGCAGTGGCTGGCGCACCAGACCATGCTGATCAATGAGAACCGGCTGTCACCGCTGGATCCGAAAGCACGGGCATTCCTTGCCGAGCAGATGGAGCGGTTCCTGTTCGGCGACGATGCGGAAAAGCCCGCGGGTTACGTACCCCCTGCGGATTGATGCACGCAGGCAATGCTCGCGCGTTTGCCTATTTGCCCGAGCGCACCATTGCCTTGTAGTTCACCTGCTGGATGGTCTTGATCCGGCATTGCCAGTTGTGACCAGCTGTAATGTCGCCGTACTCGACGAAGTCCGTGCCAGCGTGGACGTTCCCCGCCGCCGAGGTCAGGCGGATGGCGGAAGCCTCTTCCAGCCGCGGACAGGACAACACCGTGATCAGATAGACCTGGTTGAAACCGGTGCGCACCGCCAGCGCCTTGTCGCCTTGCGCGTCCGTCCCGAGATAGATGAGGTTGTCCACTCGCAGGATGTGCGCGCTTGCTTGCGGCGGCGACGCGAACTGCTGGTAGCGCGCAAGTTCGGCCACGTTCCGATTGCCTGCATGCACAATCGGCAATGCCAGCAGGCCGCACCCCAGCAACGCGATGGTTCTCCTCCCGAAGTTTTCATGCCCGGCTCCTTTGCGACGCCGGCTCGGAGGATGCGCCAGGCGCGGCTATGCCGCGCCGTGCCCGCTGCCTGCGCTGGCCTGCGCGGCTCTCACGGCTTTGTAATCCACCTTCTGGATCGCCTCGATCTTGCACTGCCGGCCGTGGCCGTACTTGACGAAATCCATTCCCGCATTGACGTCGCCCGAAGTGGAAGTGATGCCGATGGCGAGCGGGCGATCGAGATCAATGCACGGCGGCTGCAGCGTGAGCAGGTATACCTGGTTCACGCCGGTCCACATCGCCAGCGAGTCCTCGCCTTGCGCATTCTTGCCCAGGTACTCGAAGCCTTGGGTGACGAAGTAATGCATGCTCTTCTGCGGCGGCGATGCGTAGCGCTGGAACAGCGCCAGGCGTTCCGCCAGGCGTTGCTGCGGCGCCTGCGCGAATGCCGCCAGGGAAACGGCCGAAACCAACGCGCCGATGGCAACCCTGCCTGCAGTCTTCATACGTGGGCTCCCTGCGCCGACACGCCATCACGATGCGAGCGTACGCCTGCCGAATGACTGTTCGCTGAAAGCTCGTTGAAAGCGGACATCGGGAGCCGGCCACGAGTGCGAGACAAGTGCGGCAAACGCGCTTACCATTGGCACGCCGGAAGGAATCGGCTCCGCAAAGCGGACGGACAGGGATGCTCACGATGTCGGTTGCGGCCGTAATCAAGGACTACGAGGCACGCATGAACGAGTCGTCTCCCAACGCTTCGCTGCATTGGCTGGCGCGCCTTTCGGCGAGCCGGTTCAACTGTTTCGCGGGACTGACCTCGGACGTGGCGGTGGCGCTTGCGCTCATAGTGGCCGGCCTGTGGCGCGACGATCTGCGCATTCCCACGATGCTGATGCTGGTGCCATGCGGCCTCCTGATCTTCAGCCTGATCGAATACGGCATCCATCGCTGGCTGTTCCATGGTCCCCTGTCCATGTTCGAGCAGGGCCATCGCCGCCATCACGAGCAGCCGCAAGGATATGACGCGCTGCCGTTCTTCGCGCCGCCGCTCGCGTATCTCGCGCTGGCTGCGCTGCTGAGCTACGTGATGCCGACCAGCGCAGCATTGCTGCTGGGCGGTTCGGTCGCGGCCGGCTATGCCGCCTACGGCCTCAGCCACTGGATCATGCACAATTTTCGCTTCCGCAGCCCTGCGCTGCGCGCCTGGGCCGCCGCGCACCATGTGCATCACTATCACCCCGAACGCAACTTCGGCGTGACTTCCCCGCTCTGGGATTTGCTGTTGCGCACGCAATACATCTCCGCGTCGGCGAAGCTCGCCACGCGCCGTGGGCGTTGATGCGGTCGCCGCATCCGATTCCCTATCAAGGCAGCAAACGCCTGCTCGCGCCCCTGATCGCGCGACACATTCCCGCCGACGCGCGAATCTGGTTCGAACCCTTTGCCGGTTCCGCAGCGATGACGCTGCATGCCGCGCGGCACGGATTGGCGCGGCGATTCGTGATCGGCGACAGTCTGGGCAGCATCGTCGAGCTGTGGCGCGACATCGTGCGGCAACCGGAAGCAACCGCCGCGCGATATCGCGCAGTGTGGTCGGGACAGTCGCGAAATGACGCGGGTTATTTCAACCGGGTGCGCGCGCGCTACAACCGTGGGCGCGACCCGGTGGACCTCCTGTATCTCATCTGCCGGTGCGTCAAGAACGCGGTGCGCTTCAACACCACCGGCGAGTTCACGCAATCGGTGGACCGGCGCAGGCTCGGCATGCACCCGGACCGCATGCATACGGCCATCATCGGTGCATCGCAGTTGCTGCGCGACCGCATCGAATTCCGCCACGGCGACTGGCTGCACACCACGGCGGACGCGGATGCGCGGGATTTCGTGTACCTCGATCCGCCGTATCTCGGTACAAGCATCGGACGCGACAAGCGCTACCACCGGCAGCTCGCGCCGGCGGATCTGATCGCGGGACTCGAGAACCTGCGCGCACGCGGCGTGCGTTTCGCCCTTTCCTACGATGGCAGCACCGGCGACAGGCACTACGGCCCGCCGCTGCCCGAGCACCTCGGCCTGATCCGATTGCTGATCGAGGCGGGACGCTCCTCGCAAGCCACGCTGGCCGGGCGCAACGAGCGCACGGTCGAGAGCCTTTATCTCTCGCCCGGCATCGCCGCGCTTGACGCTGCGCCGCGCGACCGATTTAATAGGCGGCTCGCCCGCGCAATGCGGGCGAGCATGAAGCCGGAAGATTGGCCAGGTAGCTCAGTTGGTAGAGCAGGGGACTGAAAATCCCCGTGTCGGCGGTTCGATTCCGTCCCTGGCCACCATTCGCGCAAGAATTCCTCCCTGAAGCGGCTCCCGTTCGGCATCCTGCCTCACCCTCATGGCGAGCGCGCGATGCGATTCAACGCATCGCGCAAACGCTCGCCATTCGACCCCGTGTCGGCGGTTCGATTCCGTCCCTGGCCACCATTCGGGAGATCATTCGGGCATTCCAGCGAAACGGAGTTTCGCAATGCTCGGCACCATCCTGCTGATCATCCTGATCCTGCTGCTGCTCGGCTCGCTGCCAAGCTGGGGCTACAGCCGCAGTTGGGGTTACGGGCCGAGCGGGCTGCTCGGGATCATCATCATCATCATCATCGTGCTATGGGTGCTCGGGCGATTTTGAGCTCGAGCATGCGGTCGCCCATGGCTGCACCGTCGTTCCTTCGATCGTCCTGATCGCGAAGATCAAACGACAGGCATCCTGGCCTGCACTCATCAACCGCTCCCCCACAACTCCCGGTCAAGATCGTGATGCATCCCGTGCGCATTAATGCGCACGCGGCCGTTGCGCACTTCCACGCCTTCGGCGCGCAGGCGTTTGCATTGCTCGCGGAAATTGCGGCTGCCTTGCGGGAAGGCGATCCGCCCGTCGGCGCGAACGATGCGGTGCCATGGCAGATCCATTCCCTCCGGCGTTTCGCCGAGCGCGCGGCCGGCAAGCCGCGCGCGTTTGGGCAGGCCGGCACGCGCGGCGATTTCGCCGTAGCAGGCCACGCGTCCGCGCGGGATCGCCGCGACCGCGGCGTAGATGCGACGGTATTCGTCTTTCATTCGTCCCTTCGCCCGAGTTCGCGGCATGAGCTTACAACCGCAGATCGATCCATCGCGCGACAGCAGATGCTTCCGCGGCTAACATGAGGATGAGAATCAGTGGAGCGCGGCAATGCGCAATTTCGAGGAAATCCGTTCGCACCTGAGCGGCAAGTACAGCTTCAAGACCAACGATCCGTATCTGCTCAGCTTCGATCTGGCGGTGCGCGACGGCCGACATCAGGGCATTTACCTGATCGAGCTCGAAGGCGAGGACGGCCGCCGTTATCTGCGCGTGTCCACGCCGGTCGGTCCGTTCGCGGGCATGGATGCGAAGCGTTGCCTGCGTTTCAATTGGGAGCAGCGCACCGGCTATCTCGCGGTGAGCGATCTGGACGGCGCACCGTACCTTCACCTCTGCGAGAACCGCCCGTACGCGCTGCTGGACACGGCGGAGCTGGAACGCGTGATCAACGAGATCGGGCCGCTGGGCGATCAGCTCGAACGGGCGATCACCGCGGCGGGTGACGCTTATTGATTGATCGCCGGCAGGCTGGCTCTCACCGCGGGCCCTTCCGTGCACGCGTGGGCCCGTCGCCCGACCATGCCGGCGCGGCTGGTTCGCGCGATTCGCGCCGATGCCGGAACCCCAGCACCAAACCGTAGATGCTGATCAACAGCCACGCGATTTCCAGCACCATCGAAGCCAGGTTGAACGCGTAGAACAGCGACACGATGATGGCCGCCGCGCCGAATGCGTTGAGCAATTGATAGATGGCGCCATTTCCGTGCAGCTTGCGGGCCTGCAGCAGGAAGAACGCAAGCAGCACCAGCAGCGTGCCGATGATGCCGACGATGGTGGGCCACGCGATGTTGATGTTCATTTCGCGATCCCGCGCTGGCGCAACGCCTCGAACAGAACGATGCCGGTTGCGACGGACACATTCAAGCTTTCCGCCGAACCCGGCATCGGTATGTGCACGACGTGATCGCAGGCCTCCCGCGTCAGCCGGCGCATGCCCTCGCCCTCACTGCCCAGCACCAGCGCAATGCGGCCCTTCAGGTCCATCTCGTACAACGATCTGCCTGCATCGCCCGCGAGGCCTGTCAACCACACCCCGCCCTCTTTCATGGTGCGCAAGGCACGCGCGAGATTGGTCGCGGCGACCAGCGGGACACGATCGGCGGCGCCCGCGGATGCGCGCCGCACCACCGGCGTGATGCCGGCCGCACGATCGCGCGGCACGATCACCGCGGTCACGCCGGCCGCCGCGGCGCTGCGAAGGCAGGCCCCGAGGTTGTGCGGATCGGTCACGCCATCCAGAACCAGGAAGAATGCTTCGTTGCCGGCGCGCTCGAGCAACGCAGGCAGATCCTGATCCGAGAGCGGCGGCGGCGCCTCGTAGGCCGCGACCACGCCTTGGTGGCGCGCTTCACCCGCTAGTTTGTCGAGCATCGCGCGCGGCCGCGCGTGCACGCGCACGCCAAGGCGCTTCGCCTCCTCGCTCAATGAAGTGAGGCGCTGGTTGCGCGCGCCCTGCTCGATCAGCACCTCGCGCACGCGCGAGGGATCGTTGGCGAGCGCCCCCTCGACCGGGTTGATGCCGATGATCCAGGTTTCGGTCATGACTTCCGATCCTCAACAATAACGGCGTCAACTTTCCGGCTTCGTCCAGAAAGCGGAACACCGGACAAATTCGTCTGGAACGAATTTGAACAACCGGAGGTTGGCCCGAAGGGCAAAGTCCATGGACGGCCTTTGTAATCCATTTTGATCTTGGACGAAGATCAGGATGGATTCCGGATCGCCGCTTCGCGGCGTCCGTAATGACGTCCGGCTTGATCGTTGCCGAATTTACCCGGGGAGCGCCCGCTCGCTTCACCCGCCAGCCTGAAATCCACCTTGCGGTCCTCCATGCTGGCGCGCAACACCTGCACGCGCACCGCATCGCCCAGCGTGTAGCGCGCGCGGGTGCGCTCGCCGCTCAGCAGATGCCTCACCGGATCGAAATGGTAGTAATCGTTGGGCAGTTGCGATACGTGCACCAGCCCGCTCACTTTCGAATCGTCCAGTTCCACGAACAACCCGAACGACGTGACGCCGGTGACCAGCCCGTCGAACTCCTCGCCGACGTGCTTCTCCATCCATGCGCACTTGTAGCGCTCGTCCACGTCGCGCTCGGCTTCTTCCGCGCGGCGCTCGGTGCGCGAGCAGTGCGCGGCCATTACCGCCATCTTGCTTTCGGTATAGAGATACGCATCCGGCTTGCCGCCCGAGAGCGCATAGCGAATCGCGCGATGCACCAGCAGGTCCGGGTAGCGGCGGATCGGCGAAGTGAAGTGCGCGTAAGCCTCCAGCGCCAAACCGAAATGGCCGTGGTTCTCCGGCTGGTAACTCGCCAGGCTTTGCGAACGCAGCAGCACTGACTGGATCAGGCCCGCGTCCACGCGATCGCGCGTCTTCGCGAGCAGCGCCGAAAAATCCGCCGGGGTCACCTTTTCGATCGATGGCAGCTTCAATTTGTACTCGCGCAGGAATTCCAGCAGGTCCTCGTACTTCGCCGCCGGCGGCGGCGCATGCACACGGTACAGCGCGGGAATCTTCTTCTTCGTCAGGAACCGCGCGGCCTGCACGTTCGCGGCGATCATGCATTCCTCGATAAGCCGGTGCGCGTCGTTGCGCGGTTGCGCGCCCATCGCGACCACCTCGCCGCTCGCATCCAGCCGGTACTTCACTTCCTGCGTGTCGAAATCGATCGAGCCACGCCGCTTCCGCGCCTTCGCCAGCAATTTATACAGCGCGTGCAGGTGTTCGAGCTGCGGCAGCACGTCTGCGAGTTCGTGCCGCACATCCCTGTCGCCCTCGCCGATCGCCTGCCACACGCGTTCGTAAGTGAGCCGCGCGTGCGAGCGCATCAGCCCCGGATAGAACTTCGCGCGCATGACTTCGCCGCGCGCATCCACCTGCATCTCGCAGCACATGCACAGGCGTTCGACATCAGGATTCAGCGAGCAGATGCCGTTGGAGAGCGTCTCCGGAAGCATCGGCACCACGAAGCCGGGAAAATACGCCGAGGTGCCGCGCGCGTACGCTTCGCCGTCCAGCGCGGTTTCCGGCCGCACGTAATGCGACACGTCGGCGATCGCGACGATCAGTTTGTAACAGTCGCCGCGCACCGGTTCCGCGTACACCGCATCGTCGAAGTCGCGTGCATCCGCCCCATCTATCGTCACCAGCGGAACGTCGCGCAGGTCCACGCGGCCGGCATGTTCGGCCTTGCTCACCTTTGGTTCGACGTTCGCCGCTTCGCGCAATGCCGGCGCCGGCCACTCGTGCGGCAGGTCGTAGCTGGCGATCGCCATCTCCACGATCAATGAAGGCTGCAAGCGCTCGCCCAGCACGGAAAGGATCCGCCCGATGGGGCCGCGCTGCAGCGTAGGCGGCTCGGTGATCTCGGCGACCACGATCTGGCCGGCACGCGCGCCGCTGCGCGCATCCGGCGGGATCAGCACGTCCTGGTGCAGGCGGCGATCATCCGGGGCCACCACCATGACGCCGTGTTCCTCGACCACGCGTCCGACCAGTCTCGACGCGCGCCGCTCCAGCACTTCGCGGATCGCGCCCTGCCGCCGGCCGCGACGGTCCACCCCCACTACCGAAGCCAGCACGCGATCGCCGTGGAGCACCTGGCGCATCTGCGCGGGCGAGAGATACAGATCTTCCCCACCCTCGTCCGGGCGCAGGAAGCCGTAGCCTTCCGCGTTCGCCAGCACGCTGCCGGCGATCAGGTCGAGCTTGCGTGCCGGCGCGAGTTCGCCGACGCGGTTCTGCAGCAACTGGCCGTCACGCAGCATCGCGCGCAAGCGCTTCTCCAGGGCTTCGCGCGATTGCTCGTCGCGGAGATGCAGCGCACGCGCGATCGCTTCGAACTCGACCGGCTCGCCGCACCGGTTGAGCAGCTCGAGGATCGCCTCGCGGCTGGCGATCGGATGTTCGTAACGCTGCGCCTCCCGCGCAGCGTGCGGATCGTGGAAATCCTTGCGCGCAGGGCCGCGCTTGCCCGGTTTCGTCCGGGCCTCCCCCTGGGAACCGGACTCTCCCGGCGCCGCCTTGCTTCCGCGCCGACCCTTGGCGGCGGCCTCGTGCTGTGTCCGTTTGGAGTTGCCGCGCGACGCGCGTGCGGAGCGCGGCGATTTTGGCGGGCCTTGACGTTTCGACATGGACGATCCCTGATCCGGAGCATGCCGGCGCGGTGCCGGATAGCCGCCAGCGTCGCCGAGTGCGCGCGCGATTGCAACAAGCCGCTGCGAACTGCTCCCGCTACTGCGCGGTCCAGCCCCCGTCCACGACGATCGTCTGGCCGGTGATGTTGCGCGCGGGCGGCGAGATCAGGAATGCAATGATGCCGGCGATCTCGTCGATGCCGATGAAGGCGCGCTTGGGCATCGGCTTCAGCATGATCTCGTTGACCACCTGGTCCTCGCTGATCCCGTGCGTGCGCGCCTGCGCGGCGATCTGCCTGTCAACCAGTGGCGTGCGCACGTAAGCGGGGCAGACGGTATTGATGGTGATGTCGCGATCGGCGGTTTCCAGCGCGATCACCTTGGAAAACCCGAGCAGCCCGTGCTTGGCCGCGACATAGGCGCTCTTGAAAGGCGAAGCGACCAGCGAATGCACCGAACCCGTGTTGATGATGCGGCCGAAGTTGCGCTCGCGCATGCCCGGCAGCACGGCGCGGGTCAGGCGCGCCACGCCGGTCAGCATCACGTCGATGAGCAGCGACCAGCGGTCCATCGGGAATTCTTCCAGCCGCGCCACGAACTGCAGGCCCGCGTTGTTGACCAGCACGTCGATGTTGCACCGCAGCGCCGTCATCAATGCAGCCACGCTCGCGTCCGAAGCCACGTCCAGCGCGAACGCATCGGCCTGCCCGCCGGAGGCGCGAATGGCCTCGGCCGTCTTGTTCGCGGCATCCGCATCGAGATCGGTGACTATGATGCGATGTCCGGCCCGGCCCAGCTCGTGCGCGATCCCGGCGCCGATGCCGCTGCCCGCGCCGGTGATCAGGATGTTCGACATCGGATTCCTCCCGCTTGCCGGAACTCAGTATGGGTTGCCGAGCGCAACCTTCAACTGCACGCCGATCGTCCGCGGTTGCGACAGGATCACCGGCACCGGCGCGAAAGGATCGTATTCGTTGGTGGCCGTGGTGGCCGAGACCTGGCCGACCTTGTCGAAGGCATTGTGCAGGAACGCATCCACCTCGATGCCATGCGGCGCGAAGATGGCGAGGTCGAGGTTCATCGTGTTGTAGCCGGGCAAGGCATAGTACGGAGCGATGACGCTGCCCTTGTACCCTGCGGTGCGGTTGCCGACATAGATATCGCTCACCGTGAAGTTGCCGGTGGACTGGCTGCCGACATTGAAGTCCCAGGTGCCGGCGAGCGCGACGTTGTATTTCGGCGAGAACGGCAGTCGCGCGCCCGGCTCCATCAATCCCAAGGCGGGCACGGCGGAAGTGAGTTTGGCATCCGTCCACGCGCCCGATCCGGTCATCGTGAAATGCGGCGTCACCTTGTACGCCGCGCTGATCTCGGCGCCCTTGATGCGCGCATCGCCGCCGTTCTCGATCTGGTTGATGCCGCCGTTGTTGACGGTCAACTGGATCTTCGACCAGGCGATATCGTACACGTCGGCGTTCAACGTGGCGCGGCCGTCCATCAAGGTGGCCTTCTCGCCGATTTCGTAATTCCACAGCTTGTCCGGCTGGAACGTCGGCGCGCCCTGCCCGAGCTGCAGCACGAAGTTCGGGCCACCCGGCCGGTAACCGCTGGCGATCTTGCCGTAGATCATCAGGTTGTCGGTGAGATGGAAACGCGGATTGATCAGGTACGTCGCGACGCTCTGTCGGGACGTCGCGTCCTCATGCGTCGTCAGACCCGGATCGGTGGGAACCACCAGCCAGCCGTGGGCGAACTGCTGGTAATGCTGGTTGTTCCGGCTGTAGCGCACGCCGAGCGTGAGGTCGAACCGGTCGCTGAAGTGGTAGGTGCCGTCCGCAAACAGCGAGAGCTCCTGGTAGATGCTGGGCAGCACGCCGTAGAACGGCGAACCGCTGATCGTGAAGTTGCCTGGCGGTGGCAGCAGGTTGTAGGTGGTCAGCAGGTCGTCCGGGCTGGACTTGTCCTGCAGGTTGACGAACTCGTGCGTGGTCTCGTGTGCGCCGTAGGCACCGACCAGCCACTCGAACCGCTGGCCTTGCGGCGAGGAGAGCCGCAATTCCTCGGTGGTCTTGCGCGTGGTGGTGTCCACGAACAGGCCGTAGGCTTGCGGCGGGAACAACTGGAAGACGTCAACGAAAACCACGTTGTAGAGGTCGCTGAGGTCGCTGAGATAAGTGCCGTTGTTGTTCTGGTAGGCCGTGATCGAGGTGAGCGTGGCCCAGTGCAGGTTCCAGTTGACCGTGCCGGAAAGCACGCGCAGCGAATTCGATTCCGGCTGGCGCAGCGCGAATTGCTGGTCGTACGTGCCGCCGGTCGGCTGGCCGGTCGAGATGTCGCGGAAATCCACGTCCAGACCGTTGCCGCGCACCTTCTGCGAAAACGCGGAAAGGTTCACGCTGAGATCCGGAGTGATCTGCGCGAGCAGTTGCGCGCGGCCCATGGTCGTGTGCGCGGAGCCCTGGTTGTCAATGCCGAGGTAGGTGTTGTTGCCGAAGCCGGTGTCGTACTGCTGCACGCCATCCACGCGCAGCGCGACCTTGCCGGGCGCGAGCGGCGCATTGAGCATCATGTCCACGCCGTAGTTGGTGCCGGCATGTTGCGTGTCGGAAAGCGAGAACGCGCCGATGCCGCCGAAAGCGTCGAGGTTCGGCGCGTTGGGTACGTACTTGATCGCGCCGCCCAACGCGTTGGCTCCGTACAGCGTGCCCTGCGGGCCGTTCAGCACCTCCGTGCGAGCCAGGTCGAACGTATTGATCGGGACCGTCTGGAACCCCACGCCGAATGGTGTGCTGGCGCCGATCGGCACCTGGTCCATGTACATCGCGATGCCGCTGCTCAACTGGGTGCCGCCTGTAGTGACGCCGCGGATCGCGATGATGTCGCTGGTAGGCCCGAGCGAGTCGTAACTCAAGCCCGGCACGAAACCGGCGAACTGTTCGAAACTGTTCGCGTGGATCTGGTCGAGGAAGGAACCCGACAGCGCTGTCACGCCGCCCGGGACGTTCTGGATCGATTCCTGGCGCCGTGTCGCGGTGACGATCACGGTCGGCAGCGTCGTCGTTTGCGCCTGCGTACGCAACGAGGCCTGCTCCGGCGCGCCCGCCTGATCCGTTGCAGCATTCACCTGAGGCGTTGCCGGATTCGCGTCGGCAGTGGCCGCGCAAGCGTTGCCGGCCAGGGCGAGCAAGATGGATGCAGCCAAGGCGCCCAGCGCGACCGACCCGGTATTCGTACGCATCCCCATTCCCCTTGCGTTGATTGGACTAGACGAACGATCGTTCGTTAGGCAAAATTAGTAACACCCGCGTTTTTGGCTGTCAAGCAACTCCCAACTCACCAAACGTTCGTTCATACTGACCCCATGGCCGTCAACCGACGTCTGGCTGCAACCACGGCGCACCTGCTGCCCGAGCACAAGCCGCCCGGCTCGCCCGGGCAGATCCTCGAAGCGGCGCTGAAGCTGTTCGCCGAGCGCGGCTACGCCGGTGCGTCCATGCGCGACATCGCCGGCGCGGCAGGGCTCAAGCCGGCCACGTTCTACGCGCACTACCCGTCCAAGGAGCACATCCTCGCCGAGCTGTGCCGTATCGGGCACGAGGAGCAGTACCGTGGCGTGCGCGTCGCCGTGCTGGACAGCGCGCCCGATCCGCGCGCACAGATCGTCGCGTACGTGCGCGCGCACGTGGCGTTCCATACCAGCTATCCGATGCTCGCCGTGGTCGCCAACTCGGAACTGCACGTGCTGGGCGAAGCACTCGGCTCGGCGACGTTCACCTTGCGCCAGCAATCCGAACGCCTGCTGGGCGACATCATCCAGCGTGGACTCGACAGCGGCGTCTTCGACGTCCCGAATGCATGGCTCGCCGTCGCCGCGATCGGTGGCATGGGTTTGCGCGTGGCTTACTGGTATTCGCCCGAATACCACGTCACCGCCGAACAGGTTGCGGAAACCTACGCCGAATATGCGTTGCGCATCCTGGCGGCGACTCGCGACAGGGCCAGCCGGCCCGCGGCCAAATCGAAGAAATAAGATTGTCGAACGCCGGCGCGAAAGGTGGTTCGTGCCGGCGCAAGGGAGGTGTCATGCCACTGGATTTTCTTGTCGGCCCGCTCCGGCGCACGATGCACGCTGCGGGTGATGACCTGTTGAGCGCGGGCCTCGGGCTTGCCGGACTCGCAGGGCTGCCGGCCCCGTTCGCGGACCCAGCCCATCCGACCGCGGCGGAACTGCGGCGACGTGCGATCCAGTCCAACTGGAAAGGCATCGCCGATCTCGGTCCGCTCGGTGGCTACGGTTCCGTGTACGGCGGCGTGCCGGTCGTGCCGGGCCGCGAGTACAGCGCCTTCGCGCGCCTGCCGCACGCCAGGCACACGCATCGCGTGCTGTGCCAGATACCCGATCACTTCGATGCCAAGGCGCGCTGCCTGATCGTTGCGCCCTCCTCCGGTTCGCGCGGCGTGTATGGCGCCATCGCATTCGCCGGCGCGTGGGGACTGCCGCGCGGTTGCGCAGTCGCGTACACCGACCGCGCGGGCGGCGCCGGCTATTTCGATTGCGCCGACGCCAGCGGCGTCACCCTGGGCGGCACGCGCGCGCAAGCCGGCGGCGAGCTGCTGGAATTCCAACCCGACAGCGCGCCAGCCGGCGGGGGCATCGCCACCAAGCACGCGCATTCGGGCGATCACCCCGAAGCCGATTGGGGCGCGCACACCCTGCAGGCGGCGCGTTTCGGTCTGGCGATGCTGGACGAAGCATTTCCGGCACAGGCGCCGTTCACGCCCGAGAACACCCGCATCATCGCGATCGGCATTTCCAACGGCGGCGGCGCGGTGCTGCAGGCGGCGGGGCTCGATGGCGCCGGCATGCTCGATGCCGTGCTGGCGCTCGAGCCCAACGTGCACGTCGAGGGCGGCGGACGCGCGCTGTACGACTACGCCACCGAGGCTGCGCTGCTGATGCCCTGCGCGATCGCCGACGCGCGCTTCGCGACAACTCCGTTCGCGCGGATCGGCACTGCGCTTCCACCCGCATGGGTGATGCGCGGCGAAGCCCTGCGATCGCTCGGGTTGCTCAGCGCGGCGGACCCATCCGCGCAAGCCGCCGAGGCGATGGAACGCTTGTGCGCTTCGGGTTGGGAGATTCCCGCGATCGAATCCGCGGCATGTTCGACGATCTTCGACATGTGGCGTGCGGTCGCGGTGACGTATGCGAGCGCCTACCTGCGCCGCGGCATGGGCGACATGCCGTGCGGCTTTTCGTTCCAGACGATCAGTCCCGGCGGCCAGCCGGGGCCCGCCGCGGAAACGATTCGCGCCGCGTGGTGGTCCGAAGGCTCCGGCATTCCGCCGGACGTGGGCATCGCCCTGTTCGGCGGAAGCGATGCTTCGGCCGATCCGACCCTGCCCGGCCTGCTCCCGCTGCGCGAGTTGTGGCGGGCGGGAGGCAATGACGCGAAGGCCCTGCACGCCGCCATCGCCCGGCTCCCGGCGAAAGCGCCGCGACGCGAGCTGCCGATATGGATCGTGCACGGCTCGGATGATGGATTGATTCCCGCCGCTTTCACTTCGGATGCGTACGTGGAATGGTTGCGCAGGCAGGGCCGCGCGCCGCGCTACTGGCGCGTGCCGCACGCGCAGCACTTCGATGCATTCCTCGCCGCACCAGGCTTCGGCGATCGGCACGTTCCGTTGTTGCCTTACGGCTATGCGGCACTCGATCGCATTTACGCGCACGTCGTGGGCAAGGCGCCGTTGCCGGAGATGCCGACACCGCTCACACGTCCGCGCGGGCCGGGTGCGTTGGGTCGCGGTCATCTCGGTTTGTCCGGATAAACCCGACCGACTGCGGACCGCATTGGCGTTCTGGCGGGAGCCGGCGCTCAATCCCCGATGACGCCGATCGCATGCAGCCACGCCTCGGCCAGCTTCGGCCAGCCGGTGATCGGAAACCGTGCCTGGCGCAATCCGAACGCATGCCCGCCGTGTGCATACAGATGCGTCTCCGCAGGCACATGGGCCTTCGCCAGCGCGGTGTAATAGACCAGCGACTGGTTCACGCCATCCACGTAGTCGTCTTCCGCCTGCACCAGGAACGTGGGTGGCGTCTCACGGGAGACCGGAACATTGGGATTCAGCCTGTCGGCGTCGGTCGCGAGATGTCCCGGATAAATCGCCAACGCGAAATCGGGGCGGCTGCTTTCCCTGTCGGCGGCATCCACCGGCGCTTGCAGGCGGCGCGCGAAGTTCGTGCTGACTTCCGCGACAAGATAGCCGCCGGCGGAAAACCCGATCACTCCGATCTTGTGCGGATCGACGTGCCACTCCGCGGCATGAGAGCGCACCAGCCGCAGCGCGCGCTGGGCATCTTCGAGCGCCGGCACCGATAGCGCAAAGTCGTCGGGACGGCATTTGCAATGCCAGTCGTAAGGCACGCTGGGCACGCGATACTTCAGCAGCACGCAAGTGATGCCCTCGGGCGTCAGCCAATCGCAGACATCGGTGCCCTCGAGATCCATGGCGAGCCCTTCGAAGCCGCCGCCCGGAAACACGACAACCGCGGCGCCGGTGTTTTTTCCCTTCGGTGCGTATACCGTGATCGTGGGCCGCGACACGTTGTAGACACCCACGATGGCTTTACCGCCGATCAGTTTGTGGCCGGTCGAGCTGTATTCCGGACCCGGCATGGGCCTGGCATCGGGTGGCGTGCCGGGCCACAGCGGCATTTGCGTGTGGCCGGCCGCGGGTTGCCAGACCATTGTCTTCGCATTCGCGCTGCCGCATGCGGCCAGCAAACCCAAGGCTACGACCCAAAGCTTCATGGCGTTCCTCCCCTCGGCGTCCGGACTGATTGAAATCGTCAGGTGAACTCCCTGCGCATCCTGCACGTCATCCCGGGACCGCTGCAGCCGGTTCCGTGGATTTTCGCGGGCAAGCATTTGCGTCGCGCAGCGCCGTGCGCCAAAGAAAAACCCCGCTCGGAGCGGGGTTCCTTGCGAAAGTACCAATCGCCTTGCACGCTACAGAAGCTCCATCGCGGAGCGCCGCCTCAGTCGTTCGGCAACCGGCCTCGCCGCGCCGAAATCCACAGCGCGCCGAGCGTACCCGCGGCCCCTGAAAGCAGATACAGTCCTACGTAGTCCCTGCCCAGGAGCTGCGCGAGTGCCAGCACCACCAGCGGCGCGAAGCCGGCGCCAATCAGCCAGCCGAGGTCCGACGTGATCATGGCGCCGGTGTAGCGGAACTCGCTACGGAAACTGGAACTGACCGCACCCGCGGCCTGCGCGTGCGAAAACCCGAGCAGGGCGAATCCGAACAGGATGAACAGATAGGCCTGCACCGTGCCGCCCGAGAGCATCAACGCCGTCCAGCCGCTGTAAATGGCGATCAGC
>JBQCHG010000029.1:0-73868 GCA_051954935.1 Rhodanobacteraceae bacterium
TTGTCCAATATTCCCCACTGCTGCCTCCCGTAGGAGTCTGGGCCGTGTCTCAGTCCCAGTGTGGCTGATCATCCTCTCAGACCAGCTACGGATCGTCGCCTTGGTGGGCCGTTACCCCACCAACAAGCTAATCCGGCATCGGCTCATCCAATCGCGCGAGGTCTTTCGATCCCCCGCTTTCACCTTACGGTCGTATGCGGTATTAGCGTAAGTTTCCCTACGTTATCCCCCACGACTGGGCAGATTCCGATGCATTCCTCACCCGTCCGCCACTCGCCATCAACGTGTATTGCTACACGTCATGCTGCCGTTCGACTTGCATGTGTTAGGCATGCCGCCAGCGTTCAATCTGAGCCAGGATCAAACTCTTCACTTGAAGGTTTCGACGATCTGGCGATCGTCTGTTTCTTTGAAGGTCCGAAACCCAACTCAGCAATTCATCGCTGAATCACTTGAGTTTTAAGGTTTGGACGCTTGCATTGATGGACTTGCATCCATCCGCAAGGCGCCCACACAAGTCACCTGCGCACACTGTCAAAGATCGCGCTTCGCACTTCGGCGGGTTCCGCCGCGCGCCCCAGGACATTTCGTCGAGGGAGCCGACAATCATACAACACATTCCGGAGCTGTCAACACTGCCGGGCCATGTTTTTCGTCGGCCGCTTTCCCGACAGACCGTGCCGCCGGGTCCGAAAGAATAGCGCGAACGTGGTGGGCTTGTGAAGCCCCCGCGGCCGGTCGCGTTACACTGGACCGGTCAAAAGGAGAACGACTTCATGCGCGTATCGCTCGCATTCTTCTGTTCGCTCGTCCTGACTTCGCTATCCGCAGCGTGCGCGATCGCACCGGCACACTCCGCACCGGCATCCGGCGGCGCCGCAGTGGTGCTGCGCGGACATCGATTCGGCGTCGAGATCGCGGCTGATGACGCCAGTCGCGAGCACGGCCTGATGGATCGCACCTCCATGCCGGCCGATCACGGCATGTTGTTCGTGTTCCCGAGCTCCGCGGTACAAACCTTCTGGATGAAGGACACGCTGATCCCGTTGGACATGCTGTTCCTGGATGCCCACCACCGGATCGTGACGGTGCAAGCAAACGCGCAGCCGTGCAGGGTCGCTCCGTGCGAGATCTATCCGAGCACGCAGCCCGCGCGTTACGTACTGGAGTTGAACGGCGGCGTGGCCGCAAAACTGGGCGTGCACGAAGGCGACGTCGCGAAGTTCATCAACGTGCCGCCGACGACGCATTGATCCTCTTCGCCCTCGCACGCGAAATGCGCGCAGGGCACACCCACGTGATAGGGCACCAGCGGGCCCGGCATGGCTTCGCCGGCATCGAACCAGCGATCATCGAATGGTACGAACTGAAGCATGGCGCGCTCCCTCGTTGGACGCACGACCATTCCAGCATTCGCGTGTGCAGGCGCGGTGACCTGAATGTGGCGCGGCGGTGACGAATAGAGGAAATCGCGTGAGCACTGCCGCGCAACATGCGGTACGCAGCAGCTTTGCGCAGCTCAGACCTCGATCATCTCGAAATCATCCTTGGTCACGCCGCAGTCAGGACAAGTCCAGGTGTCCGGAATGTCTTCCCAGCGCGTGCCCGGCGCGATGCCCTCTTCCGGCAACCCGGCTTCCTCGTCGTAGATGAAGCCGCACACCACGCACATGAACTTGCGGTAGGCCTCGACGGGTGCGCCGGTTGCGGTCATGATTCTTCGTTGCTGGGGCGGATGACTTCCCTATTCTCGCAAGATGCGCCGCTCCATGAAAGCGCGGCGCCCGGGCCATTCAGGAGACGCCGCGTGTTTCATCCGCTGCTGCGCCGTCGCGGACTGTACGCAATCACCAACGGGCCGCGCATGGATCTGCTTGAGGCTGCGCGCGCATCGCTGAGCGGCGGTGCACGGATTCTGCAATATCGTGACAAGGGTTCCGATGGCGCCCGGCGATTGCAGGAGGCACGGGCGCTCGCGCAACTTTGTGCGGATTTCGATGTTCCGCTGATCGTCAACGACGACGTGGATCTCGCGTTTGCGAGCGGCGCCACCGGCGTGCACCTCGGTGAAGGCGACGTCGGCATCATGGAGGCACGCGCTCGGCTCGGCACGCAGGCCATCATCGGCGTGTCCTGCTACGACTCGCTGCACCGCGCGCGCGATGCTGCGGCGGCCAGCGCGGATTACCTCGCCTTCGGCGCGTTCTTTCCTTCCCCGACCAAGCCTTGGGCGCGTCGGGCGACGCCGGAATTGCTCCGCGAGGCGAAAGCGTTCGGATTGCCGCTGGTGGCGATTGGCGGCATCACATCAGACAATGGCGGGCCGTTGATCGATGCCGGCGCGGATCATCTCGCAGTGGTCTCGGCGGTCTTCGATGCGACCGATATTCGCGCGGCGGCGCAGCGCCTTGCTGATCTTTTCCAGGTACATCCGTCATGACCACCAATCACGAACTCTTTCAGCGCGCGCAACTGTTGCTTCCCGGCGGCGTGGACTCTCCAGTGCGTGCGTTCAAATCCGTCGGCGGCGAGCCGTTCTTCAGCGCACGCGCAGACGGCGCCTGTCTGTGGGACGTGGAAGGCAGGCGCTACATCGACTACGTCGGCTCGTGGGGGCCGATGATCGTCGGCCACAACCACCCGCGCGTGCGCGAGGCGGTCGAGCGCGCGGTGCGCGATGGCTTGTCGTTCGGCACGCCGTGCCCGGCGGAAGTCGCCATGGCCGAGGCGATCGCCACGCTGGTGCCATCGGTGGAAATGGTGCGGATGGTCAACTCCGGCACCGAGGCCACGATGGCGGCGATCCGCCTGGCACGCGGTGCGACCGGCCGCGAGCGCATCGTCAAGTTCGAAGGCTGCTATCACGGCCACGGCGATTCGTTCCTGGTGAAGGCCGGTTCAGGCGCGTTGACGCTCGGCGTGCCCGATTCGCCGGGCGTGCCGCGGGCGCTGGCGGATCTCACTTCCACGCTGCCCTACAACGATGTCGAGGCCGCGCGCGCGCTGTTCGATGAATCGGGCGACGAGATCGCATGCGTGATCGTGGAGCCGGTGGTCGGCAACATGAACTGCATTTTGCCGCGCGAGGGCTTCCTGCAAGCCTTGCGCGAGCTTTGCACGCGCGAGGGCGCACTGCTGATCCTGGATGAAGTGATGACCGGCTTCCGCGTGGCGCCCGGCGGCGCGCAGGAGCTGTTCGGCATCGCGCCCGACCTCACCACTTTCGGCAAGATCATCGGCGGCGGCATGCCGGTGGGCGCCTACGGCGGGCGTCGCGAACTGATGCGGCAGATCGCGCCCAGCGGGCCGATTTACCAGGCGGGCACTTTGAGCGGCAATCCGGTGGCGATGGCCGCGGGACTGGCGATGCTGGAACTGATCCGCGAACCAGGGTTCCACGCCGAACTCGAGAACAAGACGCGCGCATTTGCCGATGGTCTGCTCGCCTGCGCGAGGGAAGCCGGCGTGCCGTTTTCGGTGAACCACGTCTGCGGCATGTTCGGCCTGTTCTTCACCTCGGAAAAGGTGGAAACGTACGCTCAGGCGACAGCCTGTGACATTGCCGCATTCCGCCGCTTCTTCCACGCCATGCTTGAGCGGGGCGTGTACTTCGCGCCGAGCGCGTTCGAAGCCGGATTCATGTCCGCCGCGCACTCGGATCGGGATATCGCCGACACTCTGGAGGCCGCGCGCGCGGCATTCCGGATCACCGCCGCGGGCTGACCGTGGCATGCTAGCGAGCACGAATAATCTTTACACATAGAGCACTTCACTAATTGGTCGAAGCGTCCATGATCGTTGAAGCCGCGCTCCCGCGGCATCAAACGGAAGGAACTGGACATGAAACCACTCTCCCTTGTTTGCGGCCTGGCACTGGGCCTGGTGCTCACCGCAACCGCACCCCACGCGTTGGCGGCTGACCTCGCGATGGCACCCGCTGCCGCCCCTGCCACCAGCGAAGCGGCCGCGCCCAAACTACACGCGGCCATGCGTACGCTGTGGCATGGCCACATCGTGCATACGCGCGCCTATGTCGACGCAGTGGAAGCAGGCGACCAGGCGGCGGCCAAGAAGGCGGCCGATGATGTCGTCGCCAATGCCAAGCAGATCGCCGATGCAGTTGCAGGCTTCTACGGCAAGCCCGCGGGCGAGCAGATGCTGAAACTGCTGGCCGGTCACTGGGGCGGCGTGAAGGCGTACACCGATGCCACGCACAGTGGCGACAAGGCCGCGCAGCAGAAGGCGGAGCAGGATATGGCCAGCAACGCAAGCGCGATCGCGAAATTCCTCGCCGGCGCCAATCCCAACCTGCCGGAAGCGACCGTGCGTGGCCTCCTGATGATGCACGTGTCCGATCACGAGACGCATATCGGCGAAATCATGGCGGGCAACAAAGCCGCCGCTGCGAAGACATGGCAGCACATGGAGGCGCACATGAACACCATCGCCGATGCGCTGGCCGATGGCATCGCCAAGCAGTTTCCCGACAAGGCCTCATGAGCCCATCACCCGCCAGCCATCATCAGCCCGGAGATACGCAACGGCGTCTGTTGCGCTGCCTGCTGCAGGTCCCGCAAGGCAGGACCGTCGAAGAGCTGTGCGGCGCGCTGGGCATTACCCACAACGCGGTCAGGCAGCACCTGGCCGCGTTGCTGGGAGCGGGTTTCATCGAACGCGGCGAAGCACGTCCCAGCGGTGGCAGGCCGCGCGCGGTCTATGTGCTGCTGCCCGCCGGGCGCGAATTGTTCCCGCGCAACTATGGGCTGATCGCCGGCGGCATGCTCGAATTCCTCTATGCGCACCAAGGCGCACCCGCCGTGCAGGCCATGCTCGCCGAAATGGGCGCAAGACTCGGTGCAGCCGCAGGGCAGCGCATCATCGACAGCAAGGATCCGCAAGTCGTCGCCGACGCGTTGGCCGAACAGCTCGACGCGCTCGGCTACGAGGCTCAGGCGTTGCATCGCGACGAGCGCGGCGAAGTGGAGGCATGGAACTGCGTGTTTCATGCGCTGGCCAAAGCGCACCCGGACGTCTGCCGTTTCGATATCGCCTTCATGCAGGCCGCGACCGGGCGCAAAATCCAGCACACCGCCTGCATGTTGCGCGGCAGCCCGGCGTGCCGCTTCCGCATCGGCACGCCGCTGCCGCCATCGGGGTGATTTCGGCAGCCTACGCGATCCGCTTCCCGCTATCCTGAAGCGACTCGCTTCGGGAAGTTCTCCGTGACAATGAAATTCGACACGCTTGCAGTGCACGCCGGCGCGGAGCCGGATCCGCAAACCGGCGCCTTGTCGCCGCCGATCCATCTGTCCACCACGTTCCTGCACGGCCCCGCCGGCGAGCGCACGGAAGGTCTCGAGTACCAGCGCGAGGATCACCCGACGCAGCGCCGCCTCCAGGAGGCGCTCGCCGCCCTCGAAGGCGGCGAATGCGCGCTGGCGTTCGCCTCCGGCATGGCGGCGATCACCGCGATGCTGGAATCATTGCCGCGCGGTTCGCGTGCGATCATCCCGGACGACTGCTACAGCGGATTGCGTGCGCTGGCGAAGGAATTCCTGCCCGAGCGCGGCATCGAAGCCATCTCGGTGGACCTGGCCGATCTCGACGCCGCGCGCGCCGCCTGCGCGCAGGGTGTGACATTGATGTGGGTGGAAACGCCTTCCAATCCGCGCATGAAGATCTGCGACATCGCGGCACTGGCGCAAATCGCGCACGACCATGGCGCTCTGCTGGTTTGCGACAACACCTTTGCGACTCCGGTGCTGCAGCGCCCCCTCCAATTGGGCGCTGACGTCGTGATGCACTCGACCACCAAGTATTTCGGCGGCCACAGTGACGTGCTTGGCGGTGCGCTGGTGTTCGCGCGCGGCGGCCAATGGCATGAGCGCGTCGCGCACAGACGCCACATCACCGGCGCCACGTTCGCACCTTTTTCCGCATGGCTGACCTTGCGCGGTTGCCGCTCGCTGCCCGCGCGGATGCGCCTGCATTGCGCCAATGCTGCGCGCCTGGCGGCCTTCCTCGTCAGCCATCCGGGGATCGAACGAGTCAACTATCCGGGGCTGGAACAGCACCCGGGCCATGCCATCGCCGCGCGGCAGATGCGCGAGTTCGGAGGCATGTTGAGCGTCCAGGTACGCGGCGGCCGCGAAGCGACGCTGGCCGTCGCCGGCAAGCTGAAGCTTTTCTACAACGCCACGAGCCTGGGCGGCTGCGAATCGCTGGTCGAGCATCGCGCGTCCGTCGAAGGCGCGAATCCGGTCTCGCCGCAGAACCTGCTGCGCTTGTCGGTCGGGCTGGAGGACGTGGAAGACCTGATCGCAGACTGGAAGCAGGCGTTGGGCTGAGATCAATCCTTTTGGAAGCGTGGAAGGGCGTCGCGCAGCACGCGCAGCCGCTCCAAGGGATCGGTGAGTTCCAGCAAGTGCTGGCGCTCGACCGGCTTGAGCGGCAGGAACTCCGCCAGGCGAAAGCCCACCCAGCTCGCATCGTCATAGCGTTCGCGCGGCGCGTCGCGCCACCAGCCGCCTGCCTGCTCGACCAGCCGCTCAAGAATGTCGGCGAGCAGGCCGAATTCAGGCGGTACCGGCAGCACGGGTTCATCCGGCCAATAGCGCACGTCGCCACGCACCAGACCGTTGTCGCGCCCGCGCGTGCGCAACACCCGGAAGCGCGCGCCGCCTTCCACGCTGATGCCGAGCAGGCCGTCAGGTTGCGAATAGAAATCGGTGACGCGCGCCAGCGTACCGACCGCGGCCGGTACCGCGGGCGCGCCGGCTTCGCTGCCTTTCAGGATCAGGCAGATGCCGAAGCAACTCTGGTCGCGCGTGCAGTCGCGCACCATCTGCAGATAGCGCTGCTCGAAGATCCGCAACCCCAACGGGCCGCCGGGGAACAACACGGTACCCAGCGGGAACAGCGGAATATCTTCGTTCGTCACGCAGCCAGTGTATGTCAGCCCGCGGTGCGCAGCGCGTCGAGAAACCGCCGCGGTGCGTTCTCGAACCCGCCGTTGGACATGAACACCACGTGGTCGCCTGCACGCACCTGCTCACGCAGCGCGGCGATCAGCGCGTCCACATTGGGCGCGGTGCGTCCGCGGCCGGCGAGCGCGGCCGTGACGCGCTGCGCGTCCCATTTCAATTCCGGTCGTGCCAGGAACACCACCGCGTCCGCATCGCGCATGCTCGGCGCGAGCTCCGCCGCGTGCGCGCCGGCGCGCATGGAATTGGAGCGCGGCTCCATGCCGACCAGGATACGCGCGCTGCCGACTTTCGCCCGCAAGCCGGCCAGCGTAGTGGCGATCGCGGTCGGGTGATGGGCAAAGTCATCGTAGACGCGCACGCCGTTCACCTCGCCGACCTGCTCCATGCGCCGCTTCACGTTGGCGAATTCGGAGAAAGCTCGAAGCAACGGCGCTGGCGCGATGCCGGCCGCGTGCGCAGCGGCGAGTGCGGCCAGCGCGTTCATCACGTTGTGGCGGCCGAGCAGGCTCCAGCGCACTTCGCCGATGCGCTCACCGGAGCGAGTGACTTCGAATGCGGAGCCATCCGCTTCGAGCAGATGCGCGCGCCAGTCACCGGCGTCGATGCCGAAGGTCTCGACCGGCGTCCAGCAACCCATTGCCTGCACCTCGCGCAGGCGCCCGTCTTCCGCATTGACGATCAATCGCCCGCTGCCCGGAACGATGCGCACAAGGTGATGGAACTGGCGCTGGATCGCGGCGACATCCGGAAAGATGTCCGCGTGGTCGTATTCTAGGTTGTTGAGAATCGCGATGTCCGGGCGGTAGTGCACGAACTTGGAGCGTTTGTCGAAAAAGGCGGTGTCGTACTCGTCCGCCTCGATCACGAAATGCTTGCCCGTCGCGAGCCTCGCCGACACGCTGAAATTTCCCGGCGCGCCACCGACCAAGAATCCGGGGTCCCTTGCCGCGCTTTCGAGCAAATGCGCCAGCAGACTCGTGGTAGTGGTCTTGCCGTGAGTGCCGGCGACCGCAAGCACCATGCGATCGCGCAAGAGGTTCTCGCCGAGCCACTGCGGCCCGGAAATGTAGGGCAGCCGCGCATCGAGCATGTATTCGATTGCCGGATTGCCACGCGAAAGCGCGTTGCCCACGATCACCAGATCGGGCGCGGGTTGCAGATGTTCCGCCGCGTAGCCTTCCATCAATGTGATGCCGAGCGCACGCAGCTGGTCGCTCATGGGCGGGTAGACATTTGCATCCGAACCAGTGACATCGAAGCCGAGTTCGCGCGCCAGCGCCGCGATGCCGCCCATGAAGGTGCCGCAGATGCCGAGGATATGGATGCGCATGCGATCAGGTCGCGCCCAGCGCCGAGGCGAACAGCACCGTCGCGATGACGTCCACGAAGCCGAGCGCGAACAGCACGAGCACGGCACCGGGCAGCGGAATCTCCATGGCGGTGCGCAGAATCCTCACGGAAATGCCGACCTGCCACAGCAGCAGCACGAAGACCGCGAAGGCCGCGAGCAGTTGCGGGCCGCTCACCGCCGCCGGGTTGACCGGATGGCCGACGTACAAAAGCAGCGGCAACACGATCACTTCGAAAAGCAGGCCGCTGGCGAGCAACGCCAGCGCGGTCTGCACGAAGCGCTCGGGCTTGCCCCTCCAGCGCAGGATTGTCCTCAATGCACCCAGCGTGGCCAGCGCGCCGAGATTGGCCGCAACAACCACGGCGACGCCGCTGCCCTGATAGGTATCGAAGAACGCTTCCAGCAGCGCGCCGACGATCAGCAGCGCTATCACCGCGCGCGGCGAATACGGCAGATCCTCCGGGCCGGCGCGGAACAGGCACAGATCGCGCACGCGCGCCAGCGTTCGCAGCGAGGCGTTCACGGCTTCCACGATCAAGCGGTCGCGGCGGGGCGCGCCTGCAATGCGGCGAGCAGGCGCGCGCCGATGGTTTCGATCGCGCCCACGCCGTCGATCTCGCTGAGCAGCCCGCGTTTGGCGTAGTAATCGGCCACCGGCGCTGTCTGTTGCGCGTAGACCTGCAAGCGCTTGCGTACCGTTTCCGGGTTGTCGTCGGCACGGCCCTCCGCCTTGAAGCGGATTTCGCAACGCGCCACGATGTCGGCATCCGGCACGTTCAATTTCAACACCGCATCCAGCGGCTGGCCGATCCGCTTCAGCAGTTGATCCAGCGAGTCGGCCTGGGCGAGGTTGCGCGGATAGCCATCCAGAATGAAACCCGCGCGCGTGTCCGCTTGCGCGAGGCGCTCCTCCAGCATGCCGAGCACGATCTCGTCGGACACCAGTTGCCCGGCCTCCATCACCGCCTTGGCCTTGAGGCCGAGCGGCGTACCGGCCTTGACCGCCGCGCGCAGCAGGTCGCCGGTGGAAATGTGGGCGATGCCGAGCGCCGCCTTGAGCCGCGCAGCCTGGGTGCCCTTGCCCGAACCGGGCGCGCCAAGTAACACGATACGCATGGAGTCTCCGCGAGCGGGCGCTTGAGCCGCAGCCCGTCAATCAAAGGGTTTAAGTGTACGCTAGCGGTTGCCCAAGGTCCGCGTCAAACGCCGCACTGTTGCTAAGGAGTAGCAATGAAAGACAGGCCGAGCCCCTCAGGCAAGCTGCTGTACGCGCAATCCGGCGGCGTCACGGCCGTGATCAACTCCACCGCCGCGGCGGTGATCGAAACCTGCCGCAAGCACAAGGTCACGGCGTACGCCGCGCACAACGGCATCCTCGGCGCGCTGCGCGAGGACCTGATCGACACGTCGAAGGAATCGCCCGCAGCGATCAGCGCGCTGCGCCACACGCCCGGCGGCGCGTTCGGGTCCTGCCGCTACAAGCTGAAGTCCATCGAGGACAATCGCGCCGAATACGAGCGGCTGATTGAAGTCTTCCGCGCACACGACATCCGCTGGTTCCTCTACAACGGCGGCAATGATTCGGCCGACACCGCGCTGAAGCTTTCGCAGATCGGCAAGACGCTGGGCTACGACATCCGCTGCATCGGCGTGCCGAAAACCGTTGACAACGACCTCGCCGTGACCGACTGCTGCCCGGGCTTCGGCTCGGTCGCCAAGTACACCGCGGTGTCGGTGCGCGAATGCGCGCTGGACGTGGCCTCGATGGCCGAGTCTTCCACCAAGGTGTTCGTGATGGAAGTGATGGGCCGGCACGCCGGCTGGATCGCCGCTTCGGCGGGGCTGGCAGGCGAACATCGCGAAGACGCACCGCACATCATCCTGTTTCCGGAGATCACCTTCGACGAGGCGAAATTCCTGGAACGCGTGCGCGAGACCGTTGCGCGCGTGGGCTGGTGCGTGGTGGTGGCTTCGGAAGGCATCAGGAATCCCGATGGCAAGTTCCTCTCCGAAAGCGGCACCACCGATGCCTTCGGTCATGCGCAACTGGGCGGCGTAGCCCCGACCCTGGCCAACCTCGTTCGCGAGAAATTGAAATTGAAGGTGCACTGGGCACTGCCCGATTACCTGCAACGCTCCGCGCGTCACATCGCTTCGAAAACCGATGCCGAACAGGCTTGGGCGGTCGGCCAGGCCGCGGTCGAATACGCGCTCAAGGGCATGAATGCGGTGATGCCGGTGATCACCCGTACTTCCGATTCCCCCTACCGCTGGAAGATCGAGCCAGCGAAGCTGGACAGGATCGCCAATCGCGAGAAGAAAGTGCCGCGTTCGTTCTTCAGCAAAGACGGCTACGGCATCTCCACCGCCGCGCGGACATACCTGTCCCCACTGATCCGCGGCGAAGCCCCGCCGCCGTATGGGAGGAACGGGCTGCCGGAATACGTGACGCTTAAGAACGCACCGGTACGCGGGAAGCTACCGGCATTTGCGACCTAGCATCCCGCTAGCCAAACCCTCCCCTGCCGCTATACTCGGCCGGTTGCCCGTTGCGGGCATTCACGGGAAGGGGTCATACGATGCTGCTGCAAGAGTACGGTTTGTGGATCGCGCTCGGCTGCGCGATCGTCGCCATCCTGTATGGCGTGTTCTCGGCCGGCTGGATCATGAAGCAGTCCGCCGGCAACGAGCGCATGCGCGAAATCGCGCAGGCGATCCAGGAAGGCGCACGCGCCTACCTCAACCGGCAGTATTCGACCATCGCGATCGCGGGCGTGGTGCTGTTCCTGCTGATCGGCTTCGGCCTGGCATGGCCGACCGCGGTCGGCTTCCTGATCGGCGCAATCCTCTCGGGCGCCGCCGGCTACATCGGCATGAACGTGTCGGTGCGAAGCAACGTCCGTACCGCCGAAGCCGCACGCAGCGGACTCGCCGCGGCACTGAAAGTCTCCTTCCGCGGAGGCGCGATCACCGGGATGCTGGTGGTCGGCCTGGCGTTGCTGGGCGTCGCCGGTTACTACACGGTGCTGACGCTCGGCATGCACTACCCGCAGGAACAGGCGCTGCACGCGCTGGTGGGCCTGGCGTTCGGCTCCTCGCTGATCTCGATCTTCGCGCGCCTGGGCGGCGGCATCTTCACCACGGGCGCCGACGTCGGCGCGGACCTGGTCGGCAAGGTGGAAGCCGGCATTCCGGAAGACGATCCGCGCAACCCGGCGGTGATCGCCGACAACGTCGGCGACAATGTCGGCGACTGCGCCGGCATGGCGGCGGACCTGTTCGAAACCTATGCGGTGACGCTGGTTGCGACCATGCTGCTGGGCAACGTGCTCCTCACGGATGTCGGCGCCAACGGTGCGCTGTATCCACTGGCACTGGGTGGCGCCTCGATCATCGCCTCGGTGATCGGCACCTTCTTCGTGCGCGCGCGCCAGGGCGGCAAGATCATGAACGCGCTCTACGCGGGCGTGCTGGTTTCCGCCATTCTCGCCGCGGCCGCGTTCTGGCCGATCACCGCGCAACTGATGGCGGCCTCGACCTTCGGCGTCGCCAAGTTGTACGGCTCGGCCATCACGGGCCTGGTGCTGACCGCGGTGCTGGTATTCATCACCGAGTACTACACCGCCACCGAATACAAGCCGGTGCAGCATGTGGCGAAGGCTTCCACCACCGGTCATGCGACCAACATCATCGCGGGCCTCGGCGTCTCGATGAAGGCGACCGCGGCGCCGGTGATCGCGATCTGCGCGGCGATCTGGATCTCCTACGACATGGCGGGCCTGTACGGCATCGCCATCGCCGCGACCGCGATGCTGTCCATGACCGGCATGATCGTGGCACTGGATGCCTACGGCCCGATCACCGACAACGCCGGCGGCATCGCCGAGATGTCCGACCTGCCGCCGGAAGTGCGCGGCGTGACCGACCCGCTGGACGCAGTCGGCAACACCACCAAGGCGGTGACCAAGGGCTACGCGATCGGCTCGGCCGCGCTGGCCGCGCTGGTGCTGTTTGCCGACTACACGCACACCTTGTCGGTCGAACACCCGGGCGTGACGCTGGACTTCTCGCTGTCCAACCACATGGTGATCATCGGCCTGTTCATTGGCGGCCTGATCCCGTTCCTGTTCGCCGCGATGGCGATGGAAGCGGTGGGCCGCTCGGCCGGCTCCGTGGTCGAGGAGGTGCGCCGCCAGTTCCGCGAGATCGCCGGCATCATGCAGGGCACCACGCGCCCGGATTATTCGCGCGCGGTGGACATGCTGACCAAGTCCGCGATCAAGCAGATGATCATCCCGTCATTGCTGCCGGTGGTGGTGCCGATCCTGGTCGGTTTCATCCTCGGCGCCGAAGCGCTCGGCGGCGTGCTGATCGGTACCATCGTCACCGGGCTGTTCGTCGCGATCTCGATGACCACCGGCGGCGGTGCCTGGGATAACGCCAAGAAGTACATCGAGGACGGCCACTTCGGCGGCAAGGGCTCGGACGCGCACAAGGCCGCTGTCACCGGCGACACCGTGGGCGACCCGTACAAGGACACCGCGGGCCCCGCCGTGAACCCGCTGATCAAGATCATCAACATCGTTGCACTGCTGATCATCCCGCTGCTTGCGTTCCATTGATCACGTCGCCCGATGCGATTCGAGAAGCCCCGCTTTGCGGGGCTTCTTTTTTGCTCCCGGGGCAGGTTGCTTTAAAATGGCGGGTTTCGCGCGACGCGCGCACCGCCTGCAGGAACTTCCATGGGTCTCGATCTGGTCAGCACCGGCCGCAACGTGCCGGAAGAAATCAATGTCGTCATCGAGATTCCGAAAGACGCGGAACCGGTCAAGTACGAGGTGGACAAGGAATCCGGCGCGATGTTCGTGGATCGCGTGCTGTCCACGCCGATGCGCTACCCGTGCAATTACGGCTACATCCCGCACACGCTCTCGGGTGACGGCGATCCGGCCGACGTGCTGGTGATGATCCCGCTGCCACTGATCCCCGGCGCGGTGATCCGCTGCCGGCCGGTCGGCGTGCTCAACATGACCGACGAGAGCGGCGAGGACACCAAGATCGTGGCGGTGCCGATCGAGAAGGTGTTCGCCGGCTATGCACACATCAAGGACATCGGCGACCTGCCCACCCACTGGCGCGAGCGCATCGCGCACTTCTTCGAACATTACAAGGATCTGGACAAGGGCAAGTGGGTGAAGATCTCCGGCTGGGGTGGCATCGACGACGCGCGCAGGGAAATCCGCGAGTCCGTCGAACGCTATAGCCGCGCGCCGGAGAAGCCGAACTTCTAGGGACTTCCGCAGCGCACAGTTATCCAGCGCACAATTACTGTGGATGCGCGGCGAGCACATCCCCCGCCCGCCACACGCCGATGCGCTTGCTGCCGCTGAGGAAATAAGGCCAACTCCAGGCCGGCCGTACGCCGCCCGGCTCGCCGCTCTTGTCGCTCGCGACCAGCAATCCGTCCGGATGCGCGCGGCACCACTCGATCACCTGCGCACGCGTGATCACCGGCAACGGCTGGTGCAGCCGCCCGGTGTAACCGAACAGCCCGTTGTGCCACTCGATGTGCGTGATCGGGATGCGATCGCGCATGGCCGCGGCAATGAATTCCGCTTCGGGACGAACGTCCAGCGCGGGCTGCAGCGCCAGCGCGCCGGCGAGCAGCGACACTGAAGCCAGCGCGGTCGCTGCCAAGCCCAACGAGCGGGCATCGAAACCCCAGGCGCGCCACGTTCCGATCGCGATCACGAACGGAACCAGCGCGAACAGCATCAGCAACGGTTGCGGCGCGTAGCCGTAGCTGCGCGCGGCCCACCACGGCAGATAGAGCAATCCGGCCGTGACCAGCAATGCGAGCAATGCATACAGCGCCGGTCGCAACCGCGCACCCGCCTGCTGCAACAGCCACGCACCGCTCAGCACCCAGGCCGGCAACAGCGGCGCGAGATAATGGATCTGCTTGCCGCTGATCGCGCAGAACGCAAAGAGCGGTGGCAGCCACCAGCACGCCAGGAACAGCCCGATGCGCCCACGCGGCAGTTGGCGCCACGCGGCGACCGGCGCGCGCAACGTCAGCACCCATGGCACCAGCAGCACGGGGATCAGCGGGAAGTACCACCAGAACGGGCGACGATGCGCGAAGCTCTCGTGCAGGCGGCCGGTGACCTTAGCGATCAGCGGCTGCCAGTAGGTCGGACCGCCGTACAACGCCGCCGGCAGCAACCAGCACAGTGCGATCGCAATGCCGATCAGGATTCCCGCAAGCAACGACAGGTACCAGCGCGCCGGGGCTTCCCGTGCGCTGCGGCTCCACAGGGGCGCAAACAGCGCGGCGCCGGCGATGTGCAACAGCACAACCGGCCCTTTGGCGAGAATGCCCAGACCCAGCATCAGGCCCAGCCAGCCGATGCCCCGCGCGTAGCGGCGCTCATCGAGATCGAGCAGTGCATGCAGCGCGCCCAGCACGCACGCCGCCAGCAGCAGGTCGAACATGATCGCGGTGGCGAACAGCGCGAATCCCGTGCAACCGGCCAGCAGCCACATCGCGGCATTCGCGCCGCGCGTGTCCAGCTGCAATCGCACCGCCAGCCGGCGCAGCGTCAGCAGCATGATCAGCGCAATGATCAGCGCTTCCACGCGAGCCACCCAGGTGTGCACGCCGACCAGCTTCCAGCCACCGGCAATCAGCCAGAACAGTAGCGGTGACTTGTCCGAATACCAGGCACCATTGACGGTGGGCACCAGCCACTGCCCGGAGTTGAGCATCTCCCAGGCGGCGGTGAGATAGCGCGTTTCGTCGATCGGGATCGGCGGGAACAGGAGCGCCAGCGGCAGCAACAGCGCAAACCACACCGCCAGCCAGGGCCATTCGATGCTGCGCGACGTGGGCAATATATTCGAAGCGGGATCGTTCATCGCGCGCAGGATAGCGGAACCCAAAACGAAATCGCCGACCTTGCGGCCGGCGATTCATGCCCTTGCGATGGATCAGTGGCGCCTGCCGCCGTTGCGCCCGCGGCCGGGTTCGGCCGGCTCGCCCTTCTTGCCGAAGTCCTCCATCAGGGTCTTCATGTCCTCGGCGTGTTCTTCTTCCTGCGCCAGCACCTCTTCCAGCAGGCGCTTGGTGGTGGTGTCGCGATCGCCGACGTAGTTGATGATTTCGCGATAGCTGTCGATCGCGATGCGCTCGGCCACCAGGTTCTCCTCGATCATCGAGGCGAGGTCGCCGGGCACCACGAACTCGGCGTGACTGCGCGTGGACAAACCATCGGGCGAGAAATTCGGCGTACCGTCCAGTTGCGTGATCCGCTCGGCGATCCGGTCGGCGTGGGCCTGTTCCTCGTTGGCGTGCTCCAGGAATTCCGCCGCCACGCTCTTGGCATTGATGCCCGACGCCAGGAAGTAATGCGCCTTGTAGCGCAGCACGCAGACGAGCTCGGTCGCCAGCGCCTCGTTCAGCAGCTTCAGTACGGTCTCGCGATCCAGCGTGTAACTTTCGGTGACCGCGCCGCGCCGGATATGCTCGCGCGCGCGGTCGCGGATGGTCTGGATGTCGGTGAGGAACGGTTGGGATTTGGCGGCCATTTCCGGACTCCTTTCGTTTGGTGCCAGCCTTGGGTCAGTGGCCAGTCTACGGCCACGCATGCGATTGATTCCAACACATCCTTTTAATCAAACCGATCGATGCAGGCTATCAGGCGGGACCATAGACATCGCCGCCGTGATCGCGGAATTCGCGTGCCTTCTCGGCCATGCCTTCGGTCAATGCCGCGGACTCGTCCACGCCGTGTTGGCGCGCGTAGTCGCGTACGTCCTGTGTGATCTTCATCGAGCAGAACTTCGGACCGCACATCGAGCAGAAATGCGCGGACTTGTGCGCTTCCTTGGGCAGCGTCTCGTCGTGGAATTCCTTCGCCTTCTCGGGGTCCAGGCCCAGGTTGAACTGGTCTTCCCAGCGGAATTCGAAGCGAGCCTTGGACAATGCGTTGTCGCGAGCCTGCGCGCCCGGATGCCCCTTGGCGAGATCCGCCGCGTGCGCGGCGATCTTGTAGGTGACGATGCCGTCGCGCACGTCCTGCTTGTCGGGCAATCCGAGATGTTCCTTCGGCGTGACGTAGCAGAGCATCGCGGTGCCGAACCAGCCGATCATCGCCGCGCCGATGGCGCTGGTGATGTGGTCGTAGCCGGGCGCGATGTCGGTGGTCAGCGGCCCGAGCGTGTAGAACGGCGCCTCGCCGCACTTCTCGAGCTGCCGGTCCATGTTCTCCTTGATCAACTGCATCGGTACGTGGCCGGGGCCTTCGATCATCACCTGCACGTCGTGCTTCCATGCGACCTGCGTCAGCTCGCCCAACGTGTCCAGCTCTGCGAACTGCGCCTCGTCGTTCGCATCCGCGATCGAGCCCGGCCGCAGACCGTCGCCCAGCGAAAACGCGACGTCATAGGCGCGCATGATTTCGCAAATCTCTTCGAATCGTTCGTAGAGGAACGATTCGCGATGATGCGCCAGGCACCACTTGGCCATGATCGAGCCGCCACGCGAAACGATACCGGTGACGCGCTTGGCGGTGAGCGGCACGAACGGCAGCCGCACGCCGGCGTGAATGGTGAAGTAGTCCACGCCCTGCTCGGCCTGCTCGATCAGGGTGTCGCGGAACAGCTCCCAGGTGAGGTCCTCGGCGATGCCGCCGACCTTCTCCAGCGCCTGGTAGATCGGCACCGTGCCGATCGGCACCGGCGAGTTGCGCAGGATCCACTCGCGCGTCTCGTGGATGTGCCTGCCGGTGGAAAGATCCATCACGGTGTCGGCGCCCCAGCGGATCGCCCACACCATCTTTTCCACTTCTTCCGCAATCGACGAAGTGACCGCCGAGTTGCCGATATTGGCGTTGATCTTCACCAGGAAATTGCGGCCGATGATCATCGGCTCGCTTTCCGGATGGTTGATGTTGTTCGGCAGGATCGCCCGGCCCCGCGCGATCTCGTCGCGCACGAATTCCGGCGTGATGACCTTGGGAATCGCCGCGCCGAACGCTTGACCCGGATGCTGCTTCAGCAGACCCGAATCGCGCAGCGCGTCCAGCCGCTGGTTCTCGCGGATCGCCACGTACTCCATTTCCGGCGTGATGATGCCGCGCCGAGCGTAGTGCATCTGGGAGACGTTGGCGCCGGATCTCGCCCGGCGCGGCTTCGGCAAATTCGGAAAACGCACATCGGCCAGTTCGCGCGCGTTCGCATGCCGGCGCGTGAACGGTGAGGTGAAATCTGCCAGCAGTTCGGTGTCATCGCGCTCGGCAATCCAGCTTGCACGCAACGCGGGCAGGCCTGCCGCAAGATCCACCATGTAGGCAGGATCGGTGTAAGGGCCGGAGGTGTCGTAGACAGTGAACGGCGCGTTGGCTTCGGCGCCGAAGCTGGACGGCGTGTCGGCCAACGCGATTTCGCGCATGGGCACGCGCAGGTCATCACGGCTGCCGCGCACGTACAGCTTGCGCGAACCGGCGATCGGGCGCGTGACATCCGCGGTCAGCGCCTGGGCGGCGCGCAGGAGTTCGGATACAGCAGCATTCATGACGCGCTCCGTCGCGTAGACGATAGACGATTATAGAGTGCGGCTTCGCTTGTAGGAGCCGCTCGGCGAAAACCCCGTCCGCGAAAGCTCAAGGACGTCGTCCGTGTAAAGAGTTCCGTGGTCGCGCGCAGAGCCTGACCCGGGATATGTCTCTCCGGGATGCGTTCCTACCTACGCTTGGTATAAGCACGCAAAAACATCTCCACCGCCGCTTCCGCGGTGGCGATCACTTCGCGCTCGAAGGTGTCCTGGCAGCCGACGCAGCCGAACAGGCGCATCGCATGCAGGTCGCCTTTCAGCAGAGCGAGGAACTGGCCGGCCGCGCGGCCCGGATCACCGATCTCCAGTTCGCCGCGCTGCGAGGCCACGACAAGGAAGCGCTCCATCTTGGCGCGTACGCGCGCCGGGCCTTCCTCCCACAGCAGTTGGCCGAGTCGCGGATTGCCCTGCCGGCAATCGCCCAGGATCGCGCGCCAGGTGCCGATCGCGGCCGGATCGGTGACCGCACGCGCGTGCGCGTGCGCGATCGCCAGAAGCCGTTCGCGCAAGGAACCGGCCGAAGTCTCGAAGATGCTGTCGGGGAGCGCCTGCCGGCAGGATTCACGCAAGGATTCGCGAAACAGAGAGTCCTTGTCGCCGAAATGGCTGTACACGGTGAGTTTGGAAACACCCGCTTCGGCAGCAACCGCATCCATGCTGGTGCCTTCATAGCCGTGCTGCGGGAACAGGCGCTTGGCCGCGTCCAGGATGGCGGCGCGCTTCTCCATGTCCTTGGGCCGGCCAGGGCCGGTCGTCGTGCGGGCGGTGACGGCGGTCATATCAATAAAATCGCTCTGGAGGTCTGGCGTGAGTCGAGCGGCATGAAGGGCTTTCCCGCGTGTCCGCTTCAACACACACCTATAATTATACGGCCAAGTTCATATTTCCCAAGGTCGGAATCCCGTGCGTTTTGCGATCTGCGTCGGATCGCAGATCGGGCGCGGGTTCGGGTGAGGCAGGGTGCCGATCGGAAAACGCGCCAGGGATGGCTGCTTGCCTGCCATCTTGCGATGGGCGATGTCCGCCCGGACGCCCTCCCGACGTCCGCGGACAATGCACGACACGCGCAACGATGGTGCACACGTCGTGGCACGGGCTTTGCTGAAAGCACACGCGGACGCCCATGACCAACGTCACGCACGCGCGGTGACTTCCGGCACTTAATGGCAGTGGCGCGCGCGGCGGAGCCTAGGCACGGCTCGCGCTGTTATGCTTTTACGTCTTTTTCCGATCACATTCGCACAACCATGGCCAAGTTCTCTCAAGCAATGGACCTCACCCGCGCGCGCCGCAACATGGTCGAGAATCAGGTGCGCCCGTGGGAGGTGCTGGACGCGCGCGTGCTCGAGGTGCTCACCGAGCTGCCGCGCGAATCGTTCGTGTTGCCGGCCTACCACGCACTGGCGTACGCGGACCTGGCATTGCCCCTCGCACATGGCGAGGTGATGACGAAGCCGATCGTCGAGGGTCGCATCCTGCAGGCGCTGGATATCCAGCCCAATGATGAGGTGCTGGAGATCGGCACCGGCTCCGGCTACCTCACCGCATGCATGGCCAGACTCGGCAGGCACGTGGTCAGCGTTGAGCGGCACGTGGACTTCGTGGAGACTGCGCGCGCGCGGCTGGGCAATGCCGGCATCGGTAACGTCGAGCTCTGCCAGGCGGATGCGCTGCGCGATTTCGATCCCGGCCGCACGTTCGACGCGATCGCGGTGACGGGTGCGGTGGCGGAAATTCCTCAGCGTTTCCGCGACTGGCTGAAAGTCGGCGGCCGCCTGTTCGTGGTGGTCGGCGTGGAGCCGGCCATGCGCGCGCTGCTGCTGCACCGCGAAGCCGACGGAGCCCTCAGCGAGGAGCGGCTGTTCGAAACCGATCTTCCGTATCTCGCCGGCGCCGAGCCGGTTCGGGAATTCAATCTGTAACCGTTGCGAACCCGGCGTTGCGACGCCGACAAGGAATTTGCATGAGCCGTAGCAAATTGGCGTTGCTGGTGATGGCCTGCCTGGGTGCATCCAGTGCACACGCGGAAAACCTGATGGACGCCTACCGTCAGGCCCGCCAGTCCGATCCGGTCCTGCAGCAGGCCGAGGCACAGCGCCGCGCCATTTCGGAGAACGTCAACCAGGCCTGGGCCGTGCTGCTGCCGCAGATCAGCGCCCAAGGCAACTTCTCCGACTCACACGGCACAAGCACCAGCAACCAGCCGGTCAACAGCGGCAACGGCTTCCAGGTATTTGCCACACGCAGCAGTTCCAGTACCCGCAATTTCGACAAGAGCGCCACGCTCAACCAGACGATCTTCGACTTCGGCAAGTTCGCCTCCGTGAGCGCGGCCCATGCGCAGCGCGCCAGCGGCGATGCCAATTACCAGGCTGCCGAACAGGATCTGATCCTGCGCACGGCGACGGCCTACTTCAACGTGCTCACGGCGGAGGACGAGCTGCGCTTCGCGCAGGCCAACGAGCAGGCGCTGGCCAAGCAGTTGGACCAGGCGCAGCAGCGCTTCAACGTCGGCCTGTCGGCGATCACTGACGTGGATGCGGCGAAGGCCCAGCACGATGCCGCCGCAGCCGCCGTGATCCAGGCGCAAAACGTGGTGTTCGACGATCGCGAGGCATTGAGCCAGATCACCGGCCAGCCGGTCGGCGAGCTCAGGAAACTTACCGACAACCTGCCGCTCGACAAGCCGCAGCCCGACGCGATTGATGCCTGGGTGGACCTCGCCTTGCGCAGCAACCCGGCCCTGCAGTCGCAGCGCGATCAGGTCAACGCCTTCAATCACGACATCACCGTCGCGCGTGCCGGCCACCTGCCGACCCTGAATGCACAGGTGAGTTACACCAACTCGCCGGCATGGGGCGACCAGACCGGCACTTCCATTCCGGGCAGCGCGCATTTCGACAGCGGCCGCCGCGACACCATCGTCGGGCTGGTGCTGCAGGTACCGATCTTTTCCGGCGGGTTCACGCAGTCGCGGGTGCGCCAGGCAGTCGCGCAGCGCGACGAGCAGGCCGACATCCTCGAGCAGGACCGCCGGAACGTGATCCGCAACACGCGCAGCGCGTTCAACGCGATCGAAGCCGGGATCAGCGAAGTGGAAGCGCAGAAGCAGGCGGTGATCTCCGCGCAAAAGGCGCTGGAAGCGACCCAGGCCGGTTTCGAAGTCGGCACCCGGACGATCGTTGACGTGCTGATCAGCCAACAGAACCTGTTCCAGGCGCAGAGCAACTATTCGCAGGCGCGACACGCGTTCGTGATCAACCAACTCACTCTGAAGGATGCGGCCGGCACGCTGGACGTGAAGGATCTGGAAGCAGCGAACACGTTGCTGCAATGAGCGGCGCCGCAAAACTGCTGCGTTCGGCAGGGCGGGTATCGGTCCGCGGAGCTGCGCTCTCTCGTCAAACGTCCCGCACAGGCGAGTCCTGACTCGCCTTGCGCCGCGCGTAGATCCGCTCGATCAGGATCATCGTGCGGCGCACCGCACCGCGCTCGCGCGCGAACACCATCCGCGCATTGGCACCCATCCGGTGGCGCAGCGGCGGATCGCGCAGCAACTCCAGCACCGCCGGCCCCAATTCGTTCGGCGCCTCGATGCGGCGCGCACCGCCACTCCCGATCAGGCTGCGCGTGATCTCCTCGAAATTGAAGGTATACGGACCGACCAGCACCGGCCTCGCCAGCGAGGCCGGTTCCAGCACGTTGTGGCCGCCGATCGGCACCAGGCTCCCGGCCACAAAGGCGGTGTCGGCAGCCGCGTAGTAGCGCATCATCGCGCCCATCACGTCGATCACGAAGCACTGGCAATTCGCGTCCGGCTTGTCGGGACCATTGTGGGTGCAGGTGCTGAAGCCTAGATTGCGCGCGGATTGCTCGACCGCACGGAACCGCTCCGGATGCCGCGGGGCGATCAGCAGCAACGCATCGGGCAGGCGATGCAGCACCTCCACGTGCGCCTGCAGCACGGCCAGTTCTTCTCCTTCGTGGGTACTGGCCGCGAACCACACCGGCCGCGTCTCGCCCCAGCAATGGCGCAGGGCTTCGCCGCGCTCACGCACGCCCTGCGGGATCGGCATGTCGAATTTCAGATTGCCGGCGATGCTGAGCCTGGCCGGATCCGCGCCCAGCGTGCGGTAGCGGCGCGCATCCGCATGCGATTGCGCGGCGATATGGTCCACGTTGCTGAGCGCCTGAGCCACCAGACGATAGATCGGCGAATAGGCCCGCAATGAGCGTTCCGACAATCGTGCATTGGCGATCACCAGCGGGATTCCGCGCCGACCGCAGGCGTGGAACAGGTTCGGCCAGATCTCCGTCTCCATGATCACCGCAAGACTCGGCCGGATGCAGTCTAGGAAGCGCCGTACCGCGCGTGGCAGGTCGTAAGGCAGGTAGACGTGGAACACCTCGTCGCCCAGTTGCGCGCGCACGCGTTCCGAGCCGGTTGGCGTCACCGTGGTCACGACCATCGGCAGTTGCGGGTAGCGGCGACGCAGCGCGCGGATCAGCGGCAGCGCGGCATTGACCTCGCCCACGGACACCGCATGCACCCAGATGCTGTCGCGCAGGCCTTGGGCCGGGAAGTGCCCGAAGCGCTCCCGCCAGCGCGCGAAATAGCCGTGGTAATGCAGGCCGCGCGCGATCAGCCGCAGCACGATCACCGGCGTGGCGAGGTAGATCGCGATGGTGTAGAGGAATCGCAGCATGCAATGAATCTGGACGAGGCCGCGCGAGTATAACTAGGGCTTCAAGGGCTCCCACGTGAGCCGCGTTGCTTCCGCAGCGGTTGTCAGACCAAGACGGATGACGGCCGCTGCGATGCAACCCTTCGGGCCGGGGCCCCTTGCCCGCATGGCTGGATCATTGCTCGTCGAAGTATCGACATACATCTTCCTCGCTCTTCTTTGCCCTGCGGGCAAAGGGCCGACGGCGCGGCCATCTGGAGAGCCCTTGAGGCCCTGCCCGATTGCTATCATCGCGCGCCCATGCAAAAGCCTCCGTTCACGCTTTCGCTGCTCGCCCCCCGCAACTGGCCGGCCTGGCTGGGCGCCGCATTGCTGCGGTTGATGGTGCTGCTGCCGCGTCGCGCGATCCTGGGCCTGGGTGCGGCATCCGGCGCTCTGCTCGCCCCCCTGCTGCGTGCACGCCGGCGCGTGGTCACCCGCAACCTGGAGCTGTGCTTCCCGGAACTGGACGAAGCCGCACTCGCGAAGCTGCGTTCCGAAGCGCTGCGCGACATGGGTGTGATGCTGGGCGAGTTCGCGCTCGGCTGGATGGCCTCCGATCGCAAGCTCTCGAAATTGCCGGTGCGGATCGAGGGCCTGGAGCATCTGCAGACCATGCGCGAGCAGGACCGCGGGGCGCTGCTGGTCGGCGGGCATTTTTCGCACCTGGAACTGTGCGCGCGCCTGATCTCGCGACGGCTGCGCATCGCCGGGATGTACCGGCGCATGGATTCGGACGTGTTCGAATGGATCGTGCTGCGCGCGCGCCTGGGCTACGCCGACACCATGTTCGACAAGGACGCACTGCGTGCCACGGTGAAATACATGAAGCGTGGCGGCATAGTCTGGTACGCCCCCGACCAGGACATGCGCGGCAAGGACAGCGTGTTCGCACCGTTCTTCGGCGTCCCCGCTTCCACCATCACCGCCACGCATCATCTTGCGCGCCTTTCCGGCGCAGCGGTGATCCCTTTCTTCCATCGCCGCGAGCCGGACGGCGGCTATGCATTGCGTCTCGAGGCGCCGCTCGAGGATTTCCCGACCGCCGACGTCATCGCCGATACGACCCGCATCAACGCTCTGATCGAGCGAATGGTGCGCGAGGCGCCTGCGCAATACCTGTGGGCGCACAAACGCTTCAAGACCCGGCCTCCGGGCCTGCCTCCTGTTTACTGAGGCCTGCCGCGCCGGGCCTCGAACAGCTTGGCGTATTTCAGGAACACGTAGAACGCGCCGAGCACACTGGCCACGAAGCCCGCCCAGCCGGACAGGAAATAGCGCTTCAGGATGTACTGGCGCAGGAAAAACACCGGCGGATAGAGCACCATCATCGCTCCGCTGAAGCGCTGCCTTTTCGCCAGCTTGTGGGCGACCATGCCGGACGAATAGCGGTTGATCTTCTCCACGCGCGTGGCGATGTCGCCGTCGCCATCGTTGACGAAGTCGGCACGCCAAAGTGTCCTCACCAGCCCGTCCACTTCCACCGCCGCGTGCACCGGCACGTCGTTCATGCGCCCGCGCCGGCGGTCGAACAGGCGCAGATGTCCGTTGCGCCACGACCAGCGGCTCGGCACGGTCCAGAACATCCGCTCACGGCGCGGCAGGCGGAAGCCCGCGGCGCGCGGCCGTTCCAGCGCGTGCTCGATCACCTCGCGGGTGCCGGGCGAGAGCACCTCGTCCGCGTCGAGATTCAATATCCAGTCGTGCGAAGCCATTTCGTAGGCGCGCTGCTTCTGTGGCCCGTAGTCGTCGAACGGGTGCACCGCCACCCGCGCGCCGAAGCGTTTTGCGATCTCCACCGTGGCGTCGGTCGAGCCTGAATCCAGCACCACGATCTCGTCGGCGAAATTCGCGGCGGCCAGACAGCGCTCCAGTGTGTCGGCGTTGTTGTACGTGATGATGACCAGCGAGAATTTTTCACGCATCGCGGGACTCCATGCGGGCGACCGGAGTGTCTCCGGCGGTCGCATCCGGCAGTCCGGCGTGCAAACTTGCGCACCACAGGCTCAACAACCACCAGAACAGCAGTCCCCACCAGGACGAATAGAACGCGAGGTGCGTGTTGAACGGGAACACCATCGCGAACAGCGCGACTCCGACGGGCCACGCGCGAAAGCGCGCCCGCGAATCGGCCTCGCGGTACGCGCGCAGCGCCAGCACCACGCCGAGACACCAGAGGGCCAATCCGATCGCGCCCGTGTCATCGAGTACCTCGAGAACAATCTGGTGCGGATGGCAGGCGCCCTGGCCGGGGCCGCAGGCCTCGACGGTAAGGAAGCGATCACCGGGCGACGCGAATTGCGGGTACGCGTAACGGAAGTCGCGCACGCCCACGCCGTTCAGCGGGTGCGCAGCGGCCATCCTCAGCGCGGTGCGCCAGATATCGAGCCGCCCGCTCGTCGCGGTGTCCAGCGCCTGCGGCGAATTGTCGAAGGCCAGCAACGTGCGTTGCATGCGCTGATCGAAGCGCGGCGATGTTTTCCATGCGATGCCGACCGCGGCCGCCACGGCCACGCATGCGCACACGATCCACACCGCAAAACGCGCTGGCGATTGCGCTTCGCGCCAGAGATACGCGATCACCACCAGCGCATACATCAGCCACGCCGCGCGTTCGCCGGCCAGCAGGATAGGCCCCAACAGGAACAGCAACACAAGGACCAGGGCCGTGCGACCGAAACGCTCGCGCGCCCCCCACGCGACGAATGGCGAGAGCACCGCCAGCACCAGCCCGAGTTTCAAATCGCCCGCACCAAAAATGCCCGAGATGCGCTGCGCTTCGGCATGCCCGCCGAGGCTGTAACCGGTCAGGATCTGCGCCCATGCATCCAGCGCCCACAGCAGGGCGATCACGCCGGTCGCGAAATACAGCACGCGCACGCGCGATTCGCGGCGCACCGCGAAGCAGACGTAATAGCCGAACGGCGCGAAGCGGACGATCGCCGCCACGGTGCTCCAGCTCTTGCCGGGCTGGATGGCGTCGAACGCGGAGATCAGCGCGGCGGCGAAATAGCAAAGCCATAGTGTGAGCAGCAGTTTCGCGCCGGCATGTTCCCGCCATGCGCTTCGCGCGCGGGCGAAAAAAAGCAGCGCCCCGAGCATGCAGACCAGCACGCCCAGCTCGCTGGCGCGCCCGAACGGCAGCAGGAACACCACCGCGGCGATCGGCAGCAGCGGGGAGAGCAACGCGGCTTTCAGTGGTGCAGCGAGAGGCATCGCCCGACCCGGATCGAAACTGGGCGGGATTGTACGAGAGCGCGGCGCTCAAGCCGCGGCGAGCTCTCCGTACAACTTCAACGTGGCCTGCTGCATGTCGGCCAGGCGATAGCCCTGCAATGGTGCGATCGGGGGCGCCCGCCGCAGCAGTTCGGCGGCGCGCTCGACCAGCTTCTCCATGTCTCCCAGCGGCACGCGTCCGGCCGGGTACAGCTCCGCCAGCAACTCGCCGACGCCCCCATGCGCATACCCCAGCACCGGCCGGCAGAGCGACAGCGCCTCGACCACCGTGCGACCGAAGCTCTCGGGCTTGTTGGACAGTTGCAGTATCAGCGCAGACGCGGCGAACACGTCGCGCACGTCCGCGCGCGGCGGCGTGAACACCACCGCGTCATAGACGCCGCGGTCCTGCGCCAGCGCGTGCAACTCTGCGAGATAAGCCTCGCGCCCCTTCTCGATCACGCCGAGCAGCAACAATCGCGCCTCGATGCCGCGCGCACGCAACCCGGCCAGCAGCTTGATCGCATCGGCGTGGCCCTTGAGGCGCGTGCCACGGCCGGGCAGGGTCAGCAGCGGCGCGCCGACAAGCTGCGGGAAATCGCCGAAAAAGCGCTGCCGCCACAGGTCATCGGGGCGGTAGCCGTAGGGGAACTCTTCCGGATCGATCCCGCGCGGGATCACGGTCAGCCGTGCCGGGTCGGTACCCGGATAATGGCTCAGCACGAAATCGCGGACCGTCTGCGACACCACGATCACGCGCTCGCCGCGCGTCATGATGCGGCTGTAGCTGCCCGGAGAATTCAGCCCGTGCACGGTTGTGACGAAGCGTGGGCGCGGCTGCATGCCGCGCAGCGCCAGCCACCCGATCCAGGCCGGCAGCCGCGAGCGAGCGTGCACGATGTCGGGCTTGATCTCCTCGATCAAGCGCCGCAGCGGGCGTATGTGCCGCAGGGTGCGCAGCGATTTCCTGGAAAGATCCAGCGGGACGTGTTCGCTGCCTTCCGCCTGCAGCTTCGGCACCAGCCGCCCGCCCGCGGAAATCACCACCGAGCGATGACCGGCGGCGACGAGCGCGCGCGCAACCTCCAGCGTGGAGCGTTCGGCGCCACCGTTTTCCAGTGCCGGCAGCAGCTGGAGCACGGTCAAAGGTCGGCTGGCTGGCTGATCGGGCATCGTCCTGAATGCTACGGCTGCGGGCGCCTGATACATGCCACGTTCCAAGCAAGAATTACGCCTTCCAACGCATTATCGCGCGTCCGCCGACACCCGCGCGCCGGCGTCGCGAGCCCGCGGAAACGCTCCCGAACGACCCGGAATCTCCGCTCAATCCTTGAGCACGAAAATCGCGCCGCAATACGGGCATTGCGATTCGCCGCCATCCTCGACGATCGGCAGATACACGCGCGGATGCGAATTCCACAACGCCATTTCCGGAAGCGGACACGCCAGCGGCAGTTGCGCGCGCGTGACTTCATAACGGCGTTGCGCATTGGCCGGTTCGGCGGCGTGATCGGTGGCGGCTGGGCTGCTCATGGGACGATCGATCCGGAAGAAAGCCACATTCTAGCCGAGTCGCCACAGGCTCACTTGCCGGTCTGCTCGAGCGGCAGCAGTTTGGTTTCATAGGCGCGCGACTCGATCGCCTCGGCGGTGATCGTGACCTGCAGGGCATCGCCCACCATCGGCACGCCATAACCCACGCCGAATGCGCTGCGATCGAACGTGGCGGTCGCGCCGAAGCCGAGCGCCGGCGCTTCGATCATCGGGTACTTGCCGGCCTTGTTGAGAGTGACATCCAGCGTCACCGGGCGCGCCACTCCGTGCACGGTCAACCGGCCCTCGACCTTGAACCGCGCGGCTCCTTCGACCTTTACCTTGCTGCCGACAAAGGTAATCAGCGGAAACTTCTCCGCGTCCAGGTACATCGGGCCCAGCAGCTGCTTGTCGAGCGCAGGCACGTGCGTATGCAGGCTGGATACCGGAATGCTGACTCGCACCGAGGATCCCGACGGATGATCGGCATCGTAGATCAGCGTCCCCTCCACACGATCGAACTGGCCACTGGGATGCGAATAACCCAGGTGATCCCACGAAAACAGCACTTGGGTGTGGGCGGGATCGAGCGTGTAGTGGACGGGCGAGGCGAGGCTTGCGGCGCTCGCGGCCAGCAGGGACAGAAACAGGGCAACGGTTTTCATGCGTTCTCCTCGAGCCGGTTGCGGCGCGCACGGACGGCGGAACTGTGAGATAACGCGCGCCATTGATCAAATGACGAAACGGGGGCGCGGAATTCGACATGCGTGAAGCGTGGGTGATCACCGACGGCGCCGCCGGCAACGAGCGCCAGGCCTTGGCGCTGGCGCAAGCGCTGGAGACGCGCACACGCGTGCTGCGCCTTCCGCTCCGGGCCCCGTGGTCATGGATCACGCCACGCAAGCTGCCGGGCGGCAGATTGGCGCTGTCCGCGCGCGATCGCGTGCAATTCGCGCCGCCCTGGCCCGGTCTCGCGATCGGCTGCGGCCGCGATGCAGCGCTCCTGACGCGCCTGCTTCGGGATTTGTCGGACGGCGACTGCTTCAGTGTGCAGATTCTCGATCCGCGTGTGGGCACCCGTCATTGGGATGCTGTGGTGTCACCGCGCCACGATGCCCGCCACGGCGCCAACGTCATCGAAACGCTGGGTTCGCTGAACCCCATCGACGATAAGTGGCTGGCCGAAGGCCGCGAGGCGTTCGCGCAATTCATGCACCTGCCACGACCGCGCATCACCTTGCTGATCGGCGGACCGCGTCGTGGCGTGGTGTTCGACGAAGCTTATGCGTTGGCGCTGGCGCAAGGCGTCGCCGCGCGCGCGCAGGCTGGCAGCGTGCTGGCCAGCGTTTCACGGCGCACGCCGCAGGCGTTCGCGCAGAGCGTGCGCGAAAAGCTGCAACACCTTCCCGGCGTGTTCTGGACCGGTGAGCACGACGGCACCAATCCGTATCCGGGCCTGCTCGGCTGGGCGGATGCCATCGTGGTGACGCCCGATTCGGTCAACATGCTTTCCGAAGCCGCCGCGGTGGGCGTGCCGGTACATACACTGGTCACCGGTTCGCTGCCGGAGAGGCTCGCGTTCTTCCATGCCGCATTGCGCGAGCGCGGCTCATTGCACGATCTCGACGCTCGCGCCGCGCGCGCCGCCACGCCGCTGCGCGAAACCGCGCAGGTCGCCGCACGGCTGAAGGAATGGATGGCGGCGCGCACCGCGCAGGGCTGACATCGCCGGACACCAGTGCCGGCGGGCGGCGCCTTACTTCGCCGAGAAATCGAAGCCCGCCTCGCGTGCAATGCGCAGCACCTCCGCGGCAATGACGGAGAGCTCCGCATCGCGTTCCATCACGCGCGGGCGGGCCTCCAGCGTGCAGTTGAGCGCAAGCACCAACAGCTTCGCATGGGCGTCGAGCAACTCCTGCGCATCGCGTTCGGGCAGCACGTTCGCCGCGGCGCAGGCCGCGATCAGGCCGGGCGTGTCGGTGGGCGCGGTGAGGCCGGGGTGCTGCCCGGCATGGCGCAACACCAGCCCTTGCAGCAGGAACTCGATGTCCAGCAAACCACCCGCACCCTGTTTCAGGTCGAAACGCGAGGCATCGGATCGATCACGCTCGGCGCGCCATTGCGCGCGCATCTTCAGCACGTCCGCGAGGATGCGATCGGGCTCGCGCGGCAACGACAGCAGACTTGCCCTTTCCCGTTCGAACGCCGAGCGCAAACCTGCATCTCCCGAAATCGCTCGCGCGCGCACCAGCGCCTGATGCTCCCAGGTCCAGGCACGCTCGCGCTGGTACTCCACGAAAGAGGGCAGGCTCGCCACCAGCAGGCCCTTGCTGCCGTCGGGCCGCAAGCGCGTATCGATGTCATAAAGCCGGCCCGCACGCGTGGGCGTGGAAAGCCAGTGCACGATGCGTTGCGCCAGGCGCGCGTACCAGCGTGCGCCCTCCAGCGGGCGTGCGCCATCACTCATTTGCGCGCCGCGCTCCGCGTCGTAGATGAAAACCAGATCGAGGTCGGATGCAAAACCCAGTTCGGCGCCGCCCAGGCTGCCGTAACCGAGCACCGCGAAGCCGGACTCCTCACCGGGCAAGCCGCCGTGCTGCGCGAGCAATTCGCGCCGCGCCAGCTCCAGCACCGCGCCGACCACCGCCGCCGCGGCCAGCGCAAGCCGGCGCGCCGTAAGCGCCCCATCGGCGTGGCCGTCGCGAAGCGCGAGCCCGGCACGCAGCGCGAAACTGTCGCGCCATTCGGCGATCGTGCTCAGCGCTTCCTCCGGATCACCCGCGTGTGCGGCCAGCAATCCTGCGAGTTCGCGTTCGATCTCCGCCTCGCCTTGCGGCAGGTGTTCCAGCCGCGGGTCGAGCACGTCATCCAGCAGCAAGGGCTGTGCGATCACGCGCTGCGCCAGCCACATCTGCTCGGCGCACAAACGTGCCAGCCGGGTGCGCGCGGCGGGATGTTCTTCCAGCAACGCGAGATACGCTGAGCGCCGCGCGACCGCCTGCACCAGCCTGCACAGGTTCACCAGCGCGACTGTCGGCGCGGAAGTCGCCCGCGCAGCCTCGATCAAGAGCGGCAACAGGTGTTCCAGCCGCTGGCTGGCGCGTGCGGACAGCCCGCGCAGGTTCGCCACCTGCGCCAGCGCCGTGGCGGCTTCGTCCGCCGGCTCGAAACCCGCCTGCGCCAGCTTCTCGATGTCCTGCGCGCCGCCGCGTGCGCCCCGCCATGCCGAGACACTTTGCGCGGAAGGCGCGGTCGTGGCACCGCGCGCCTGCGGCAGCAGGACTGCGGCAAAGGCTTCCGCCACGTTGCCGCGATGGAAATCCAGTTGCGCCTGCAATGCATCCCACTCGGCAAACCCCAGCGTCGCGGCCAGGCGCGCGCGGATCAGAGGGTCGTCAGGAACCGTGTGCGTTTGCTGATCCGCGAACATCTGCACGCGGTTCTCCAGGCGACGCAGGAAAGCGTAGGCCGCGCGCAATGCCTTCGCACGCGCAGCCGCGAGATAGCCGCGACGCGCGCAGGCCTCCAGCGCGGGCAGCAGGCCGTTCACGCGCAGCGCCGGGTCGCGGCCGCCGCGGATCAACTGCTGCAACTGGACGATGAACTCGATCTCGCGGATGCCGCCTGGCCCGAGCTTCAGGTGCTCGGCCAGGTCACGACGCGCGACCTCGGCATCGATCAGCGATTTCATCTCGCGCAAACCGGCGAGCGCGGTGTAATCGAAGTAGCGGCGATACACGAACGGACGCAGCATGTCGAGCAGGCGTTTGCCCGCTGCGATATCCCCCGCGATCGGTCGCGCCTTGATCCATGCGTAACGCTCCCAGTCGCGGCCCTCGCGCTGGTAGTACTGCTCCATCGTCGCGAATGACACGGCGACCGGACCGGCATCTCCGAACGGGCGCAGCCGCAGGTCCACGCGCGCGGCGATGCCGTTCTCGCTGGACTCGCCCAAGCTGCGGACGAATTCGCGCGCCACGCGCGCGAAGAATTCGGCGTTGTCCAGGGAGCGTGCACCGTCGGTTTCGCCGGCTTCGGGGAACGCCAGGACAAGGTCCACATCGGAGGAAAAATTCAGCTCCGCCCCACCCAACTTGCCCAACGCCATCACCACGAGCGCTTGCGCCTCGCCCTGTGCATTGCGGGGCGTACCGTAGCGCGCACGCAGGCGCGCCTCGGCATCGCGCAGGGCCGCGGCGATCAGCGTCTCGTACAACGCGGTGGCGCCGTCCAGAGTGTCCGGGAGATCGTCGAGGCCGTTGACGTCGCGGAATACCAGCCGCACTGCCTCGGCCCGGCGGAAGCGGCGAAGCCGGGCCGCGAGGCCCTCGCCGTCGTGCACCATCGGCCCTGTGCGGGCGGACGCCGGCGCCGGATCACGCAGACGCTCCAGACCCGAGGCGCCCAGCAGACCCGGATCGCGGCGCAGGACCTCGTAGGCAAAGTCACTGGCCAGCAGCAGCTTGCGTATCCGCTCGGCCACCCCGGCGTCGTCGTGCACGCGCACGCCGGCTGCGCGGCAGCGCTCGACCAGTTCGGCGTAGCGGGCGTCCACCAGCGCGGTCACTGCGGACGGAGGCGAGGGCGTGGTGGTGGTCATCGTCGGATTATGCCGGGCAACGGCTCCCGGCCGGACACAAACACGTCGTTCATCTCGGTTCGGTTACATTCCGTGCCCGCTTCGGTCAATGGCGTTGTCGCGCGCAGCGCGCAAGGCTTGGCGGCCCTCTCCCTGTGCGTGCACGGCCAAACTGCGATGACCATCCGCCACCCGGTCTTCCTGCGCACCTTGCCGGCGATCCTGCTGGCGCTGCTGTTCATGCTGGCAACCGGTCTGCTGGACGGCAATCCCGGCGTCGCGCCCGCGGCACTGTTGCACTCACCGTGGGCGCTGTTCGCCAACGCAGTGCCTGGACTGCTGCTCGCGCTGGTGCTGCTCGCCTTCACCCGCCGCTGGGTGTTCTCGCTGCTGATCGCGTTCGGCGTCGAAGCGCTGCTCTATTGGGTAAACGCCCAGAAGGTCGCGAACCTTGCCTCGCCTCTGGTGCCGGCGGATTTCCACATGCTCGGCCAGTTGCGCCACGGCGGCGCGCACCTGCTCAGCGGTTACGCCCATCTCGGCGGATGGCTGATTGCCGCGACCATCGCCTGCGCGGTCGCACTCGTCGCATTGTGGATTTACGAGCCACCGATGGTCTCCCGTCGCGCACTGCCGCGCGCCGGCATCGCCGGATGCGCGGGTGCGGCGTTGTTGTCGTTGTGCGCGGGCGTGCCGGGCTGGCGGGTGATCTACGATCGCGACGCCTTGCAGTTCCAGCCGTGGTCGGCGCAGGAAACCGCCAAGCGCAGCGGCGTGATCGGCATGCTGGCCCTGTATCGACTCGACTACGCCGGCCAGCGCCCGAAGATCGACACGCAAGCTGCGCGCGCGCTGCTGGGCCACACCGAACCCGCGGTACGCGCCGCGATGGCAGCCGGCAACGATGGCGTACGCCCCGACATCGTGATCGTGCAGAGCGAATCGTTCTTCAATCCGGGCCGGATGGTCGGTTACGCGCCGTACCAGTTCATTCCGAATTTCGAGCGCCTCGCCGCGGAAGGCGAATCCGGTCCGCTGCACGTGCCCACTTTCGGCGGCGGCACGATCCGCACCGAATTCGAAGTCCTGACCGGATTGCCGCTGCGTTATTTCCCCCAGGTGCAGTTCCCGTACCTGCAGATCGAGGCGAAGGTGATTCCCGGGCTGGCGCGCACGCTGCGCGCCAACGGTTACACCACGCTCGCGATCCACGACAACAACCGCAGCTTCTGGAATCGCGCCAGCGCCCTGCAGCGGCTGGGCTTCGACCGCTTCATTGCGATCAACGACTTTCCAAAGGACGTGCCGCACGACGGCCACTACGTCGCCGACAGCGCGTTGACCGATGAAATCCTGAAGCAATTGCGTGACAGCGGCCCGCCGCAGCTGATCTTCGCGATCAGCATGGAGGCGCACGGTCCGTACGACGGCAATCCGGGCCCGATCAACGTGGCCGAGCGCGATGCGATTCCTGTACCCGCCGGCGTGACCGGCGTAGGCAAGACGATGTTGCAGACGTACCTCTATCACCTGCGCCATGCCGATGCACAGCTCGGCAGGCTGGCCGATGCGCTCGCGCGACGCGCGCGTCCGACGCTACTGATGTTCTATGGCGACCACCTGCCGGCGTTGGGACAGGCATTCGAGATCAACGGCTTCAAGGATGGCCGCGACCAGCTCGAGCAGACCGGCTCCTGGCTGATCGTGGATCCTGCGCATCCGAACGATGCGCCGCCGCAGGCCCTGGCTGCCTGGGCACTTCCCGGGCAATTGCTGGAGCGCGCGGGCATCCGCGATGATCCCTGGTTCGCCTTGACCGACGTGCTGGCACCGCAGTTGTCCGATCTCACGCGCGCACCGGATGCGCCCCCTCCACCGGAAACCGCCGAGCAACGCCTGCTCGACCATGGCATGACCAACGTGGCGCAGCTTCGCCTCAAGGGCAAGCTCGACAAGCTGTTGCCGGAAACCGAAAGTGCCGCCGCGATGGCCGCGCACACACCGCACCCGTCGATCACGGCCCGACCGGATGGAGTCAGCCAGTAGTTCCGCGCCCGTGAGTCATGCGCGCGCTAACGCGCGGCTTCCTCTATCAGTGCATCGAGGTGCATGGCACGGGCGAGCAGGACCGAGCCCTGATACGAGAGATGGCCGTCATCGCGATAGAGGAAAGTGCCGTCGAGTTCGGTTCGACATTCCTTCGCGTTGCACAGGAACGAGTCGAATGACACGATCCCGACGCCGGCTCGCGCACGCATCTGCTGGAGGAAAGCGAGAACCTCGCGCTTGCTCGCGCGGTATTGCGCTACCGGGACGTTGCAGTCCACGAACCTGCCCAGCAGGGTGCGGTTGCGCGCCCTGCGTTCCAGGCAATGGGTGTAGTCGAACCCGTCGCTCGGTGGCGGCGCGACGATCACCACCCGCCGACCCAGTGCCCGGATGCGGCCGATCGTCGACACCAGGGCATCCAGCGCGGTATTGAAGCTGGGCTCTTCGAGCCTCGCCTGTCCGTCCACGACGTGCAGCATGCGCCGCTCCGGATCGAAGTACTCGTAGAAGGGACTGGACAGCACCACGGTGCGAATTTCCGGATGCGCCGAGAGGTAGGCGATCACCGAATCATTGAAGGTCAGGCATCGCTCTGCGAATTCGCGGGTGTATTCGCGATAGACCTGGGCCAGCCCGAGCAGCGGACCGCAGGCGCTCTTGGTCGCCTGCAGCACGCCGCCGGGCAGCGTCTCTGCCAATCCCGGCACCAGGTGCATGGCAAAGGAGTCGCCCCAGACCATCGTCGCGGGATGCGCCGCGTTGCTGCAACGCATGGTGTATTCCAGGCGCCGGTAGCCATCGCACGCCGCGTCGAAGCCGACGTTGTCGCGACGCAGCCATGCGTAATCAACAGGCGTGCCGTGCGCCTGGCGGATATGGGTTCGCGCCGCAATGGCGGGTGGACCCAATGCCAGGCAGAACGATGTCGTAAGCGCGGCCAGCACCCAACGGCGTGGCGAGCGCAATTCCAGCCGGCGCACCGGCAGTTCGACGGCACGGTACAAGGCAAAGCCCAGCAGGAGCGCCAATGCGGTGGCAGCGCCCGTCATCATCGGGCCCGGTGAGCCCAGTGTCGGCAGGCCGGCATAGACGTTGTTGAGCAGAGCGAAGATCGGCCAGTGCACGAGGTAAAGCGAATACGAGGCATCACCGACCACCGCCAGCGCGTTCGGGATCGGTCGGTCCTGCAGCTCGTCATGCTTCCGCAGAATGATCACCAGCGTCGCCGCGCAGACGAGCGCGATATTGGCGAAGTTGGGCGCGGGCAAGGGCCGGACCGGCACCACGAGCAACGCGAGGAGCGATGGCAGGAACAGCCGCTCCACCCACGCGCGTACTCGCGTGGTTTGTGCGTTCATCAGCGCGCCGATCGAGCCGATGGCCAGTTCCCAGGCGCGCGTGGGCAGAAGGTAGAAGGCGGCGTCCGGCCGCGAGTAGGTCAGCACGACGCACAACACAAAGCTGGCTGCCAGCACCGCGATGCTGCCGCCCAACCACCAGCGGCGCGGGATCAGCAGCAGCACAGGAGGCAGCAGGAGGTAGTACTGCTCCTCGACGGCAAGCGACCACACGTGCAGCAACGGCTTGAGCGCGGCGGCACCGGCGAAATAGCCTGTCTGCTGGAGCAGTACGAAGTTGCCGGTGAAACTCACGGCACCCGCGAGTTGGCGGGTGAAGTCCTGCCACTCGCTGGCGTCCAGCAGGAAAAGCGAGGCGGCAGCGGTCGCCGCAAAGGTCACATAGGCGGCGGGCAGCAGGCGCTTGGCGCGACGGAAATAGAAGCTGGAGAGGCGAAGCTTGCCGCTGCCGACATCCCTGGCCAGCAGGCTCGTGATCAGGAACCCCGAGATCACGAAGAAGATGTCAACGCCGAGATAGCCCGCGCCGATGAAACCGGCGCGGGCGTGCTGCAGGATCACCAGCAGCACCGCCAGCCCACGCAAGGCCTGGATGTCGGTACGGAACGGTTTTCTGCCCGCGTCCATCCTGGATGCAGGTGCTCAGAAGCGGCGGGTCAGGGTCACGCCCCAGGTATGTCCCTCGTAGGCGCCGGTATTGAGTATCCGCTGGCTGTAGCCAGCGTTCACGCTCAATTGCCACGGCGAGAAGATACCGACTATCAATGAGGCGCTGATGTCGTTGGCGCGGCGCCACGAGGTGAAAGTCTCATCGCGCTGCCGGCCTACGCCTGCCTGCACCGAGAGCCCGGCATCCTCGCCGAAGCCGACATACAGCGAGGCGGTCAGCGCATAGCGGCGGTAGTCGTTCGGTGCGTAATAGCCGTCCCCGGGATTGCGGTCATACGAGAGGTGTTCCCCCGCAGCGCCGAGGTCGAGCATGAGGCCGGGCCGACGCACCACCGCACGCCGCAGCGCGACATTCCAGTCCACGCTGGTGTTGTCATCGCTGAGATCGTCGCGGCGCACCCACAGGTCGCCGGTCCAGTTGAAGTCGGGCCGCCACTGCGCGTGGCCGGCAAAACCCGTGCGCGTCAATCCCAGCGAGATCGAACGCGGCGAGGCTGCGACGCGATCACGGTCGGCCTGTAGATCGAAACGGAAGGTATCGCTGACGCTTTGATTGAGACCCAGCCGCCACAGCGCAACGTCGTGCCCGTCGAGCGAGGAATCGCCAACCGCCGCGGTCAGCTCCGTGTACAGCGAGGGCGCGTAGCGCACCCCTACCGTTCCGCGGCTCTCGGCGACCGAGCGCTCGCCGGTGATGCTGGCGAACGGGCTGGTGAGCGGCGCACGGTAGGCCCAGCGACCCAGGTCGAATATCCAGCGCAAGGCTTCGCCCTGCGCGAGCTCGCCGCGCAGCGTGGGTTGCGAGCGCACCAGATCATCCGAATCGGAGCCATGCTGGTAATCCAGCGCGACGAAAGAGTCGGTGTGGATCCTGACCGCGCGCTCCAGATCCAGCGCATCCTTGCTGTCCGGCTTCGCGCGCTTGACCGCCTCGACATAAGGCAGTGCTTCACGCGGTCGTGCCGTCTGCCGCAGCGCGATCGCCTCGGTGTAGTTGGGCAGCAGCCCGTCGGGATCGGCGGCCAGAGGCGCCGCGTTGACCTGCAAGGCCGAGCGAACCGATCCACCCCAGGCCAGCACGCCGGCGAGCACGACCTGCCCCTCGGGACTGGCGGTCGCCTCCGGGTGTGCATCCAGCAACCGCTTGGCTGCAGCGAAGTCGCCGGCCCAGGTGAGATAGCGCGCGAGATCGAGGACTGCGGCCTGGTCGTCGGGATGGTGGGCGACGTAGTCGCGCATCACGTCGGTGGCCTGGCCGGCATGGCCCGTCCACATCAGCGCGCGCGCCTGCACATCCAGCGGCTGTTCGGCCGGCGCTGTCACCGTCGCCGGCCCCTGCGCCAGCGCGCAGGTCGGCACTGCCAGCAACGTGCCGATGACCCAGGCGAGGGGTTTCATTTGCGCCATTTGCGGTTCCCCGTTATCCAGAGGTCGGAACCAAAACGCATCAGGGTGAAGGTATCCGCAACGATCATCGCGTACCGGATCGGCGTGACCAGCAAGCCCTTGCAGAACATGCCGAAGCGTTCCCCGCGCGCGACCACGGCCAGCACGATCACCGAAAGCGCGATCTCCGCGATCAGCGTGACCAGCAATGCGTCCCACATGCGCAGGATCAGCAGGATGATCAGCGCGGTCGGGAACCCGATCTTCTCGATCGCGGAGAAGAACATCGCCCAGCCGATCGGGCGACCGTAGCGGGCGGCCGCCTCCTCACCGAATGCCTGCCGGTACTGTTCCTTGATCTTGCGTTGCTCCTCCACCCCGCTCGCCTTCTCCTGCCGGCGCTTGCGCCAGCGCCGGATCACCCGGAACGGGGTGCGCATGAGGTTGTCGAAGTAGAAGCAGCTCTGCAGGAACGAGGAGGACCACAAGTAGATCTGCCGCGGCAGCCTGTGCACCTCGGGCTCCTCGGACCGAGCCAGCACGTCTTGCAGCTGGATGTTGCGGTAACCGGAGTGGTTCAGCGCGAAACCGATGAAGATGTCTTCGGAATTGGTCAGATCGTCCCCGAGCAGGGGTTCGTACCGGTCGAACAGATCCTTGATGTACTTGCGTCGATAGGCCACCGCGCAGCCCACCGGGTTGGTGATGCCGCCGAAGAACACCATCTGTCCCTTGTAGACGAACCGCTGCAGGAACGTGTACAGGCATTCGCGATAGGTATTGGTGCACCACCACCACAACGCGTGCAGCCTGCCACGCCGCCCGTGGGGATCATCGTAGGTTTTCGCCCCCTGCCACTGTTGGAACTCGGGGGTCTGCGCCAGCGCACGCCGGTTCTTCGGGCGCATCGGCAGGATCACCCCGCAGGCGCTGGCGATGCCGACGCCCTGATAGAGCTCCTGTACGCAGCGCTCGATGTAATCGGGCGATTCCAGGAACGTGTCGCCGTCGAGGATGAACTCGACATCGGAGTCGAATTCGCGCGACTGACGCTTGATCGTGGGTGTCTTGCCGATGGACTTCGCGCGTTCGATCACCGTGAGGTCGAGGCCAACCGCCGCGGCATATTCGCGCGCACGCGGCACCGTTTCGTCCTTGCCGCCGTCATCCACCAGGATGATGTGGCGCGGCCTCCTCGTCTGTCTGGCCAGCGAAGCCAGGCAGTGGATGATGTTGTCTTCTTCCTTGTACGCGGGGATCACCACGTCCACCACCGCCGAGCGCCAATCCTCGGCGGGAGTGGGAACGGTCTTGTCGGGGCCGTGCAGCAGTCCTATCGCGCTAAGCAGCGCGTTCGGACTCAACACGAACCAAGGTGCGGTAGCCATCGCGTTCCCCCCTCAGGCGCTCATGCTCTGCGGCGAGCAGATCGTCAATTGTCTGTTCCAGCGTGTGGCTGTGCTGGAACCCGGTCATGCTACGCAGCCGCTCGAGGCACGGACGACGTCGACGGATGTCCTCGAAATCTTCGCCATAGGCTTCGCGCAACGCCACGTGCTTGATCCGCGAAAGGCTGCCCGCGCGCGCGATCACCATTTCGGCGAGATCCAGGATGCTGATTTCGCGATCGTTGCCGACGTTGGCAATGACGGTCTGCTGGCCGGCGCTCGTCGCCAGCGCGTCGAGCGCGCGCACGGTATCGCGCACGTCGCAGAACGAGCGGGTCTGGGATCCTCCGCCGAACACGGTGATCGGTTCATTGCGCACCGCCTGCGCGACGAAGCGCGGCACCACCATGCCGTACCGGCCCACCTGGCGCGGACCGATGGTATTGAAGAAGCGCGCGATCACCGCGGGAATTCCGAACCGCTGCGCATAGGACAATCCAAGCGCCTCGTCGGCGATCTTGCTTACCGAATAGCCCCAGCGCGTGCCCGCCCGGGTGCTGACGACCAGATCCTGCTCTTCCCTCAGGATGTCCTCGTCGTTGTGGCCATAGACCTCGGAACTCGAGGCCAGCACGACTTGCGGCTTCCACCCCCCCGCATGTGCGGCGCGCAGCAGGCGCTCGCAGCCGGCGATGTTGGTGGCCAGCACCTTGGTCGGCTCTGCTATGACCCGATACACGCCGACCACGGCAGCAAGATGGTAGATGCGATCCGCCCAGCCGACCGCGTGCTCCAGCCGGTTCCAGGTCAGGACATCGGCTTCGTCGAAGCGGAAGTTGGGATTGGCTTCGTGCCTGGCCAGATTGGCGCGCACGCCGGTGGACAGATCGTCCACGACCTGCACCTGGTCGCCGCGGGCGAGGTGAAGATCAACCAGATGGGAGCCGATGAAACCGGCCCCTCCCGTAATGAGTACGTGCATGGAATCCCCCGTAATTCCGGACGGCAACACTACAGCAAGCGAACGAACTGTGAAATGTGTCACAAGTCGTGCATGGTCCATGCCAGTGCGTAGGGTGGTGGAATCCCGGACCGGCTTGGATCTTTTCCCCTCCCTCCGGCCCCCCCATGGAGGGGTGCCAATTTGGGTCACTCCGGCCTGACCCAACTGGGTTCCCACGCCCGGGGAGCGGAACCCCCTCGCCACCCCCCGGAGCGGCCATCCTCCCCAGCGACAATGGCGTTTCGAGCCTTCCCATGTGCCGCAAACAAAAAGCCCCGCATCGCTGCGGGGCTTTTCGTTCCAACTCTCAGGAGCGGGATTGGATCAGAAATCCATGCCGCCCATGCCACCCATGCCGCCACCCATGCCGCCACCGGCGCCGTGGTTGTGCTCTTCCTTCTTCGGCGCTTCGCCCACCATCGCTTCGGTGGTGATCATCAGGCCGGCGATGGAAGCCGCGTTCTGCAAGGCAGTGCGGGTCACCTTGGTCGGATCCAGGATGCCCATCTCGACCATGTCGCCGTACTGGCCGGTCGCGGCGTTGTAGCCGAAGTTGCCCTTGCCTTCCGCGACCTTGTTCAGCACTACCGACGGCTCTTCGCCGGCGTTGGTGACGATCTCGCGCAGCGGCGCTTCCATCGAACGCTTGGCGATCACGATGCCGTGGTTCTGGTCCTCGTTGTCGCCCTTCACCGAGCCGATTGCCGCCAGCGCGCGCACCAGCGCCACGCCGCCACCCGGCACCACGCCTTCCTCGACGGCTGCGCGAGTCGCGTGCAGCGCGTCTTCCACGCGCGCCTTCTTCTCCTTCATCTCGACTTCGGTCGCGGCGCCGACCTTGATCACCGCCACGCCGCCGGCGAGCTTGGCCACGCGCTCCTGCAGCTTCTCGCGGTCGTAGTCGGAGGAGGTCTCCTCGATCTGCGCCTTGATCTGCTTGATGCGGCCTTCGATGGTCTTGGTATCGCCGGCGCCGTCGATGATGGTGGTGTTTTCCTTGCTGACCACGATCTTCTTGGCGCGGCCGAGATCCTTGACGGTCGCCTTCTCCAACGACAGGCCGACTTCCTCGGAGATCACGGTGCCGGCGGTCAGGATCGCCATGTCCTCCAGCATCGCCTTGCGACGGTCGCCAAAGCCCGGCGCCTTCACCGCGCAGACCTTGACGATGCCGCGGATGGTGTTGACCACCAGCGTCGCCAGTGCTTCGCCTTCCACTTCTTCCGCCACGATCAGCAGCGGCTTGCCGGACTTGGCCACGCCTTCCAGCACGGGCAGCAGGTCGCGCACGTTGGAGATCTTCTTGTCGTGCAGCAGCACGTACGGATCTTCCAGCTCGCACTGCATGCTCTGCTGGTTGTTGATGAAGTACGGCGACAGGTACCCGCGGTCGAACTGCATGCCTTCCACGACGTCGAGTTCGTTCTCGAGGCCCGAACCGTCCTCGACCGTGATCACGCCTTCCTTGCCGACCTTGTCCATCGCCTGCGAAATCAGGTTGCCGATCACCTCGTCGCCATTTGCGGAGATGGTGCCCACCTGCGCGATGGACTTGGAATCGGCGGACGGCTTGGAGATCTTCTTCAACTGCTCGACCGCCGCGTTCACGGCCTTGTCGATGCCGCGCTTCAGATCCATCGGGTTCATGCCGGCGGCGACCGCCTTCATGCCCTCGCGGATCATCGCCTGCGCCAGCACGGTCGCGGTGGTGGTGCCGTCACCGGCATTGTCGGAAGTCTTGGAGGCGACTTCCTTCACCATCTGCGCGCCCATGTTCTCGAACTTGTCGGCCAGCTCGATCTCCTTGGCCACGGACACGCCGTCCTTGGTGATGGTCGGCGCGCCGAAGCTCTTCTCGAGCACGACGTTGCGGCCCTTCGGGCCCAGGGTGGCCTTGACCGCATTGGCCAGGGCGTTGACGCCGCGCAGCATGCGCGCGCGCGCGTCTTCGGAAAAACGGATTTCTTTGGCTGCCATGTGTGTGATTCCTTAAAGACTTTGCTTTTGATCGTCATACCGGCGAAAGCCGGTATCCAGTTTTTTGGAAGAGCTGGATTCCGGCCTGCGCCGGAATGACGGCTGGAGAATTCCGAGCGGTCTCGCTCAGCCTTCAATCACAGCCATCAGGTCTTCTTCGCGCATGACGAGCAGTTCCTCGCCATCCACCTTGACCTCGGTGCCGGAGTACTTGCCGAACAGCACCTTGTCGCCGGCCTTGACGGCCATCGGGCGGACCTTGCCGTCTTCCTGGATCTTGCCGGTGCCCACGGCGACCACTTCACCCTTGATCGGCTTCTCGGTCGCGGTATCAGGGATGACGATGCCGCCAGCGGATTTGGTTTCCGCCTCCAGGCGCTTGATGATCACGCGGTCGTGCAACGGACGAAGCTTCATGGTTTGGACTCCACCTGTGTGTCGAAGGAAAACGCCCTCGCCCAGTCCATGGACTGTTAGCACTCGGACGCAGAGAGTGCCAATTGTAGGCGCAACGCCGCGCTGCGGGGAACCCCGCCGGCGTGACGAACCCCACAGCAAATAGGGGCGGATCGGCCCGGTTCAAGGGCCGCTGCTACGCTTTCGGTATGGCCGAGCCACGCCCGCTGCTGATCCTCTGCACCTGCCCCGACTCCGAGTCGGCCGGCCGCATTGCCCGCGTGCTGGTCGAGGAACGCCTGGCCGCCTGCGTGAACCGTATGCCCGGACTTACATCGGTCTATCGCTGGCAGGGGGAAATCCACGAGGACAGCGAGGTGCTGCTGCTGATCAAGACCCGCCGCGAGCTGTTCGAAGCGCTGCGCGCGCGACTGGTCGCGCTCCATCCTTATGAAGTGCCGGAAGTGATCGCGATGGAGATCGCGGCCGGCCACACACCGTATCTCGAATGGTTGCGCTCGGAAACCGGCGGCAGCGGCGCGTGAGCTGGCGGCGAGAAGCCCGGTCTTGCGACAATAGGCCGTTTGATTGCCGGTTCCCGTTTTGTCCCGACCGAAACTCTCCATGCCAATGACATTGCTGCGACGTGCGGCGTGGCTGCTGTGGTTCGTGCTGCCGACATGGGCCGCGGCGCAGGCCGCGCCGGAACTGCTGCAAGTCACCGATGCCTTTCGGCTGAGCGCCCAGGTCGCCCGACCCAGCACCCTGCACCTGCACTGGACGATCGCGCAGCACTATTACCTGTATCGCGGACGCATCCACGTCAAATCGCTGGATGACAAAATCCAGCTCGGTGCGCCGCAGTTGCCCGACGGCCTGAAAGAACACGATCCCTATCTGGGCGATGTCGAGATCTATCACGACGCACTCGATGCAACGGTGCCATACAAGATCGCGGGAGCGGCACCGGCCAGTCTCCGCGTAGCAGTGACCTTCCAGGGTTGCCACGAGGTGGATCCGAAGATCTGCTATCCGCCGGCGACGCAGGATCTCGAAATTCCACTCGGCGGCGCGGGTGCCGGTGCGATCAGCCTTCCCGATGCGCAGCCGGCCGCGGATGGCGGACTCGGCGCGGCTTTGCGGCACTTGCGCGATTCGCGCTCCGGGCCGCCTCCGAACAACTCCGCCGGTATGAAGGCCGCTCCCGCGCCCGGCAACGAATCCGCGGAGCAAAAACTGGCAAGCCTGATCGGCGCGCACGGCTTCGCGGCGGTCGCGGTGTTCTTCGGTGCGGGTTTGCTGCTGGCGTTCACGCCTTGCGTGCTGCCGATGTATCCGATCCTGTCCGGCTTGATCGCGGGGAGTGGTGAGCGTTTGTCCACCGCGCGCGCGTTCGGTTTGTCATTTACCTACGTGCTGGCCAGCTGCGTGGTGTTCACCGTGCTCGGGGTGATTGCAGGATTGGCCGGCGCCAACCTCGCCGCATGGATGCAGCAACCGGCGATCCTGATCGCGTTCGCGATCCTGTTCGTGCTGCTGGCATTCTCGATGTTCGGCATGTATTCGCTGCAGTTGCCCTCATCGTGGCAGACGCGGCTGGCGAGCTTCAGCAATCGGCAGCGCGGCGGCTCACTGACGGGCGTCGCGATCATGGGCGTGCTCTCGGCGCTGATCGTCGGGCCGTGCGTGGCCCCGCCGCTCGCGGGCGCGGTGCTCTATATCGGCCAGAACCGCGATCCGGTATTCGGCGGCGCGGCGCTGTTTGCGCTGAGCTTCGGCATGGGCGTGCCGCTGCTGGCGATCGGCACCGCAGCCGGCCGGCTCTTGCCGCGCGCCGGTGCGTGGATGAACGTGGTCAAGGCGATCTTCGGCGTCGGCTTTCTCGCCGTGGCGATCTGGATGTTGTCGCGCATCCTGGATGCACGCTGGATCCTTCTGATGAGCGGTGCGCTGCTGGTGGGTTGCGCGGTGTTCCTCGGCGCGCTGACCCGGCTGGCGAGCGGTGCTTCCGGCTGGCGTCGCGCAGGTCAGGTGCTGGGATTGATCGCGTTGGTGATCGGCGCCTGCGAACTGGTCGGCGCGGCGGCGGGTTCACGCAACCTCGTTACGCCACTGGCCGGCATCTTCGGAGGCGAACGCGCTGCGGCGCAGACGCTGAACTTCCAGCAGGTGAAAAGCGTGGCTGACGTGCAGCGTGCGCTGGCGCAGGCCAGCACGGCGGGCCGGCCAGCCATGCTGGACTTCTATGCCGACTGGTGCGTGAGCTGCAAGGAAATGGAAGCGGAAACCTTCGCCAGGCCCGGGGTGCAGCAAGCGCTCAAGGACTTCGTGCTGCTGCGCGCGGATGTCACCGCCAACGACGCGGAAGACCAGGCGCTGCTGAAACGCTACGACCTCCTCGGTCCACCGGCCACGCTGTTCTTTACTGATGGCCACGAGCAACGCGCGCAGCGGCTGATCGGCTACGAAGACGCGCAAGCCTTCCGCAAACGACTGGACAAGGTAAGCCATGATTGACCGCCGCGCGACATTGATCATCCTCGTGCTGGCGGGCGCCGCGGCCGCCGGCGGCTGGTGGTTGCAGCGCAGCTTGCAGAGGCCGCCCGCGCCGCCGGTCGCATTGACCACGCCGGGTTCGAAGACTTCCGTACTGAAAGTTGGCGATCGCGCCGACGACCTGGCCCTACCCGACCTGGACGGCAAGACGCAGCAACTTTCGCAATGGCACGGCAAACGCGTGCTGCTGAATTTCTGGGCGACCTGGTGCGCGCCCTGCCGCAAGGAAATGCCTGAACTGTCGGCCGCGCAGACCCGCTACGAGGGTGTGCAGGTGATCGGCGTGGCATTGGACCAGCCGCAAGCCGTGCGCGACTACCTGAAACGGACAACGGTCGATTATCCGATCCTGATCGGCATCGACGCCGACCCCGAACCCACCCTGCGCTTCGGCGACACCGTCGGCGCACTTCCCTACAGCGTGCTGATCGGCCCCGACGGGCGCATCGAACGCACCAAGCTGGGACCGTTCGATGCCACCGAGCTGGACAACTGGCTGGGCGGAAAGGGCTGAGGCTCCGAACATCCGCGATTTGCGGCGATCTTGCGCTAAACGTCTGGACAAGAGTGAGGCTCCCGCGCCACACTTCGCAGCCCTGATGCCTGAGCCGAGCCGCACGTGGCCAACTTGCTGGTCCTGCACGGTCCCAACCTGAACCTGCTCGGCGAACGCGAGCCGGGCATTTACGGTCGCACCACGCTGGCGCAGATCGACGCGCAACTCGGCGCACGCGCGCAAACGGTCGGCCATACGCTGCACAGCTTCCAGTCGAACGCCGAGCACGAACTGATCGGCCGCATCCACCAGGCGCGCAACGACGGCACCGCGTTCATCCTGATCAATCCGGCCGGGCTCACCCACACTTCCGTGTCGCTGCGCGACGCGCTGGCGGCCGTGGCGATCCCGTTCATCGAAGTGCATCTGTCCAATCCCTACGCGCGCGAGATGTTCCGCCGGCACTCGTATCTCTCCGATCTCGCGGTCGGTGTGATCGCCGGCTTCGGCGCGGAGAGCTATCACCTCGCGCTTGAAGCGGCGATGTCGCGCCTGCGGCCGAAATCGCCCAACCCGGTCAGCCACTGACCGGCGGCAAGCACGCAACGCATTCAATCAAGGAACAGACATGGACCTGCGCAAGATCAAGAAGCTCATAGATCTGCTGGAACAATCCAACCTCTCGGAGCTGGAAATCCACGAGGGCGAGGAGGTGGTGCGCCTGTCGCGCCACCCGGCCGCGAGTGCCACGCAACCCACGGTGCTGGTTCAGCAGACGCCTTCCGTACCGGCGCCCGCCACGAGCGCACCCGTTCCTGCCGCGCCGGTCGCGAACGCGGAATCCGTTCCCGCCGGCGAGCGCGGCCTGCCCGCCGGGCACGTCGTGCGCGCACCCATGGTCGGCACCTTCTACGCTTCCGCATCGCCCGGCGCGCCGCCATTCGTGGCGGTGGGTACCCAGGTCAAGGCCGGCGATCCGCTCGGCATCATCGAGGCGATGAAGATGTTCAACCAGCTCGAAGCCGATGTTTCCGGCACGGTGCTGGCGATCGTGGCCGAGAACGGCCAGCCGGTCGAGTTCGACCAGCCGCTGTTCGTGATCGGCTGACGCCATGCTAGACAAAGTCCTCATCGCCAACCGCGGCGAGATCGCATTGCGCGTGCTGCGCGCCTGCCACACGCTGGGCATCCGCACGGTCGCGGTGCACTCCACCGTGGATCGCAATCTCAAGCACGTCGGCATGGCCGATGAAGCGGTCTGCATCGGCCCCGCACCCGCTGCCCAAAGCTACCTCAACATCCCGGCCATCATCGCCGCCGCGGAAGTCACCGATGCTTCCGCGATCCATCCCGGCTACGGCTTCCTTTCCGAGAACGCCGATTTCGCCGAGCAGGTCGAGCAATCCGGGTTCGTGTTCGTAGGTCCGACCGCCAATGTCATCCGGCTTATGGGCGACAAGGTCGAGGCGATCAAGGCCATGAAGGCCGCGGGCGTTCCATGCGTGCCCGGTTCAGGTGGCCCGCTTGGCGACGACGCCAACGAGAACATGCGCATCGCGCGGGAGATCGGCTATCCCGTGATCATCAAGGCTGCCGGCGGCGGCGGTGGCCGCGGCATGCGCGTGGTGCACACCGAGGCGCACCTGGGCAACGCGATCGCCACTACCCGTGCGGAAGCGCGCGCGGCGTTCGGCAATCCGCAGGTGTACATGGAGAAGTTCCTGGAAAACCCGCGCCACGTGGAAATCCAGGTGCTGGCAGACGGCCAGGGCAATGCGATCCACCTGGGCGAGCGCGACTGCTCGATGCAGCGCCGCCACCAGAAAGTGGTGGAGGAAGCACCTGCGCCCGGCATCACGCCACAGCAACGCGCCGAGATCGGAAAGGTATGCGTGGAAGCCTGCATCCGCATCGGTTATCGCGGCGCCGGCACATTCGAGTTCCTGTTCGAAAACGGCCGCTTCTACTTCATCGAGATGAACACGCGCATCCAGGTCGAGCATCCGGTGACGGAACTGATCACCGGCGTGGACCTCGTGCGCGAGCAGCTGCTGATCGCGGGCGGCGAAAAGCTCTCGATCCGGCAGGAGGACATCAAGATCAACGGGCATGCCATCGAGTGCCGCATCAATGCGGAAGACCCCGACAACTTCATGCCTTCGCCAGGCACGGTGAAGCGCTTCGAAGGCGCGGGCGGCCCGGGCGTGCGCATCGATACGCACCTCTACGATGGCTACAAGATCCCGCCCAACTACGATTCCATGATCGGCAAGCTGATCGTGCACGGCCGCGACCGCGAGACCGCAATCGCGCGCATGCGCATTGCTCTCTCGGAGATGGTGATCGACGGCGTCAAGACCAATATTCCGCTGCAGCAACGGATCATGGCGGATGGCGGTTTCCAGCAGGGCGGCCAGAACATCCACTATCTGGAAAAGCGCATCGCGGAGCGGAAAGAGAAAGGCATCACGCTGACGTGAGAGGCAGTCGGCCCGTGGCCTTTCTCGAACTCTCGCTGACGCTCACCGCCGAACAGCAACCAGATGCGGAAGCCGTTCTGGAAGAGCTGGGCGCGCTTTCGGTCACGTTGCTGGACGCCGAAGCGGAAACGCCGGACGAGCGGGCAATCTTCGAACCCGGCGTGGGCGAGACGCCGCTCTGGAAAGCGCTGGTGCTGAACGCGTTGTTCGAAAGCGATGCGGATCGCGGCACCATCATTTCCGCGCTGCGCGGCTCGCTGCCCGAACTTCTGCCGCAACAGATCGCCTTCCGCGAAGTCGCGGACCAGGACTGGGAACGCGCGTGGATGGACCGCTTCCAGCCGATGCGCTTCGGACGGCGGTTGTGGATCTATCCGTGGAATATCGAACCGCCTGCCGACGAAGCCGAACGCGTGATCGTCCGCCTCGACCCCGGGCTCGCTTTCGGCACCGGCACCCACCCGACTACAGCGCTGTGCCTGGAATGGCTGGATGGTTTGCCGCTCGCCGGGAAAACGCTGCTGGATTTCGGCTGCGGCTCCGGCGTGCTGGCGATCGCAGCACTGAAGCTCGGGACCGTGCACGCGATCGGCGTGGACAACGATCCGCAGGCACTCACGGCATCGCGGGACAACGCGCGGCGCAATGGCGTGGCCGACCGGCTCGCATTGTATGCACCGGATGCCCTGCCCGAGATAATCCGCTGCGATGCGCTGGTGGCGAACATCCTTGCAGGCCCGCTGCACGACCTCGCACCCCTCTTCGCCACGCTGCTGAAGCCCGGTGCGCCGTTTGCGCTCTCGGGCATCCTCGCCGGACAGGAAAGCGAACTGCTGGGGCGTTACGCCGCGTGCGGGTTCGCCGATCTGCAAGTCGCGCAGCGCGAAGATTGGATGCGCATCGCGGGGGTCAGGAGCAAAGAGTAAAGGGCGAAATAGCGCAAAGCGGCGTTTCGCGACAAGTCGCTCTTCCTCTTTCCTCTTTTCGCTTTACTCTTCACCGAACCATGTACACCCAATGCCCCGAATGCCTGACCGTCTACGTCGTGGACACGGCGACGCTTGCGCAGGGACATGGCAGCGTTCGCTGCGCGCATTGCACGATAGTCTTCGATGCACTGCCGAGCCTGAGCGACACGCTTCCGCTGGAGCCGTTCATGAATCTGCCGGTGCAGCCACCGGCGACGGAGGCGCCGCGGTTGATGCAGCCGGTGATTCGTGCCCATCCGGATTACGCCGCGCACGCCGATGCGCCGCCACCTGCGCCCGCGCGGGACGCACTGCCGACTTTCGTGCGACGGCGCGCGCGCAGGCGCGGCCATGACGGCCGCTGGATCGGCGGTTGCGCGGCGCTGGCCCTTCTGCTTGCCGCGCAACTGGCCTGGGCCAATCGCGTCGCGCTCTCGGACAATCCCGGCACGCGCCCGCTGCTCGCGCACTTCTGCGCTGCCCTTAGATGCACGCTGCCGCCGAAGCAGGACTTGTCCAAGCTCACCCTGCTTTCGCGTGACATCCGTCCGCATCCGAGCGTGCCGGGCGCACTGATCATCAGCGCGACCATCCGCAACGACGCCGATTTCACCCAACCTTATCCGCTGATCCGCATCGCGCTTTCCGATCTGGACGAAAACGAGGTCGCGATGCGGCGCTTCCGTCCGGCCGAGTACGTGAGCGATCCGAAAACGCGCGCGGCGGGACTCGCCCCCGGCGCGACAATTGCAGTTGCATTTGAGGTGGAAGACCCGGGCAAGAACGCCGTCGCGTTCGAATTCGGATTCGAATAGGAACAGAAAACGCAACCCTTATCTTTGGCAAAAGACGGCGCTACACTCACCGACCCCGGTGCGCAACGCGCCATTCGTTGCAATGAGAAACGTGGAAGCCGCGGCCTTGAATGCGATAACGCCCCTGCACCCGTCCAGCACCGAAGCCGGTGGCGCCGCCGCGCTGCGCGAATGCGTGGCGCGCAGCACGCGCCGATACCTGGTGGATCTCGACGGCACGCCTTGCGCAGAAGGTCTCTACGCATTGCTGCTGCGCGAAGTGGAAGTGCCGCTGCTCACGGAAGTGCTGCACTGGTGCGGCGGCAACCAGAGCCGCGCCGCCGAGGCGCTCGGCATCAATCGCGCGACCCTGCGCAAGAAATTGCTTGCGCATGGCCTCGTCTGAGCCGCGACACGTGGTCGGCACCGGCGTCCGTTCCGCTTCTGCCGCGGTGGTTCCGATCCGTCGCGCGTTGCTGAGCGTTTCCGACAAGAGTGGCCTGGCCGATCTCGGCCGGGCACTGCACGCACTCGGGGTGGATCTGATTTCCACCGGCGGAAGCGCACAGGCATTGCGTGAAGCCGGCGTGCCGGTGCGCGACGTCAGCGAACTCACGGGTTTTCCCGAGATCATGGACGGCCGCGTCAAGACCCTGCATCCGAAGGTGCACGGAGGCCTGCTCGGCCGCTACGGGATCGACGACGCGGTAATGCGCGAACACGAGATCGCGCCGATCGACCTGCTGGTGGTGAACCTCTATCCGTTCGTGCAGACCATCGCGCGCGAAGGCTGCACCTACGAGCAGGCGGTGGAGAACATCGATATCGGCGGCCCGGCGATGTTGCGCGCGGCGGCCAAGAACCACGAGCGCGTCACCGTGGCCTGCGATCCGGCCGATTACGCCGACCTGGTCGAAACCCTCCGCCGAGACGGCGGCAGCACGCCGGAACTGCGCAAGCGCCTGGCGGCCGCGGCGTTCGCGCACACCGCGCGCTACGACGGCATGATCGCCGACTGGTTGTCTGCACGCGTCGAAGGCGAGCGCGTGCATGCATTCGCGCCGACCCTGCACGTGTCGCTGCGCCGCGCACGCGAACTGCGCTATGGCGAAAACCCGCACCAGGCCGCGGCCCTGTACGTGGACGAACGCGCGCCCAGCGGCAGCGTGGCCGGTGCACGCGTGCTTGCGGGCAAGGAGCTGTCCTTCAACAACCTGGCCGACGCGGACACCGCGGTGGAGTGCGTCAAGGCCTTCGGCAAGACCCCGGCCTGCGTGATCGTCAAGCACGCCAATCCCTGTGGGGTCGCGCTGGCGGACGATTTGATCTCCGCCTACGAACGCGCCTATGCGGGGGATCCGGTGTCCGCCTTTGGCGGCATCATCGCGTTCAACCGCGCGCTGGATGGCATCACCGTGCGCGCGATCCTGGCCAGGCAGTTCGTCGAAGTGCTGGTCGCGCCGGAATTCGACGCCGAAGCGCTGGCCGCGCTGGCGAAGAAGCCCGCCGTGCGAGCCCTGGCCACCGGCGCCTGGCCGGAAACCGCGGCGCCCGCGCGCGAATGGCGCACCATCGCCGGTGGCGTGCTGATGCAGGATTCCGACCGCGACACGCTGCGGGTTTCCGATCTGAAGGTGGTCAGCAAGCGCGCGCCGGACGAAGCGCAGTTGCATGACCTGCTCTTCGCCTGGCACGTGGCGATGTTCGTGAAGTCCAACGCGATCGTGTATGCACGCGAAGGTCGCACCATAGGCATCGGCGCGGGCCAGATGAGCCGCGTGGTCAGCGCGCAGATCGCCGCCATGAAGGCCGAGCAGGTGGATCTCGCGGTGGACGGCAGCGTGATGGCCTCGGATGCGTTTTTCCCGTTCCGCGACGGCATCGATGCCGCGGCGGCGGCCGGCGTGCGGGCGGTGATCCAGCCCGGCGGTTCGATGCGTGATCCGGAAGTGATCGCCGCGGCGGACGAACACGACATGGCGATGGTGTTTACCGGAATCCGGCATTTTCGTCACTGACGTGGCGAAATGCTCTTTTTGCATCCCTGGCTGTTGGGTCCCGGCCAATCCATGGCCGGGATGACGATGGAACTATCCGCCTGATCCTTCGTCCACCGGCTTCGGCGGTGCCCCCCACTGGTAAATCGTGTAATACACCGGATCCACGGGGCCCATGCGCGGATCACGGATCAACTTGCCGGTGCCGCCGTTGACCATGAAGGTCTGGGTCACCCCGTTCTTCGGCGTGATGCGCACCATGTACAGCGTTGCGCCGTGCCGGTATTCCTCGACCGTGTCGCCATTGGCTTCGGTTTTCACCGCCACGGTCGGCGCCTGCTCGCCATTGGCCGCGCGCAGCGACGGCGCTTCCGAAGGCGGGATGCTGTTGCTCGGCAGCGGAATGGATTGCACGCCCTTGTCATTGATGTCCGGCGGCGGCAAGCCGGAACGCGGCGGCGGCGGCGCGGAATGCGCGGTGGCCAGTACCTGGGTTTGCGCGGAAGCAGCCAGCGGCAACGCCGCGAAAAGGATCAGGACCAACGCGATTGCACGTGTCATGACGATGCTTCCGGTGGCGGGACTGTCAGGATACACCGCGCCGCTGAACGCGGCGTGCAGTGAATCGCATGAGACAATCCGCCGATGCCCAAGCTCGTCCTGATCGACGGTTCCAGTTATCTCTACCGCGCCTTCCACGCGCTGCCGCCGCTGACCAACCCGGCCGGCGAGCCGACCGGCGCGCTGTTCGGCGTGGTCAACATGCTGCGGGCCACCCTGAACGCCAAACCCGACTATGCGGCGTTCGTGCAGGACGCCTCCGGTCCGACCTTCCGCGACGCGTTGTACGCCGAATACAAGGCGACCCGCGCGCCGATGCCGGACGACCTGCGCGCCCAGGTCGAGCCGATGCTGAAGATCGTGCGCGCACTCGGCCTGCCGATCCTGCGCGTGCAGGGCGTGGAAGCCGACGACGTGATCGGCACGCTCGCGAAGCAAGGCGCCGAGCGAGGCATCGAGGTCACCATCTCCACCGGCGACAAGGACTTTGCGCAGCTGGTCGGACCCAACATCACGCTGGTCAACACCATGTCGGGCAGCGTGCTCGATCGCGCGGGCGTGATCGAGAAATTCGGCGTGCCGCCCGAGCGTGTGATCGACCTGCTGGCGCTGATGGGCGACACGATCGACAACATCCCGGGGGTGCCCAAATGCGGCCCCAAGACTGCAGCGAAATGGATAAGCCAGTACGGCGATCTGGACGGAGTCATCGCACACGCCGATGAAGTCGGCGGCAAGATCGGCGAAAACCTGCGCGCGGCATTGCCGCAATTGCCGCTCTCGCGGCAACTGGCGACCATCAAGCTCGATTGCGAGCTGGACGTGGGGCCCACCGACCTCGCCTTGCGTCCGCGCGATGTGGATGCGCTGCGCGAGCTGTACACGCGCTATGCGTTCACGCAGGCGTTGAAGGAGCTGGACAAGGCGGGAACGGGAACCGGGGAACAGGGAACGGAGAGAGCGGAACCCGAAGCACGGGCCTCCGGACCCGCAAGGGCCGAATCCTCCGTCTCCCCGGCGAAGGGAAGCCCCGGGCCCGGTGAATACGAGCTGGTCACAACGCGCGCGCAGCTGGATGCATGGCTTGAAAAGTTGCGCAGCGCCGAACTGATCGCCTTCGACACCGAAACCACCTCGCTGGACGCGATGCAGGCGGAGCTGGTCGGGCTTTCATTCGCGGTGGAAGCCGCGCGCGCCTGCTACATCCCGATCGGCCACGACTATCCCGGCGCGCCGGCGCAATTGCCACGCGAAGAGGTGCTCGCCGCACTGGAGCCGATCATGGAAGACGCGAGCCGGCCCAAGCTCGGCCAGAACGCCAAGTACGACCTCAACGTGTTGTCGTCCTGCGGCATCACCGTGCGCGGCCTGGCCTTCGACAGCATGCTGGAGTCCTATGTGCTGAACGCCACCGCCGGCCGCCACGACATGGACACGCTGGCCAAGCGCCATCTCGATTACGACACGATCAAATACAGTGACGTCACCGGCAAGGGAGCCAAGCAGATTTCTTTTTCGCAGGTGGACCTGGACACCGCCTGCCGCTACGCCGCCGAGGACGCCGACATCACCCTGCGCCTGCACCAGGCGCTGTGGCCGCAGGTACAGGCACAACCGCATACGAAAAAACTGTTCGAGGAAATCGAACTGCCGCTGGTGGAAGTGCTCGCGCGCATGGAACAACGCGGCGTGCTGGTGGATGCGGCCACGCTCAAACGCCAGAGTGACGAACTGGGCAAACGCATGCACGAGCTGCAGCAGCGCGCCTTTGCCGTGGTCGGCCATGAGTTCAACGTGGATTCGCCCAAGCAGCTGCAGTCGTTGCTCTTCGAGGAGCTGCAACTCCCGGCGCTTATGAGGACGCCCACCGGCCAGCCTTCCACCAACGAGGAGGCGCTGGAGGCGATCGCCGACCAGCACGAATTGCCGCGGGTGATCCTGGACTACCGTGCACTCGCCAAGCTGCGCAGCACCTATACCGACAAGCTGCCGCTGATGATCAATCCGCGCACCGGCCGCGTGCACACCTGCTACCACCAGGCCGCGGTCGCCACCGGACGCGTGTCGTCCACCGACCCGAACCTGCAGAACATCCCGATCAAGTCGGAGGAAGGCCGGCGCATCCGACAGGCGTTCATTGCGCCGCCCGGCTGGAAAGTGGTCGCGGCGGACTATTCGCAGATCGAATTGCGGATCATGGCGCATCTGTCCGGCGACCAGACGCTGATCCGCGCGTTCAAGGAAGGCGCGGACGTGCATCGCGCCACCGCCGCGGAAGTGTTCGGCGTGTCGCCCGATCAGGTGGATGCGAACCAGCGCCGTGCCGCGAAGGTGGTGAACTTCGGCCTCATGTACGGCATGAGCGCGCACGGGCTGTCGCGCGCGCTCGGCATCGGCCGGCTGGAAGCGGGCGAATACATCGCGCGTTATTTCGAGCGCTTCCCCGGCGTGCGCGCGTTCATGGATTCGACCCGCGAGCAGGCCCAGCGCGACGGCTACGTGGAGACGCTGTTCGGACGGCGGCTGTACCTGGAATCCTTGCGCTCGCGCAACGCCGCGCAGCGCGCGGGTGCCGAACGCGCCGCGATCAACGCGCCGATGCAGGGCACCGCGGCCGACATCATCAAGCGGGCGATGATCGCGATCGACGCCTGGCTGTCAAAACGTGAGGACGCGCACATGCTGATGCAGGTGCACGACGAACTGGTGTTCGAAGTGAAAACCGAAGCGCTGGATGAGATCGCCGCGGGCGTGCGCGAGCGCATGCAATCCGGCGCGCAACTCTCCGTGCCGCTGCTGGTCGAAGTGGGATCGGGCGCGAATTGGGATGAAGCTCACTGAATCGCGGTGCGCGCGCGTTTGGCCGTCCGAACGGCGAGCGCGTAGCCCGGAAGTCATGCCGTTCCGGAGCATGAATCGCCCCTGAATTGACCCCGAAAACTCATTTGAACTTAACGACCCCCGTGCTTATCTAAGCATCGGACGCACGCAACGGCGTCCGGGTTTCACTCACCTCCCTGAGTGAACCGCAGGGGTCGAATCCCTCCCCAGGTTCGGCTCCACCCCCGCCCCGAGAGCTCCCCCCTGGCTCTCGGGGCATTTTATTTTGCGATCATCCATGATCGCGAAGATCAAAACAGCCATCCATGGCTGCACTTCTCACAAAAGCACGTATATTCCTAACTTTGCATGCAGCGAGGGCGCTCGCGTACGATCGCCGGACGCCCACCGCACGAGGAATTCACATGCGCGCAGCCCTGATCGTGATCGGCCTCATCCTCGTCGGTGTCGGCGTATGGGTGGCGCTCGGCCGGCTCACCTACAACGATACCCAGACCAAGTTCCAAGTCGGCGATTTCAAGGTCCAGGCCACGGCCGAGAAGGCCGTTCCGGCGCCGCTGGGCTACATCGGGATCGTGATCGGCGCCGGCTTGGTGATCGCGGGCGCGATGCGCAAGACCTGAGAACGCCGGTTGCGGCCGGTACAATCCGGTCGATGGATGTTTCGCATTTGCTCGACTCGCTGAACGCCGCGCAGCGCGAGGCGGTCAGCGCCCCGCCTGGTTCCTATCTGGTACTTGCCGGTGCAGGCTCAGGCAAGACCCGCGTGCTCACCCACCGCATCGCCTGGCTGGTGGAAGTGGAACGCGTGCCGCCATGGGCAATCCTCGCGGTCACCTTCACCAACAAGGCCGCCGGCGAGATGCGCGGCCGGCTGGATTCATTGCTGCCCGCCGCAACGCGCGGCCTGAGCGTGGGCACCTTCCACGGCATCGCGCACCGGCTGCTGCGCCGGCACTGGCGCGAGGCCGGTCTGCCGGAAACGTTCCAGATCCTCGATGCCGACGACCAGCAGCGTTTGGTCAAACGCGTGGTCGCGGGGCTGGGCCTCGACGAGGCTCGCTTCCCCCCGCGCCAGGCGGCCTGGCAGATCAACGCATGGAAAGATGAAGGCAAGCGGCCCGATGCGATCGAGCCCGGCGATCATCCGGTCGCACGCACGTTCCTTTCCATCTATCGCGCCTACGAGGAAGCCTGCCGTCGCGCGGGACTGGTGGATTTCGCCGAACTGCTGCTGCGTGCTCACGAACTGTGGCTGCGCAACCCGGAGGTGCTGGCGCATTACCGCGAGCGCTGGCGGCACCTGCTGATCGACGAGTTCCAGGACACGAATGCCCTGCAATACGCCTGGATCCGCGTGCTGGCCGGCGAGACCGGAAAAGTTTTCGCGGTCGGTGATGACGACCAGTCCATATACGGCTGGCGCGGCGCACGCGTCGAGAACATGCACGCGTTCCTGCGCGACTTCGCCGGCGCGAAAACCATTCGGCTGGAACAGAACTACCGTTCCACGGCGACCATCCTGGAGGCGGCCAACGCGATCATCGCGCGCAATCCTTCGCGGCTCGGCAAGCAGTTGTGGACGGCCGGCGACAAGGGCGAGGCCATCGCGCTGTATTCGGCCTACAACGACCAGGACGAAGCGCGCTTCGTGATCGAGCGCATCCGCGAGCACGTCGAGCACGACGGCAGCGCCGACGAGATCGCGATCCTTTACCGCAGCAACGCGCAGTCGCGTGCGTTCGAAGAACAGCTGCACCAGTACGACATTCCCTATCGCGTCTATGGCGGCCAGCGCTATTTCGAGCGCGCCGAGGTCAAGGACGCGCTGAGCTACCTGCGGCTTAGCGCCAACCGCCACGACGACGCGGCCTTCGAGCGCGCGGTCAACACTCCGCCGCGCGGGATCGGCGAGCGCACGCTGGACCAGCTGCGCCGGCGCGCGCGCGCGGAAAATATTTCCATGTGGGATGCAGCGCTGCAGGAATTGTCCGGCGCGGAGCTGAGTGCGCGGGCGAAGAATGCGCTGAAGGCATTCCTCACGCTGATCGAGGAATTCGCGCGCAGCTTCCAGTCGCTGAATCTCTCCGAGCAGGTCGAACACGCGATTGCCCATTCGGGCCTGCGCGATTACTACGAACGCGATGCGCGCGGCAATGCCGAATCGCGCGTGGAGAACCTGGATGAGCTGGTGAACGTCGCCAGCCGCTTCGAACCGACGCAGGAAGACATCGAGGCCGGCTTGTCGGAACTCGCCGCCTTCCTCGCCCATGCCGCACTGGAAGCCGGCGAGGCGCAGGGCGAGGCTGGGGAAGCCTGCGTTCAGCTGATGACGCTGCATTCGGCCAAAGGCCTGGAATTCCCGATCGTGTTCCTGGTCGGGCTGGAGGAAGGCCTGTTCCCGAGCCAGCGTTCGACCGAGGACGCCTCGCGGCTGGAAGAGGAACGCAGGCTCGCCTATGTCGGCATCACCCGCGCGCGCCGACGCCTGGTCCTGACGTATGCCGAATCGCGCCGGATGCACGGCTCTGAAATGCTGGCACGGCCCTCGCGTTTCCTCGCCGAATTGCCGCAGTCGCTGCTGGAGGAAGTGCGGCCGCGCGCCAAGATCACGCGCCCGGTCTATGCGCCGCGAGATTACGGTCATGCGCCGCTCGCGGACGAATCCATGCCGGTCAGGCTGGGCCAGCGCGTGCGCCACGCGCATTTCGGCGAAGGCGTGGTGGTCAGTGCCGAGGGCAACGGCGCGCACGCGCGCATCCAGGTGAACTTCGCCGACGCCGGCCCGAAGTGGCTGGTGGCGGCGTATGCGAACCTGACCACGTTATGATCGAAAATGTTTCAATAGTCATTCCGGGCGACGCGCAGCGTCATCCGGAATCTGCTTTTCCCCTCGCGAGAGCAGATTCCGGGTTCCGACCTGCGGTCGGCCCCGGGATGACGAACATCACGGGCGTGCCGAATACCCGTCCAGCGCGAGCTTCAGCTGGATCTTCATCTCCTCGCGCAATGGCAGCGGCGCCACCACTTCCGCATCCGGGCCGTACTTCATCACGTCCATCAGCAGTTCGCGCGAATTCGAATACGGCACGCGCAATTCGTAGCGTCCGTCGGGCAGGAATTGTCCTTCCTGCTGCGAATGCCAATGTTCGTCGGCGACCCAGCGCGCCGCGCGAGCGGAGAAGCGGATCGTCGCCCAGGCTTTAGGCGCGCCGGCGAAGATGCCGTAGCTGGAAGCGAGCACGGCGTCGAGCTCGGCGTTGTCGCGGTCCAGCGCCGCCGTTTCCAGTTGCTCCGGTTCGACGATGCGATCCACCGCGAAGCTGCGCAGCGCCTCGCGATCGTGGTCCCAGGCGTCCAGGTACCAGTTGTCGCGATAGTGCGTCAGCCGCTGCGGCGATACCGTGCGCGTGGTATCGGCATCGGTGGTGCGCGCCCGATAGCGGAATTTGAGCTGCTTGCGCGCCAGTACCGCGCCCGCGACGATCCGGAACACGCGCTGGTCCAGCGTGCGCGAGCCGTACGGAATCACGCGGATGCGCTCGACCGGCAGCGGCTTGCCTTCCGCGTGCTCGCTCATCAGGCGTTCCATGCGCGACTTGAACGGCGCCAGGGCACTCGCCAGCACGCCCGGATCCGAGCGGCCGATCAGTTCGTTCAGCGCCATAAGCGCCGCAAGCTCTTCGCTGGTCAGCCACAGGCCCGGCAACTCGAAGCGATCGGCTTCCTCGCGGTCGTAGGAAAAGCCGTGGCGTTCGGTATCGCTTTCCAGCGGCGCGCCCAGCGCATCGCGCAGGAAGGCAATGTCGCGATAAAGCGTGGCGCGCGAGCAGCCGAGTTCGTCTTTCAGGCGCTCCTGGCTGACCGGATGCCGTGCAGCCTTGAAGATGCGATGCAGGGTGAGGATGCGCTCGTAACGATCCATTAGGAATGGCTTCGACTGAATGGTTGGCTGTCGTTCTAATCACATCTTCATACTTCCACAACCCCCATCAATCCGGTGCTGTGCACCGGATCGGCCGCCCCCTTGACTCAAGGGGGCTGAAAATCAGAAGCAGCGAGGTGCGGCGCGGGGGCGCGGAGAAGCATGACGGCATGCCCTCATGGCGGCAAGCGTGTCTCTGCTTCGGCTACCATCCCAGTTCCGGATTATCGAAACGTCATCCCGGCCAAGAGCCGCCATCCATGGCCAAGAGCTCCGTGGCCGGGATCCCAGTGCCATGGATGGAAAATGGATTCCGGCTTGCGCCGGAATGACGAAGTGGGAACCCATGCCGCATCGAAATCTCAAACTGAGCGAGCCCATCGGCGACCAGGTCAAGGAAACGACCTGCTACATGTGCGCGTGCCGATGCGGAATAAGGGTGCACATGAAGGACGGCCGTGTCCGCTACATCGACGGCAATCCGGACCATCCGGTCAATCGGGGCGTGATCTGCGCCAAGGGCTCGTCCGGCATCATGCAACACTACTCGCCGGCCCGCTTGAGCAAGCCGCTGCTGCGGGTAGGCGCGCGCGGCGAGCGCAGGTTCCGCGAAATCGAATGGGACCAGGCGCTCGACATCGCGACGAAGTGGCTGTCCGACATCCACGCGCGCAATCCGGACGAGCTCGCCTTCTTCACCGGGCGCGACCAGTCGCAGGCCCTGACCGGCTGGTGGGCGCAGCAGTTCGGCACCATCAACTACGCCGCGCACGGCGGGTTCTGTTCGGTGAACATGGCCGCGGCCGGCATGTACACCTTCGGCGGTTCGTTCTGGGAATTCGGCGAACCGGACTGGGACCGCACGAAATACCTGATGCTGTGGGGCGTGGCCGAGGACCACGACTCCAACCCCATTAAGCTGGGCCTGGGAAAACTCAAGGCGCGCGGCGCCAAGATTGTCGTCGTCAACCCGGTGCGGTCGGGTTACGGCGCAATCGCCGACGAGTGGATCGCGATCAATCCCGGTACCGATGGCTTGCTGGCCGGCGCGCTGATCCACGAGTTGCTGCGTTCCGACCGCGTGGATTTCGAATACCTCGTGCGCTACACCAATGCGCATCACCTGGTGATCCGCGCGCCGGGCTCGCCGGACGACGGGTTGATCGCGCGTGGCGCGGAGGGGAAGCCGCTGTGCGCTGTGCGGGGCGGGCGCCTTGCCGACGCCGCGCAACCGGACATTGCGCCGTTGATCGCCGGCGAATACACCCTGGCCGACGGTCGTCGTGCAATGCCGGCATTCCAGTTGCTGGCCGAGCGTTTCCTTTCCGACGAATACACCCCGGAAAACGTCGCTTCACGCTGCGGCGTGAATGCAAACACGATTCGCCGCATTGCATCGGAACTCGCCCGCACCGCGTTCGACGAAGCGATCGAACTGCCGATTGCGTGGACCGACTCCCACGGCCGCGAACATGCAAGCATGACCGGCCGCCCTGTCTCGATGCACGCGATGCGCGGCATCAGTGCGCACGCCAACGGATTCCACACCTGCCGCACGCTGCACGTGCTGCAGATGCTGCTGGGCGCGATCGATACGCCCGGCAGTTTCCGGTACCAGCCGCCCTATCCGAAGTCCGCGCCGCCGCCGAATCGGCCGGCCACGGCGCGCAAGGCCGACGGTACGCTCAATGGCAATCCGCTCGGTTATCCGGTTTCGCCGGAAGACCTGCTGGTGGATGCGCACGGTGCGCCCCGCCGGATCGATCACGCCTTCTCATGGGCGTACCCGTTGGCCGCGCACGGCATCTTGCAGTCCGTGATCCGCAATGCCGTCAAAGGCGATCCGCACCGGATCGACACGCTGTTCCTGTTCATGGCGAACATGGGCTGGAACTCGGCGATGGACACGGCGCACACGCGCAAGCTGTTGTGCGAGCGTGACGAGCACGGCGAATACAAGATCCCGCACATCATCTACGTGGATGCCTACGATTCGGAAACCGTGGCGTTTGCGGATCTGGTGTTGCCGGACACGACGTACCTGGAACGCCATGACTGCATCAGCCTGCTGGATCGTCCGATTTCGGACGCCGACGCCGCGGCGGATGCGATCCGCACGCCCGTGGTGCGACCTGATCGTGACGTGCGGCCCTTCCAGGACGTGCTGCTGGATCTGGGTGCGCGGCTGAAGTTGCCGAATCTGGTGGATGAACACGGCCGAGCGAAGTACCGCGACTTCGCCGACTACATGGTGCGCCACGAACGTGCGCCGGGCTTAGGGCTGCTGGCCGGCTGGCGCGGCGCCGACGGGACGGGCGAAGGCAAAGGCGCGCCGAATCCCGATCAGCTCGAGCGTTATCGCGAGCATGGCTGTCACTGGGAAGCGCGTGTACCCGAACGCGGCGCGTATTACCGCTTCGGCAACCGCGACTACCTGCAATGGGCGAATGCGATGGGCTTCGTCGGCTCGGCCGAGCCCATTACCTTGCAGTTGTACTGCGAGGCCTTGCAGCGCTTCCGGCTTGCGGCACAGGGGCACGGCCCGGTACAGCCGCCGGAGCGCGAACGTGCGCGGGTGGAGAGGTTCTTCGATCCGGTGCCGATGTATTACGCGTCACTCGAGGAAGACTCGGTGAAGGATGGCTTTCCTCTCCACGCCATCACCCAGCGCCCGATGTTCATGTACCACTCGTGGGGCTCGCAGAATCGCTGGCTGCGGCAGATCGCCACGCGCAATTACCTGTACGCGAATCCACGCACGCTGGCCGAGCACGGCATCCACGACAGCGACTGGGCGTGGATCGCGTCGCGGCGCGGACGCATCCGTGTGCAGGTGCGAGCCCATGCGGCAACCGCGCCGGGTACTTTGTGGACCTGGAATGCACTTGGCAAGAAACGCGGCGCGTGGGGATTGGCGGGCCAGGCCCCGGAGTTCGTGGACGGCTTCCTCTTGAACGACTTGATCGGCGAGCGCGATTCCAGCGGCGCCTACAGCAACGCCGATCCGGTCACGGGCCAGGCCGCGTGGTTCGACCTCCGCGTGCGACTGGAGCGCGATCCGCAACCAGATGTGCCGGGACACCGGGTCGAACTGCATGACATCGCGGGAGACGACCCACACGGAAGGCGGAGCGCATCCGCATGACCTGGCAAGCCTGGGCCACTGCCGCGATCATCCTCCTTGCGATGGTGCTGTTCGCCAGCGAGAAGGTGCGCATCGACATCGTCGCGCTGATCGCACTGGCCCTGCTGATGGTGCTCGGCATCGTCTCGCCGGAGGAGGCGCTCTCCGGGTTCAGCAACGAGGCAACGGTGACGGTGGCGGCGATGTTCGCGCTGTCCATGGGCATCGAACGCTCCGGCGCGCTGGATCCGCTCAGCCGGCTGCTTTCGCGCATCAAGCAGCCTTGGCTGCTGACGCTGGGCATGATGCTCGCCATCGCGCCGCTGGGCGCGTTCATCAAGAATGTGGCGCTGGTGGCGACGTTCCTGCCGCTTGCGCTGCGCGTATGCGCGCGCACCGGTACCTCGCCCTCGCGCGTGCTGATGCCGATGGCCTATGCCGCACAGATGGGCGGCGTGTGCACCTTGATCGGCACGTCTTCCAACCTGCTGGTGGATTCGCTGTCGCAGAAGCACGGCTTGGCGCCGCTGGGCGTCTTCGAGTTCACCAAACTCGGCGTATTGCTGGCGATAGCGGGAATCCTCTACCTGATGGTGATCGGCCGCTGGCTGCTGCCGCGCCAGCTCGAAATGGCGACGCCCGAACTGATGCAGGTCGGCAAATACGTCACCGAACTGAAGGTGATGTCCGAATCAACGCTGGTGGGGCAAACCATCGCCGAGGCACGGCTGGGGGAGAAGCACGGCGTCTATCCGCTGGAACTGCTGCGCGGAGAGGAGCACATGTGGTCGCCGCGCACGCAGAAGCTGCAGGTCGGAGACGTGCTGCTGATGCGCGGCGAATGGGAGAAGCTGGAAGAGTTCCGCAAGCAGACGCGACTGGAGATCGATCCCGAATTCAAGCACGCCCGCGACGACGGTGAAGCGCGCGTGCTGATGGAAGTGCTGGTCACGCCGGCCAGCCCGATCGAGGCGCGCACGCTGCCGGAGCTGGACCTGCAGTCCCGCTATGACGCGACCGTGCTGGCCATCCATCGCCGCGGTCACGTGCTGCGCGAAAAGATGAGCCGCATCCCGCTCGAGGTCGGCGACGTGCTGATGTTGCTGGTACCGGAAACGATCACCGCCAAGTTGCGCGCCGACGACCGCTTCATCGTGCTGAACGAGCGCGAAGACGCGCGCCGCTCGCCCTACCGGGCACTGATTGCCGTGGCGATCATGCTCGGCGTCGTCGTGGTATCCGGGCTGCGCTGGTTGCCGATCCCGATCGCGGCGATTTGCGGCGTGGTGGCCATGGCACTGACGCGCTGCTTCGGCCGCAAGGATGTCTACGAGGCGATGGACTGGAAGATCATCATCCTGCTCGGCGCGATCCTGCCGCTCGGAATAGCCATCGAGAAGACCGGCCTTTCCAGATACGTGGTGGATGCGGGCGTGCAGATGGTCGGCGACCACGGACCGCTCGCGGCGTTGCTGATGGTGTACCTGCTGACCGCGTTGCTGACCGAATTGATGGGCCACAACCCCTCGGTGGTACTGATGGTCGGCATCGCCGTGACCGTGGCGGGTGCCGTGCACGCCGATCCGCACCCGTTCATCGTCGCGGTGGCATTCGCCGCGGCTACCTCGTTCGCGACGCCCGTGGGCTATCCGACCAATACCATGGTCTATTACGCAGGCGGCTACCGCTTCACCGATTTCATGAAAGTCGGCATCCCGCTGATCGCGCTGTTCTGCGGGCTCTCGATGTACCTGATTCCAAAGATATGGCCTTTCTAGCTTTTCCTTCTCCCGCTTGCGGGAGAAGGTGCCCGAAGGGCGGATGAGGGAAACTTGGCGAAAGCGCACGAGGCAACACTTGCTAAAGAATCTCAGACAATCCCGCACGCGAGCACTTAGCCAAAACAGTACGGATGCCGAGCAACTGCTCTGGCGTTATCTGCGCAACCGTAACCTCGGCGGCTTGAAGTTCCGCCGGCAAGTTCCGCTGGGGTCCTACATCGCTGACTTTGCGTGCATGGAACAGCACCTGGTCGTTGAGCTCGATGGCGCGCAAAACCTGGACTGCAAACGCGACGGGACAAGAACGCTTGCGCTCGAGCGTGCCGGGTTCCGTGTATTGCGTTTCTGGAACCACGACGCCCTGTTGCAGACGGAAGCCGTGCTGGAAACGATACTTCACGCTTCGAATCCCCCTCACCCCGGCCCTCTCCCGCAAGCGGAAGAGGGAGCAAAAGCATGACTGCGCTTCCCCCTCCCTCCAAGAAGAAACTCGGCCTGGTGATAGACCTCGATACCTGCGTGGGCTGCCATGCCTGCGCGGTGGCGTGCAAGGAATGGAACGACGGCGGCCAGTTCGGGCCGCTGCCGGACAGCGATCCATACGGGAGCGATCCGGTCGGGGTATGGTTCAACCGGGTGCATACGTACGAGGTCGCGCCCGCCGGCTCCAAAGACACCGCGGACGCCGGGTTCGGCTCCTTCCAGGCGTCGAACATGGTCCATTTCCCTCGCTCGTGCCTGCACTGCGAAACGCCGGACTGCGTGACGGTGTGCCCGACCGGCGCCAGCTACAAGCGCGCCGAGGACGGCATCGTGCTGGTGGACGAAGACAAGTGCATCGGCTGCCAGTTGTGCGCGTGGGCGTGTCCGTACGGTGCGCGCGAGATCAGCGAGCGGAAGGGCACGATGCAGAAATGCACGCTTTGCGTGGACCGCATCTACAACGAAACGCTGGACGAGGAAGACCGCCAGCCCGCCTGCGTGAAAGCCTGCCCCACCCGCGCGCGCCACTTCGGCGACATCGGCGATCCTGATTCGGCGATCTCGAAGCTCGTTGCGGAACGCGACGGCTACGACCTGATGCCGGAATTCGGCTACAGGCCGGTCAACAAGTACCTGCCACCGCGGCCGAGGCGTGACGGATCGCACATGCAGCCTGCCGTTGCCCGGGAAGAGACTCTGGATTCCGCGCAACTGCCGCCCTTGCTCAGATGGCTGGACAAGGCGTTGTCGCGATGAACGGTTTCAAAGCTCGCGCTCGGCCCGATTCAATCAACATGCTGCGCGCCGGCGGTGCTCGGATCAGGGCCGGTACATGGATGTACCGCTTTGGGCCCAAGGAATCCTCGCGTACTGACGTGTACGCTACGATTCCTGCGCTCCGGCGACGCGCAACCACGGAGCTTTTTGCCACGCATGGCAGCTTCGCTCGTCACGCTTTGAAATCCGCTCATAAGTGGACGAACGCATAGGGGAGATGCGCCATGAAACCCGCACTGTCGGTGATCTTCTTTACCGTGCTGGCGGGCGCCGGGTATGGACTGTGGTGCCTGCTCGGCGGTGCGTTGGCGATCGGCATCTATCCGCACGGACGCGGCACGGTGCTGGCACCGCTCGCGATCGGTTTCGTGTTCGCGAGCGTCGGACTGCTCGCGTCCACGCTGCATCTGGGCCGGCCGTCGCGCGCGTGGCGCGCGTTCTCGCAATGGGATTCCTCGTGGCTGTCGCGCGAAGGCCTGGCCTCGGTGGCAACCTACCTGCCGACGTTCGCGGTGGCCGGCCTGGCGCGCGGCGATCATCAATTCGTTCCCACCCGCATCGCCGGCGCGGTGCTGTGCGCGTGCGCGCTCGCCACGCTGTGGTGCACTGCCCGCATCTACACGTCGCTGAAACCGGTCTCCGCGTGGCGTGATCGGCGCGTCCTGCCGCTCTACCTGCTGTTCGGGCTGCTTTCGGGCGGGCTGTGGCTGTGGGCGTATCTCGCCTTCAATCCGGGAACGCTCGCCTGGCCATTCGCGCTGGCGTTGCTCGCACTGGCCGTGATCGTGGCCGGCGTGAAACTCGCCTACTGGAAGGCCGTGGATGCCACGCCCGCCAATACGGCCGGCCACGCCACCGGGCTGGAGCGCTTCGGCTCCGTGCGCGCGTTCGAAGGCCCGACCACCGAAGGCAATTACCTGACCCGTGAAATGGCGTTCGTGTTGGCGCGCAAGCATGCGCGCGCGCTGCGCCGGTATGCGGTGGTGTTGCTGGCGCCGGTACCGGTCGCCGCGATCGTGCTGGCCCTGATCTGGCCTCCCGCGCAGGTGTGGCTGGCGCCGCTGGCCGCGGTGTCATGCGTACTCGGGCTGTTCGTGGAACGCTGGCTGTTCTTCGCGCAGGCGCGGCACTCAGTAGCCGCCTTTTTTCCTGCGCAACGACACTGAGATGATCCGCCGCGTTTTTCCGGGCTGCATCGGGACTCGCCGGTGCTGATCAAAGTACATTCATCTTTGCGCAGCAAATAACGTGAAGCGGCTAGCGCTTCCGGCTCGTCGCTGCGGAATCGCGCGCGAACTTTTGCGACCATTCAGGGTCGGACCAGTTCCGACGTGAGACATTCCTGCTTCGAGGAGAGATGATGCACCGCCTGCTGTCTTCGTTCGCCGTTGCGGCCGTCGCCGCGCTTTCTGTTCCTTTTGCCGCGCATGCCGCAGATGCCACGGTAGGCAAATGGAGTGGCAGCGGCGAATTCGGTTTCGCCTCCTCGCGCGGCAACACGCATTCGGAAAATCTCAACGCCAAGCTCACGCTCAGCTACCAGGACGACACCTGGAAGGACGATTTCTTCCTGAACATGCTGCGCGCCAAGGGCGAGGTGAAGACACCGGTAGTGGTGGATGGTGTCACGACGGGTTACGCCAGCAGCTTCGATACGACCGCCAACCGCTTCGAGGCCGGCGCTTCCAGCGGCTACAAGTTCAATCCGCGCAGCTATCTGGTCGGCGCGCTGCGCTACGACCACGACGATTTCGCCGCCAACCGCTGGGAACAGGTGGCGTCGCTGGGCTTCGGCTACATCGCGCTGAAGGATGCGCGCAGCGAGCTGTCGTTCGAGATCGGCCCCGGTTACAAGCGATCGCAGCCGCAATACCTGGCCCAGGTCAACATTGCCACCACGCCACCGACGGTGATGCAGGTGCATCCGGCCGTGGAAACCCAAGCGATCGGCCGCGGCCTGGTGAACTTCAGGCATCGCATCACCGACAACACCAGCTTCGAGGACACCTTGCTCGCCGAATCCGGCACGCAGAACACGTTCTACCAGAACGACGCGGGGCTGGCGGTCAGCATGACCAAGGCACTGGCGCTGAAGCTCGGGTATGAAACCCGCTACAACAGCGAGATCGCGCCGGGCGCGGAGCACGCGGACCAGTTGTTCACCACGAACCTGGTGTACAGCTTCAGCGGCTCCAGGTAGGAGCGCGTCGGTGCGCGACAAGAGCGCCGACGCATGGCCGACAGTTCCCTGGCCACGGGAGCCAAGTTCCTAAAAGGTCGCGAGCAACCGATCGCCGCCCTGCTCGCGCATCAGCCGCGCGACTTCGTTCCCGAGTGATTGCGGATCGTCGCCGCGCGCCTGTGCGCGCAGCACGTGGCCGTTGCGCGCATCGCCCAGCATGCCGTGCAGACGAAGCCTATTGTTTTCGAACGTGCACCATGCTCCCAGCGGCAATGTGCAATCGCCGCCCAGCGCCGCGTTGAGCGCGCGTTCGGCGGCGGTGGTACGGCGCGTGACGGCATCGTCCAACGGCACCAGCAGGGCGGCAATGCGTGCGTCGTCCGTGCGCGTCTCCACCGCGATCGCGCCCTGTCCTGGCGCGGGCAACCATTCCGGCGGAGCCAGGCGCGCGCGGATGCGCGCATCCAGACCGAGCCGCTGCAAGCCCGCGGTCGCCAGCACGATCGCAGCGTAATCGCCCGCGTCCAGCTTCGCCAGCCGTGTGCCGACGTTACCGCGCAGATCGGCAATCTCCAGATCAGGCCGCCGTGCGCGCAATTGCGCTGCGCGGCGCAACGACGATGTCCCGACGCGAACGCCACGCGGCAACTCGTCGAGCGATGCGACCTCGTTGCTGACGAAGGCATCCGAACAGTCCGCGCGCGCGAGGACCGCACCGATCGCGAAGCCCGGTTCCAGGTTCGCCGGCATATCCTTCAGCGAATGCACCGCAATGTCGGCGCGCTGGTTCGTCAGCGCGATCTCCAGCTCCTTCAGGAACAGGCCCTTGCCACCGATCGCGGCCAGTGAGCGGTCCAGCACCTCGTCGCCGCGCGTGGACAGCGGCACCAGCTCCACCTGCAAATCGGGATGGGTCGCGCGCAGGCGCGCGGCGACGTGCTCGGCCTGCCAGAGTGCGAGCGGACTTTTGCGGGTGGCGATGCGGAGGATTTGCGAGGGCATCATGCAAGTTTAAATGGATCGGATGCGGCAGGAGCGAGGTGGGCGGCGGAAGGCCCTCGCATCACTCGTCCGATCCCAGTCGCTTCATCCAAGCAACAATTTCCGCACGGCCGCCAGGTTCCGCCGGCTGACTTCCGGCGCCTCGTCGGTGCCGGCAATCAGCGCATGCATCTCGCCATGCGCATCGCGTTTCAATCCCAGCAACCGCGCGGCGGGAACCAGGCAGTTGCGATGGATGCGCACGAAGCGGTCGGGGAAACTCGCCTCGATGCCTTTCAGCGAATCCTCGATCAGCAGGGTTTCGCCCGCGCGATGCACCGCCACGTACTTTTCGTCGGCAGTGAGATAAATCACGTCTTCCAGCGGGATCCTGACCGGCGCACCACGCACGCGCGCGACCAGGGTCTCGCGCGGCACCGCGTGCTCGCGCGCGCGAAGTGCCTGGGCCCGCGCCAGTGCTTCGCGCAGGCGCTCGATGCGCACCGGTTTCAACAGGTAATCCGCAGCCCTCAGCTCATAAGCACTGAGCGCGTGCGCGTCGTAGGCGGTGCAGAAGATCAGTTGCGGCGGATGCGACAGGGTCTGCAGCCGCCGCGCCAGCATCAGGCCATCCATGCCCGGCATCGCGATGTCGCTCAGCAGCACGTCCGGCTTCAGGGCGATGCACTCGCGGAGCGCGGCTTCGCCATCGCCCACGCTGGCCACCACCTGCACGCCTTCGCACTCGGCGAGCAACGCGCTCATGCGCGCGCGCGCCAGCGGTTCGTCGTCGGCAATCAGGATGCGCATCAGCTTGCACCCGGATCCGGCAATCGGACGATCACCACGTAGCGATCCTTGTCCACGATCGTTTCCAGGCTTGCGCGCGCGCCGAAATGATAGGCGATGCGCCGCCGCACGTTTTCCTGCGCGTGGCCATTGCGCCGGACCGGCGCGTTCTCCGGTAATGGATTCTCGATCTCGATTTCCACGCCGCCCGGCACGCGCCGGCCGCCGAGGCGCACCGTGCCCCCCTGCTGGCGCGGCTGGATGCCGTGATACACCGCGTTCTCGATCAGCGGCTGCAGCAACAGCGAAGGCATTTCCAGTTCCGCCGGCAGGTCGTCCAGGTCGCGTTCCACGCGCAGGCGCTGGCCCAGGCGCAATTGCTCGATGTCCAGATAGCGATCGGCCAGCGCCAACTCCTCGCGCAACGTGCTGGACCGCGCATCGGAGCCGAGCGCGGCGCGGAACAGCTCGGTCAGGTCTTCCACCGTGCGCTCGGCGGCATTCGGATCCACCCGCACCAGCGCGGCGACCGTGTTCATGCTGTTGAACAGGAAGTGCGGGCGGATGCGCGCCTGCAGCGCCTCGAACTGCGCCCGCGCCACCGCGTCCAGCCGGGCGCGCCACTCGGCCAGGACAAAGAGATAGCGCAGCAGCGCGGCGCCGAGCAGTGCGGCAAGCGCGGCATTGCCGAGAATGAATTTCGGCAGCGACGCGGGGGTCAGCCCTGTTCCGAGTGCGTGGTCCAGCCAGCCGACCAGCGCACTGGCGGACGCGACAATCGCTACCAGCACCGCGCATGCCAGCATGTAGCCCATGCGCACAGGTAGCCGCGCGAACAGCGGCGAGGCCTTGCACAGCAGCAGCGCGCAGAGCAGCGCCAACCACACCGCGAACGCAGTCGCGGTGGTGAAGCCGCGGAAGCTCATTTGCGCGTCCGGCACCAGCGCCGCGATGACCACCACCAGTTCGGCGACGATCAGCAGCGCGAATACCGCCGGCAGGCCACAGAACTGCGGCAGCGCGACGGTTTCATTGCGTTGTGCGGATTCGCCGGGCACGCCGTTCTCCCAAACGCGCGCAGTATGCAATGTCAGGCGGTCAACCGCTCTCCCAACCAGTCCGCAAGATCGGAAATTTCCTGCGGGCACACCTGGTGCGCCATCGGGTAGCTGTGCCAGGCCAGCGGATGGCCGAAGTCGAGCAGGCGCTTGCGCGACATGTCACCGAGGATGAGCGGCACCACCGGGTCGAATGCGCCGTGCGCCATGAAGACGTGCGTGCGTGCATTCGCGGCGTGGCGCTCGGCTGCGACGATCTCCGCGATCGGCAGATACGTCGAAAGCGCGACGATGCCGCCCAGCGGCTGCCCATGGCGAATCCCGCCGGCCAGCGCGATCGCGCCGCCCTGCGAGAATCCGGCCAGGATCACGCGCCCGGCCGGCACGCCGCGTTCGGCCTCGCGGCCGATCAGCCACTCCACCTGTTCCATGGACTTGCGGATGCCGGCTTCATCCTGCTTCTGCGCGAGATCGAAACCGGCGATGTCGTACCAGGCGCGCATGCGCATGCCGGCGTTGATCGTGATCGGCCGCACCGGTGCGTGCGGAAACACGAACCGCAGCGGCGGCCAGCCTGCCCGCAGCAGTTGCGGCACGATGGGCACGAAATCATTGCCGTCGGCGCCGAGGCCGTGCAGCCAGACGATGCTGTGCGTCGGGCGAGGCGCGGTTTCGCGCTCTATGCATTCCAGCATCAGTGCGCTCCCTGGAGGAGACCGAGGCCGAACGCGGCAAGGAAGCGGGTCATGGCGAAGCTCCGGAGGACACGGCGCCCGGCAGGGTAACGCCGATGTCCGCGATACGCACGCGCGCAGGACTTCCGGCGGTTGCGGACCTGCGGCGCGAAGCTATGCTCGCCACTTTTGCCCCGGAGTCCCACGTCATGCGCCGAACCGTTCTCGCCGGCCTCGCCTTCGCACTCGTGTTCGCCTCGGCCCAGGCCGCCCCGCAGAACGCCCCCGTGCTGCCCACCGCGGCTTCGGTGCCGGCGAGCAGTCCGCTGACGCTGGAGCAGATCATGGCCGACCCGGACTGGATCGGGCCGCAGGTGGAAAACGCCTACTGGAGCGTGGACGGGCGCAGCGTGTACTTCAAGCTCAAGCGCAAGGGTTCTCAGATCCGCGACTTGTATCGCGTGAGCGCCGGCGGCGGCGCGCCGGAGAAACTGGGTGACGCGCAACTGTTGCTGGCCGACGGTTACCCGGTGTTCGATGCCGCCCACCACCGCGCCGCGTTCCTGCGCCACGGCGATGTCTTCGTGCGCGAGCTCGCGAGCGGCGAAACCCGCCAGCTCACCCGCAGCGACAGCCCGCGTTCGGAACTGCAGTTCTCGGCCGACGGTGGCACCTTGAGCTGGCGCGAGGGCAAGTCCGACTGGATGGTGTGCGATCTCGCCAGCGGCGTGATCGGGCCCGTAGCGCAGGTCAAGGCGGAAAAGGATCCGCAAGCGCAGCAGCAGCCGGACCAGATGGAACGCCTGCAACTGCACCTGTTCTCCACCCTGCGCGAGATCAAGGCCAACAGCGAGGCGGAACGAGCGCGCGAGCAACTGCTCCAGCGCGAGGACGCCACGCGCGCGCCGGCGCCGTTCTATCTGGGCGACAAGGTGAAGATCGACTACACCTCGCTGTCGCCGGACGCGCGCTGGATGGTCGTGGCGACTTCGCCCAGGGATTACGATGCCGGCAAGCACCCGACCGTCACCCACTACGTCAACGACTCGGGCTACCCCGAAGCGGAAAAGGCACGCACCTACGTCGGCCACAATAAGCCGGCACCGCAATCGCTGGTGCTGCTGGATCTGCGCCGGCACGCGCAATATCCGCTTTCGACGGACGACCTGCCCGGCATCCATGACGATCCGCTGAAGGCGCTGCGCGACGAGCGCATCGCGCAACTGAAGCAGGAAGGCCACGATGACGAAGCCAAGGCATTGGAGGCGCCGAAGACGCGGCCGGTCTCGCTGGGCTTCGTCATGGTCGGCGAAAGCGGCCACCCCGCGGTGGTGTGGAGCGACAACGGCAGCAACGTGGCCATCGAGCTGATGTCCAACGACCACAAGGACCGCTGGATCGCCACGGTGGATTTCGCCGGCCACAAGCTGGTGACCCAAAACCGCCTGACCGACCCCGCCTGGATCAACTGGAGCTTCAATGAACTGGGTTGGCTCCACGACAGCCGTACCCTGTGGTTCGTATCCGAAGCTTCGGGCTGGGCACAGTTGTACGTGAAGCCGCTGGACGGCAAGGCGCGCGCGTTGACCGGCACCGGCTATGAAGTGTCCAGCCCTGCCGTTTCGCCGGACGACAAGTGGTTCTACGTGCTGTCCAACAAGCAGGCGCCCTACGACTACGACGTTTACCGCCTGCCGACTTCCGGCGGCGAACTGCAGCAGGTCACCCGTTACGAAGGGCTGTCCTGCTTCGAATGCAGTGCGCCGTTCGCGCTGTCGCCGGATGGTTCGAAGCTCGCGGTGCTGCATTCGAGCGCATATATCCCGCCGCAGCTTGCGGTGGTGGACAGCGATGGCTCCAATCCGCGTGACCTCACCGATACGCGCACGCCGGAATACAAGGCGATCCACTGGATCGAGCCGCAGTTCGTGAAAGTACCGAGCAGCCACGGCCCCTTCGGCATCTGGGCCAAGTATTACCAGCCGGCCAACTACGACACCTCGCACAAACATCCGGCCGTACTGTTCGTGCACGGCGCGGGCTATCTGCAGGACGTGACCAAGGGCTGGTCGTACTACTTCCGCGAGCAGATGTTCAACAACCTGCTGGCGCAGGAAGGCTACGTGGTACTCGACATGGACTATCGCGCATCCGCCGGCTACGGCCGTGACTGGCGCGATGCGATCTACCAGCACATGGGCCATCCGGAACTGGAGGACCTGCTGGACGGCAAGGCCTGGCTGGTGAAGAACCACGACGTGGATCCGAAGCGCGTCGGCATCTATGGCGGTTCCTACGGCGGCTTCATGACCGAGATGGCGCTGCTGCGCGCGCCGGGCGAATTCGCCGCCGGCGCCGCACAACGCGCACCGTCGGACTGGACCAGCTACAACGACGACTACACCTCCGACATCCTCAATGATCCGCAGCTCGATCCCGAGGCCTACAAGGTCTCCTCGCCGATCGAGTACGCACAGAACCTGCAGGATCCGCTGCTGATCAACCACGGCCTGATCGACGATAACGTGATGCCGGGTGATTCGATCCGCCTGTACCAGCGGCTGATCGAATTGCACAAGAAGAACTTCTGGATCTCGCTCTACCCGATGGAACGCCACGACTTCAAGCACGCCGATTCGTGGTACGACGAGTACCGGCGCATCCACGAATTGTTTTCAACGTACGTGCTGCCAGAGAAGGAGTGACGCGCTTGCGCGCGTCATGAAAAGCGTGCTGTCCCCTCTTCCGCAAACGGAAGAGGGGACTCAGACCCGCCCCACCACCGGTATCAGCGCCCCCGTGATGGCGCTCGCCTGATCGGAGATCAGGAACAGGATCACGTCGGCGAGTTGCTGCGGCTTCACCCACTTGTCGAAATCGGCTTTCGGCATGTCGGCGCGGTTGGGCGGCGTGTCGATGATCGAGGGCAGCACGGCATTGACCGTGATGCCGCGTCCCTTGAGTTCTTCCGCCAGCGCCTCGGTGAAGCGCATCACGCCGGACTTGGAGGCGGTGTAGGCGCCGACGCCGGCACCGGCCTTCAACGCCGAATTCGCGCCGATGTTGATGATGCGGCCACCCGCTTGCAGATGCGGCAGCGCCGCCTGGCTGGCCGCGACCGCGGTGCGCAGGTTGATGCGATAGAGCAGGTCCCAGGTGTCGAGCTTGCCGTC
>JBQCHG010000030.1:0-36480 GCA_051954935.1 Rhodanobacteraceae bacterium
GGCCCGAGCGTGGTTGCTCGGCCGTGACTACGTGCTGCCGGAAGACGTGCAGGCGCTCGCGCCGGACGTGTTGCGGCATCGCGTGCTGCTCGGTTACGAAGCGGAAGCCGAAGGCATGCGCGTGGACGACATCGTTGCGCGCTTGCTGGAACGCGTGCCGCTGCCCTAGCGCGGTTCGCAATATTGCGCGCCGGCGGTGCTCGGATCAGGCCCGGTACATGGATGCACCGCTTTGGGGCAAGGAATCCTCATGTATTGACATATACACCCGGTTCCTGCGCTCCGGCGACGTGCAATCTGTCGCTCGTGACACTTTGCGAACCGCTCTGGAGCTCCAATGGGTGCAACGCGAAACTCTGTGGCTTTCACAACGTCCACCATGTCTGTCGCTGAACGTCCATGTGATGGCGTGACCGCGGTCAAGCTCGCGGATCTGGTCGTGCTGCGCGGGCAGTCCATGCGCTTGCGCGCCAGCCGCGCCAGGACGCAGACGCCGCTCGCGGGCGTGCACACCTCACACTTGCGCGGTCGCGGCATGGATTACGCGGAATCGCGTGCCTATCAGCCCGGCGACGATGCGCGCGCGATCGACTGGCGCCGGACTGCGCGCAGCGGCCGCGTGCACACCAAGCTGTTTCGCGAGGAGCGCGAGCGCAGCCTGCTGTTGATCATGGACACGCACGCATCGATGCGTTTCGGCACGCGCGTGCGCTTCAAGTCGGTGCAGGCCGCGCGCGCGGCTGCACTGGCCGCCTGGAGCGCGGTGCGCGCAGGTGATCGCGTCGGCGCGCTGGCCTTCGGCGCTGCGCGCGAGGCGGTGGATCCACACGGGGGCGATCGCGGTGCGCTGGGCGTGCTCGGTGCGCTCGCGCGTTGGGACCGACAGCCGGCTGACGGTGAGGAACCACTTTCCGCTGCGCTGTTGCGTGCGCAACGGCTGGTGCTTCCGGGAAGCCGCGTGCTGCTGATCTCCGATGGGGTGTGTGTAGACGGAGCCGCACGCGCGGCGCTGTTGCAGCTGGCCCGCCGCGGCGAGGTGCGCGTGCTGATCGTCGCCGATGCGCTGGAGCTGAGCGCGCCACCCCCTGGAAGCTACGCATTCGATACGCCGCAGGGGCGCGTGCAGACGGAATTGCGCGGCTCGGCGCAGCGCATCCAATTCCGCGACAGCCTGGCTCGGGGCCACCGAGCTCTCGCCGCGCTGTGCGACGCGTGCGGGGTGCGATGGCGCAGGATCGCCGGTGGCGAGGACCCCTCGCCCGCACTCGTGGCCCTGCTCGATCCACGTCCGCATCGGCGATGAACACAGGTCCCGCCCTGCGCGACATCCACGTACCACCGGTGTCCTGGTGGCCGCCGGCGGTCGGCTGGTGGTTGCTAGCTGCATTGGGACTGATCGCGATCTCCGCGAGCGTTTTGCTCGCGGTCCGCTATCGCCGCCGTGCGCTGCCGCACCGCGTGGCGCGCCGCGAGCTGGATGCACTGGCCGCGCGCTTCGCGCAGGATCGCGATCCGCGCGTACTCGCCGCTGGAATCTCGAAGCTGTTGCGCCGGATCGCCTTGATGATCGAGCCCGCAGCCGCATCGAAGGACTTGGCCGGATGGCGCGCCTTTCTTGAGCGAAGAGCTCCCGGTGCCTTTGCCGATGAGCAATTCGACGCGCTGCTGGAAGCGCCATATCGCGCGCATCCTGCACTCGACGCCGAAGCGTTGCTTGCCGCGACGCGCAGGTGGTGCGAACGCGCGCTGCGCAAGAGGGCGCGACTGCCTGCATGATCCACTTCGCCTGGCCATGGATGTTCGCGCTGCTGCCGCTGCCGCTGCTGGCGTGGTGGCTGTTGCCGCCTGCGCCAGTGGCGGCCATGCGCCTGCCGCACCGGATTGCTTCCACGCATGCTCGCGCGCGCGATGCAAATCGCTGGCGCCTGCCCATCGCGTTGCTCGCGTGGCTGCTCGCGGTAACCGCCGCCGCGCGCCCGCAGCAGATCGCACCGCCGGAAGCATTGGTGCGCAGCGGTCGCGCGCTGATGCTGGCGGTGGACGTTTCCGGCAGCATGGCCATCCAGGACATGCCGCTCGGCACGCAGATGGTCAGCCGCTTCGCGGCGGTGAAGGCGATCGCCGGCGACTTCGTTTCACAACGGCAGGGAGATGAAGTGGGCCTGGTGCTGTTCGGTACGCACGCCTACCTGCTGACGCCGCTGACGTTTGACGTCGACACCGTGGCCAAGCAACTGGACGGCGCGGCAATCGGCCTGGCTGGACGCGAAACGGCGCTCGGGGATGCGATCGTGCTGGCGACCAAGCATCTCTCGAAGCTGCCGGCGCGCTCGCGCGTGCTGGTATTGCTGACCGATGGCGTGAACACCGCCGGTTCGGTCGCGCCGCTGGACGCCGCGCGCCTCGCCAAGGCGGCCGGCGTGCGCATCTACACCATCGGCATCGGTTCGGCCGGAGGCCAGACTCTGAGCGTGTTCGGCATGCAGATCCCGGCACCGGATCAGGATCTGGATGTCTCGACCTTGAGCTCGATCGCGCAGCAGACCGGCGGGAAGTTCTTTCGCGCGGCGGATGCGGATCAGCTTGCCGATGCCTACCAGGCGATCGACAAGCTGGAACCACTTGCGCGCGGTGATGCATTGCTGCGCCCGCGCGAGGAGCGCTTTCCGTATCCGCTGGCCGCCGCGCTGCTGCTGGGTTGCGCGCTGTTGCCATGGCGCGGCGCATTGCGCGGGGTGACCGCATGATCGCGCTGCATTTCCTGCGGCCGTGGTGGTGGCTGGCAGCGTTGCCGCTGCCGCTGGTGCTCCATGTGCTGGCCCGCAGCGGCGGCGGCCACGCCGCACTGGCGCGGCTCGCCGATGCCACGTTGCTGCCGCGCCTCATGCAAGGCGCGGGATCGCGCCGGCGCTGGGCGTTGGCGTTGGCGGCCGTGGTCTGGCTGCTCGCGGCAGGTGCGCTTTCCGGCCCTGCCTGGCAGCGCGCCCCCACGCCGCTGTATGCCAATGGTGCGGCGCGCGTGGTGGCATTGTCGCTGTCCGACGACATGCGCGCACAGGATCTCAAGCCCGACCGCATGACACGCGCGCGCTATGCGGTGCGCGATCTGCTGGACAGCGTCGGCGATGCCCGCGTCGCCTTGGTCGGCTATGCGGGCGACGCCTTCGTGGTGGCGCCGCTGACGCCGGACAAGCAGACGGTGCTGAACCTGCTGGATGCATTGAGCCCGGACGTGATGCCTGCACCCGGCAACAACGGTGCGCGCGCAATCGGGCAATCGATGGCACTGCTTCAACAGGCGCACATCCGCGGCGGCGAGATCGTGCTGGTGACCGACGAGGCGGGGCAAGCCGCGGTGGATGCGGCACGCAAGGCGCGCGCCGAGGGCGTGCGCGTGGACGTGCTCGGCATCGGCACGCGCCAGGGCGCGCCGGTGCCGCTGCCGGACGGCGGCTTTGTGCGCGACAGCACGGGGGTACATGTCGCTCGGCGCGACGATGCCGCGTTGCGCGACATCGCGAATGCCGGCGGCGGGCAGTATGCGCCACTGGATGAAGACGGCGGTGGCGTGGCGGCGCTCGGCGCACCGGCCGCGACGCAGGGTTCCGATGCCGCGCACCAGCACGCCAACGTGTGGCGCGACGGCGGCGTGTGGCTGCTGATTCCGTTGCTGCCGCTGGCGGCGCTGGCCTTCCGGCGCGGCTGGCTGTGCGCGCTCGCGCTTGTATTCATTACGCCCTTCGCGCACGCCTCCGCCTGGGATTCGCTGTGGGCGCGGCCCGATCAGCGTGCCGCGCAGGCACTTCGCCAGGGCGATTACGCACAAGCCGGCAAGCTCGCACGCGATCCGCAATTGAAGGGCGCGGCAGCGTATCGCAACGGCGATTACGCGAGTGCCGAAAGATATTTCGCGCACGGTGACGACGTGTGTTCCGAGTACAACCTCGGCAATGCGCTGGCGAAATCCGGGCAGTACCGGCAGGCGATCGCGGCTTACGATCGGGCCCTGCAGCGTGATCCGAATTTCGCCGACGCGCGCGCCAATCGTGAGTCCGTGGCCGATTGGCTCAAAAGACATCCGGCGCAACCGCAAAACTCCGGCGATCAGGGCGCGCAGGGCAATCCTCCCGGCAAGTCGCAGCAAGGCTCCGGTTCTTCCTCGCAAGGATCGCAGCGAGGCGCGCGGCAGAACGGAGAGCAGGGAAGCGGCAATGATGCACGTAACCGGCGCGCGCAGGCAGGCACGAACAACGGGCATGCGAGCGACGCGCAGAACGCCGACAGCGCCGCGGGCAAGGTCTCCAGTGGCGGGCAGGGTGCGGGCGACAGCGGTGCCTCCCTGGCCGAGGATGCCCAACAGCGCGCGCAACTGGCGCGCGCACAACAGGCGTTGCGGCAGGAAATGGCCCGGCGGCCATCAAACGCAGCCGGCGATCAACGTTCGCGCAACGTGCAAGGCGCTTACGCGTTGGGTGCCGAACCATCGGGCGATGATGAAGGCAAGTTCAACCCGCAGCAGCGTGCCATGCTCGATGCCGTGCCTGACGATCCCGGCGCGCTGTTGCGGCGCAAGTTCATGCTGGAATGGCAGCGCCGGCATGGCCAGCAACCGGACGATGGTGATCAATGATGGCGCGCCGCGTGTTCCTGCTTCTGTCGTTGCTGCTGCTGGTGCCGTTCGCGCGCGCGGCAAATCCCTCCGGCGGTTTGCACGCCTTCCTCGATCGCGATCACGCGGCGCTCGGGGACACGGTCACCTTGAACATCGAAGGTCCCGCCGCGCTGTCCGCCGCGCCTGACCTTTCGCCATTGCAGGCGGATTTCGACGTGCTGGGGACGTCCAGTTCCAGCCGGGTGCAGATCGTCAACGGTACCTCGCAAACCAGCACGCAATTGGGCATCGCGCTGCGACCCAAACACGCTGGCGCGCTCACGATTCCGCCGCTGCAGATCGGCAGCGAGCGTACGCAACCCCTCACGCTGCAGGTGACGCCCGCGCCCACCGGTGCGCAGGGCGGCCCGGGCGACCCCGCGTTCCTTGAAGCCAGCGTGGATTCGCCGGCGCCCTATGTCGGCCAGCAGGACGTGTACACGCTGAAGCTGTTCTACGCCGGAAGCCTTACCGGCGGACAACTGGAAGACCCGCAAGCCGATGGCGCGCAGGTGATCCATCTCAACGGCGATACGCGTTACCAGACCACGCGCAATGGCCAGACCTATCAAGTGGTGGAGCGACGTTACGCGCTGGTGCCCGAGCGCAGCGGGCGCATCGTGGTGCGCGGGCCGACGTTCATGGGCCAGATGCTCGGCGACGGCGGCAGTACTCCGTTCGACAATTTCTTCGACGAGGGCAAGCCGGTGCAGGCGCGCGCCGACGACATCGCACTGGATGTGCGCGCAGCACCCGCCGGCGCGGGCAAGCCATGGCTGCCTGCACAGTCGGTGCAGTTGAAATTGAGCGGCATGCCCTCCGACGGGCAAGTCAAACTGGGCGAGCCGCTAAGCCTTACCTTGAGCGTGGAAGCGGTGGGGCAACCCGCCGACCACCTGCCGCAGCCGCAACTCCCGGCGCTCGGCGGCGCGCGCGTGTATCCCGACAAGACCCAGGATTCGACGCGCGACGATGGCCGCTGGCTGCATGGCACGCGCACGCGCACCTTTGCGATCGTCCCCGATCGTGCCGGCCCATTGACGATTCCCGCGATCACGCTCAACTGGTGGAACGTGGCGCAGGATCGCGCCGAGCAGGCGCGCGTGCCGGCGCACACGCTGACCGTGATCGGTGCGATGGGCGGGAATATCGCGGCGCCGGCCACTCCTGCGGCTGCGGGAAATGCGCAGACGGCACCCGTTGCCACGCCCACCCACGCAGCGATGTGGCGCGCGATCGCGATCGCCTCGCTCGCGCTCTGGGCGATCGCGTTGACCGCATTGGCGTGGTGGTGGAGGCTGCGCCGGCGCAACTCTGCGATCGGCACCCCCGGCAGCGGTTCGGCGGTACGTCCGGGCAACGCGCACGAACTGCACCGCCGCACCATGCTGGCGGTGCGCGAATGCGACGTGGCAGCTTGTGAACGCGCGCTGCTGGAATGGGCTCGCGCCGCGCGGCCGCACCTCAGGAATCTCGGCGAATTGCACGATGCGCTCGCCGGCGGATCGCAACGCGCCGCGTTGGAGCAACTGGAGCGCGTGCGCTGGAAGGGTGGCGACGCGCCGGCTGCGTGCGCCGCAGTGGCTCACGCGTTCGAGCGCGGCTTTGTATGGAACGAGACACACGACAAGAAAGGGCGAGCCGGCGACGGCCTGCCGCCGTTGTATCCGAACACCTGAATTTTGCGGAGGACTGAAGAAGCGTCGCGAGCGAGCGCAGCAGCTTGGTTCAGAGCCTCCCTAGTGCATCGTGCCCGTCACGATCGGTAGGTGCAGCCGTCGCGCGGCATCGTGGTAATGCCGTGCCATCTCGCGGTCGAACGCGCACAGCACGATCCGCCGCGGCGTGCGGGTCAGCGCAGCCTCTTCGGTCAGCACGCTCAGCGCGATCGCGGCCGCCGCGTCGCGAGGATAACCGTAAACTCCGCAACTGATCGCGGGAAACGCGATGCTGTCTATGTCATTGGCGCGCGCCAGCGCAAGCGAGCTGCGGTAGCACGAGGCCAGGAGTTCCGGTTCACGCGCGGCGCCGCCCTGCCAGATGGGGCCGACGGCATGGATCACGAACCGTGCGGGCAGATCGAAGCCGGGGGTGATGCGTGCCTCGCCGGTCGGGCAGCGCACGTGCGGACGCACCTGCGGCAGGGCGCGGCAGGCCTCCAGCAGGCGCGGGCCGGCGGCGCGGTGGATGGCTCCGTCCACGCCGCCGCCGGCAAGGAGACTCTCGTTCGCCGCGTTGACGATGGCGTCCAGCGCCAGGGTCGTGATGTCGGTCTGGAGAATCTCGATGCCCATTGACCTTACAAGGGGCGCTGCTTCAGCAGATCGCGGATCTCGGTGAGCAACACCACGTCGGCCGGCGGTGCGGCCGGCGCGGCAGGCTTTCTCGGCACCGCGCGTTCCATCAGCTTGATGACGATGAACACGGCCAGCGCGATGATCAGGAAAGAGATCACGGTATTGATGAAGGCGCCGTAATTGATCGAGACGACCTGCTTGGGATCGGGCGAGTTCTTGATGATCAGCTTGAGGCTGGAAAAATCAATGCCGCCAATCAGCAGGCCGATCGGGGGCATCAGCACGTCGTTGACGAATGAAGTGACGACCCTGCCGAATGCGGCGCCGATGACCACGGCAACGGCCAGATCCACCACATTGCCGCGCATGATGAAGGCCTTGAAATCGCTGACGAAGCTCATTGCCTACCCTCCTTGAACGGAACGGAATCCCCTGCACGAGCAGCGCAATGACTGTAGCGCGTTTGGGGGAAGCCGCAAACGTCAGACGATGCGGCCTTCCAGCTTTGCGATTCCCTGCAATTCGGCGGCAAAGACGTCGCCGCGGGCGAGCGGGCCCACCCCCGCCGGCGTGCCGGTGAAGATCAAATCGCCCGCACGCAGTTCGAACAGCTTCGACAATTCCGCGATGATGTCGGAGACGGGAAAAATCATGCCGGCGATGTCGGTGTCCTGCCGGACTTCGCCGTTCACCCGCAATGACAAACGGGCCCGCGAGGGATGCCCGATCTCGCTCGCGGCGCGCAGCGCGGAAACAGGCGCCGAGCCATCGAATGCCTTGGCGGTGTCCCACGGCAATCCTTTTGCCTTCGCCGCGGCCTGCAGGTCGCGGCGGGTCAGGTCCAGGCCCACGCCGTAGCCGAACACGCAGTCCAGGGCGCGCGCGGCATCAACATCGCGACCGCCGCCTGAAAGCGCGACCACCATTTCCACTTCGTGATGCAGCTCGCGGGTGACCGAAGGGTAGGGCACCTCGTTGCCCGTCACGATCGCATCGGCGGGCTTCAGGAAGAACACCGGATTGCCGCGGCTGACCACTTCCGCGCCCATTTCCTTGGCGTGTTCGGCGTAATTGCGGCCGATGCAATAGATGCGGTGCACGGGAAAACGCGCCTCGCTGCCGTGGACGGACAGGGAGGGAACGGGAGCCGGTTCGAAGGCGTATGTCTTGTGTTCCATGGATTCCTGAAACCTTTGCAAAGCGTCGCCGGCGAAGGCGCAGGAAGCGGAGTGTACACGTCAGTACATGAGCATTCCTTGGCCCAAAGCGGTACATCCATGTACCGGCCCTGATCCGAGCACCGTCGGCGCGCAAGGTGCCGAGCGCAGCTTTGCGGAGGTTTCACGGCATGACAGGTGTCAGATGCGGCATCTGATGCCCGTGGCTGTCGTGCACATGCTGCAACTGCCAAGCTATGCCACACTCGCGCGCCACAGCAGACTTCGCGCGCAAGGGGAACGGTTTGGACAACGGCGATCTTCTGAAGCAATTGCGCATCGAACGCGAGCAGCGCGAGGACGATGGCATGCGCGCTGCGCGCTGGCCGTGGATCGTGGGCGTCGTCGCGTTGCTGCTGATCGCGGCGGGCGCGGCCTTCTATGCGTTGCGCGGCAGCGCGGTCGAGGTACAGGCGACCACTGCCGTGGCACCTGCCGCGGATGCCGACGCCGGCGCTGTGCTGCAGGCCACCGGTTATGTCGTCGCGCGGCGCGAAGCCACCGTTTCCGCGCAGATCACCGGCACGCTTACCGAAGTGCTGGTCGAGGAAGGCGAACACGTCAGGAAGAACCAGATTCTGGCGCGGCTGGACGACAGCGGCTATCGCGCCGCACTGGACGCGGCCAAGGCGCAGTACGCGGCGGCGCAGGCACAAGTCGGAGAGGCTCGCGCGCAACTCGAACAGGCACAGCACGACGCGAAGCGCCTGGAATCCATCGTTGTGCGCGGGCTGGTGTCCAGACAGCAGGCCGAGCAGGCGCGCACGCAGGCCGAAACCGCGCAGGCCACGTTGCTGGCCGCGCAGAAGAGCGCGCAGGCCGCGGCGGCGCAGGTCACCTCTGCACAGGTCAATTTCGATTACTGCGTGGTGCGCGCGCCGTTCGATGGCGTCATCACCGACAAGGCGGCACAGGTGGGCGAGATCGTCTCGCCGTTCTCCGCAGGCGGCGGCTTCACGCGCACGGGCGTCGCGACCATCGTGGACATGGACTCGCTGGAAGTGGACGTGGACGTCAACGAGTCCTATATCGGCCGCGTGCAACCGGGCATGGCGGTGGAGGCCGTGCTGGATGCCTATCCTGACTGGCGCATTCCCGCGCACGTGATCGCGATCATCCCGAGCGCCGATCGCAGCAAGGCGACGGTGAAGGTGCGGATCGCCTTCGATCAGAAGGATCCGCGCATCATTCCGGAGATGGGCGTGCGCGTGTCGTTCCTGGGGAAACGCGCCGACAACGCCAAGCCGATCGCGGGCGTGCTGGTGCCGAAGAGCGCGATCGTGCAGCGTGACGGACGCGACGTCGTGTTCGTGATCGAAGGCGATCACGTCAGGCAAACGTCCGTTACGACAGGTGCGGATTTCAACGATCTGAAGCAGGTGACCTCGGGCCTGAGCGCCGGCGCGCAGGTGGTGTCGGCGCCCGCCGCGCAGTTGGTGGACGGTTCGAAGGTCAAGGTGGTTTCGGGAAACAACGGCTAACGAGTACCGGGAGACATCCGATGAACGCAGCAGTCGCAGAGGCGCGTGGCACGGCGGGCCAGGGCGCGGGCCAGCCGCTGGTGCAGATCCGCAATCTGTCCAAGGTCTACGTGCGTGGCAAGCAGAAGCTCGAGGTGCTGCATCACGTGGACCTGGACATCGCATCCGGCGACTTCTTCGCGCTGATGGGTCCGTCGGGCTCCGGCAAGACCACGCTGCTCAACATGATCGGGGGCCTGGATTCGCCCACCGACGGCAGCATCAGCGTGGGCGGCAAGCGCATAGACAGGATGGGCGAAGGTGAGCTCGCGCGCTGGCGGGCAGCCAATGTCGGTTTCGTGTTCCAGTTCTACAACCTGATGCCGGCACTGTCTGCGCAGAAGAATGTCGAGCTGCCGCTCCTGCTCACCAAGCTCTCCGCTGCACAGCGCAAGAAGAACGCGGCGATCGCATTGCAACTGGTGGGGCTGGCCGATCGCGCCTCGCACAAGCCGAGCGAGTTGTCGGGCGGCCAGCAGCAGCGCGTGGCGATCGCCCGCGCCATCGTGTCCGACCCCACGCTGCTGGTCTGCGACGAGCCGACCGGCGACCTCGACCGCCAGTCCGCGGAAGAGGTGCTGACCTTGCTGCAGCGGCTCAACCGTGAGCACGGCAAGACCATCGTGATGGTCACGCACGATCCCAAGGCCGCCGAATACGCCACCCATACGCTGCACCTGGACAAGGGTGCGCTCGTCGAACAGCAGCGCGTGATCTGATCAGGAGCGTGCAATGAAATACTTTCACCTGATCTGGGCCGCGCTGTTCCGGCGCAAGGCGCGCACGATCTTCACATTGATCTCCATCCTGGCGGCATTCCTGCTGTTCGGATTGCTCAACGCGACGCGGGTGGCATTCACCGGCGGCAGCAACACCCTGGCCGGCAACGAGCGGCTGGTGGTCGCCTCCCGCTTCTCGATCATGACGGGCCTGCCGCTGAGCCTGAAGCAGCGCATCGCGGCAGTTCCCGGCGTGGAAGCCGTGGGCCACGAGAACTGGTTCGGCGGCGTGTACCAGGACCCGAAGAATTTCGTCTTCAGTTTCGCCGTGGATCCGGAATACCTGGATACGAATCCGGACATCGTGTTGACCCCGGCGGCCCGCGAGGCGTTTGCGCGGACCCGCGACGGCGCACTGGTGGGCGAGGCGCTGGCGGCGCGCTACCACTGGAAGGTGGGCGACAAGGTTCCCCTGCAATCGCAGATCTTTCCGCAGAAGAACGGCGACAAGACCTGGCCGTTCGAGATTGTCGGCATCTACAAAACCACCAGGGACGCACCCAACGGCGCGGACCAGATGTTCTTCATGCACTGGACCTATTTCGACGAGGCCAACGCGTACAGCCAGCACGAAGTGGGCTGGTACGTGGTGAAGCTGAAGGATCCGAAGCAGGCCGACCGAGTGGCGCATTCGATCGATGCACTGTCGGCCAACTCCGATCATGAAACCAAGACCCAGACCGCCAACGCGTTCAATGCGTCCTTCGCCAAGCAGATCGGCAACATCGGCCTGATCGTGGAAGCGATCATGGCGGCGGTGTTCTTCACCCTGATCCTGCTGACCGGCAACACCATGGCGCAGGCGGTACGAGAACGGATCCCGGAACTCGCCGTGCTGAAGACGATCGGCTTCACCAATCGCAGCGTGCTGGGGCTCGTGCTTGCCGAAGCGATTCTCCTGCTGCTGATTGGCGGCGTGTTGGGCCTGGCCCTCGCCAGCGCTTTGGCGCCCGGCCTCGCCAAGGGCAGCGGCGGCATGATCCAGTTGCCGCCGATCGGTGCAACCAGTTGGGTCGAGGGCGTGGTGCTGATGATCGTGATCGGGCTCGTTGTCGGTGCACTGCCCGCCCTGCGCGGCATGCGGTTGCGCATCGTCGATGCCCTCGCGGGGCGCTGAGGAGCGAATGCCATGAAGAGATTCCTTTCGGGTCTGGGCCTGCTAGCGATAGTGATCGCATGGCTGATCGTGTGGACCGCGCTGCCGCTGGTCGTGGTTCTCGTGCTCGTGCTGTTGCTGGCGCTATGGCTGGCATTCACTCGCGCCGGCCGTCGCACGCTCTCGGTCACCAACGTTGGCCTGAGCACGCTGAAGCAGCGGCTCGGTTCGACCGCGGTGATCGTAGTCGGCATCGCCGGCGTGGTCGGCGTGCTGGTGGCGATGCTGGCGATGGGCGAAGGCCTGCGTGCCACGCTGCAGCAGACCGGCAGCGACGACACGGCGATCGTCCTGCGCGGCGGTTCGCAGGCGGAAAGCAATTCCGTGTTGACGCGCGACAATATCGTCACCGTCGAGCAGGCGCCGGGCATTGCTCGCGATGCGCAAGGCAAGCCGGTCGCGTCCGCCGAACTGGTGGTGGTCGCCAACGTGCCAAAGAAGAGCGATCCTGCCACCGATTCCAACGTGGAGATCCGCGGTGTAGGCGAGGAAGCCTGGGAGTTGCGGCCCGAGGTCAAGCTCATCGCCGGCCGCAAGTTCAGGCCGGGCCTTCGCGAACTGGATGTCGGCCAGGCCGCGCAACGGCAGTTCGTCGGCCTGGATGTCGGCAAGCAGCTCAAGCTTTCGGGCCAGGACTGGACCATCGTCGGCGTGTTCGCTTCCGGCGACTCGCATGAGTCGGAACTGTGGGGCGACGCGAAGTCGATTGCGGAAGCCTACCGTCGCGGCAGCAGCGCGGAGTCGGTCACCGTGCGCCTGGCCTCGCCCTCGGCCTTCGAGAAGTTCAAGGCGGCGCTGATGAGCAATCCGACACTGAAGGTGGATGTCTCCACCACGCGCGACTACTTCAACAAGCAGTCGGAGGGCCTGAGCAAGGTCATCAAGTGGGTCGGCATCACCATCGGCGTAATCATGGCGATCGGTGCGATCTTCGGTGCGCTCAACACCATGTACGCGGCGGTCGCCACGCGCGCGCGCGAAATCGCGACCTTGCGCGCGATCGGCTTCCGCGGCGTGCCGGTGGTGATTTCGGTGATGCTGGAAACGATGCTGCTGGCGCTGCTCGGCGGCGTGATCGGAGCGATGGCGGTGTGGCTGATTTTCAACGGTTACACGGCTTCCACGCTGGGCGCCAACTTCAGCCAGGTGGTGTTCCAGTTCAAGGTCTCGCCGGCATTGCTTTGGACCGGCATCAAATGGGCGCTGGCGATCGGATTCATCGGTGGATTATTTCCCGCCGCGCGCGCGGCGCGATTGCCGGTGACCACGGCGCTCAGGGAGCTTTGATCGGAGTCGTGGGGCGGGTTCAACCGCCCTCGATTTTGCGATGTGGGCAGATAGAACCCGGTTTTGCGCTTCGCTTTGCGCTCAGGCCAGCATCCATCCATGGAGCGGACGCCAGTCGGCATCCTGCCTCCTCCTCAGGTGACCCACGCGAGCCATGGCATCGCGTCAGCGCGTCAACTTCGACCAAGGCACGAAGATCGCCGCGAGGATCGCGATCAGCAGCGTCCATTTCGCAGCGTAGTAGAGCTTGCGGTTGCGCTGCTTGATTGCCTTTGAAAACCGGCGGATCGTGTAGACGTACTTGAACACGCGATTGATGCCGCCGGTGCGGTCACCGGCCATGTTCGGGGCCGAGCCGGCAGCCAGCAGCACGCGTGCCACGCCGCGGTTCAACATTTGCGCCCAGCGGAACTTCATCGGCCGTTCGACGTCGCAGAACAGGATGATGCGGTTCTGGCCGGTTTCGTTTGCGGCCCAGTGGATGTAGGTCTCGTCGAACAGCACGCCGTGGCCATCGCGCCAGCTGTAGGGTTCGTCGTCCACGCGGATCCAGCAGCGATCGTCGTTGGGCGTGATCAGGCCGAGGTGATAGCGCAGCGAGCCGGCGTACGGATCGCGGTGCTTGCCCAGGTTGCTGCCGGGCGGAAGCTCCGCGAACATCGCCGCCTTCACGTTCGGCGCAGCGCGCAGCAGTTCCACCGTGCGCGGGCACAGTTGCTGCGCAGAAGGGTGCGGTTGCTCGTCATACCACTTGAGATAGAAGCGCTTCCAGCCGGTGCGGAAGAACGAATGGAAGCCGGCATCGTCGTAGTTGCCGGACGCCTTGATGTGGCTGGCCCGTGAGAGCGCGATCGCCTCGTCGCGGATGTCCTGCCAGTGGCTGCGCAGGTTTTCCAGCTCCGGAAAGTCGGCCGTAGCCAGATAGGGCGTGCGCGCAACCTTCGAAAAGGCATACATCAAGACGTTGATCGGCGCCATGAAGGTGGAATGATCCGTCACCTGGCGCGCGAACTTGTGCCGCACGCGTCCGCGCAGGTGCACGTAGATCGCGCACGCGATCAGGATTCCGAGGATGATCCACTTCGTCATGACGACGCGTCTGCAAGTGCGTGGCTGTTTTGATCTTCTCGCCGACGGATCGGCGCGTGCATTTTAGCGCGTCTGCCTGAGCGGCAACGCGCGCGCCAAGGTGATCAGCGCTACGCCGAGCAGGATCACCACCATGCCGACCAGTTCCAGCGTGCCGACGTGCTCGCCGGCCGCCAGAGCACCGATCAGCACGGCCACCGGCGGGTTCACGTAGGCATAGCTGGCCGAGAGTGCCGGACGCACCGCACGCAACAGGAACAGGTAGGCGCTGAAGGCGATGATCGAGCCGAAGATCGCCAGGTACGCCAGTGCGGCGATGGATTGCATCGGGACGTGCGCGGGCCAGCGCTCGCCGGAGAAGATCGCCATCAGCGCCAGCGCCACCGAGGCGCAGAGCATTTGCGCGGCCACGTTCATCGGGCCTTTGGGCATCTCCTGGCGGCGGCTCCAGATCGAACCGAATGCCCATGCGGCGGTCGCGATCAGCAGCGCGATCGCGGCCCAGGGCGAGGCGCGCAGGTCGCCGCCGCTGTTGAGCAGCACCACGCCGATGAAGCCGACGATCAGGCCGATCACTTCCACGCGGCGCGGCCATTCGCGATACGCACACAGCACCAGCGCGATGAACAGAGGCTCGCTGGCGATCGCCACGGCAGCTACGCCTGAGGCGACATACTGCTCGGCAAAGCAGACCAGGCCATTCCCGAACCCCAGCAACAGTACGCCCGTGATCGCGGCGTTGCGCCACTGCAATCGCGTCGGCGCCGGCGCGCCGCGCAGTCGCAGCCATGCGTACATCGCGATGCCGGCGGCGGCGAAACGCAGCGCGGCCAGCACGAAGGGCGGAAAGCCTTCGAGGCCGAAACGGATGCCCAGGTAGGTCGAGCCCCAGACCACATACACGGTCGCGAGCGCAAGCGGGACCAGCCAGCGCCGCGAGTGCGTGGCATGGACTTCGGAGAGCGAAGCGGTGGTGTCGTTCATGAAGATTCTTCAAGAGGGTGGACGTAAAGCCATGGCCAAGAGCTCCGTGTCCATTTTTGACTTTCGCGCCGAGGGACCGGCACACACCAGACAAAAACGCCTCCCGGTGCGGAGGCGCATGATCCATTCTATCCGCGATCACATGACGCGAACGGGTCGCCGACATGACATTTTTGTTGCGCCGGGTTGAGTACGATTCAACGCTGTGCGCGCAGGTGTTCGCTCTCCAGCAATTGCTGTTTCCGCGCCGCACCCCAGCGCCAGCCGCCGGGCGTGCCATCTTCGCGCACCACGCGATGGCACGGCACGATCAGCGCCAGTTTGTTGGAACCGCAGGCGCGGCCGACCGCACGGGCGGCTTTCGGTGCGCCGATCATGCGCGCGATGTCGCCGTAGCTGCGGGTTTCGCCCGCGGGAATGCGGGTCAGCGCGTCCCACACGCGCCACTGGAATGCGGTGGCGGCGATGTCCAGCGGCGGCAACTCCGACAGCTTGCCCTTTTCGCCTTTGCCGAATTGCGCGGCGATGCGCGCGACCACCGCAGACAGCCACTCGTCCCGCCCCGCATCCACGCGCGTGATCACCGCGCGCGGGAATTCGGCGTGCAATTGCCGCAACACTGCATCATCGTCATCGCCGATGTTCACCGCGCACAGCCCGCGCGCGGTCGCCGCGACAAGCACGCGTCCGAGCGGGCATGCCAGCGTGGTGTAACGGATCGCCACGCCGGCCGCGCCTTCGCGGTAACGCGCCGGTGGCATGCCGAGCAGACGATCCGAATGCTCGTAGACGCGGCTGCCGGAACCGAAGCCCGCGTCGTAGATCGCATCGGTGATGGATGCGCCTTCGCGCAGCGCGCGCTTGAATTCGCCGAAGCGCCGCGCGCGTGCATATTCCGCGGGCGACACGCCGTAGGCGCGGCGGAACATCCGTTGCAGATGGCTGGGCGAGAGGCCGACCTTCGAAGCCAGCTCGTTCAGGCTGGGGGTTTCATCGCTGCGGTCCAGCAGCTCGCGTGCGCGTTCGAGCGCGTCGGGAAAGGATTTCAATGCGGCGTTCATGACGCGATGCTAGGACGCGCCGGGGTCCGGGGCTATCCGATTCTTGCGCGTGGTGGCGGCTCGACCACACGGAATTCGCCCTCGATGATGTCGTCGCGTTTCGCGCGGGCGGCCTTGCGCGGCAGCAGGCGGCGCACCAGCAATGCCAGCGCGCCGAAGGCGACCACGGCGAGGCCGGCGAGAAGGCCGAAGAACAGCAGGCCGGCGAGGATCAATCCGCCTGCTGCGAGCAGCAGAGCGCGCAGCAGCGGATGGCGGGGCAGGGCGAAGGCAATGCGCATGGTGATCATCCCGGAGATGGCTTGGACTCCCCGAAGAGGCATTGCGAGGTGCGGAGCGCAGCAGCTCGTTCAGAGATTCCTTGCTATCTTGTGCCGATGGATCCGCCTTGCAAGTGCCCATGGACATGACCACGCCCACCACGCCGTTGTGCCGCATCGAGGACATTCCCAACGGCGGCGTGCTGGGCCTCGATCCCGCCGATCCCAATGGCGAAGCGCTGGTGCTGTCGCGCAATGGCAACGAGGTGCGCGCCTGGCTCAACGTCTGCCCGCACACCGGCCGACGCATGGATTACGCACCCAACCTGTTCCTCTACAAGGCCGGCAAGCTGACCTGTGCGGTGCACGGCGCGACATTCGCGCTCGCGGAGAACGGATTGTGCGTGCAGGGGCCGTGTCGCGGCGAATCGCTGGCACCGGTACCGCTGCGCGTGGAAGGCGGCGCAATTTTCCGCGCGCAGGGCTCAGTGGAAGATGATGTTCACCATCACCAGCATGGTGACGAGCATCAATAGCGTCAGCGGGATGCCCACGCGGAGGAAGTCGCTCGGCCGGTAACCGCCGGGGCCGGCGACCAGCAGGATGGTCGGGCTGGCGCCGGGGATCAGGAAGGTGTTGGAAACGGACATCGCCACGATCAACGCGTAGGCGCTCGGGTTGCCGCCGGAAGCGAGGGCGATGTTGATCGCCATCGGCACCATCATCACCGCCGCACCCACGTGCGAGATCACCTGCGAGAACAACAGCGCCATGATCGCGATGCAGGCCTGCAGCACCCATTGCGGCAGGTGGCCGATGTGCGCCAGCAGTTCCTGCGCGATCCACGCCGCGGTGCCGGTGGAATCCATCGAGGTGCCGAGCGGAATCAGGCAGGCCATGATGAACACGGTTTTCCAGTTGATCGCGCCGTAGGCCTCCTCCATGTTGAGCACGCCGGCCAGCAGCATGCCGACCGCGCCGGTCATCATCGCCACCGACAGCCGCAGGTTGGTGAACAGGCCCAGGCCCATGGCCAGCGCGAAGAAGATCAGCGCGTGCCAGATCTTGCCGGGGCGTTGTTCCTCGCTGGGGATGTCGGTGACCGGTACCAGATCGCGATCTTCCGCGGCCAGCACCAGGTCGCGCCAGAAGCTGTGCAACACCAGCGTGTCGCCGGCGCGCAGGTTGGCCTTGCGAACGTCTTCGCCGCGGAACACCTGATCGCCGCGGTTCACCGCCAGCACCGAGATGCCGTAACGCTTGCGCAGTCGCAGTGCGCCGACCTCCTGCTTGATGAAACGCGAAGACGGCGGCACCACGGCTTCGGAAATGCCGGCGCGGGTGGGATTGAACATGTCCGCCAGCGCGCGCAGGCGACCGCTGATCCGGCACTGCTGCGCCTGCGCGAATTCGCCGACCTGCGCGCGCGGGCCGAGCACGCCCAGCACCGTGCCTACCCAGATCAGCTGATCGGCCGGTGGTGCCAGCCGCGCCTCGTTGCCGTTCTTGATCGCCAGGATGGGCGGCGCGTTGGTCAGCAGTTCCGCTTCGCCCACGCTCATGCCGACCAGCGGGCTTTCCGCGGTCACGGTCAGCTCGATCACCTCGCCTTCCAGGCCGTAGGTCTGCGCGAAGTAGCTTTCGGTGCGACCGGGCGTGACCTTGGGCTTTTCCTCCTCTTCCTCGGGCAGCACGCGCCGGGTGGCGAAGGCGAAATAAGCAAGACCCACCAACAGCAGGGGAATGCCGATCGGCGTGATCGCGAACAGCTTGAACGGTTCGATCGTCTGCGCGCCCGGCGGCAGGTTGCGGTCGGCGCTGGCGATCAGGTCGTTGAGCAGGATCAGCGGCGAGTTGCTGATCAGGGTCATGTTGGTGCCGCACAGGATGCAGGCCGCCATGGGCAGCAGCAGACGCTTGAGCGGGATGCCGGTGCGCGCCGACACGCGGCTGACCACCGGCAGGAACAACGCGGCGAGCGCCTGGCTCTGGATGATCGACGACAGGCTGCCGGCCATCGAGTTGAGAAGCAGCGAGACGCGGTTCTCGACACCGCCGGCAAGGCGCAGGATGAAGGATGCGGCCTTGCTCAGCACGCCGGTGCGATCCAGGCCCGCACCCATGATCATCACCGCGATCAGCGAGATCACCGCGTTGCCGGCGAAGCCTTCGAACAGTTGCTCGATCGGCATCAGGCCGGTGATGCCGATCACCACCAGCACCAGCAGCGCGACCACATCGGCGCGCACCCATTCGAGGATCAGCATCGCGATGGTGAAACCGACCAGCCCGAGCACCAGCATCATGTCGGGGGTTAGGGTCAGTTCCATTGCGCGATCGTTTGGCTTCGGTCAGTGCATCGGATGGGAAAAGGCGTTACACGCGGTCATATAGAAGATCCCACACCCCATGACCGAGACGCACACCCCGTTGCTCGAAACGTGTCTCGATGCGCCACGAAGGCCGCTCCGCGAATCCCCCGTCTCCCCGGCGGTTGCGCCACGTGGATGCCGCTTCCAGCACCTCGCGCATGTGCTGCGCATAGTCGGCCCAGTCGGTCGCCAAATGCAAGAGGCCGCCGAGTTTGACACGGCTGGCCAGCAGCCGGACGAATGCGGGCTGAATCAGCCGGCGCTTGTGATGGCGCTTCTTGTGCCACGGATCGGGAAACCAGACGCGCACCTCGTCCAGCGACTCCGGCGGGATCTCGTTCTCCAGCACCTCGACCGCATCGTGGTTCCACAGTCGCACGTTGCGCGCGCCGTTCCTTGCGAGCGCATTCATCAGCCGGCCCACGCCGGGGCGGTGCACTTCGATGCCGAGGTAATCGCGTTCGGGATCATGCTCACTGGCCCAGGCCAATGCCTCGCCGTTGCCGAAACCGATCTCAAGCACATGCGGCGCACGCCTTCCGAACAGCGCGTCCAGAGCGCGCGGCTGCCCCGTGTAATCCACGCCGTAGCGCTGCCAGTGCACCTCGAACGCGCGCTGTTGCGCGGGTGTGATGCGGCCCTGCCTGAGGACGAAGCTGCGGATGGTGCGCGGGTGATCGGCGCCCGGACCGTTATCGCCTGTGTCGCGCATCAAGCAATGGTGCCATCCACGGGGCTCGAAGCGGAAGCATATCGCTTGCGCGGTATCCGCCCGGCCTGAAACGCCGCGCGACCGGCCTCTACTGCGAGCTTCATCGCATGCGCCATCCGCACCGGGTCGCGCGCGCCGGCGATCGCGGTGTTCATCAGCACGCCGTCGCAACCCAGCTCCATCGCGATGGCGGCATCGGAGGCCGTGCCCACACCCGCATCCACGATGATCGGCACGCGCGCGTTCTCGACGATCTCCATAAGGTTGTACTTGTTCTGGACGCCTAGGCCCGAACCGATCGGCGCGGCCAGCGGCATCACCGCCACGCAGCCGATGTCTTCCAGACGCTTTGCGAGGATTGGATCGTCGCTGGTGTAGACCATCACCTCGAATTTTTCAGCGACCAGCTGTTCGGCCGCTTTCAATGTCTGCACGACATCCGGAAACAAAGTCTTCTGATCGCCCAGTACTTCCAGCTTCACCAGCGTATGGCCGTCCAGCAGCTCGCGCGCGAGCCGGCAGGTGCGCAGCGCGTCTTCGGCGGTGTAGCAGCCTGCGGTGTTGGGGAGGATCGTGTAGCGATCCGGCGGTAGCACATCGAGCAGATTGGGCTCACCCTTGTTCTGGCCGATGTTGGTGCGGCGGATCGCGACGGTGACGATCTGCGCGCCGGCGGCTTCCGTCGCGCGGCGGGTTTCGTCCAGATCCTTGTACTTGCCGGTGCCGGTCAGCAGGCGCGATGCGTAAGCACGGCCCGCGATCAGCAGCGGATCGGCGAGTCCTTCGTGCAGGAGGGCGGTTTGCGGAAGTGCGTTCATCACCCTCCTCCCACGGCATGGATGATTTCCACGCGATCGCCTTCGCCCAGTGCGTAGCGATCATGCAGGCTGCGCGGCACGATTTCGCGATTGACTTCCACCGCGACGCGGCGCTCGAAATACCCGGCATCGGCGAGCAGGGTGGAAATCGTGGTGGCCGGCGCGCATTCGCGCGCGGCGCCGTTCAGGACGATTTGCATCCGTGCATTTTAACCCCGTATCGCGCGAAACGCCCGCGATGCCGAAGCATCGCGGGCGCAATGCCGCGGATCAATGGCCGTTGTCCTGCTGGTCGTGATCCTTGTGTTTCTTGGGTGGCGGAGGCGGCGCATGCTGGGCTCGTTGCTGCTGGGCCCGTTGCTGTTGCGCCCGTTGTTGCTGCTCAGCGCGCATCTGCGCCTCGCGTTGCTGTTGCATCTGCGCCTGGCGCTGCTGCTCCTGCTCCTGCTGCGAACGCATCTGCTGCTCGCGCTGTTGTTGCTCCTGCTGCATTCGCGCCTGCTCGGCGCGCTGCTGGTCCGCGCGGGCGCGTTCCTGCTCGGCGCGCTGCTGGTCTTCTTGCTGCCGGGCTCGTTGCTGCTGGGCCTGTTGCTGCTCCTGCCGGGCACGCATTTGTTCGTCGCGTTGGCGGGCTTGCGCCTCTTGCGCCTGCTGTTGCGATCGCTGAGCGCGTTCCTGCTCGGCGCGTTGCTGCGCCTCCTGCGCGTGCATCTGCCCGTTCTGGCGAGCCTGTTCCGCCTGCTGCCGGGCCTGCTCGGCGCCCTGGCGATTCTGCTGTGCCTGCGCCGCTTCCGATTGCGCATTCCGCCCGGCCTGTTCGGCAGCCCGCTGCTGCGCTTGGGCATTCCGCTGATGTGCAAAGCGCGCGGACGGCAACTCACCTGTACGCAACGGTTGTTCCGGCCGGCTCACCGCAGGTGCCTGGGCCGGGCTCGGGGCGTTCGCCGGGCGATTCGGCGGAGTTTGCGGTGCACCCCTGTGCGGTGCCTGCACCACGGCCGGCTGCTCTCGCGGCGGCGCGTTCGCGGGTTGCCTGCCGGGCCGTGCGGGCGCAACTGCCCGTGCGCCCGGCTTCGGCGCGGCGGCCACCACTCGCACGCGCTCCGGCTGCGCCTTTGCCTGCTGCTGGCGCATCTGCCGCAACTGTGTGACCGGAATCGGCGCACCGCCCTGCTTGGCGATCACCTTCTCGCGGGCCGCGAACGGGACCGGTCTGGGCGGAGGTGCATGGCGCGCCACGACAGTGCGGTCGAAGGCCCTGGCTACCGGCGCCGCGATAGGACGTTTCGGAGGCGTGATGGCGAGGCTCGCACGCGTGGGTGCGACGTGAGGGATGGGGGTCACGGTCGCTCTGGCCAGCGCGGCCGGCTTCACGTGCAGCACCGCCGGCATCACCGGCTTGGCACTGGCGAACACGGTGCGCGGTACCGCCGTGAACGCGCGCGGATTGTTGCGGTAGGCATACTGGCGTGCACCCGCATAAGGCCGGCCGGCCGCGTAATTGCTGTAGTAGTTGTTGATGACCGTCTTGTTGACGTAGACGTTGCGGATGTTGGTCACGTTGACGTTGGTGAAATAGTTCTGGCTGGCGCGATAAGGCGGCACGTACACATCACGTGGCCCCAGCGGGAACCAGCCGACCGGTTCGCCATAACCACCTCCGCCGATGCTGATCGAGGCCGAGAAGCCCCCGCCGCCGACGAAGGCGACAAGCGCCGGCGCATACACCGGCTGTACGTCTATCGGGCCCGGCACCCAGCCCCAGCGGTCGCTCACATATACCCACCGGCCATAGTGGAATGGCGCGTAGCCCCAAGGCTCGTCATCCACCCAGGTCCAGCCCCACGGATCGATCCAGGCCCAATGACCATCCCGGTATGGTGCCCAGCCCGTCGCCACCTGGTTCGGATACCAGACCTCGCCGTAGTCGGACGTGGACTGCCAGTCGCCATACTGGTCGAGGTCGTCATAGCCGACCACGTCCTGCGATACGTAGCGCCGGGACACCGAGTGCGCCCAACGCGAATCGCGCGCCTCGCAGAAGCGGTCGAAATCGTCTGGCGCCGGCACGCCCTGCACGGCGACATTGGACAGCGTGCTGTCTTCGAAGCGGTAGGACTGCCCGGCATCCACCTCGCGGCTGACGCCGTTTTCGCCGTAAACGGTGCCGGTACCTTCGAAGACGGTGACCATTGCGCCGTTGCCGTTGGGTGCGACGTCCACGCGGTACGTGCCGGGTTGGTTGGCAACGAACGCCACGGTCGGAGTGTCCACTTCATAGGTCTGGCCGCCTCCCAGCCTGCGCACGCGAAGGTTCAGCGTGCCCTGCGTGAGTTCGACCTGGGTGGTGGTGTCGTTGAGATCGAGGAAATTGAACGCGCTGTTGTCATTGATCCGCAGCGCGGCATCGCCCAGTTCCAGCGCGGCACGGCCGTCGCTGCCGGTCAGCAGGCGATCGCCCGTGATCAGCGGGCGGTTGACGTCGGCGCTGCCCCAGTCACTCTCGCCGGCAGGGGCGAATTCGACATCCCCGGACAAATAGGCGAGGCGTGCGACTCGATCGGGCGGATCCGTCTGGTTGTATTGGCCCTGGGGCGCGGCCTGGTCATAGGGGGCGGCGCTCTGGTCGTAAGACTGCGCGTTGGCGGTGGCAGCCGACCCAAAAATCGCCAGTGCAGCGGCCAGCGCTGCGGGGAGCAGTTTGATCGGGAAGGAAAAACGAATGCGGGACATGACAGGCTCCGCGAATGTGCTTGGCTAGGGGCAAGCGACCCATGCACTTTGTCGGAGCCCGCGAAGCTGCTGAGCCCGGCATTCAGGCCGGCAGCGGCGCTCGGAATGCTCATGTACCCTGGCGTGTACACTCTGCCCTGCGTCTGCTCGGCTGGTCCGCCTGCGCTTGCAATGCTTTGCGGGTTCCTTGTGGACTCATCTACATCACATCGCAGATGGCCTGAATGAACGCCTTCCGCGCCGGGGCGGATAAGCGAATCCGAAGAATCCGGTCAGCCGCCGTTGCGCCGGTACAGTGTGGCTCGCTACCATTTTCGTCCGATGCGGGTGTAGCTCAATGGTAGAGCTGTAGCTTCCCAAGCTACTGACGAGGGTTCGATTCCCTTCACCCGCTTTGCCAAGACACCTTTTCGCGACGTGGGGTTTGAGGGCGATCTCCGATTGCATTGCGTGACGCTCCCGCACTTCCACAACCCGCGCCGATTCGCGTCCATGCGAATCGGCTGCCCCCTTGGCTCAAGGGGGCCTAGCAGCTCGCGTTTCGGGTGCGCTCAATGAAAATCGCGATCCTCTCGCGCAACACGCGGCTGTATTCGACTTCGCGGCTGGTCGCCGCGGCGCGGGAGCGCGGCCATCGCGTGCGCGTGCTGGATCCGCTGCGCTGTTACATGCGCATCGCGCACGACGGCTTCGCCCTGCATTATGGCGGCAAGGCGCTCAAGGATTTCGATTGCGTGATTCCGCGCATCGGCGCGTCGATCAGCTTCTACGGCACCGCGGTGTTGCGTCAATTCGAGATGATGGGCGTGTACACGCCCAATTCATCGGATGCCGTGCAGCGCGCGCGCGACAAGCTGCGCAGCCTGCAGCGACTGGCCAAATGCGGCCTGGATCTCCCGGCCACGGTGTTCGGCGACAATCCCGATGATACGGCCGACCTGATGGACATGCTCGGACCCACGCCGCACGTCATCAAGCTCAACGAAGGTGCGCAGGGGCAAGGCGTGGTGCTGGCGGAAAAGCGCGCGGCCGCGCAGAGCGTGATCGAAGCCTTCCGCGGCCTCTACGCCAATTTCCTGGTGCAGGAATTCATACGCGAGGCCAACGGCTGCGACGTCCGCTGCTTCGTGGTCGGCGACGAGGTGGTCGCGGCGATGCAGCGCGAAGCCTCTCCTGGTGACTTCCGCTCCAACCTCCACCGCGGCGGCACCGGCAGCAAGGTGAAGCTGAGCGAACGCGAACGCGAAACCGCCTTGCGTGCCGCGCGGGCGATGGAGTTGGGAATCGCCGGCGTGGATCTCCTTCGCTCCGAGCGCGGGCCGCTGGTGCTGGAAGTGAACGCCTCGCCGGGGCTGGAGGGCATCGAAGCCGTCAGCAGCGTAGATGTGGCGGGCGCGGTGATCCGTTATATCGAAAAGACCCTGAAATAGCCCCGGACGCCGCCGGTCCGTTTTTGACGAACCGGTTAGTACGAAATAAATCGTTGACAAGCGTGCCGCGGCATGTCTAGCATCACCCGTCCGCGCCGTTTTGGGCTCGCGCGCGTCAATTGCATGGAGCAGGAGTGATGAAAACCTCAAGCTGGATGGTTTTTGCAGTGATGATTGGTGCGCTGGTTCTGCAGGGTTGCGCCCAGACAGGCGGCACCAGGCCGGAAACGGCAATGCCGGCCGCGGCCGCACCCGCACCGGCGGTGGTGGCTTCGAACACGGTCATTCCCGATGAAAACGGCAAGCCGGTGGTGAGGGCAGACACAAAGGACAATTTCGAAGCCATCGTCGCCGCCATCCATCAGCAGATGCAGCCGGGTGGGCGCTGGCAGTACATCGACAAGAGCGAGCGCGCCACCCTCGACGGCAGCTTCGCGGACATGCAGAACCTGTACGACCAATATGGCAGCGTGGACAAGATGGACAATACGGCCAAGGTGCGGCTGCTGGCCGATCAAAGTACGATCAATGCGATTCTGACCAGGAAGGATGGAGAACGCCTGATCTGCACGAGCGAACTCCCGGTAGGTTCGCATTTGCCGGTGAAGAAGTGCAGGACCTATGCGGAAATCCAGGCAGAACAAAATGGTGCGCAGGAATTTCTCCGGACACACAGTGCGACCATGCAGCAACGAACCGGAGGAGGTTGACGCCGGGGGCGGTCGCGAGCAAGCAGTGAGCGGAGGCTGACATGGTGATAAGTCGCGAACGGGGTTCGCCCCGCCCGACCGAGGCTGAACTGGAAATCCTGCAAGTACTGTGGGAGCGGGGTGGCTGCACGGTGCGCGACGTCCACGAGGTGCTGCACCGCCGTGACGGCACCGGCTACACGACCGCACTGAAGTTGCTGCAGATCATGCATGGCAAGGGGCTGGTGGTGCGGGATGATTCGCAACGCGCGCACGTGTTCCGGGCCGCCGTCAGCAAGGATAAAACCCAGAAGCGTTTCCTCGCCGACCTGATGCAGCGCCTGTTCGAGGGCTCTCCTTCGCAACTGGTGGTGCAGGCGCTCGGAAGCCAGCGTGCCAGCCGCGAAGAGCTGCGCGAAATCCGGGCGTTGCTGAACCGGCTGGACAGGGAGGAGCGGTCATGAACGCCTGGTCCGCCGCGATGGATGTAGTGCAGGTACTGGGGTGGGCGCTGGTGCACTTCGTCTGGCAGGCGGCGCTGATAGGTGCGTTATACGCGCTGTTGCGCCGCTGCCTGCCACGCGGCGAGGCGCGCTATCTGCTCGGGATGCTGGCTTTGCTGGCACTTGCGTTGTGTCCGGTGTTGACCGCGTGGCACATGGCGGGAGCGATGTTCGCGAGCGGCGAAACGGACGTCGGCGCGGTCGCGGCAGTGTTCGGGACCGCCATGGGACAAGGGAGCGCAAACGCAGCCGCCAGCTGGCAGGCTGCGCTGTCCGCGGCCTTGCCCTGGCTGGTGCTGGCGTGGTCCTGCGGCGTGGGTCTCCTCAGTTTGCGCATGTGGCGACACTGGCGGCGATTGCGCGCGCTCGTGCGCGCATCGGAAGCCGTGCCGGTCTGGCAGGAGCGACTGCGTGCGCTGGCACAGCGTTTCGGATTGCGTCGCGGCATTAGGGTCCTCGCCAGCGCACGAGTGGCGACGCCCACCCTGGTCGGCTGGATCCGGCCGGTGATCCTGCTGCCGCTGGCTGTGTCGAGTGGGTTCCCGCTCGAGCAGGTGGAGCTGATCCTCGCGCACGAACTGGCGCACATGCGCCGCCTGGATCATTTCGCCAACCTGTTCCAAGTCGTGCTGGAGACGTTACTGTTCTATCACCCGGTGGTCCACTGGATTTCGCGCGATGTTCGCAATGAGCGCGAACTGTGTTGCGACGCGCTGGCACTGCGCGTCACGGGCGGCAGCCGCCGCGAGTTCGCAACCGCGCTGGTCGAGCTGGAGGAATTTCGCGGGCAACACGCCGGACTGGCGCTTGCCGCCAGCGGCGGCGTGCTGCTGGAGCGCATCGGCGAGATCACCCGCCCGGAACGCCAATCAGCAGTCGCACACCAACCGGGTCGCTTCGTGGGGGCGGTATCGGTCTTGCTGCTTGCAGGCTTGCTGTCCTCCCTGCTCTGGCGGCAGGCCGAGTTGCAGCGCGATTCGTCCGCTGCGGCGGATATGCAGCAGCAGCTGCTGGCGTCGCAGTTGCTGCCGGCCTCCGTGCGGATGCCGATGCAGACGATCGCGAATCTCGTGCCACGGCACTTCACCACAGCGTGGTCCAGCCTTCCGGTGCAATCGTCGCCTTCCACTTCGGTCGCGCTGGCTGCTCCAGTCAGAGGGGCGCCGGACAAACTCGCCGTCGCAGCTATAGGCCTGCGTATCGCTGATCTCAATCCTTCCCGCCTGGCGCTTGCGCCAGCGGCCGTGCCGCAGCACGCCGTGTCGGCGCCCGAAGTGAGCCAGGTGCTCGCGCCCACCCGCATCGAGCAGCCGATCTATCCGCTCGGTGCACTGGAACAGGGAATCGAGGGCAAGGTCGTGATTGAATTCAGTCTCAATCCGGACGGCACGGTCCGTGATCCGGCGGTCGTGGCGGCTCAGCCGGCCGGCGTGTTCGACAACGCGGCCACGCGCGCGCTGCTGGGCTGGAAATTCGCTCAGCCTGCGGTCGATTCCAGCCGCCGTTACCGGCAGACCTTCACCTTCACCCTGCACCCGCGAAGCGATAGCGCCGGCAGGGAAATCGAAGCGAGGGCGGGTTGCCACGTAGTGACCGGCAGCCATATATGCCGCCCGCGCAGCCCGGAAGAGGCGTTCGGGAACGGCCCGCTTCCTTAGCTGGGTTCGCGCTTCCCAGGTCAGCGGCTCTCCCGCCAGCAGGGTGTTTCCCGTCCGGCGCGACCTCGTTCAGCATTTCCGGCTAAGCTTGTGACGAGGGGCACGGCGACGGATCGCCCCGCGTCTGCAAATAGGCCCCCAATGACTGGCTACGGATGGATCCCGACATGCGCGTGCTGGTGATCGAAGACAACAACGACATCGCGACCAATATCGGCGACTACCTCGAGGATCACGGACACGTGGTGGATTTCGCCGGCGATGGCGTGACCGGGTTGCACCTGGCGGTGGTCAACGACTTCGACGTGATCGTGCTGGATCTCACGCTGCCGGGCATGGATGGCCTGGAGGTCTGCCGGAAGCTCCGGGGCGAGGCGCACAAGCACACTCCGATCCTGATGCTGACCGCGCGCGATGCGCTGGACCAGAAGCTGGTCGGTTTCGAATCCGGCGCCGACGATTACATGACCAAACCCTTCGCGCTGCAGGAACTGGCCGCACGTCTCGAAGTACTGGCGCGGCGCGGCAAGGGCCCGCAGAGTCGCGTGCTCAAGGTTTCCGATCTCACATTCAACCTCGATACGCTCACCGTGATGCGCGATGGCAAGCCGATCCAGTTGAACCCGATCGGTCTGAAGCTGCTGCAGGCATTGATGGAAGCCAGCCCGTCCGTGGTGACGCGGCAGGATCTGGAGCAACGCGTGTGGGGCGAGGAACTGCCGGATTCCGATTCCCTGCGCGTGCACATCCATGGCCTGCGCGCGGCGATCGACAAGCCGTTCGACAAGCCGCTGATCCATACCCGCCACGGAATCGGCTACCGCATGGTAGACCCGGATGCCGTCGCGACGTAGGCTTCGCAGCCGCATCATCCTTTCCTATGCGCTGCTCGGTTTCGGGCTGGCGATCCTGTTCGCGTTTGCCGCGGTGTACGTGCGCAACACGGTCGAGGACCATCTGGTCGGGCAGCAGTTGCAGAACGACGTGGACAACATCGTCAAGCAGGTGCGCGCCGATCCCACTCGCCCGGCGGGCACCAGCCTGGTGATCCCTTGGATCTTCAGCAAGCGCAAGGAATACAAGATTCCGCTGGCATGGCAGGATTTCGGCACCGGCGTGCACGACTGGTCCGGGATCGGCCCGGATGGCCGCATCCATCACTACAAGGTCGCGGTGCGGCGTGCACCCGATTACGACGTCTTCGAGCTCTACGACGTCACCCGCGACGAGCTGGGCAAGCGTCAATTGCTGACCGCGCTGGTCGCGACGGTGATTCTGCTGTGCCTGCTCTCGCTGCTGATCGGCGTATGGCTGTCGGCGCGGGTGATGAGCCCGGTCACCGAATTGGCGCAACGCCTGCGCGCGCGCCGCGCCGGCACGCTGGAACCGCTGGCACCGTACTTCGCCGAAGATGAAGTCGGTGAGCTCGCCGCTGCGCTGGACGACTACGCCGAGCGGCAAATCGCGATGATTGCGCGTGATCGCGAATTCAACGCCGATGTCAGCCACGAGTTGCGCACGCCGCTGGCGGTGATTGCGACCACCACCGAACTGCTGATGGGCAACCCGGAGCTGCCGGACAAGGCGAAGGTGCGGTTGAAGCGCATCGAACGCGCGGTGCGCCAGTCCACCGAATTGACCCAGGCGCTGCTGTTGCTCTCGCGCGCGGAGCGCTCGGGACCACAGGACGGCGAAACCACCGACGTGGCGAAAGTCGCCGCAGAAGTGATCGACACCAACCAGCAGCACATCGGCCACAAGCCCGTGGCGGTCCGGCTGGAAGTGGAAGACGTCTGCGAGGTGGAAGCGCCTTCCTCCGTGGTCGCGGTCGCGCTGGGCAATCTCGTCGGCAACGCCTGCAAGTACACGTTGGAAGGCGAGGTGGTGGTGCGCGTGCAATGTGACCGCGTGCTGGTCGAAGACACCGGGCCGGGCATCAAGCCCGAGCAGGCCGAACATCTGTTCGAGCGCGGCGTGCGCGGCGAAGGCCAGACCGTGAAAGGTGCGGGGCTCGGGCTGGCGATCGTGCGCCGCTTGTGCGAACTGTACGGCTGGCGCGTGTCGCTGGCGCCACGCGCGGAGCGTGGTGCGGTGGCGACTTTGGATTTCCAAAGGCCGGTGTAGCAGCCGGCCTGCCGGCAACGGTGCCGCGTTCTTTCGGCGTCGCGCGCGGTGCGCTCAGCGGTGCGCTCTATAAATGCTCCAGCCAGCCGTGCTCGTCCTTCGTGCGTCCGTCGAACAGGCCGAAGAACAGGTCCTGCAACCGGCGAGTCACCGGGCCCGCCTTGCCCGCTCCGACGGGCTTGCCGTCCACGCTGCGGATCGGTGTGATTTCCGCGGCGGTGCCGCACATGAACACCTCGTCGGCGAGGTAGAGATATTCGCGCGGCAGGTCGCGTTCGATCACATCGATCCCATTGGCGCGCGCCAGCACCATCAACGTGTGGCGGGTGATGCCGTTCAACAATGCGGCGCTGACCGGAGCCGTGTGCAGCGCACCATCCACCACGAGGAACAGGTTTTCGCCGGCGCCTTCGCTGAGCAATCCGGTGGACGCCAGCGCGATGCCTTCGCCGAATCCGAGCCGTCGCGCTTCGCGCGCGATCAATTGTCCGGACAAATAATTGCCGCCGGCCTTGGCGCCCGCGGGAATTGTGTTCGGTGCCATGCGCTGCCAGCTCGACACGCAGGCGGTGATGCCGTTCTCCAGCGCTTCCGGCCCGAGGTAAGGACCCATCGGCCAGGTCGCGACGGCGACGTCGGTGGGCGTATCGGCCGAAAGGCCGAAGCCGCCCAGTCCGCGGAACGCCACCGGCCGCAGATACGCCTGTTCGAGCTTGTTCGCCTTCAGCACCTCGTGGCAGGCGGAGCCGAGTTCCTCCTGCGTGTAAGGCATCGCGATGTCGTACACCTTGGCCGACAGGTACAGGCGCTTGAGATGATCGCGAAGGCGGAAAATCGCCGGGCCTTGCGGCGTCTTGTAGCAGCGGATGCCCTCGAAGACCGACGAGCCGTAGTGCAGCGCGTGTGCCATCACGTGCACGGTCGCCTCGCGCCACGGCTTCACCGCGCCGTTGTGCCAGATCCATTCGGGATAGGTTTGCGCGGGCATGGGCACGCTCCATCAGAAAACGCGCATGATAACCGCGCCGCTCCGATCAACGAAGCATCAGAACGAAAGCCACCAGCAGTCGCCTCGCGCCGTCATTCCGAAGCTGCGTGCCTCCGGGGCTGCGCTGCCGGGGGATTGCGTCAACACGACCAGCCCTGATGGATCGTCTGGCGAGTAATCGGCATCTTCAGGCCGCGCCCCGGAAGGGTCGGCCGGACCGGAGAATTCCACCCCCACGAATGGATGCTTCAGCCAGCGGCTGAATTCCTTCAACTTCGCGTTCGCGCTCCGCCGCGAAAAGCCTCGCCAGTCGAACAGGCCGGCCAATGTGTTCGGGTTGTCGTCGTTGAAAGCGACGTCGATGCGCTCGCGCACCTGTTGCGGCGAGTGCGGACACGTCGCGGCGGTCCGCACATCGACCGCACCCGCCTGGGTAATGCGATCGAGTTTGCCGTCCGGGATGGTGGCCGCCAACTCGGCCGAGCCGCAGGGCCGGTCGGTGAACACCGGTTCACCCTGCGCACCGATGCAATGATGGATTTGGGCGATCGCGCCGGGCGCGATGCACAGAAGCGGAGCGATGGACGCGAACAGCAGCAACGCGCGCATCGCGGCAAGGTAGGCTCCGCCGTGTGCGGAAAGTGTGATCTTCCGAAAGGTGCGTTACGGAGTTGTTGCCCACGGATGGCGGCTTTCGGCAATTCTTCAGCGGTCAGGAATCGCAAGATCAAGCTTGCAGTCGCTCCAGCACCGCGGTTGTAGCGCGCGCGCGGTTCAGCGTGTAGATGTGCAGGCCCGGAGCGCCGCCGGCGAGCAGGCGTTCGCACAATGATGCGACGATATCCGCACCGAACTCCCGGATGGCCTCAGCATCATCCCCGTACGCGGCCATGCGTTTGCCGATCCAGCGCGGAATCTCGGCGCCGCACAATTCCGAAAAGCGCCGCAACTGCGCGAAATTGGAAATCGGCATCACGCCCGGCACGATCGGAATGCGAACGCCCTCCCGGCGGGCATCGTCCACGAAGCGGAAGTACGCATCGGCGTTGTAGAAGTATTGCGTGATCGCGCCGTTGGCGCCGGCGTCCACCTTGGACTTGAAATGCTTGAGGTCCGATTGCGCATGCTCGGATTGCGGATGGCATTCCGGATAGCACGCGACCTCGATGTGGAAGCAGCCGTCGTGCTCCCGGCGGATGAAGTCCACCAGTTCCGATGCATAGCGAAAGTCGCCCGGCGTGGCCATGCCGGAGGGCAGATCGCCGCGCAGCGCGACGATCCGCTTGCAGCCCATGGCCTTGTACTGTTCCAGCAACGCGCCGATCTCCTCGCGCGATCCGCCCATGCAGGATACGTGCGGCGCCACTTCCAGCGCGTGCGTCTCGCGCAGGTGCCGCACCGTGCGCGGCGTGTGCGTCAGCGTCGATCCGCCCGCGCCGAAGGTGACGCTCACGTACTCCGGCGCCACCGCCTTCAGCCGCGGCAGCGCGCGCTCGAGTTGCGCGCGCTGCTCGTCGGTCTTGGGCGGGAAGAATTCGAGCGAGATCGGCACCATGAGATCAGTAGCGGTAGTGCTCGGGCTTGTACGGCCCTTCGACCGGCACGCCGAGGTACGCGGCCTGTTCGGGGGTGAGCCTGGTCAGTTTCACGCCGATCTGCTCCAGGTGCAGGCGCGCGACTTCCTCGTCGAGCTTCTTCGGCAGGCGATAGACCGTCTTCTCGTACTTGTCCTTGTTCTGCCACAGATCGATCTGCGCGAGCGTCTGGTTGGAGAACGAATTGGACATCACGAAGCTTGGGTGCCCGTGCGCGCAGCCGAGGTTCACCAGGCGGCCTTCGGCGAGCAGGTAGATCGCGTTGCCGTTCGGGAACACGTAGCGGTCCACCTGCGGCTTGATGTTGTCCCGCCTGGCGGCCTGCTGCAGGCGGTCCACCTGGATCTCGTTGTCGAAGTGGCCGATGTTGCACACCAGCGCGTTGTTCTTCATGCGCTGCATGTGTTCCAGCGTGATCACGTCGCGGTTGCCGGTGGTGGTGACGTAGATGTCGGCGATGCCGAGCGTATCTTCTACCGTCGCAACCTGGAAGCCTTCCATTGCGGCCTGCAAAGCGTTGATCGGATCGATCTCGGTGACGATCACGCGCGCGCCGAAGCCTTTCAGCGAATGCGCGGAACCCTTGCCGACGTCGCCGTAGCCGCACACCACCGCGACCTTGCCCGCGACCATCAGGTCCGTCGCGCGCTTGATGCCGTCGGCCAGCGATTCGCGGCAGCCGTAGAGATTGTCGAACTTGCTCTTGGTGACAGAGTCATTGACGTTGATCGCCGGCACCAGCAGCTTGCCCGCTTCCATCATCTGGTAGAGGCGATGCACGCCGGTGGTGGTTTCCTCGGATACGCCGCGCCATTCGCTCGCGACTTTCTTCCAGAAGCCGGGGCGTTCGGTGCGCGTCTTCTTCAGCAGGTCCTTGATGACCTGTTCCTCGTGGTTCGCGCCGGGCGAGTCCACCCAGTTCGAGCCGTCTTCCATTTCCACGCCTTTGTGGATCAGCAGCGTCGCATCGCCGCCGTCGTCCACGATCAGCTCGGGGCCGCGCATGCCCGGATGCGTCAGCGCATCCAGCGTGCACTCCCAGTACTCCTCCAGCGTCTCGCCTTTCCAGGCGAACACCGGGATGCCGGCCGCGGCTATCGCGGCGGCAGCGTCGTCCTGGGTCGAGAAGATGTTGCATGAAGCCCAGCGCACCGAGGCACCGAGCGCGGCCAGCGTCTCGATCAGCACCGCGGTTTCCTTGGTCATGTGCAACGAGCCGGTCACACGCACGCCCTTCAATGGCTGCTGCGGCGCATAGCGCGCGCGGATCTGCATCAGGCCAGGCATTTCCTGCTCGGCCATCATGATGCGCTTGCGGCCGAGGTCAGCGAGGGTGAGGTCCCGCACTTTGTAGTCGTGCGTGGAAGGATTTTTGGCGACAGCGTTCATTGAATTTCTCCGGTAGAACGGGCGCCGTTGCGGAAAGAAAGCCGAGCCTCACTGCGCGCGCGCAGTTGCAACGCCCCTCGGCAGGCGGCCATTATATCTTTTCGTCGCGATGAAAGGATGAAAGAGCGGGGCGGCGGCGCGAGAAAGAAAACGGGCCGCAGTGCGGCCCGCTCCAGAGCAGATTCCGGATCGCCGCTGCGCGGCATGCGGAATGATGATGCGTTATTTCGAACCCTTCAGTTTTGCCGCTCTGCGCAGTTCCTCGGCGCGATCGGTCTTCTCCCACGAGAAGGCGGTCGCGACTTCGGATTTCTTCACTTCCTTGCCCTTGTCGCTCTCGGTCCACTTGTAGGTGTGCTGGAACGGCGTGCGGCCGAAGTGACCATACGCCGCGGTGAGCTGGTACATCGGGTGGATCAGGTCCAGCATCTTGATGATGCCGTACGGGCGCAGATCGAAATGCTTGCGCACCAGCTTCTCGATCTGCTCGTCGGAGATCTTGCCTGTGCCGAAGGTGGTGACGGAGATCGAGGTCGGCTCGGCCACGCCGATCGCGTAGCTCACCTGCAATTCGCAGCGATCCGCCAGGCCCGCGGCGACGATGTTCTTCGCCACGTAGCGCGCGGCATAAGCCGCCGAGCGGTCCACCTTGCTGGGATCCTTGCCGGAGAACGCGCCGCCGCCGTGGCGGGCCATGCCGCCGTAGGTGTCAACGATGATCTTGCGGCCGGTCAGGCCGCAGTCGCCCACCGGACCGCCGATCACGAACTTCCCGGTCGGATTGATGTGGACCTTGTTCTTCGGCAGCGCTTCCAGCCACTTCTTCGGCAACACGGGCTTCAGGATGAGCTCGCGCACGCCTTCGGCCAGATCCGCATGCTTGATGTCCGGATCGTGCTGGGTGGAAAGCACCACCGCATCCAGGCCGATCACCTTGTGCTTGTCGTCGTAGCGCAACGTGACCTGCGACTTCGCATCCGGGCGCAGCCACGGCAGCTTGCCTTTCTTGCGCACGGCTGCCTGCTGTTCCACCAGCCGGTGCGCGTAGTAGATCGGCGCGGGCATGAACTCCGGCGCCTCGTTGCAGGCGTAGCCGAACATCAGGCCCTGGTCGCCGGCGCCCTGTTCCTCGGGCTTCTTGCGGTCCACGCCCTGCGCGATGTCCGGCGACTGCTTGCCGATCAGGTTCAGCACGCCACAGGTCTGGCCGTCGAAGCCGACATCTGAACCGGTGTAGCCGATCTGGTTGATCACCTTGCGCGTCAGCGCCTCGATGTCCACCCAGGCGTTGGTGGTGATCTCGCCGCCGACGATCGCGACGCCGGTCTTGACCATGGTTTCGCACGCCACGCGCGAGCGCTTGTCCTGCGCGATGATCGCGTCCAGCACGGCGTCGGAGATCTGGTCGGCGACCTTGTCCGGATGGCCTTCGGAGACCGACTCGGAAGTGAACAGGTAGCTGCTCATCGTGGCTTGTATCCCTATATACGGATGAAAGGATGAATCAAGCCGGCCATGATACATGGACGCGGCCGGGTTTGCGTGAATCTACGCTGCCGCCGCGAACTCCGTTTCGGCGCCAGCTTCCAGCGCATCAAAGTACTCCGCCGTCAGCCGCAGCTGTTCGGATGTCGTCTCCGCACGGTTGACCACGGAACGGAACGCTGCATCCTCGGCGCGGGACGAAAGCTCGGATGCGCTTCCCTGCGCGGATGAAGGTTGCCGCCCCTGGCCGAGAGCTCCGTGGCCGCACTTCTCAATGCTCTTTAAATACCAGCCCAAGTGCTTGCGCGCGATCCGCACGCCCATCGCCTCGCCGTAGAACGCATATAGCGCATGCAGATGGCCGAGCAGGATGTCGCGCACTTCGTGCACACCAGGTTCCGGCAGCAGTTCGCCGCTGGCGAGGTAGTGCGCGATCTCGCGGAAGATCCAGGGCCGGCCTTGTGCCGGTCGGCCGATCATCACCGCGTCGCATTTCGTGTAGTCGAGCACGAACCGCGCCTTCGCCGGCGAACCGATATCGCCATTGGCAATCACCGGAATGGCAACGCTCGCCTTCACCGCGGCGATGGTGTCGTATTCGGCAAAACCTTCGTACTTGTCCGCGCGCGTGCGGCCGTGCACCGCGAGCGCGGCGATGCCGGAATCCTGGGCGACGCGCGCGATGTTCAGCGCGTTCCTGTGCTCGCGATCCCAGCCGGTGCGGATCTTGAGCGTCACCGGCACGTCCACCGCGTCCACCACCGCGCGGCAGATGCGCGCGACCAGCGGCTCGTCCTGCAGCAGGGCGGAGCCCGACCACACGTCGCACACCTTCTTCGCCGGGCAGCCCATGTTGATGTCGATGATCTGCGCGCCGTGGCTTGCGTTGAAGCGCGCCGCCTCGGCCAGCATCGCCGGGTCGTAGCCGGCGATCTGCACGCTGACCGGCTCCGGCTCGCCCTCGTGGTCCATCCGCCGCAGCGACTTGCGGGTGTGCCAGAGGCTGGGATCGGCGGTGGTCATTTCCGACACGGCCAGGCCCGCGCCCAGCCGTTTGCACAGCAGGCGGAACGGCTTGTCGGTGACGCCCGCCATCGGGGCGAGCACCACCGGCGGGTCGATGCGGTAGGGGCCGATCTGCATGGCGTTAGTGTAACGTCTGTGCCGTGAGGCACCCGCGCCGGGCTGTGGCGGTCGCGGTGGCTGGGCGCTCCAAGGGAGACTCAGGGATCCGATGTCCAGACACCTGGTCGCGATGGTGCTGTTGTTGCCGCTGGCGGCACATGCCGGCGGTGCGATGTCGATCAACGCACTGCGCGGTCGGGCCGTGACCGATCCGCATGGCGTGATCGTCGACGTGCGCCAGCGCCTCGATCGTGGCGGCGCCAACCTGGCGCCGGCCGACGAGCGAGCATTGCTCTGGGGCATGGGCACGGCGGCGATCAACGCCGACGACGAAGCGGCATTCGCCGAATCCACGCTGCGTCTGGACAGCCTCGGGCACGCCCGGGGAGACGCCGTGGCGCTGGCCGCGTCGGGGTTCCTGCGTGCCCGCCATGACGTGGCCAACGGCATCGGCGACGGGTTGGGCGAGGCGTTGCGCGCTGCCGCGCGGGTGCAGGGCAGCGGTGATGCGCAGATCGTCGCGTGGGCGCGGTTCCAGCTTTGCGACGCCTATGCGCT
>JBQCHG010000031.1:0-49855 GCA_051954935.1 Rhodanobacteraceae bacterium
CGAAATGGATGAACATCGAGGTGAACAGGCGCCACCACTCACCCGTCATGGTGAGCGGTCCATAGTTCGAGCCCCAACGGACAGCGACTTCTGGACTCGCCGTGATAACGCCCGCGCCGTCGAAACACATGGCGATAAACACCAACGCGTTGATCGCGACAAGCCCAGGAGTGACCCAAGCGCGAGGGCTCAGGCGGTTCAATCGTTGCGCGAACTCAACCAGTTCGGCGTGCTGCTGAATAAAGCTTTGCGTCTTTTGGACGGGCAATTCCGCGCCGAGCTCGGCGGCATCCTTCGCCGTCTGCGTCGTGAAGCCGAGGGACGCGGTCTGTCCCGCATCGAGTTGCACGTCTAGTCGGACCGATGTGCCGGTTCGGACAACGTTGAAAATTCGATCCAGCGGAATTTCATGCTGCTCGGAGCTTGAGAGCATGCCCCGTTGCTTGCCGGAGAAGCGCAAAAAGCTGCCATCGCATTCCACCTGGCCCTTGCCTACCAGGCGATACGAGTCCGCTGGCACGTAGGCGAAATTGAGTCGGCGGCCAAAATGAACCGGATAAGACAGTGCAATGCGCGTGTCTCCATGCGGCGCATCCGCCGCAACGGCTGATTCCACGTTCACGATCCCCCCGCTATTTGCATGCCCCCTTCGGGCGATTAAAAAGCAGATCTCTATTTCAAATGCACTTCGCTCACCCGCATTTTGAATACCCGCAATTCAGGCAGGTCTGGCAGCCATCCAGCAGGACGAGCGCGGTGGTGTTGCACTTGCCGCAGAGCTGCGCGCCGGGCGGGAAGTCGCCGGCGGCTTCGGAGGATTGCGCTTCGACTCCGCCCGGCTGCGCCGGGCTACGCTCAGCGCGAACGGATTTATCGCGGACGGACTTGGAGGACGGCGCGACCATGGCCCCGCCCATTTCGCCGGCGGTGCTTATTTCAGCTTTTTTTTTTGAAGTCGCCGCTTCGTAGGCCGCGCGCTTGTCGGCGATCAGCTTGCGCTGGGCCTCGGACAGTTCCGGGTCGTGCAGCAGGCCGATCATCTTCAGGTGCGCTTCGATGATGTTGCCCAGTTCGGCCACGATCGAGGGCATGTACACGCCGCCGGCCTTGAAGTAGCCGCCGCGCGGATCGAACACCGCCTTCAGTTCCTCGACCAGGAAGGTGACGTCGCCGCCCTTGCGGAACACGGCGGACATGATGCGGGTGAGCGCCACGATCCACTGGAAGTGGTCCATGTTCTTCGAGTTGATGAAGATCTCGAAGGGGCGGCGCAGTTCGTGTTCGGTGCCGGCGTTGAGCACGATGTCGTTGATGGTGACGTACAGCGCGTGCTCGAACAGCGGCGACTTGATCTTGTAGGTGGCGCCGATCAGGACTTCCGGGCGCTCCACCTTCTCGTGCATCTGGATGACTTCGGCGATGACCGGCTGCGGCGCCTCGGGCGCCGGCTGCGCGGTCGCGCGCGCGGGCTCATCCTGCTTGACCACCTGGTAACCCTTGATCTTCTTTTCGATTTTCGTGGCCATGCTTATATCCGTGAGTGTCTGAATCATCTGCACCCGACCTTCTTCTCTGAAGGAAGGGCTCCCTCAAAGACAACGCCGGCGCCTCGAGCGCCGGCGTCATCACTTCGAACGTTTACTTCTTGCCCTTGCGGGCGCCTTTCTTGGCGGCCTTCTTCGCGCCGCCCTTCTTGGCTGCCTTCTTGGCGCCGCCCTTCTTCACCGCCTTCTTGGCGCCCTTGCGCGCGCCGGCTTTCTTGGCGGCCTTCTTGGCGCCACCTTTCTTGGCGGCCTTCTTCGCACCGCCCTTCTTGGCGGCTTTCTTGGCGCCACCCTTCTTGGCGGCCTTCTTCGCCGACTTCTTGGCGGCCTTCTTCGGCGCGGCCTTCTTGGCAGCCGCCGGTTTCTTCTTGGCGGCGGCCTTCTTCTTGGCCGGTTTCTTGGCGGCCGGTTTGGCCGGCGCGGCGGCCGGCGTCGCCGCCGGCGTCGCCGGCGTCATCGGATCACTACTGCCCCACGGAAACGTCGTTTCGTTGCTCATCGGTTTGCCCCTCTAGAGGATCATCAGTTGACAGTGGACCACTTGAAACGCGGCGCCTTCCAACGACCATGGTCGTCCGCGAGTGCATGCGCTCGAAGACGATCATCAAGCCCGGCCTTCAGAATTTGCCGTAGTACCCTTCCTTCAACGCATCGAACAGATTGGCGGCGGTGTGCATTTCGCCGTCGTATTCCACTTCCTCGTTTCCTTTCAGTGTCACAACAGTACCGTCCTCCAGTTCGAAACGGTAGAGGGTGTTTGCAAGGTCGGTTTCCTTGACCAGCACACCCTGGAATGCGGCCGGGTTGAAACGGAAGGTGGTGCAGCCTTTCAGGCCGGCCTTGTAGGCGTGGAAGTAGATGTCCTTGAAGTCCTCGTAGGGGTAATCGGTGGGCACGTTCGCGGTCTTGGAAATGGACGAATCGGTCCACTTCTGTGCGGCGGCCTGGATGTCCACGTGCTGCACGGGGCTGATGTCATCGGCCGCGACGAAGTAGTCGGGCAGCTTCTTTTTGGGATCGTCCGAACCGGGTGCGGCCTCGGCGTTGATCAGCGCGCGATAGGCCAGCAGTTCGAACGAACACACCTCGACCTTCTCCTTGGTCTTGCGACCCTCGCGGATGACGTTGCGCGAATAGGTGTGCGCGAACGAGGGCTCGATGCCGTTGCTGGCGTTGTTGGCCAGCGACAGCGAGATCGTGCCGGTCGGCGCGATCGAGGTGTGATGGGTGAAGCGCGCGCCGGTCTCGGCGAGCTGCGCGACCAGCTCCGGCGCCACTTCGGCCACGCGCTGCATGTAGCGGGAATATTTCGCGTGCAGCACGCGGCCGGGGATCTGGTCACCGACCTTGTAGCCGTCGCGCGCCATCTCCGGGCGCTTGCGCAGCATCTCGCCGGTGACCTCGAAGGTTTCGGTCATGATCGGCGCCGGGCCCTTTTCCTGCGCCAGTTCCAGCGCGACTTCCCAACCGGCCAGCGCCATCTCGCGGGCGACGTCCTCGGTGAAGGCGCAACCCTCCGGCGAGCCGTACTTCATCTTCAGCATGGTCAGCGTGGAACCCAGGCCGAGGAAGCCCATGCCGTGCCGGCGCTTGCGCATGATCTCGCCGCGCTGCTGCGCCAGCGGCAGGCCATTGATCTCGACCACGTTGTCCAGCATGCGCGTGAACACGCGCACCACGTCCTTGTATTCGTCCCAGTCGAAGCGCGCCTTCGGCCCGAACGGATCGCGCACGAAGGTGGTGAGATTGACCGAGCCCAGCAGGCACGAACCGTACGGCGGCAACGGCTGCTCGCCGCAGGGATTGGTGGCGCGGATGTTTTCGCACCACCAGTTGTTGTTCATCTCGTTGACGCGGTCGATCAGGATGAAGCCGGGCTCGGCGTAGTCGTACGTCGAGACCATGATCATGTCCCACAGGTGCCGGGCCTTCAGGTGCCCGTACACCTTGCAGGCGACCAGGCCATCGTCGCGCACTATGTAGTTCTCGTGCACCGGCCATTCGCGCCAGACCACCGCGGACGCGTCGTTGAAGTCGAACTCGTCCTTTTCCTTGACGTGGATCGGGAAGGTCAGCGGCCAGTCGCCGTCGGCCTCCACCGCCTGCATGAAACCGTCCGTGATCAGCAGCGACAGGTTGAACTGGCGCAGGCGTCCGTCCTCGCGCTTGGCGCGGATGAATTCGCGCACGTCCGGATGCGAGACGTCGAAGGTGCCCATCTGCGCACCGCGGCGACCGCCCGCGCTGGACACGGTGAAGCACATCTTGTCGTAGATATCCATGAACGACAGCGGGCCCGAGGTGTAGGCGCCGGCGCCGGACACGTACGCGCCACGCGGCCGCAGCGTCGAGAATTCATAGCCGATGCCGCAGCCGGCCTTCAGCGTCAGGCCCGCCTCGTGCACCTTCTCCAGGATGTCGTCCATGGAGTCGCGCACGGTGCCCGAGACCGTGCAGTTGATCGTGGAAGTCTTGGGCTTGTGCTCGCGCGCACCTGCGTTGGAGGTGATGCGGCCGGCGGGGATCGCTCCGCGGCGCAGCGCCCACAGGAAGCGCTCATACCAGTGTTCGCGCAGTTCCGGCGTGGCCTCGACCTCGGCCAGCGCGCGCGCGACGCGCTGGTAGGTGTCGTCGATGGTGACGTCCACCGGCGCGCCGGCCTTGGTCTTCAGCCGGTACTTCTTGTCCCAGATGTCGAACGAGGCCGGCTGCAACGGGATTTCCACCGCCATCCGTGAAAGGTTCTCCGCGCGCACCGTGCTCATCCGTGTCCCCTCCGCTTGCTGGTTCGCATGTTGATTTGTTCGCCGCTTGTCTTGTCCGGGATTCATGTTGGTGTGTTCGCTTCCTGCGCATGCAGCCCGCGCCGCGCCAGGCTGCGCGGGCGCGAATTCATCTGAAAATTAGGCCGCCTGCGCGCCTGGAATGCCGCATTCCGGTCTCCACTCCCCCGCCCCGCCATGTTGCACCACGACCCAAGCCTTGGTAAACCCCGGTAGGGTCAGACACAAGATGTTGTGATCGCGCGCAGAGCTTGACCTTACGCTGCCCGGGCTTCCGTGTAAAGCTGCCAGCCAGCATTCGGCATCCGCCCGGGTGTACAACTTGGGATTTGCGCCGAACCTTGAAACGCGCGGCGCAGTCCAACGCCGGTCCGCAACCCTGAGAGGAACCCGCATGCCCCCCATCGCCCGTTTCCGACGCACGTTTTTCCTCGCCGCCCTGCTGGCGCTCCTGGCCCTGGCCGGCTGCGGCAATGCCGGTACGCTGCCGCCGGCGGTGAACGGCCAGCCGCTGCCTTCGCTGGCACCGATGCTGTCGAAAGTCTCGCCGGCGGTGGTGAACATCTCCTCGACCACGCACCGTCGTGTCGTGGATCCGTTCTTCTCCGATCCGATCATGCGGCAGTTCTTCGGCATTCCGAACCTGCCCCCGCGCGAGCAGGTCGAGCAGTCGCTGGGTTCGGGCGTGATCGTGGACGCGGGCAAGGGCTACATCCTGACCAACAACCACGTGGTCGCCGGCGCGGACGACATCCGCGTGACACTGACCGACGGGCGCAGCTTCAAGGCCAGGCTGATCGGCGCGGACCCCGCCACCGACATCGCGGTGGTCCAGATCCAGGCGAAGGATCTCACCGCGCTGCCGGTCGCCGATTCGAAGAAATTGCGGGTTGGCGATTTCGTGGTGGCGATCGGCGATCCGTTCGGGCTCGGCCAGTCGGCCACGTCCGGCATCATCTCCGGCCTGCAGCGGCAGGATCTGCGCACCAACGGTTACCAGAACTACATCCAGACCGACGCCTCGATCAATCCGGGCAATTCCGGCGGCGCGCTGGTCAACCTCGCGGGCGAACTGGTCGGCATCAACTCGATGATCTATTCGCCGTCGGGCGCCAGCGCGGGACTGGGTTTCGCGATTCCCTCCGACCTCGCCGTCTCGGTGATGCAGCAGCTGATCAAGACCGGTCACGTCAGCCGCGGCAGTCTCGGCGTGGAAGCGCAGGACCTCACCCCGCAAGTCGCCGCCGCGCTCGGCACCAGCGCGCGCAATGGCGCGCTGATCACCGAAGTGACGCCGGGCTCGCCGGCGGCGAAGGCCGGATTGAAACCCGGTGACCTGGTGGTCGCGGTGGACGGCAAGCCGATAGACAACGCGCAGGACCTGCGCAACGCGCAGGGTTTGAAACCGCTGGGCACAACGCTGACGCTGGATGTCCAGCGCGGCAGCAAGCACCTGCAGGTGAGCGCCAGGCTCGCGGCTGACGCCAACACGCTGGCCGGCGGATCGCTGGACCCGCGGCTCGCCGGCGCTTCCTTCGTGGAACTGCCGGGCAGCGTGCGGCAGCAGGGCATCAACGGCGTGGGCGTCAGCGAGGTGCAGGACGGCAGCCGCGCCGCACAACAGGGCCTGCAGTCCGGCGATATCGTGATCGGCGTCAACAGCACTGCCGCGCCCAACCTCGCGACGTTCAAGCGCGCACTGGCGGCGCATTCGCGGCAATTGATCCTGACCATCGTGCGCGATGGCCAGATCGCGGAGGTCGCCATGCAGTGAACCCGCGCGCGCCGGATGCGCTGGGCTTCGCATCCGGCGCGCGTTGTCAAAACTGCGGACGCTTTCACGCGCCCGATGACGTCGCGGGCGATAATCCCGCCGCTCGAGCCCGAGCGATCGCACGCATATGGAATCCCGCATGACCATCCGCCCTCTGCACCTGCTGCTCGCCACCGTGCTGGTGTGTTTTGCCAGTGGCGCCTGCAATACCGCCGCCGCCAAGACCAGCCACAAGAAATCCGTCCACCATCATGCAAGCGAATCCAGCGGCCCACCGCTCGTGATCCGCGGCGACCTCGCGACTTCGCGCGGACTGGTGGACGCGATCGCGCAGGCCTACGAGGACGCCGGCAAGGGCAAGGTGGACGTGCAGCCTTTCAACACGATCTCCGGCATCGACGCCACGCTCAACGGCACCGCGGACATCGCCGCCAGCGCGCGCGCCGGTTTCCCTGGCCGCGCACAGGAAGCCGGCCTCACCTTCACGCCGGTGGCATGGGACGCGCTGGTGATGATCACGTCGCCGGACAACCCGGTGAGCAACATCACGCTGAAGCAGTTGCACGACATCTACTGGGGCAAGATCACCAACTGGAGCGAGCTCGGCGGAAAGGACGAGCCGATCGACCTTTACACCATCGCCAGTCCCCTGGACGGCAGCGAATACAGCCTGCGCCGGCTGCTGTACGGTCGCGGCAACGCGCCGATCGTGATGCCGCGCTCCTACATCAACGTGGACACGCTGGAACAGGGCATCGCGCTGGATCCCAAGTCGCTGGGACTTTCCTCGCTCTCCGGCGTGCGCGGCAACCGCAAGGTGAAGATCATCCCGGTCGAAGGCGTGATGCCGACGGCTTCCACCATCGCCGATGGCAGCTATCCGCTCTACACCGCGATCTATCTCGCCACCAACCCGAACAATCCGCACGCGTCGCAGGTCCAGCAGTTCATGGATTTCCTCTCCGGTGACGAAGCGAGGAAGCTGATGCGCGAACACGACCTGCTGCCGTACGCGGACGCGGCATTGCAGTCGCCGGACCAGCAGCTCGCCGCGGTCACCGCGAAGATGGTGAGCGAAGGCCTGCCGGCTTCGCAGGAAACGCATGCAGAAGTGGTGGCCACGCAAGCGCAGCCGACGGGAGCGCCCTCTTCCACGGTCGCCACGGCCGCGCAGGTCGCCGATGCCAAGGTGAGCCCCTCGGCGCGGTCGGCGGCCGATCCCGGCGTGAAGCACGCCGAAGCGGTGGCTCCGTCGAATCCGGTGGTGGTGGCGGCCAACGGCGCGGTCACGCCGGTGGATTCCGTGGCGGCCCCGGATCGCCCGACCCGCTACACGGTGGACAAAGGCGATACACTCTCGAAAATCGCGCGCAGGTATTCGGTGAGCGTGGCCGACCTGCGGAAGTGGAACGACCTGAAGAATGACGTCCTGCAAGTGGGCCAGGTGCTGCAATTGAGATCCAACTGATGCGCGTGAGTGCAAATTGATGCGCGGGCTCGCCGAGCTCGCACGCAAAACCCGTGCACTTCCGCTCGAGGCGATTGATCGCGCCCACTGGCCCGCGCGCGAAAGGAAGCTTTCCGCGCGCGAGCGCCGATGGGCACGCGCGTGCGGTTTCGGTGGCAGTCCCGGCGCCTTTTGCCTGCTGCCCGACGCGCGCGGCGACGCCGCGCGCGTGCTGGCCGGCGTGGATGCCTCCACGCCGATGCTCGCGCTCGGTGCAATGCCTTCGCTGCTGCCGGCCGGCGATTACAGGCTGGACAACGAGCTTGTCTCCGCGACGGACGCGGCGCTGGGCTGGGCGCTGGGCGCCTATCGTTTTTCGCGTTACGTCGCCGAGCCTGCCGCACCGCCGCGCCTGAACCTGCCGCGCGCGGTGCTGGAACAGATCGCGCCGACCGTGGATGCGATCTGCAAAGTGCGGGACCTGGTCAACACGCCAAGCGAAGACATGGATCCGCCGCAGTTGTGCGATGCGGTCCGCGCGCTGGCGCGCGAGCATCGCGCCAAGTACCGGGAGTGGGGCGGCGACGAATTGCTGCGGGCGGGCTTCCCGACCGTGCACGCGGTCGGCCGCGGCAGCGCGCATGCGCCGCGCGTGGCGGAACTGCGCTGGGGCAAGGCTTCCGATCCTCTGCTGGCGATCGTCGGCAAGGGTGTGTGCTTCGACTCCGGCGGCCTGAGCATCAAGAGCGCGGATGGCATGCGCTGGATGAAGAAGGACATGGGTGGCGCCGCGCACGCGATCGCGCTGGCGCAGCTGATCATGACCGCGAAGCTGCCCGTGCGCCTGCTGGTGATCATCCCGGCGGTGGACAACGCGATTTCGGGCCACGCGATGCGCCCGGGCGAAGTGATCCGTACCCGCGCCGGCGTCACGGTGGAGGTGGACAACACCGATGCGGAAGGCCGGCTGATCCTGTGCGACGCGCTTGCCGCGTGCGTGGAGGAGAAGCCCGACCTGCTGGTGGATTTCGCCACGCTCACCGGCGCCGCGCGCGTCGCGCTGGGTCCTGACCTGCCGGCGCTGTTCGCCAATGATGATCGGGCGGCCGAACAGGTATTGGCCGCTGCGCGCGCGCAGCATGATCCGCTATGGCGGCTGCCGCTGTGGCGTCCGTATCGAACCATGCTGGCTTCCCACGTGGCCGACCTGGCCAACACCGGTTCGTCGCGTCACGCCGGCGCGATCACCGCCGCGCTGTACCTTGAACGCTTCGTGCCTTCCGCCGTTCCGTGGCTGCACGTGGACGTGTACGCCTGGAACGACAACGACCGCCCGGGCAAGCCGCGCGGCGGCGAAGCCCAGGGCTTGCGCGCGTTCTTCGCGTTTTTGCAGGAGCGGTATTCGAAAGGCTGATCCGCCGCTACGCCGAATAGCAGGCAGCGCGCTGGCTTACCCCGCAAGCGGGGAGAGGAGCAAGACGTCACTCCGAATCGGCGACGCCGTTGAGCGCGCCCTTGTACGGCAGCACTTCGGATGCGAGCTTGGTGTTGCCGCGGATCAGGTGCACTTCGTCCGCGAGGATGTGTGCGGCTTCCTCGAGTTCGGTGTCCTTGGCTTTCTTGGCGGCCTTCTCGCGCGCGAGGTCGGTCTTGATGTTGCGCTCACCCGGCTGCAGGCCGTCGTCCGGATGCAGGTTGGCGGCCGAGGCGTCGCCCAATGCCTGCCGGCGCGCCTTGAACGCGGCTTCCTGGGCGTCGAGCTTCTTGCGCTCGGCATCGCGCACCGCATAGTCGAGCGAGATGGTCTTCTCGTCGTGCAGCTTGCGCGCGGCGGCCAGCTCGTCCAGCAGCAACTGCCAGGACGGATCCTTGGCCGCACGCGTGTCGTGCATCTGCGTGAGCAACGGGACCAGCGGCTTGAGGTTCGCCACCGGCTTGTAAGTCGCCGCCGCGATCTGCGTCCACGGCAGCGCGTTGTCGTAGCTGGATTCGCCGAAATCGGAGAAATCCACGCTGTGCGGGAACAGGATGTCCGGCGTCACGCCGTGCAACTGGGTGGAACCGCCGTCGATGCGGAAGAACTCGGCGATGGTCATTTTCAATTCGCCGAAGGTCGGCTTCTCGTTCTGGGCGAGCTGGTCCAGATCGGTGAGGTTCTGCACCGTGCCCTTGCCGAAGGTCTGCTCGCCGATGATCACGCCGCGGCCGTAATCCTGGATCGCGGCAGCAAAGATCTCCGTCGCGGATGCCGAGCCGCGGTTCACCAGCACCGCCAGCGGGCCGCTCCAGACCATGCCCGGATCGGTATCGGCCTGCTCCTCGACGTGGCCACGCGCGTCACGCACCTGCACCACCGGACCCTTGTTGATGAACAGTCCGGTGAGTTCGGTGGCTTCGGCCAGCGAGCCGCCGCCGTTGTCGCGCACGTCCATCACGACGCCGTCCACCTTTTCGGCCTTCAGTTCGCCCAGCAGCTTGGCGACATCACGCGTGGCGCTCTTGTAGTCGGGATCGCCACGACGGCGCGCCTCGAAGTCCTCGTAGAAGGTCGGCAGCGTGATCACGCCGATGCGATGGGTAACGCCGCCATCCTGGACGGTAATGATGGATTTCTTGGCGGCCTGTTCGGCGATGGTCACCTTCTTGCGCACCAGCGTGACCACCACGTGCTTGGCATCCTGGCCGCCCTCGGCTGGCATCACTTCCAGCCGCACCGTGCTGCCCTTGGGGCCACGGATCTTGTCCACCACATCGTCGATGCGCCAGCCGACCACGTCGGTGAGCGGTCCGCACGCACCCTGGCCGACGCCGACGATTTTGTCGCCGACGGCCAGCTTGCCGGACGAAGCCGCGGGCCCGCCCGGCACCATCTCGCGGATCAGGGTGTAATCCTCATGCTGCTCCAGCACCGCGCCGATGCCGTCCAGCGACAACTTCATGGCGATGTCGAAGTTGGCGGAAGCGCGTGGCCCGAAGTAATTGCTGTGCGGGTCGATCGCCATCGCATACGCGTTCATGAAGGTCTGGAACACGTCCTGCGAATCGAGCTGGTGCACGCGATCCAGGAAATTGCCGTAGCGCTTGGAGAGCGTCTTGCGGATCTCGTCGTCGCTCTGGCCGGCCAGCTTCAGGCGGATCCAGTCGTTCTTGACGCGCTTGCGCCAGATGTCGTTGAGCGCGGCCGTATCTTTGGCCCAGGGAGCCTTGTCACGGTCGGGCCTGTAGCTCTCGTCGACGTTGAGGTCGAAGCCCTTCTTCAGTTCGTCGAGCGCGAACTGCGTGCGCTCGCCGGCGCGCTTTTCGTAAAGATTGAAGATCGCGTACGGAATGGAGAGATCGCCGTTCCAGATCGCATCGTCCAGCTTGGTGCGATCGGGGCCGAAGTGATCGATGTCGGCCTGCGTGAAAAACAGATGGTCCCCATCAAGAGCGTCGAAGTAGCCCTTGAAGATCTTGCGCGACATCGCGTCGTCGAGAGGCAGCGCCTCGTAATGGAAGCGCGTCAGCAAGCGTGCGGCGAGAATACCGGCTTCGGCCTGGTCGGCAGTGGGTTTCAGCACCGGCGCCTGCGTGATGACGTCTGTCGGCGGCGGCGGCGCGATCGCGGCAGTGCTGGCCGCGCTGGCCGGGCAGGACTCGTCCGCGTGCGCCATGCCGAGCACGCTCAGGCACAGCATCGCAATCAACAGTAGGCGCTTGGTCATAACTCTCTCTGGAAAAACTTACGCGACTTCCCCGACGAAGCCGGCGTCATGTGCCTGTTGGTCCGCGTGATAGGAGGAGCGCACCAGCGGACCGGAAGCGACGTGGGTGAATCCCATCGCCATGCCCGCGTCGCGCAGCTCGTCGAATTCCTGCGGCGTCCAGTAGCGCAGCACCGGATGATGGTGCGGCGAGGGTTGCAGATACTGGCCGATGGTAATCATGTCCACGTCATGCGCGCGTAAATCGCGCAGCGCCCCGAGCACCTGCTCCTTCGTTTCGCCGAGGCCCAGCATGATGCCTGACTTGGTCGGAATGTCCGGATGCTGCGCCTTGAACGCGCGCAGCAACTGCAGCGACCAGTCGTAGTCGGCGCCCGGGCGGACCTCGCGATACAGCTCGCGCACCGTCTCCAGATTGTGGTTGAACACATCCGGCGGGTCTGCGCTGAGCGCTTCCAGCGCGCGTTCCATGCGGCCCTTGCCGCGGAAGTCCGGCGTCAGGATCTCGATCCTGAGCCTGGGGCTTTCCTGCCGGGCCATGCGGATGCACGCCGCGAAATGCGCCGCGCCGCCATCGCGCAGGTCGTCGCGATCCACGGAAGTGATCACGACATAACGCAATCCCATGTCGTGGATGGTGTGCGCAAGGCGGACCGGCTCCAGCGGATCGGGCGGCTTGGGCCGCCCGTGCGCGACGTCGCAGAACGAGCAGCGGCGCGTGCAGACCTCGCCCAGGATCATGAAGGTGGCGGTGCCCTTGCTGAAGCACTCGTGGATGTTCGGACACGAAGCCTCTTCGCAGACCGTGACGAGCGCATTGGCACGCAGCTTCGCCTTCAACTGCTGCACCGCATTGCCTTGCGGCAGTCGCACGCGGATCCACGACGGCTTGCGCAACGTCGGCGCGCCGGCGTCGAACTGGGCGCGGTTGCGCGCGATCTTGTCCTCGCCCGCGAGCTTTTCGCCGGCGACGATGATGGGAATGCGGTTGGGATTGGGTTCGCTCATGCGCTCACGCGGCGACCCTCGCGGGGATCGCCCGATCCGGCTTCGACAATGGGAGGCAACACAGGTTCAACCGCGCGCGCCTCGAGGCCGAACTGACGGCCCAGTTCCGTCACCAGCACATCCTCGACCCGCGCGAGCTGAGATGCACCGCCCAAGTCTACCATCTGCGTGACCTGCAAGCCCTGATAACCGCAGGGATTGATGCGCCGGAACGGCTCCAGATCCATGTTGATGTTGAAAGCCAGGCCGTGGAAGGTGCAGCCACGGCGCACCCTCAGCCCCAGCGCCGCGATCTTTGCGTCGTTGACGTACACCCCCGGCGCGCCTTCCCGGCGCACGGCCACGATATTCCAATGCGCCAGCGTATCGATGATGGCCTGCTCGATCCGGCAGACCAGGTCGCGCACGCCGATCCCGAGCCGGCGAAGGTCCAGCAACGGGTAGGCCACGATCTGGCCGGGACCGTGGTAGGTCACCTGCCCGCCACGGTCCACCGGGATCACCGGGATGTCGCCGGGCGCCAGCACGTGCTCCATCCTGCCCGCCTGGCCCAGCGTGAACACCGGATCGTGCTCCAGCAGCCACAACTCGTCCGGCGTGTCCGCATCGCGCGCATCGGTGAACGCGCGCATGGCCTGCCAGATGGGCATGTAGGGCTGGCGGCCCAAATTTCGGACCAACAGCGGGAGCGGGGAACGGGAAACGGGACTGGGCGGCATGAGGTGTCCGGGCGCGTTTGCGGAGTCGAAATGGGTGCGGCGACGACAAAAAGCAAATGGATTCCGGCTTTCGCCGGAATGACGTCATGCCTTGCCTGAGCCTTTCCGTTCCCTGTCCCCTGTTTCCCATTCCCGCTTCACAGCGTATACCGGATATCCGCGTCCGCCCGCAGCGCCGCATGGGCGGCGTCGTATTTCTCGCGGCTGGGACAAGTGAAGGTGGCGGTCACCGCCACGTAGTTGCCCTCGCGCGAGGGCCGCTCGCGCACGCTGGCTTCGAGTACGGAAAGACCCAGGCCACGCAGGATTTCCGGCACTCGCTCGCGCAGGTTGGCGCCAGCATTGCCCATCGCGGTGATTTCGAAGCTGCCCGGGAACTGGAAGCCTTGGCCTTCCGACGGCTGGATGTTTTCCAAGTCACGCATCACGTTGGTCCCACCTTGCCATCCATGCACGGAGCTCCATGGTCGCGCATGTTTTCGTTATTGCCGGCTCGCGCTTCCGAAAACAAGTCCCGGCATGCGTCCCCGCAAGGGCTCACGGGCGGATGTTGTCCAAGTCTCGCTCTTCCTTGAGCCTCGATGCTGCCCGCGGCAGCGAGCAGCGCATCCATCAGTGCGTGTCCGGGCCCACCGGCGTCGGCTGCGCCACTGTCACGCTCGGCGCGTCGGTGGTGGTCGTGCCCGTGCCCTTGCCGTGGAACCAGAGCAGGATCGCGTCCCACAGGCGCTTGAAGAAGCCGCCCTGCGGCGCGTCCTCCAACACCACCAGCGGCGCATCCAGCACGCTCTTGCCGTCCAGCGTGACATGCAGCGCACCGACCTGCTGGCCCTGCTTGAATGGCGCGACCAGGCGCGCGGGCATGTCCAGCGTGGCTTTCAATTCGCCGTACTTGCCGCGCGGAATCGTGACGATCGCGTCGGAAGCCAGGCCCAGCGGCAAGGCATTGGCTTCGCCCTTCCACAACCGCGGCGTGGCGAGCGGTTTGCCGCTCGCATACAGTTCATGGGTTTCGTAGAAGCGGAAGCCGTATTCCAGCAGCGCTTCCGCATCATCCGCGCGCGCGCGGTCGGTCGGCGCGCCCATCACCACGGCGATCATGCGGGCGTCGCCGCGCTTGGCCGAAGCCGCGAGACAGAAGCCTGCCGCAGCGGTGTGACCGGTCTTGATGCCGTCCACCGTGGAGTCGCGCCACAGCAGTGTGTTGCGATTGTGCTGGGTGATCCCGTTCCACTGGAAATCCTTGATCGCCGAAATCTTGTAGTCGTCAGGGAAGTCGTGGATCAGCGCGCGCGAGAGGATCGCGATGTCGCGTGCGGTGCTGTAGTGATCCTGCACGGGGTAGCCCGATGCATTCACGAAGTGCGTGTTGACCATGCCCAGCCGCTGCGCGTAGGCATTCATCAGCGCGGCAAAGGTGCCCTCGGAGCCGGCGACGTGTTCGGCCAGCGCGATCGCGGCATCGTTGCCGGACTGGATGATCATGCCGTACAGCAGGTCCTTCAGCGGTACCTTGGAGTTCACCGCGAGGAAGCTTGTGGACCCGTCGGTGCCGGCGCCGCCGGCCTTCCAGGCGTGCTCGCTGATGAACACCGGATCGTCCATGTGCACCTTGCCCGCGGCGACCTCGGCCGACACCACGTAGTCGGTCATGATCTTGGTAAGCGAGGCCGGCTCTTCGCGCTGGTCCGGATTGCTGGAGGCCAGGACCTGCCCGGTGGCGTAGTCCATCAGCACCCAACTGTGCGCGTCGAAGGTCGGCGGCGGCGGGATCGGCGCCTGCGGGATCGGGATCGCGGTGGGTTTGGGCGGCAATTGCGTGCCGGGCTTGGGCGGCAGCGTCTGGGCGAGGACGACACCCGAGAAGGCAAATGCGGAAAGGATCAAAAGGTGACGCAGAAGTTTCATTCGTGGTTCCGGTGCATGTAGGAGCCTGCGGGCAGGCGACAACTCTGGGCGCAAAAGCCGCTACTGTACTGCGACCTGGGCGTGGGGCAAACCGAGCGCCTCGATTTTCTCCGTGACGCGGTCGGCCGCATCCACATCGGCCAACGGGCCGATCTGCACGCGCTTGAGGTTCCTTCCGTCGACCTGCGCATCCACCACGCGCACGGCGCCGACATCCTGCCCGCGCAATCGTTGCGCCAACCTTTCGGCATTGGCAGGATCGCCGAAGGCGCCGACCTGCAGGTACAGCCTGGGCGCGCCACCCTTCTGCGCTGTGACCGTGGGCGGCAGCTCAGGTTCCCTGTTCCAGTGCGCGGGATCTATGCCCTGCACTTCGACCAGGCCCGTGCCCTTGGGCCAGATGCCGATCCGCACGGCGGCGGCGTAGGACAGGTCAATGATCCGATTCTCCGCGAACGGGCCGCGATCGTTGATGCGCACGATCACGCTTTTGCCGTTTTCGAGGTTGGTGACGCGCGCGTAGCTCGGCAGCGGCAGCACCTTGCTGGCCGCGCTGAAGGCGTACATGTCGTACTTCTCGAAATCCGAGGTCATGTAACCGTGGAACTTGGTGCCGTAATAGGAGGCGATGCCGCGTTCGTCGTAGCCGGCCGCGGTCGGCAGCACGTAATAGGTGCGCCCGCGCACGCTGTAAGGCGACTTGTTGCCGTAACGCGCGCGCGGTTCGGCCTTCGGCACCGGCTCGGGCAGCGAGGCAATGTCGATACCCGCGCCGTCGGGCGTGGAATCGTCCTGCTGCCGGTAGCGGCGCGACTGCGGCAATTCCACGTCGTCGCGGATTTCATCCGGCGAGGACTGCGTACCGCCGGAAGCGCCGGGCGAAGGGTTTTGCGTGCGCTCACGAGTGGGGGAGGTACCGCAGGCGGCGAGCATTCCGCAAAGAAACACGAGCAACGCGAGCCGCGCCGCGCGCGCACTCATCGCGCCACTTCCGCCGTCGCCGTCTCCATCGGCACTGCGCCCTGCTCGATCTGCTGCGCCAGTTGCATCACCGCCATGGCATAGCGCGGGCTCTTGTTGTAGCGGGTGATCACGTAGAAATTCTGGAAGGTGAGCCAGTATTCCGCGCCGGCATCGCCTTGCAGCGTCAACAGGCTCGCGGGCAACCCGGGATTCACCGCCGCGCTAGGCGCATAACCGGCGGCGGTGAATTGCTCCACCGGTGCTGCGGGCGGCGCACCCGCGTACTCGGGCACGGGATCGGGAGCCGCGCCCTGCAACGCGCGCAACGCCACCGGTTGATCGGCTTGCCAGCCATGTTCCGCAAAATAGTGCGCCACACTGGCGACGATATCAGGCAGCGAGTTCATCAGGTCGATGCGACCATCGCCATCCTCGTCCACCGCGTAGTCCCGGATGCTGGAAGGCATGAACTGCCCCCAGCCCTGCGCGCCGGCATAGGAGCCCTGCAACGTGTCGAGCGGACCGGCGAGCTTGTCGGCCGGCAGTTCCAGCAGCGTCTTCAGTTCGCTGCGGAAATACGCCGCCCGCGGCGGATAGTGGAACGCGAGCGTGACCAGCGCATCCAGCACCCGGTAGTGGCCGGTGATCTTGCCGTAATTGGTTTCGACGCCGAGGATCGCGACGATGACCGGCGCGGGCACGCCGTACTGTGCAGCGATGCGGTCCAGCAACGCGCGGTGCTCGTTGTAGAAGGCGATGCCGCCATCAATCCTCGCAGGATTGAGGAAGATCGGCCGGTACTCGCTCCACGGCTTCGACTCCGCCGGTCGCGTCATCGTGTCGATGATGCCCTGCTGATACCGCGCACCGTCCAGCAGCTTCGTCAACGCGACCGGATCCTTGCCGGTGTCCGCCGCGACTTCCGCGACCAGCGCCGCCTCGCCCGGATGCACTTCGGAAACGGGCTGCTGCGCGCAGGCTACGCAAGACAGGAACAACAACGGAACGAGCAAAAACGAGAGCCGGATCATGCCGGCAGAGACTAGCACGCGTGCTGGATTGTTCAATGGCGCGAGCGCCGCCTCACCCCGTGAACTTCCGATGCCCATGGATGGACATCAGCACGCCGAATCCGCACAGCAACGTGACCGCCGAGGTGCCGCCGTAGGAGATCAGCGGCAGCGGCACACCGACTACGGGCAGGAGGCCGGTGATCATGCCGCCGTTGACCATCACGTAGACGAAGAAGCTCATGCCGATCGCACCGGCCAGCAGGCGCGAATAGGTGTCGCGCGCGTTCGCCGCGATCCACAAGCAGCGGCCGACGATGAACGCGTACAGCGCCAGCAGCAGCAGCACGCCGACCAGGCCGAATTCCTCTGAGAACACCGCGAAGATGAAGTCGGTGGTGTGCTCGGGCAGGAATTCCAGCCGCGATTGCGTGCCGTGATGCCAGCCCTTGCCGAACACGCCGCCGGAGCCGACCGCGATCATGGACTGGATGATGTGCCAGCCGTTGCCGAGCGGATCGTTCTCCGGATGCAAAAAGGTCAGCACGCGTTGGCGCTGGTAATCGTGCAGGAAGTGCCAGGCCACCGGCGCGGCGCCCGCGAACGCGCCGAGCATCAGGCCCACGCGCCACCACGCGATGCCGGAAAGGAACAACACGAAGATGCCGGACGCCGCGACCAGCAGCGCGGTGCCGAGATCGGGTTGCTTGGCGATCAGCACCGAGGGAATCGCGATCAGCACGCCGACGATGGCGATGTCCTTCCAGCCCGGTGGCAAGTGCCGCGGGTGCAGGTACCACGCGATCATCATCGGCATCGAGAGCTTCAGGAACTCCGACGGCTGGAAGCGGATCACGCCCAGATCCAGCCAGCGGTTGGCGCCGCGGCCTTCGCCCAGCACCACCACGATCACCAGCAGGAAACTGCTGAACGCGTAGAACCACGGCGTCCAGGTGCGCAGCAGCGTCGGCGGAATGCGCGCGACCAGGAGCATCAGGATCGCGCCGAGCACGAAGCGCGCGGCCTGGCCGCCTATCACGCCGAGGTCGAGGTCGCTGGCGCTGTACAGGGTGACGAGACCGACGCATGCCAGCAGGAACAGCGCGCCGGCCAGCGGCAGGTCGATGCCGGCATGGCGCCACAGGTGCCGGCCGAAGCGCAACGCGCGTGCGCGCAACGTGGCGACGATCGCGTTCATTGCGCGCCCTTCGTTGCGGTGGCGGGCGTGCTCGCGCTCGCGGTCACCGTGGCCGGCGGCAGCGATGACGCGGGTTGTTCGGCCAGCCACGCGTCCAGCATCTTGCGCGCGATCGGCGCGGCGTCGGAGCCGCCCCACGCGCCGGCTTCCAGCACCACCGCGATGGCGATGCGCGGCGAATCCGCGGGCGTGAAACAGATGAACCACGCGCGATGCCGCTCGGCGAGGATCGCCTTGTCCTTGGTGTCGGTCCATGCATCCGTCTTGCGCGAATAGCGCTCGGCGGTGCCGGTCTTGCCCGCGATCAGATAGGGAAAGCCCTTGCCGATGCCGGCGGCATAAGCGGTGCCCTTGGGATCGTTCACGACGCCGATCATGCCCTGCAGGACCGCGTCGTAATCGGCCGGGTTCTTGATCGCACTCGGCCCGGAAGGCGGGTCGGCGACCAGGTCCACCGGCGCGTGCAGGCCCTCGCTGGTACCGCGCAGCAGGTGCGGCGTGTGCGGCACGCCGCGATCGGCCAGCATCGCCACCGCGTGCGCGAGCTGCATCGGCGTCACCATCCAGTAACCCTGGCCGATGCCGGCGATCACGGTTTCGCCCGCGTACCACGGCTGGTTGTAGGTGGCGCGCTTCCATGCGGGCGACGGCAACACGCCGTCGCTTTCGGACGGCAGGTCCACGCCGGTTTCGCTGCCGAAACCGAACCTGGACAGGAAGGCGTCCATCTTGTCGATGCCCATGTCCAGTGCCAGCGAATAGAAATAGGTGTTGACCGACTGGATGATGGCCTTTTTCAGGTCCGTCACGCCGACACCGCCCTTCACGTCGTCGCGATACCCGCGCGAGACCCCCGGGATATAGAACGTGCCGGTGGACACCACCGTGTCTTCCGGTGTGCGGAAGCCCAGTTCCAGTCCGGCCAGCCCCATGAACGGCTTCACCGTGGAACCGGGCGGATAGCCGCCGCGCAACGCGCGATTCAGCAGCGGCTTGTCCGCATCGTGCAGCAGATCGGAGTAATCGGCCCGACTGATGCCGTTGACGAAGAGATTGGGATCGAAGCTCGGCACCGTCACCATCGCCAGCACTTCGCCGCTGCGCGGGTCGATGGCCACGGCCGCCCCCGGCCGGCCGTCGAAGGCGTCGATCGCGGCCTTCTGGATGCGCGCGTCGATGCTGAGGTAAAGGTTCTGGCCGGGCTTCGGCGCCACGCGCTCCAGTACGCGTTGCGGCCGCTGGTCGGCGTTCACTTCCACCAGTTCGTAGCCGGGCGTGCCGTGCAGTTTGTCCTCGTAATATTTTTCGATGCCGGACTTGCCGATATGCGTGGTGCCAGCGTAACGGTCGGGATCGAGTTTCTCCTGCTCTTTTTCGTCGATCCGTGCCACATAACCGATCACGTGCGCGAACTCCGGGCCCAGCGGATAGTTGCGGGTGAGGTAGGGCACCACGTCCACGCCAGGGAATTTCCAGGCGTTGACCGCGAAGCGGTCCATCTCGTCCTCGGTCAGGTGGAACTTCAGCGGCACGCCCTCGAACGGGCGATGCTGCTTCAGCGATCGCTTGAAGCTCTGGATGTCGTCGTCGGTCAGCGGCACCACCGCCGAAAGCCGCTGCAGCATGTCGTCCATGTGCTTGATCTTTTCCGGCGTCACTTCCAGCCGGAACGCCGGCACGTTGTCGGCCAGCAGCACGCCATTGCGGTCGTAGATCAACCCGCGCGGCGGCGGCAGATGCCGCAGGTGCACGCGGTTGGCTTGCGAGCGCGTCGAAAACTCGTCGTGCCGCATCACCTGCAGGAAGAAGAAGCGACCGCCCAGCACGCACAATGCCAGCACGATCAGCGCGAAGCCGGTCAGTGCGCGGCGACCGAAGTGCGCGGATTCGCGATGAGCGTCCTTGAGGGTGCGTCGCCGGGTGATCATGAGCGGCCGCTCATGCTTCTTTGGCGCGCAAGCGCGCACGTACATCGTCGATCAGCAGGAACACGAACGGCCACGCGATCGTGCCGGTGAACGGTGCCAGCCAGAAACTCGCTCCCGGCCGCGGATCGCCGGCGAACAGCCGTACTACCAGCAGCAAGATGCGATCGTTCAACAGCAGCACCAGCACTGCCAGCGCCTGCTGCCACATCGGGAAGAAACGCAGTCGCGCGCGGAAGCGCAGCACGATGAAAGTGAGCGCGGCGAGCCTCAGCGCCTGCTCGCCGAGCAGCGCGCCGTCCAGCAGATCGGCCCCCAGGCCGACCAGGAATGCCAGGCCGATGCCGGTGCGTTCGGGCGCTTCCAGCGACCAGTAGATCAGCACCAGCGCCGGCCAGTACGGCTTCAACGGCGCCAGTGACTGCGGCAGCGGCATCAGCATCAACAACAGCGACAGGATGATGCTGCCGGCGAAAATCCAGAATTGCGCGCGCTGCTTGTTCATCGCTGCGTCACCGCTCCGCCACTCGCCGCACCGGGATGGCCCTCCCCGGCCCGCGCTGCGTGGTCGCGCGCAAGGCCGGCACTTCGCGCCCTTTCCCCCGAGTGCTGGGCAGGGGGATTCGCCTCATTCGAAGAACCCGCGAGCGTTTCCGGCGGCCCGACCGATGGGGCTTCCTTCGGCGGCCCCACCTGCTCGGGCTGTTCGCGCAGCAGCAGAACCTCGCCGCTGCGCGCGAGCGCCGCCGCGGGTGTCGCGTTGGCCTGCGCGAACATGCCGGAAGGATCCGGCCCCACTTTCGTGATCGTGCCCACCGGGAAACCGGCCGGGAAACGTCCGCCAAGGCCGGAGGTGGAAATGCGGTCGCCCGCCTTCACGTCCGCCGAGAGCGGGATGTCGGAAACGATCAGCCGGTCCGGTGCGCCGCTGCCGTGCGCGATGCCGCGCAAGCCGGAGCGCTCGTCCACCACCGGAATCGAATGGTTGGCGTCGGTGATCAGCAGCGCGACCGACGTGTGCGGCAACACTTCGACGATCTGGCCCATCACGCCGTGGGCGTCGATCACCACCTGCCCGACGTGCACGCCTTCCTTCGCGCCGGCATCGATCATCACGCGGTTGCGCGCGGGGCCGAGATCCACGTCGATCAGTCGCGCCAGCTGCACATCCATGCCGAGCATGCGGCGCGTGTCCAGCAATTGCTTCAGGCGCGTGTTCTGCTCGGCGATCGCGTTCATGCGGTTGAGCCGCGCTTGCGCCAGCAGCAGCGCCTCGCGCAGATGCTGGTTTTCATTGACCAGATCGCGATGCCCGGTGAAGGCAGTACGCAGGCCCTGCACGGCCTCGCCGGGCCAGGCCGCAACCCGATAGATCGGTTCGATCGCAACGGATGCCGCATAACGCGCACGATGCAGCCAGCCGTTGCGGTGGTCCAGCACCATCAGCGCGCAAGCCAGGGCGAGATATCCCATCAGGCGCAACGTGCCCGCCGCGGCATCGGCGAAGATCGGGGAGGATTCCTTGTGCGGGAGCGCCATGATGCAGCCGTGAACCGTGAGCGATGAATCGTGAGCTGCGGTTTACGCTAGCCCGTCATTCCGGCACAAGCCGGAATCCATTTTGCGTTTCAGCACAAGAGCAGGATCAAAATGGATTCCGGACCGCGGCTTTGCCGTGTCCGGAATGGCGGCGTGGGTTGTTACGCTCCCTTGGCGATCTCACTCTTGCGCGAAGAAATCGCTTCCGTGCTGGTCGATCAATTCCAGCGCACGGCCACCGCCACGCGCCACGCAGGTCAGCGGATCGTCCGCCACCTGCACGTGCAGGCCGGTTTCCTCGGAAATCAGCCTGTCCAGGTCGCGCAGCAGCGCGCCGCCGCCGGTCAGCACGATGCCGCGCTCGGCCACGTCGGAACACAGCTCCGGCGGCGTCTGCTCCAGCGCTGAACGCACCGCGGCGACGATGCCCGAGAGCGGTTCGTGCAGCGCCTCCAGCACTTCGGTGGAATTGATCGTGAACACTCGCGGCACGCCCTCTGCGAGGTTGCGGCCTGAGACTTCCATCTGGCGCACTTCCGCCGGTGCATAGGCACAGCCGATTTCCATCTTGATGCGCTCGGCAGTGGCTTCGCCGATCAGCGTGCCATGGTTGCGGCGCACGTAATTGATGATGGCCTCGTCGAAGCGGTCGCCGCCGATGCGCACCGATTGCGAATAGACGATGCCATTGAGCGAGATCACCGCCACTTCCGAAGTGCCACCGCCGATGTCCAGCACCATCGCGCCACGCGCTTCGTGGATCGGAATGCCGGCACCGATTGCCGCGGCCATCGGTTCCTCGATCAGGAACACGTCGCGCGCACCTGCGCCCTCGGCGGACTCCTTGATCGCGCGGCGCTCGACCTGGGTCGAACCGCACGGCACGCACACCAGCACGCGCGGGCTGGGCCGCAGGAATCGCGAACGGTGCACGGTCTTGATGAAGAACTGCAGCATCGCCTCGGTCATGGTGAAGTCGGCGATGACGCCGTCCTTCATCGGTCGCACGGTGACGATGTTGCCGGGAGTGCGGCCGAGCATCCGCTTGGCCTCGCTGCCGACCGCAGCCACCGCGCGCGGGCCGCCCGGCCCGCGATCCTGCCGGATCGCCACCACAGAGGGTTCGTTGAGGACGATGCCCTGGCCGCGCACGTAGATCAGCGTGTTCGCGGTGCCGAGGTCGATCGAGAGGTCGTTGGAGAAGATGCCGCGGAACAGTTTGAACATGCGCGAGCCGGCTCGTGAAGGCGGTGTGAGGCAGGGGAATGAACGCCGCAGTCTAGTGAGCCCGGTGCGCGCCCGCAAGCGCGCCGTGGTTAAAAAAGCCTTGTTGCATGCGGGTTCCGGCGGGGTCGTGATGGTGGTCACGCTCGCAGGTTCCGGCTACGATCCCGCCCTTTCCCGAGGGGACCTACGAATGCCCGCTGCCCTGATCTGCGGCTCGATGGCCTACGACACCATCATGGTGTTCCAGGACCGCTTCAAGAACCACATCCTGCCGGACAAGGTGCACATGCTCAATGTGTCGTTCCTGGTCCCGCAGATGCGCCGCGAGTTCGGCGGCTGTGCCGGCAACATCGCCTACAACCTCAAGCTGCTCGGCGGCGAACCGCTGCCGCTGGCGACAGTTGGCCAGGATTTCGATCCCTATCGCAAACACCTCGCCGCCTGCGGCATCCGCATGGACGGCTTGCGCGAGTTGCCGGACACCTTCACCGCGCAGGCATTCATCACCACCGACCTGGACGACAACCAGATCACTGCCTTCCATCCAGGCGCGATGATGCGCAGCCACGAGAACCACGTGCGCGATATCCCGGATCTCGCCCTCGGCATCGTTGCGCCGGACGGACGCGACGGCATGCTGCAGCATGCGCGCGACTTCGCCGAACGCGGCGTGCCTTTCATCTTCGATCCCGGCCAGGCGATGCCGCTGTTCTCGGGTGAAGAGTTCCGCGCCTTCATCGAGCAGGCCGATTACGTCACCGTCAACAGTTACGAGGCGAGCCTGTTGCAGGAGCGCACCGGCTGGTCCGAGCGCGACATCGCGCAGCGCGTGAAGGCCTACATCGTGACGCACGGTGGTGAAGGCTCGGCGATCCACACGCGCGATGAAGTCTTCGAGGTTCCGGCCGCAATGCCGCGCGCCATCACCGACCCGACCGGCTGCGGTGATGCCTACCGCGCCGGCCTGATATTCGGCCTGATGCGCGGCTGCGACCTGCCCACCGCCGGCCGCATGGCGTCGCTAATGGGCGCACTGAAGATCGCGCACCCCGGCACGCAGAACCAGCGGTTCACCTATGCGGAATTCGCGGAGGAGTTTCGCAAGCAGTTTGGATACGCGCTGGATTGATCTTTTTCGTCCGCGAAATATTCCATCGTCATTCCGGGGTCGCCGAAGGCGGAATCCGGAACCTGCTGTTCCCTTCGCCCTTGTGGGAGAGCCGCCATCCATGGCCGGGAGCTCCATGGTGCCCGAAGGGCGGATGAGTGGTCGCGCCGAAGTGCGCCGCTTTCGCAATTGACAGGACGACATCCATGTCTTTTTCCGCTCGCATCCCGGGCGAGCGGGCTATTTTTGTTTCGGCAAAAGTAGCCAAAACCATTGGCGCCAGGCATGACGGTCTCGCCAACGTCCGGTTGGCTAGACTCCGCTGCGATGCTCGCCGTCATGCGACGGCGCCGGAAGCTCACTTCGACACGGCCATCCATGGCCTGCACAGAGGCTGCTTGAAGTTCGCGCGCGCTACTTCTTCGGCACGTACAAATCCGTGATCGTCCCCTCGAACAACTCCGCCGCCATGCCGACGGATTCGGATAGTGTCGGGTGCGGGTGGATGGTGAGGCCGATGTCGGCGGCTTCCGCGCCCATTTCGATCGCGAGCGCGATTTCGGAAATCAGGTCGCCCGCGTGCACGCCGACGATACCGCCGCCGAGCACGCGTTGCGTGGCCTTGTCGAAAATCAGCTTGGTGAAGCCTTCACTGCGATCCATTCCCAACGCGCGGCCTGATGCCGCCCACGGGAATTTCGCGACACCGATATCCAGCTTCTTCTCTTTCGCCTCGCGTTCCGTCACGCCGACCCAGGCCACTTCCGGATCGGTGTAGGCCACGCTCGGGATCACGCGCGCGTCGAACGCGCTCTTGTGGCCGGCGCAGACTTCGGCTGCGACCTTGGCCTCGTGCGTGGCCTTGTGCGCCAGCATCGGCGGACCGACGATGTCGCCGATCGCAAAGATGTGCGGCACGTTGGTGCGCAGTTGCCTGTCGGCGGGAATGTAGCCGCGCTCCGTCACGTTCACGCCAGCCTTGTCCGCGCCGATCTTCCTGCCGTTCGGCGTGCGCCCGACCGCGCACAGCACGCGGTCGAAAATTTGCGGTTTCGGTACAGCATCTTGTTTTGAATCGGCGCCCTCGAAGGTGACTTCGATGCCGTTCTTTTGCGCCTTGGCGGAAGCAACTTTCGTCTTCAGGTGGATGCCGGCGTAGCGTTTCGCGATGCGCTGTTGCAGCGGCCGCACCAGGTCCGGATCGGTGCCTGGCATCAACTGGTCGAAGAGTTCCACGACCGTGACTTCGGATCCGAGCGCGTCGTACACGCAAGCCATCTCCAGGCCGATGATGCCGCCGCCGATCACCAGCAGCTTCTTCGGGATTTCTCCGAGCATCAGCGCGTCGGTGGAATCCATGACGCGCGGATCGCCCCACGGCAGGCCCGGCAATTTCACCGCCTGCGAACCCGCGGCGATGATGCATTTTTCGAAACGAACGAGCTTCTTGCCTTCGCTCGTCTCCACTTCGATCTCGTGCGGCGATACGAACGTTCCGGTGCCGCGCACACCGCGCACCTTGCGTTGTTTCGCCATCGTGGCGAGGCCGCCGGTGAGCTTGGCGACCACGCCGTCCTTGAACGCGCGGAGCTTGTCGAGCTCGATCTTCGGTTTGCCGAACACGATCCCGTGCCCGGCCATCAGTTCGACGTCATTGATCAGGTCGGCCGCGTGCAGCAGCGCCTTGGACGGAATGCAGCCGACGTTCAAGCACACGCCGCCGAGTCGCTCGTAGCGTTCGATCAGGATGGTATCGAGGCCGAGATCGGCGGCACGGAAGGCGGCGGTATAACCGCCGGGGCCGGAACCGAGCACGCAGACCTGGCATTCGAAATCGGCTTTGCGACCGCTTTCCTGCGTACCCGATGCGACAGGCTTCTGCGTGGATGCGGCAGGTGTCGACGGGTTGGTTGCACTGGCGGCGGATTTCTCCACCTGCCCTTTCTTTTCGGCTTCGGTGTTGGCGACTTGTGGTTTGGCTTCGGCAGACGCACTGGTCTCCACCACCGCGATCACGCTGCCTTCGGAAACGGTGTCGCCTTCCTTGACGCGCAGCTCCTTGATGATGCCGGCGGCGGTGGCCGGGACTTCCATGGTGGCCTTCGCCGATTCCAGCGTCAGCAGGCCTTGGTCCTTCTCGACGCGATCGCCGGGTTTCACCAGCACTTCGATGACCGGCACGTCGGTGAAATCGCCGATCGCGGGGACCTTCAGTTCGATGTTTGCCATCGCGCGCGCCTCAGACCAGCAGCCGGCGCAGGTCGCCGAGCACGCGTGCGAGGTACGCGGCGAAGCGTGCCGCATCCGCGCCGTCGATCACGCGATGGTCATAGGACAGCGACAGCGGCAGCATCAGGCGCGGTTCGAACGCGCTGCCGTTCCACACCGGTTGCATGCCGGAACGCGACACGCCGAGGATCGCAACTTCGGGTGCATTGATGATCGGCGTGAACGACGTGCCGCCAATGCCGCCCAGCGAGGAAATCGAGAAGCAGCCGCCCGACATGTCGTTGGGCGAGAGCTTCTTGTCGCGCGCCTTCTTCGAAATTTCTCCAAGCTCGATCGCCAGCTCAAGCAACCCTTTGCGGTCGCAATCGCGGATCACGGGCACGACCAGGCCATCGGGCGTGTCCACCGCGATGCCGATGTGGAAATATTTTTTCAGGACCAGTTTTTCGCCGGAGGCATCGAGCGAGGCGTTGAACTGCGGGTACTGCTTCAGTGCCGCGACCACCGCCTTGATCAGGAACACCAGCGGCGTGATCTTCACTTCATTGTTCTCGGCGCCGAGCTGCTTGCGGAACGCCTCCATCTCGGTGATGTCGGCGGATTCGTGCTGGGTGACGTGCGGGATCATCGCCCAGTTGCGCGAGAGGTTGGCGCCGGAGAGTTTCCTGATGCGCGAGAGCGGCTTCTCCTCGATCGCACCGTACTTCGAAAAATCCACTTGCGGCCAAGGCAGCAGGTTGAGCCCACTGCCCACTGCCGCGGCCGCCTGCGCCGGTACGCTGCCTGCGAGCGCGGATTTCACGAACGCCTGCACGTCTTCCCTGGTGATCCGACCGCCACGTGCCGAACCGTGCACGCGCGCGATGTCCACGCCCAGCTCGCGCGCGAACGCACGCACAGCGGGGCTCGCGTAAGGCACCTTGTCAGGTGCGACCGTGCCGGCATCGAACGGCACCGGTGGCGAGTGCGGCGGTGCGAAGTCGCCGGCTTGTCCGGTCTGCGCTTGCGAGGGCACGCGCTTCTCTTCGCGCGGAGCAGGGTTGCTCGTGGGCGTGGCTTCTGCCTGGATCGGCGCCCGTGCGTTTTCCTGGAGGCCTTGTGCAGGCGCCGGCGCCTCGGGCTTTTTCGCCGAAGCGGCGCCTTCGCCTTCGATCAGCGCAATCACGCTGCCACGTGAAACGGTGTCGTTCTCCTTGACCTTGACTTCGCGCACCACGCCGGCGAACGGCGCAGGCACCTCCATCGTGGCCTTGGCCGATTCCAGCGTGACCAGCCCCTGGTCTTTTTCGACCCGGTCTCCGGGTTTCACCAGCACCTCGATCACAGGTACATCGGTGAAATCGCCGATGTCCGGCACGGTGGCTTCGCGCGTATCCGTCATGCTCTTCCCTTGACTCTTTGCAACGGGCACAGACCGCAGAGTTTCGCGCATTCGCGCCGCGGCGTCATCAAGGCTTCAACTCCGCCTGGGTGTCACTGATCACCTGCTTGACCGTGATCTCATGCTGCGAGGCCGGCGCGGTGACGCCTTCGGCCTCGAACTTCTCCTTCACCGCGCGCATGAAGGCCGTCTGCGCCTCCCACAGATCGCTGACATGCGCCCAGGCCCGGATCACCAGCTCGACTGTCTTGTTGTTGGCGTCGAGCGAGCACACCCACACGCCGGGCGCGGGATCTTTCAGGATTCTCTGCTCAGTGTCGAACAGTCTGCGCACGAGTTCGATCGCCTGTCCGATGTCTGCGCCATAACCGATGCCCACGGTGATCTCGAAGCGACGCTGGCCGAGCCGGTTGTAGTTGATGATCGCGTCGCCGCCAACCTTGGAGTTGGGCACGATCGCCTGCCGGTTGTCCGGCATGATCAGATAGGTTTGCATCAGGTCCACGCGCTCGACCGTACCCATGATCGCCCCGAACTGGACGAAATCGCCCACCCGGAACGGCCTGAACAAAATCAGCAGCACGCCCCAGGCGAGGTTCGACAGCGAGCTCTGCAACGCCAGGCCAATCGCCAGTCCGGCCGCACCGACCGCCGCGATCAACGAGGCGCTCGGCAATCCCACCAGTTGCAGCAGGCTGACCACCAGCAACACGATCAGGATGCCGTACACGCCATTGCGCAGGAAGCCGATCAGGGTGGGATCCAGATGGCCGCGCTGCAGGCCGCGCCGCATCAGGTTGGCGAGCCGCCCGATGATCCAGATGCCCACCACCAGCAGCACGACCGCACCGGCGAGCCGCAAGCTGAAGTGCGCGATGCGCTCGGGCAATTTCGGGAGATTCAGGCGGAGCAGCAGGTCTTGCATTGCGGGCCTCCACGCGCGGCCGATCAGGTTAACACCGGCCATCGCGGTCACCCAATCCGGCGCCCGCATCTTTGCTCGATCCGGTGTGCGCATGACGTGCACATCACACTTGATACAAATTGTGAACTGAAACGCGACTTCGGCGATTTGTGAACGCATCCGCTCTATCGCGGTGCAATCGGCCTACAATGGAAATTCGCGCAAAGCAGCGAGCCGCGCGCGGGTGGAACGGAACCCACACGAGCTCTGAAGGAACAGGCACTCCCGCATGACCAGCGCGGAATTCGCAGCAGCGCCATCCCCGCCGCTTATCCCACCAACCGCTCTTGGCGGCACACCGGAAACGTTGGGGCCGTTCGAGAATTTCGATCAGGCCTGCCGCGCCGTGCTGGTGCGCCTGCGCTCGGACACCGGCATGGCGATGTGGGCGTTCACGCGCACCGATGGGAGCGATTGGCTGCTGCTTTCGATGGAAGGCGATCACGACGGCTTTCATCCCGGTGCGCGATTGCCCTGGCTCGACAGCCTGTGCGCGCGCATGAGCCGCGGCGGGGCGCCCCAGGCCGCGCCGGATGTACTCAAGGAACCGCTCTATCGCGATGCGCCTCTGCTGAAGGATGCGCCGATCCGCGCGTATATCGGCGTGCCGCTGCAGCGCGGCGACGGGAGCCTATATGGAACCCTGTGCGGCTTCGATCCGTCGCCTCACGGACCGGAACTGGCCGCGTACCTGCCACAGGTGCGGTTGCTGGCGCGTCTGCTCGGCACGCTGCTCGAGCACGACCTCGAACTTGCTGAAATCGTTGGTCGCGCCGAGCGCGCCGAACTTGAATCGCTCGCCGATCCGCTCACGGGCGCATACAACCGGCGTGGCTGGATGCGATTGCTGAAAGCCGAGGACGCGCGCTGTCGCCGCTATGGCCACGGTGCCGGCGTGCTGATGGCCGATCTGGACAATCTCAAGATCATCAACGACACGCTCGGCCATGATGCCGGCGACGCGCTGCTGGTGCGCGCCGCGCGTGCGCTAGGCAGCGTGGTGCGCCATGGCGATGCGGTGGCGCGCATCGGCGGCGATGAATTCGCGGTGCTGGCGATCGGCGTCGGCCCGGCAGAACTGGATCAGTTGGCCATGCGCGCCGACGCCGCGCTGCGGGAAGCCGAGGTGGAGGCGACGCTGGGCACGGGCCTGCGCGATCGCGATCAGTCGCTGGCACAGGCCTATCGCCAAGCGGATCTTGCAATGCTGCAGCTCAAGCACGGCAAGCGCGCGCGCTTGAGGGCTGCCGAAGCGGGCGAACCGAGAAAGCCCGGATAGACGAACCCGGCCCGGTGATCGCCGGTTGCCATTGCCGGGGAACAGGCCCGCGGCGACTGGCAACCGGCGATTGGTCAATTACTTCTCGTGATGCATCTCGTGCGCTCGACCCGCGCGGCTGATGGTGAACTTCGCACCCGAGAGGCCGAGGTCGATACCCTGACCCACGCCCGCCAGGGCGAGCGATACGGTGCCCTTGGTCAGCACCTGAGCTGTCCCGGCCTTGACCGCACCGATATTGGCCTCACCCTGGGCATAGTCGCCCAGCACGTCGGTGATGCGATGCACGTCGGTGAAAGTGCCGCTGCCGTTGTCGATGCGCCACTTGCCGGCTGTGAGCCCGCCGCCGCGCACGCGGATATGCACTGGCATGCTTTCGCCGTTTTCGCACGTCACCACACCGTGGCCATCGGCACGCTTGTAGATCGCCGACCAGCCGCTCACCGAAAAGCTCATCTTGCAATCCAGATCGGCCTGCTGTGCGGAAACGTGCGACGCAACCGCCAGAGCGGCTGCGCCCAGCAACGCGGCGCCAAGCAGTGCCGCCGAGCGGCGCACACTTGCGGACTGGGTAATGGTTTTGCCTTGCATGGCGGGTTCTCCTTCTGTGACTGCAGGGAACGACCGTGCGCGAACGCAGCCGGCCGCACGACTACAGTTTCGGCGAAGCCACCTGAACAAGACTGCCCCGGCACCCGACTGGGCGCTGAACCGCCGGGGACACCCCGAAGCCCCGTCTCTCCACGTTCATCCTGTACCGCTAGCATGGACGCGTGAACCGCTCAGGAGAAACGATCATGAAATCCATGCAGTTTGCCGGCGGAGCAATCGCGATGGCCGCCGCCCTCGCCTTCAACGCGGCGCCCGCGCAGGCCCGGGTGGTTTGCCGCGACGTGCAGGTCGTGCACCAGGTGCCGCACAGGGATACGCATCGCGTTGCCGGCACCGCGATCGGCGCCGTGGCCGGCGGCCTGCTCGGCCACCAGGTCGGCAAAGGCAAGGGCAAGACACTGGCGACGGTGGGTGGCGCCGTGGCGGGCGGCGCGATCGGTCATCACGTGCAGGCCGAGCACCAGAAGCACGATACGTACACGACGACCGAACGACGTTGCGACGAGGTGCAGGACTGACCCTGCCTCGCGCAACGCCTGTGAAGATCCCGGGGCGTACGGTTATCCGGACAGCCCCATCTTCTTCAGCAGCTGCGCGAAGCGCGGATCGGAACACCACTCCTCGCTGCGGAAGCCGCTGACCATCATCAGCAAGTGGTCATGATCGTCCGCCGCACGGAGGAGATTGGCGAATGCGCGATCCTTGTCGCCAAGCTGCCACTCGGGGAACGCCAGCGCCACGCCGGAAACGTATTGCCGTCTCGCGCGCGCTTCCAGCGCGTCGAGCTGTTCGCGCGCAGCGGTGTGCTGACCCGCCTGCAATTGCAACTGCGCAAGAAAGCCCAGATAGGCTGAGGGATGCGGTGCGGGCGTCAGGGCTATCGCAGCGCGGGTTTCGGCGATCGCTTCGTCGCGGTGACCGCCCGCATTCAATGCTCCGGCGAGAAATGCATGGGCCAGCGAGAAGCGTGGCTCCAGCGCGATCGCGGCGCGGGCCTGCGCCATCGCGCCGTGGACGTCGCCGGTGTACAGCAGGGCCCTCGCCAGATCGGTATTGATGATCGGTGAAAGCGGATCGAGATCCCGCGCCATCCTCATCTGCTGCAGGGCGCCGGCCATGTCGCCGCGGAACCACAGGTACATGGCATACCACTGGTGCGCGGCGGAGTCGCTGGGGTCGAGCTGCAGCGCCAACTTGAACTCGCGCTCGGCATCCCTCCAGCGCCAGTGCTCCTCATGAAGCAAGCCCAGCACCGCGTGGGGTCGGGCCAATTGCGGATCGAGCGCAGTGGCGCGATTCGCTGCGGCAAGTGCATCCTCGTAATGCGTGTCGGGCGGCTCGTCGCTGTTGTAGTCGCGCCAGATCGCGTACGCCGTGGCGCTGCCGCTCCATGCCGGCGCGTAATCCGGATCGGCCTGGATCGCGCGCCGGAAATAGGCGATGGCCTGGCCGATATCGGAGCTGGTGCGGCGATTGAGATATTGCAGGCCGACCAGATAGAAATCGTGCGCAGCCGGATCGAGTCCTGCACGCACGTGCAGGTCGGCCAGTATTTTGGCGCTGAGTTTTGGTTGCAGTTCGCGGATCACCGCTTCGGCGATTTCGTCCTCGACGGTCAGCAGGTCGCTCGCGGCCGGTTCGTACTCGCCTGCCCACAATTCATAACCATCATGCGCGCTGACCAACGCGACGCGCACGCGCAGGCGCTCGCCGGAATGCTGCACGCTGCCCTCCAGCACGTTGGCAACACCCAGTGCGCGCGCAGCCTGACGTACATCCACCGGTTTGTCGCGGAACACGAACGCCGAAGTGCGCGCTGCCACGCGCAGGTGCGGGAAGCGGCCGAGCCTGTTGATCAGTTCCTCGGTGAGGCCGTCACTGAGGTATTGCTGGTCGGGGTTGGCATCCATGTCGAGGAACGGCAGCACCGCCAAGGTCACCGTGCTCGCGGCGGGTGTGGATGCCGGGGGCGCCGTGCGGGCATGCGCCGGCACGCTGCGAGCTCGCCAGCCGGGCAAGGCGGCGGTGAGCGCGACCGCCGCCACCGTGATGGACACGGAAACAAGCAACCAATGGCCACGACGGGTGACCATGGGCAATGGCGCCGGCTTCCGAGGCAATGCGTCCTCGCCAGCAGGCGCTTCCGCAGCGCCGGGCGCCCCGGTTGCGATGAGATCTCCCTCGCGCTGCCGCGAGCCGGCGCCGGGCTCAACCGAATATGCCAACGAACACTCGGCTTCCCACAGTTGCGCGACCAACAATTGCATCGCGTCGGCCAGGCGGCGGCGGTAGGTGCTCCAGCTCAGATGCAGGCTTTCAGCCACCACCTGCTGGCTGCGCATCGGCGTGAGCCAGGTCAGCTCCAGCACGCGCCGCAGCGCCGCAAGCTTGGGTGCATCGCCGATGCGCTCGCAGTGCGCGCGCAGCAGATCCTTCAAGACCTGCACCGGCGTGATCGGCGCTTCGGCATCACGCAGGGCTGCGGCCAACAGTCGCGAACGCAGCAGCGGGTTCTCGCGCAGCAGGTCGGTTCGGAGGTAATGACGCAGCGCCGCGCGGACCGCATCGGCGAATTCCACTTCGCTCAATGGCCGGACCGGATCGACGGAATCGCTGGAAGCACCGGCAGGGCGAGACTGACCGGTCATATCTGACAAGATCGGTTCCGCCATGCTGCCCCGCGCACCCCTTCGCTGGTCAGAGCCTGCAGTCTATCAACGGCAAGCAGGTGGGTAAACGCAACGCTGAGCCTGAATTGAGCAGCTTCTGGAATAGAAAGCGGACAGCGCTCGTTGGAATATGCCTCGTCCATCGACTCACGCCCGCGCACTGGCCAACTTGGGAGAAATCCATGAAGACCACGCTTTTGCTGGGACTGCTCGCCCTCGCCGCCATGCCGGTCCTCGCCGGCGAGAATCCGATGAAGCCCGGCATGTGGGAGATAACCACGCAGACTGAGATGGAAGGCATGCCGTACAAGATGCCGCCCATGACCTTCAAGCACTGTGTCACGCCGGAGATGCTGGCGAAGGATCACGGCCTGGGTGAACAGAAATCGCCGCGGGGCACGCATTGCGAGCGGACCCGGATGAGCTTCTCCGGCAACCGCGCCGAATGGGGCGTGAGCTGCACCGGCAAGGAAAACATGAGCGGCCACGGCACCATGATCTGGGATTCGGCGAACTCTTATCACGGCGAAACCCATCTGACGATGGACATGAACGGCCACACGACCAACATGACCCAGGTCATGAGTGGCAAACGCATCGGCGAGTGCAGCAAATGAGCGCGCGAGGATTTCCCATGTCGAATCCCTTCTCTTCCATCCGCGCACGATGGGCCTGTCTGGCGCTGCTGACCGCGCTCGTGAGCCTCGGCGCGCAGGCCGGCGCGCCCAAAGGCGACGATCCCGATCTGCAACGAGTGGCGCACTTCCGCCTCGACGATCAAGTCATGGCGAAATACATCAAGGCCCAGCAGGAGCTGATGCGGGCGGCGAAAGCACATCCGGAACTGGGGAATCGGGATGACGAGGGCGATGCCCAGACGGTGGACGAAACCGTCGCGCGCCTCGACCGCGAACCGGTATTCCGCGCCGCGCTCGCCTCGGCCGGCATGAGCACCACGGACTACGTGCTGTGCAGCTTCGCGCTCTTGCAGAGCGGCATCTACGCCTGGGGCGTGCAGATGGACGGCCAGAAGATGTGGGCGAAGATCCCGCCGGGCATTCCCGCCGAAAACACCAGGTGGGTGATCGCACACAAGGCCGAAATGGACAAGCTGAAGGCGATATCCGATGGCGGCAGCGACTGATGCGCCACGAGGGATGGGGAGGGGAATACGGCCGCCGCAAGGCGGCCGTGTTTTTTCCGGCCGCGGATCGGTTGGTCGCTACTTCGACAGCTTGTCTATCAGCTTCACCATGATCGTGCCGCCCGGAAGCACCATGCCGGCGAAATCGGCGCCCAGGTCGAACAACGCGTCGCGCGAGCCCAGCTTGCGCACCGCATTGCCCAGCATGCTGCCTTCCTTGTTGACGCGCCCGGAAAGCCCGTCGATCTCGATCACGCCCAGCTTGTCCTTCCATGCGAACTGGAAGGCGTACACCGGCCGGTACAGCAGGTTCAACGCCTGCAGATCCAACTCGTCCGAATCAATCTGGTCGGCCTCCACCGGGCTCGAAAGCCGCGCCTTCACCTGCTGCAGCACCGATGCCGCGGTGACGGTCGGCGCGATGAAATTCGGTTCGCTGCTGCCGCTGACTTCGCGGAAACTGTAATTGCCGGCGAAATCGGCCAGGGTTTTTTCGGAGGTCTGCCGGTGCAGCCCGTCGAAGTATTCCGACAGCGCGCTGACGCGCTCGCAATCCTCCAGCGCCGGAAGCTGCAACTCGCGCCGCGCATCCAGTGGCAGCTTCTGCCCCAGCAACTCCACCGAGGTCGCGTGCGGATTCTCGATGCGCAGCTTGTAGGTCGCCTTGCGCTTGTAGACGGTGCGCCGGGCGGCCTTGGCCAACCAGAACGGCTCATAGCGCTTCTCGGTGGAGGCGAGCGTGATGTCGGCATCCTTGGGCCGATCCCATAATTTCATGCGCGCCAGCATGCCGAAGGCGCCGGCCTTTTCGTGTTCGGCCTGCGCACGCGCCGAGACATCGTTGTAGACGTCGTCAAAAACGCAGATCTTCTCTTCCATGGGCTCCCCTGACGCCGCGTCACCTCGATTGGGCGGCATCATGCGCACAGGCGCGCACGTTTTCAACAGCCCGCCGGATCGGACTATTTCTTCGGCAATTCAGGGAATTTCGCCGGATCATAGCCGCCGACCTCGAAGGTCAACGCCTCCTTGCCGTGGTCCTTGCTGACCACGTCCATCTCGATCACCCTGGCCTGTTCCATCGCCTTGATGAAGCGCGAATCATCCTTGATGAACAGCGCGGGTTCGCCGGTCTTGGGCAGGTAGGCCTTCCATTTTTCCGGCTTGCCGTCGAAGCGCATCGGCACCTCACATTGGGCCTTACAGACGAAGCCGCTGCCGCTGCCGAACAGGTACACGCTCTGGCCCCATTTGGAATGCCGGCGCAGGATCAATCGCACAGCGGCATCGCCGCCCGGCTTGCTGCTCGTGATGCTGGCTGTGATCTGCTTGCCGCCTGATTGCATGCCGGTCTGGTACAACCACAACGCGACCAGGCGGTCGTGCTCGGCCTTCGCCTTGGCCTTGGCCTGGATTCCGGGCAACGTTTTCTGCACTTCCGCCGCGGCCGGCGTGTTCGGGTAATCGCTGACGATCTCCTCTCCGATCGGCGCGGCCAGATCGTCGCGATGGTCGTTCAGCATGGCCTTGTAAAGCGCCAGCTTCTTCGCGGCATCGGCCTGCGGCACAGATTGCGCCGGAGCGCTGGCTTGCGTCGGCGCAGGCGCGGATCCCTGCGAACAACCGCCGGCCAAGGCGATTGCCGAGGCGATGAACAGGGTTTGCAGCGGGCGAAGCCCTAGGCGACGAATGGTCAGCTTCATGCCCCCAGTGTACCCGCCGCGCGCATTTTCTGTCCTCGATCCCGCAGCGGCATCAGGGATCACCGGCGTCCTCGACAAACACCACCTTGGCGCCTTGCCTTTCAAAGGTGAGATTTACCGTGCGCCCGATCGCCCGCGTGCGATGGATCATGCCGGCCGGAACCACCACGTATTTCCATTCGGTCAGCTCGAGGGTGCCACGGCCATCCAACTCGATCTGCAGTTTCCCCGCCACCACCAGGAAGAGTTCATCCGAATCCGGGTGGCAGTGCCAGCGATACTCGCCCTCGAAGATCGCGAGCCGCAGGCAATCCCCGTTGACGTTCGACAACACGTCGTTGCGATACGGCTCGCTCGCGGTCTGCTCGCAGTCGCGAACGTCCACCACAGTCAGTTGGGGGTAGCGGGCTTCCTGCGTCGAGTACTCATCCGCGGATGGAAAGCGGGAAGCCATTCCGGTTCTCCCTGTTCCTCGTGGCAGGCGCGCATGGCATGGCTTCCGGGTTGTGCAGCTCACGATCCGGATAGCACGCGCTCGTCCAGATTGAAGCCGAACAAGCGCACGCCACATTCGGTGCGTGGCTGGTGCCTGCTGCCCGGCTCGAAGAACAGGTAGGTGCCCGGGCCGAACCGTTGCTCACCCTCGATCAGTTCGCCCTCGATCACCTGGGCGCATTCGCCAGTCGGGTGTTCGTCTACAACGGGCCAGACACTGCCCGGCGCCATGTCCACGACCCAGACGCGTATGCCGGAACCGCTCGGCAGATCGCGACGATGGCAACCCGGCCCGACCACAACCGGCCGAACCTCATCCACGCAAATGGTTTGCAGCCCGTTGGCCGCGGAAGGGGAAAGCGTGCACATGCCTGATTCTCCTGTTCAGCCACAATCACTGCAGACATCCGGGTGGCCATGACGGATGGCCGGAGTTGACTTCAGTCGCGGATTCCCATCGCGCTGGCCGAAGATCAGCCCGCCCAGGATCAGCGCGCCACCCGCGGCCATGCTCAGCGTCAGCGGCTCGCCGAGGAACAGCCAACCCCATGTCACGCCGAACACCGGTACCAACCATGTGACCATGGCCGCGCGCGGCGCACCGATGCGCTGGATCAATTTGAAGTACAGCGCATACGCGGTGCCGGTGCAGAACACGCCGAGTGCAACCACGCTTGTCCATGAATGTGTCGGGATCGGTGCGGCCGGCCAGGCTGCGAATGCCAAGGGTGCCAATTCGATCGCGCCGCACAGCAGCGCTGCCGCAGCCAGCGCAGCGGGCGGCAGATCGGATAGATAGCGCTTCAGCAGATTGGCCGAGATGCCGTACATCAGCGCGGCCAGCGTGCCGGCGGCCACCGCCGCGCCGATGTTGGAGCCGGCGACGTGTCCGCTCGCCAGCACTGCCACTCCCACCAACCCGGCAAACAGCGCGACGGCGCGGCGCGCGCCAATGCGCTCTCCGAAAACAAAGAAAGCGGCCAGCGCGGCGAACGGAACGGCCATGCTGTTGGAAATCGCGCTGACGCCGGCCGGCGCACGTTCGGCGCCCCATGCAAACAGCAGGAACGGCAACGTGGTGTTGAGCGCGCCGATGCCGATCACCGCCAGCCAGCGCGCGCGCGTGAAACGCGCGCGAGCGCGGATCAGGAACGGCAGCAGCACCAGCGCACCCAGCGCAAGCCGCACCTCCACCATCGGAAACGGTCCGAAATCCTTCGCCGCCACCCGCTGGAACAGGAACGAGCCGCCCCAGATTGCCGCGAGCGCCACCAGCATTGCGTAAACCCCCGCCTCGCCATTGCGAGTCTTCGGAAGGCGCTTCCCGCCGTGCGGCTTGCGCTGTTGCGGACGCTCCGCCTGCGCCAGCAGGCGCGCGGTTTCCGGGCTCATGACATGCCCCTGCAGGAACAGCATGCCGCCTGCGATCTTTGCAAATTCATTCAACATGGCTTCCTTCTCCGATGTTGCGTGATTGACTTGGGAAGCGCAGGATATGGCGGCAATAGGCGACGCGGTAGTGATGATTTTTCCAATCTGACTTGAGAATTTTCGAAATGGCACGAGCCCCTCTGAACGCCTTGCAGGACTTCGTCGCGGTCGCGCGGGTGCAGAACCTCACCCGTGCGGCGGAACGCCAGCACATCACCGTGAGCGCGCTCAGTCATCAGATGCGGGCGCTGGAACAACGTGTGGGGTGCCCGCTGTTCGTGCGCGGTTCGCGCGGACTCACGTTGACGGCCGAAGGCCGAATGTTGCTGGAAAACGTCGCGCCGCACATCGAGGCGATCGAGCAGGCATTGCGACCGCTGTGCGGACGGCGTTCCAATGTCCTGAACCTTTCCGCGACGCCATCGATGGGATCGAGCTGGCTACTGCCGCGGCTGCCGCGGTTCGTGAAACGGCATCCGGAAATGGAATTGAACCTGGATTCCTCAATCGAGCTGGTGGACTTCGCCGATGGCCGTTTCGACGCGGCACTGCGCTACGGGCCGGGGCAGTGGCCGGGCGTGATAGCCGAGCCGCTGTTCGAGGAATGGCTCACTCCGGTGGCGAGTCCTTCATTGTTGAAAGGCCGCAAGCCGCGGCTGGATCAGCTCGGTGAATGGCCGCTGCTGTGCCCCGAGGATCCGTGGCTGGAATGGTTCGCCACGTTCGGCGGCAAGCCGCCGAAACGGTATGCCGCGTCTTTCAGCGATTCTGAAACCCGACAGCGCGCGGCGGTGGAAGGCATCGGCATTGCGCTCGGCCGTACGACCATGGTGAAGCCGCTGATCGAGGCCGGCATGCTGGTCGCACTGTTCCCGCAGGTGCTGAAGGCGCGCTACGGGCATTACCTTGTCTATCCGCAGCGTTCGCGCGAACACAACGGTTTCATCGCATTCCGCGAGTGGCTGCTGGAAGAGGCCGCGCAGGTGACGCACCCATTGCCGAAAGTGGTCGCGGGCACGGCCAAGCCGCCTTCGATCAAGGCACGCCCCAGACGCGAGGCGTTGCCGGCGTGATGCAGCGCTTCGGTTCAAGACATTCTCAATAGCCACTGCACGGATCGCGACCCACATCGTGGTCGTACACGGATACGTGCTCGTCCCGCACGCTGCCGTCGCGTTCCACGGCCGCGGCTGCATTGATCCGCCTGCACGCTTCACTGCGCGAAACCTTGTGCGCGTGCACCGGTACCGGATCCCACGCGCTCCGCGCGCGAGTGCGGCTGCCACGTCCGCGCCCGAGTGCGTAGGTACCGCCACTCCGCATTACGCCGTCACCCGGTACCGAATGCGGACAACGTGTATGGCGATAGAACACCTCGCCGTCCGCCGCGCGGCATTCCCAGGAAATCGCTTGCGTTGCACGCAAGCGATCTGGCGTAGTTCGACTCCGGGACCTCTCGCGCGGCATGGCGTGACGGATGCGGATGCCGCCCGCAGCAGGCCGCACGACATCCACGGACACAGGAGGCGTCTCCGCATCGATCAGGGGCTGCTCGCGGATCTCCACGGCCGTTTGCGTGTCTTCAGCCGCGCAAGGCGTCGCCTGGAACGCAGGCGCACCACCCGCATTCACGCACTTGTAGATCGCGCCCGCACCCGCTTCACCCGCGATCAGCAAGCACAGCAACGCGGCGGCGCGTGCGCCGGAACGGAAGATTGAACCGGGATTCGCCCTGCCGGACATGAGAGCCTCCATGCGCCAATGATCGGCAGAGCGGCTTCGCAAGGCGATCGGCGCACACCACCGGCGTCTGTAGGAATCTCCTGATCGGCCTCAGGCGGCGGATTTTCATGCGCGCTCCACCAGCGCCGCGTAGCAGCCGGGTTTGGCGAAATGGATATGGATGTATGCAACGCGTGCGTGCGCGAACAAGCGCTCGATCAGTGCTTCCAATTCGTTTCCGTCCGCCACTTCGGCATCCAGCAACATGCCTTGCGTATCGAACGCACGCAGCGACAGCAGCCGCGAACGCAGCATCGCCGGCACGCGACCCACATCATCGAAGGTCCGCTCGCCTTCGCGGACGTATATCGCGTAGCCGGAACGGAACGGCGAATCCACGGCGTGATGTTCGTGATGGGTGAGGATCACTTCTTCGCCGGCTTCCGCGTCGGTGAGGCTGATGCGGCACGGGTATCCCTGCGCCTTGTCGGCGATCACCCGCACCGCGCCGCGCGCGGCGAGTGCCTCGTCGGACAACGAAAACAATTCTGCAAAAAGCTCGGCTGGCAGGCCGCGGATGCGAAAACCCATGACTGCGCTCCTTGATGAACAGCGCGAAGCATGGACCGGATGAGCTCTGCTCACCATCCGTTTCTTGTCAGGCTGCAATGCGCGCGCACTCTAGCGGCCGGCGCGAATCCCGCGCCGGCCGTACACCCTGGTTGTTCAATCCTGCTTGGAAGCGATCACGCTGCCATCCGTGGGATCGATGATCAGATCCACGCTCTGGCCGGAACTGTCGCGCGCGGAGGCACGCCAGATGCCGTCATCGAAATCCAGGTCGTCCACGTCTTCGTAGCCCTGCGCCGTCAGGCGCGCCTCGATTTCATCCTTGTCCAGTCGCGAAGGTTCGTTCTCCGTATACACGCGCCCGCTCACCGGCGCGATCATGATCTTCACCCGATTGCCTGCGCCATCGTGGGCCTTGGCCACCCATAGTCCGTTGCGGAATTCGAGATCCTCCACGTCGCGATAACCGGCCGCGGCGATGTCCTGCATGATTGCATCCTGGCTCAGTGCGTCGGCCGGGCGCGGGAAGGTCGTGGTGGTCGTGGTGGTCACGGTGCGTTGCGTGGCAACACCCGGAGGAGGAGGCGGAGGCGGAGGAAGTTCCTGCTGGGCAAGCGCCACGCCGCCCGCCATCAGCACGAACGGTGCGAGAGCAATCATCCTGCGTGGTATTTGCATCGTCGGACTCCTTGTCATTGCCCGGCTACAGCTTGCGCACGCAACATGCAATCGGTGGTGAACCACAACTGATCTGAGAACGCGCGTTCATCGCCAATTACGCAGCGTGACGACTGCGTGTGTTTGCTAAGCTGGCGTTCCTGCCGCGCACGACTCGTTCATGAAAGTCCAAGGCATCGCTTTTCACCACCCGCTGGCGTTCTGGGCAGGTTGCGTCATGGTGACCGCCGGCGTGCTGCTGCATGTGCCGATGTTTGCGATGGCCGCCCCCATGCACTACCAGATGGCCGGCATGCCGATGGACACCCAGATGCTGCTCGGCATGGCGCTGATCCCGTGCGGCGTGCTGCTGGCAGGCTACGGACTGATGCCGCGTTTCGAGCAGATGCAGCGCACCTTGCATGGCGGCACTTCGCACCTGCATTTCCAGATAGCCGACGGCGTGCCCCTGAATCGCGAGCACTGGAAGCTGGTGCTGGTGCTGGCGGTCGCGCTGGCGGTGGACGTGATGAAGCCGGCCACGATCGGCTTCGTAATGCCGGGTCTCTCACGCGAATATGCGATCGCCGACTCCACCGCGGGTTACCTGGCGCTGTCCGCGCTCACCGGTACCGCGATCGGCTCGATCGTATGGGGGCGTCTCGCCGACACGTTCGGGCGCCGCGCGGCGATCCTGCTGTCCGCACTGATGTTCATGGGCACCGCGATCTGCGGCGCGATGCCGGCGTTCGGCTGGAACCTGCTGATGTGCTTCATGATGGGCGCCGCGGCCGGCGGCATGTTGCCGATCGCGTTCACGCTGATGGCCGAAGCGGTGCCGGCCGCGCATCGCGGCTGGCTGCTGGTGGCACTCGGAGGGGTCGGCACCTCGGCCGGTTATCTCGCCGCGGCCGGGGCGGCGTCGCTGGTCGAACCCACCTTCAGCTGGCGCGCGCTGTGGCTGCTGAATCTGCCGACTGGCGCGCTGATCGTGTTCCTCAACCGCTATATTCCGGAATCGCCGCGCTTCCTTTCCAGTGCCGGCCTGCACGCGCAGGCGCGCATGGTGCTGGCGCGGTTTTCCGGCAACGCCAGGGTCGCGGCGGTTGACGAGGAAGCCGATCCGCCGCTGCTGGACGAACCTCGCGCGGTGACCGGAATGCGGCAATTGTTGCGCGGCCGCCACGCGCGGATTTCGATCGGCCTGATCGTATGCGGCCTCAGCTGGGGGCTGGCGAACTTCGGTTTCCTGATGTGGCTGCCGGGCAACCTGCTTCGCCTGGGCGTGGATGCGCACGGCGCCAGCACGCTTCTGGCGCAATCGGCGCTGCTGGCGCTGCCTGGCATCGCCTTGGTGGTATGGCTCTACCAGAGCTGGAGCAGCATCAAATGCCTGGTGCTCTTCATCGCACTGACCGCGCTGGCGCTGCTGGCGTTCTGCGCGATCGCACTGCTCGACCTGCGGCTCGCCTCGGCCACGGTCGCCGCGACCGTGCTGCTGCTGATCGCGATCAGCGGCGTGATCGCGACGCTGATCCCGTACGCGGCGGAAATCTACCCGGTGCACCTGCGCGGCACCGGCTCCGGCCTGATCGCGGCGAGTTCGAAAGCCGGCGGCATCCTGGGCGCAGGCCTCGGCGTGCTGGGCCTGTTCGATCACTTCGCTCTTTCGGCATTGGCTATCGCCATTCCCATGGTGATCGCGGCAATCCTGCTGTTGCGCGCGGGGATCGAAACCCGCGGGCATGCGCTGGAGGCTATCCAGGAAGCCTTGTCTGGTCAGCGTACCTGAGCGGTCACACCTTCAGCCGCCAGCCGGTCTTGAAGATCCACCACACCGCGACCAGGCACAGGATCAGGAACCCGAACGTCGCGGCCAGGCTGATGCCGACGCCGACATCGGCGAGCCCGTAGAAACTCCAGCGGAAGCCGCTGATCAGGTACACCACCGGATTGAACAATGTCACCTTCTGCCAGAACGGCGGCAGCATCCTGATCGAATAGAAACTGCCGCCCAGAAAGGTCAGCGGCGTGATCACCATCAGTGGCACGACTTGCAGCTTCTCGAAATTGTCCGCCCAGATGCCGATGATGAAGCCGAACAGGCTGAAGCTGATCGTGGTCAACACCAGGAACAGCACCATCACGCCCGGGTGCGCAATCGAGTACGGCACGAAGATGCGCGCAGTGCCGAGGATGATGAGGCCCACCATGGCCGCCTTGGTCGCCGCTGCGCCGACATAACCGCAGATGATCTCGATGTAAGACAGCGGCGCGGAATGCACCTCGTAAATCGTGCCGACGAATTTCGGGAAATAGATCCCGAAAGACGCGTTGGAAACGCTCTGCATCAGCAGCGACAGCATGATCAGGCCGGGAATGATGAAGGCGCCGTAGCTCACGCCCTCCACGCTGGTGATGCGCGAACCGATCGCCGAACCGAACACCACGAAATACAACGAGGTCGAGAGCACCGGCGAGGCCACGCTCTGCATCAGGGTGCGTCCGGTGCGCGCCATTTCGAATTTGTAGATTGCGCGGATCGCGTAGAGGTTCATGCCTTTTCCCGCACCAGTCCGACGAAGATTTGTTCCAGCGAGTCCTGGCGCGTGCTCAGGTCCTTGTAACGGATGCCGGACTCGCTCAGGTCGCGCAGCAACGCGGCGATGCCGGTGCGCTCGCCCTGGCTGTCGTAGGTGTAGGTGACCTCGGTGTTGTCGGCGTTCAACTCCAGCGCGTAATGCGAAAGGTTCGCCGGCAACGAATCGAGCGGCTCCTGCAGATGCAGCGTCAACCGCTTCTTGCCGAGCTTGTGCATCAGCGTGACCTTGTCCTCGACCACGATCAGCTCGCCCTTGTTGATCACGCCGACGCGATCGGCCATCTCTTCGGCCTCGTCGATGTAGTGCGTGGTCAGGATGATGGTCACGCCGCTCTCGCGCAGCCGCCGCACCAATCCCCACATGTCGCGGCGCAACTCGACGTCCACTCCCGCGGTGGGTTCGTCGAGGAACAATACGGAGGGCTCGTGCGACAAGGCTTTCGCGATCATCACGCGCCGCTTCATGCCGCCGGAGAGCATCATGATTTTCGCGTCGCGCTTGTCCCAGAGCGACAGATCCTTCAGCAGCTGTTCGATGTAGGCCGGCTTGGCGGCCTTGCCGAACAATCCGCGGCTGAAGCTGACCGTGTTCCACACCGTTTCGAACGCGTCGGTGGTCAGTTCCTGCGGCACCAGCCCGATGATCTTTCGCGTCGTGCGGAAGTCGCGGACGATGTCATGCCCGTCGACCGTGACCGAACCACCGCCCAGGTTGACGATGCCGCAAATGGTATTGATCAATGTCGTCTTGCCCGCGCCATTGGGGCCGAGCAAGGCGAAGATTTCGCCCTTGCGGATTTCCAGGTTGATGCCCTTCAGCGCCCGGAAGCCCGATTCATAAGTCTTCTCGACATTCCTGATATCGATGATCGGCTGCACGCGGACTCCTCGGCGCACGAACGCGGCGCAAATGGTAACGGAATGCTTTTCGCTCCGGGTGCTCGGTGCGCGAGCGACACTGGAGCCTCTCTCCACCGAACGGGCCTGTCGCCCGGTGGAGAGGAGGAGGAGCTCAGGCCGTCAGCGGATTCGGTTTTTCCGGATCCAGCTTCCATTGCTTGATTGCACGGGCGACATCCTGCGGGTTCATCGCACCTTCGGCGGCGAGCGCACTGATCGCGGCGTGCGCGATCCAGTAGCGGTCCACCTCGAAGAAACTGCGCAGGTGTTCGCGCGTGTCGGAGCGACCGTAGCCATCGGTGCCGAGCACCACGTAGCGCTTGCCCTGTGGCATGAACGCACGGACCTGGTCGGCGTATTCGCGCACGTAATCGGTGGCGGCGATCGCCGGGCCGTCATGTTGGGCGAGACACTGGGTCACGTACGGCACGCGGTGGTCCTTCGCTTCCGGATGCAGGCGGTTCCAGCGTTCGCAGTCGAAGCCGTCACGGCGCAGTTCCGAGAAGCTCGGGCACGACCACACGTCCGCGATCACGCCGAATTCCTGCTCCAGCATTTCCGCCGCGGCGATGCACTCGCGCAGGATCGTTCCCGAACCCAGCAACTGCACGCGCGGGGCGCGCGACTTGCTCGCACTTTTCTTCGCAACCGCAGCGCCGGATTTCACCACGGCCTTTGCATTCGCTTTGGTTTCGCGCGGACGCGGGCCGTCGGTTTCCGGCACGCGGCTCTCGCCCTGTTTGTCGGACGAGGCTTGCACCGTGGGTGAACCCGAAGGCATCGGACTGTCGCCGTCGCGGAACAGGTACATGCCGCGCACGATGCCTTCCTCGCAGCCTTCCGGCATGTCCGGATGCGCGTAGTTCTCGTTCATCACGGTGACGTAGTAGTACACGTCTTCCTGCTCGTGCAGCATGCGGCGGATGCCGTCCTGCAGGATCACCGCGACCTCATACGAGAACGTCGGATCGTAGGCGCGGCAGTTCGGGATCGCGCCGGCCATCAGGTGCGATTGACCGTCTTCGTGCTGCAGGCCCTCGCCGTTCAACGTGGTGCGACCGGAGGTGCCGCCGATCAGGAAGCCGCGCGCGCGCGAATCGCCGGCGGCCCAGGCCAGGTCGCCGATGCGCTGGAAGCCGAACATGGAGTAATAAATGAAGAACGGCAGCATCGGCAGATCGGAGACCGAATAACTGGTCGCCGCGGCGATCCAGGCCGACATGCCGCCGGCCTCGCTGATGCCTTCCTGCAGCACCTGGCCTTTCTCGTCCTCGCGGTAGTACAGCAGTTGGTCGGCATCCTGCGGCTTGTACTTCTGGCCGAACGGCGCGTAGATGCCGATCTGCCGGAACATGCCTTCCATGCCGAAAGTGCGCGCCTCGTCCGCGACGATCGGCACGATGCGCGGACCGACCTGCTTGTCGCGCAACAGCAGGTTCATGCCGCGCACCAGTGCCATGGTGGTGGAAATCTCGCGCTCGCCGGTGCCCTTGGTGATCTGCTCGAAGGCCTTGAGATCCGGAGCCGGCAGCGACGCGGACTTGCGCCTGCGCTGCGGCAAGTAACCGCCCAGCGCCTTGCGGCGCTCGTGCATGTATTCCACTTCCGGCGAATCCTTGCCCGGGTGGTAATACGGCACCGATTCGATCTCCTCGCCTTTCAGCTTGTCGTCGGAAATCGGGATGTTGAAGCGGTCGCGGAAGGCGATGATCGCCTCCTCGTGCATCTTTTTCTGCTGGTGCGTGATGTTCTGCGACTCGCCGGCCGCTCCCATGCCGTAACCCTTGACGGTTTTCGCCAGGATCACGGTCGGCATGCCTTGCGTCTGCGAAGCCGCGTGATAAGCCGCGTACACCTTGTGAGGATCGTGGCCGCCGCGATTGAGGCGCCATACGTCGTCGTCGGAGAGGTTCGCGACCATCGCCGCGGTCTCGGGATACTTGCCGAAGAAATGTTCGCGCGTGTAGGCGCCGCCGAATGCCTTGCAGGCCTGGTATTCGCCGTCCACGGTTTCCATCATCAGCTTGCGCAACACGCCCTTGGTGTCGCGTGCCAGCAGCGGATCCCAGTACGAACCCCAGATCAGCTTGATCACGCTCCAGTCGGCGCCGCGGAACACGCCTTCCAGTTCCTGGATGATCTTGCCGTTGCCGCGCACCGGCCCATCCAGGCGCTGCAGGTTGCAGTTGATCACGAAGACCAGGTTGTCCAGGCCCTCACGGCCGGCCAGTGAAATCGCGCCGAGCGATTCGGGCTCGTCGCACTCGCCGTCGCCCATGAAGCACCAGATCTTGCGATCGGTCTTCGGAATCAGGCCGCGGCTTTCCAGGTATTTCCAGAACTGCGCCTGATAGATCGCCTGGATCGGACCGAGGCCCATGGAGACGGTCGGTGTCTGCCAGTAGTCGGGCATCAACCACGGATGCGGATACGAGGACAGGCCATGGCCGCCGACTTCCATGCGGAAGTTGTCCAGGCGATGCTCGTCGAAGCGGCCTTCCAGGTACGAACGCGCGTAGATGCCGGGACTGGAATGGCCCTGGTAGAAAATCAGGTCGCCCGGATGATCCTCGCTCGGCGCGCGCCAGAAATGATTGAAGCCGACGTCATAAAGCGTCGCCGAAGACGCAAAGCTGGCGATATGGCCGCCAAGTTCCCCCGGGCGGCGATTGGCGCGCACCACCATCGCCATCGCGTTCCAGCGGATCAGGCTGCGGATGCGCCATTCCATTGCCGCATCACCGGGCGATTTCGCCTCCAGGTGTGGCGGAATGGTGTTGATGTACTGCGTAGTCGGCTCGAACGGCAGATGCCCGCCCGCGCGGCGGGTTTCGTCCACCATCCTTTCCAGCAACTGGTGCGCGCGCTCGGTGCCCTCGGCGTTGATCACCGCGTCGATGGATTCGATCCACTCGCGGGTTTCGGCCGGATCGGGGTCCACATCGAGCAGTTCGCGGGTCAGGTCGTTCATCATTTTATTTCCTCGCGCACATCGCTTGCGCGCAGTAGCTTTGATTCATTTCCGGCGTGTGCGTTCCGCTTCCGCGCGGTCATCCTTTTTAAATTCGCGCTTCCGCGCGGTCATTCCTTTTTTTTAAATTCGCGCTTCCGCGCGAATTTGCGCCTCCACGCACGCAATCGCGCTCATGTTCACCACGCGGCGCACGGTGGCCTGCGGCGTAAGTACGTGCGCGGGCTTGGCCACGCCCATCAGGATCGGGCCGATCACCACGCCATCGCACATCACCCGGCTCATGTTGAAAGACGTATTGGCGGCCGCGAGGTTCGGAAACACGAACATGTTGGCGCGGCCTTTCAGGCGCGAATTCGGGAATACCCGCTCGCGCAGCTCGGGATTCAGCGCCAGGTCCGCCTGCATCTCGCCCTCGACTTCAAGTTTGGGCAGACGCTTGCGGATCAAGGCCAGTGCGGCCTGCAGCTTGCGCGTGACCTCGTTGTCGCGACTGCCGAAATTGGATGCCGCGAGCAATGCGACTTTCGGTTCGATGCCGAACAGCTTCAGGCGCAACGAAGCTTGCAGCGTCGCTTCGGCGATCTGCTCGGCGCTGGGATCGTCCTGCACGTGCGTATCGAGGTAGAAGTACACGCCCGATTCGTTGGCGATCGCGGTCATCGAGGACGGTGCTTCCACGCCGCGATCCAGCCCGATCACATCCAATACATGGGCGAGCTTCTTCTGGTAGCGGCCGACCGTGCCGCAGATCATCGCGTCCGCGTCGCCGCGCGCCACCATCAGCGCCGCGATCACGGTCGAACGCGAGCGCACCACTGACTTCGCCAGCGCCTGCGTGAAGCCACGCCGTTGCATCAGCTCGTAGTAGTGCTGCCAGTAATCGTCGAAGCGCGGGTCGGAGTGGATGTTGCACAGCTCGAAATCGCGGCCCGGCTCCAGACGCAGGCCGACGCGCTCGATGCGGCGCGCGATCACTTCCGGGCGGCCGATCAGGATCGGCCGCGCCAGCTTCTCGTCCACCACCGTCTGCACAGCGCGCAGCACGGTTTCCTCTTCGCCTTCTGCGTAGACCACGCGCTGCGGATTGGCCTTGGCGCGCTCGAACACCGGCTTCATCACCAGGCCGGTGCGGAACACGAACTGCATCAATTTTTCGGTATACGCGGACAGGTCCGCGATCGGCCGCGTGGCGACGCCCGACTCCATCGCCGCTTTCGCCACCGCCGGCGCAAGCTGCACCAGCAGGCGCGGATCGAACGGCTGCGGGATCAGGTAATCCGATCCGAAGTGCGGCGGCTTGCCGCCGTAGGCACGCGCGGCAATGTCACTGCCCTCGCGCCGCGCCAGCTCCGCGATCGCGTGCACGCAGGCGACCTTCATCGCCTCGTTGATGGTGGTCGCGCCCACGTCCAGCGCGCCGCGGAAGATGTACGGAAAACAGAGCGCGTTGTTGACCTGGTTCGGGAAATCCGATCGACCGGTGGCGATCACGCAATCCGGGCGCAGGCGCAACGCGACGTCCGGCATGATCTCCGGTTCCGGATTGGCCAGCGCCAGGATGATCGGTTTCGCCGCCATCGTGGCCAGCAGTTCCGGCTTCAGCACGCCACCGGCGGAAAGCCCGAGGAATACGTCCGCGCCCTGCACGATTTCCGCGAGCGAACGTGCTTTCGTGTCGCGCGCGTAACGCGCTCGATCCGCGTCCATGCCGGCACGACCGGTGTAAAGCACGCCTTCGCGGTCGATCGCGAGGATGTTCTCCGGCTTCACGCCCAGCGCGACCAGCATGTCCAGACATGCGATGCCGGCCGCACCCGCGCCGGCGTGGGCGATCCTCACGTCACCGATGCTCTTGCCGACCACGCGCAGCGCGTTGATCAGCGCCGCGCCGACGATGATCGCGGTGCCGTGCTGGTCGTCGTGGAAAACGGGGATCTTCATCCGCTCACGCAGCTTGCGCTCGACGATGAAGCACTCAGGCGCCTTGATGTCTTCCAGATTGATGCCGCCGAAGGTGGGCTCCAGCGCGGCGATGATGTCCACCAGCTTGTCCGGGTCTTTCTGCGCGACCTCGATGTCGAAGACGTCGATGCCGGCGAACTTGCGGAACAGCACGCCCTTGCCTTCCATCACCGGCTTGCCGGCGAGCGGTCCGATGTCGCCCAGGCCGAGCACGGCGGTGCCGTTGGTGATCACCGCGACGAGATTGCCGCGCGCGGTGAGTTCTGACGCCTGCTGCGGATCCTCGACGATCGCCTCGCAGGCGGCGGCCACGCCCGGCGAATACGCCAGCGACAGTTCGCGCGCGTTCAACAGCGACTTGGTGGGGGTGACGCGAATCTTTCCCGCCGGCGCATGGCGGTGGTATTCCAGCGCGGCCTGCTTGAGTTCTTCAGGGAGACTCATGATGGCGTGAACGCGAACGTGACCGCTGAATATATCACGCGCTTCACGCCGGCCCGCGGGCCGACACACATCCTTGCGCGGAGCGGAGCGGCGTTGCGCCGCTCCGCTCCGCTCGCATCATCAGAACGAGACGTTCAAGCTGAGCTTGGCCGCCTGGTCCTTGGCGCTGCTCGCCCACTGACCCTCGTAGCTCGCATCCAGCTTCACGTTCGTCGTCAGCTTCCAGTCCGCCCCGAAGTTCACCACCGCCGCGTTCTTCG
>JBQCHG010000032.1:0-57941 GCA_051954935.1 Rhodanobacteraceae bacterium
AGCCGCATTGGTCGCGCATGCGGAAGCCGCTCTCGCGCAGACCGATGCCTCGCTCGGCAATCACGAAGCCGCGGCAACGCTCCGCAGGCAAGCCCAGGCGCTGCTCGCCGAGGTCGGAGCGGGACCGAATGCCGAGCGCGACCAGACCTTGCGAATTCTCGAAGCGGAAGCGCGTGCAGAGGCGACAGCGCCCCCCATCGGCAGCGCAGGCGGGCGGTAATCATTGGCCGCGCGCGAAATCGCGCGGCCAGCGGCTTTCGCCTGATCGGCCTTTGTCCGGAATCCGCGCGAGGACCTTGAAGCTGCGCAAGTCGAACACGGCGATTTCATTGCCGCTTTCCGCATAACCTCGGTTCAAGGCGGGCACCGTCACGATACTTTGCGTGCCACGGATGTCCGATATGGCACCGAGCGGCGCGCCGCTGGTTGCGTCCACCACTTCGATTTGTGTCTGGTGGGCCACGTAGATCCGGGCCTGCTCGGGATCCACATGCACGTAGTTCCAGTCCTCGGGAGGACCCATCGAGGTCGCCTTGCTTTGCATGTAGTCGAGCGCCGAGGTGTGGCGCGGGGAGCCGGTGCAACCGGCCACGCCCATCAAGGCCGATGTAATGAGCAAGAATTTGCAGGGAGCCATGATCGATTCCTCCTGCCCGTCGCGGGTGTGTTCGACATGGGCTGAAGCACGCCGAAGCTTGTCCAAGGCTCACAACGTAGCCGGGAAAGATTTCAGGGCCGTCTCCGCTTTGCGACATTTCCGCGACAAGCCCGTGGCGTGATCGCGTATCCTCCGCGCGACCTTTCGCGTGCGGTGCGCCATGGACGCCTTCAGCTATCTCTCCGTCCTGATCTCGATCATCCTGGGCCTGGCGGTCACGCAGGTACTGCAGGGCCTGCGCGGGCTGATGCTGACGCGTTCGCGCGTCCGCGCGTACTGGCCATCCCTGGCCTGGGCCGGGCTGGTGCTGGTGATCGCGGTGCAGGTGTGGTGGGCGATGTTCGGCCTGCGTGAACGCCCCGCACAGCGATGGACGTTTCCCGATTTCGGGATCGTGCTGATGCAGACCGTGCCGCTGTACTTGCTGGCCGGCCTGGTGCTGCCGGACGTGGACCGAGAACGCCCACTCGACTTGCGCAAGCACTATTACACGCACCACCGCTGGTTCTTCAGCATGCTGGTGCTGCTGCTCCTGGTCAGCATCTGCAAAGTGAGGGTGCTGACGGAGGCGTGGCCTCGGCCACTCGATCTCGGATTCCAGTTGTTCTTCGTGGTGGCCGCCACCATCGGCGCCTGGACCAAGCGCGAGTGGTACCACAAGCTGCAGGTGCCGATGGCGACCCTTACGCTCGGCGCCTACATCGCCACGCTGTTCACCTATCTGCGCTGAACTGCGGCGCGTCAGCGGCCGCGTTCGTAGAACCCGCCGCCCGTCGTGGCTTCCGGCCTCCGCCGGAAGGCGATGCTGATGCGCGGTCCCACCGGCTCGCGCGTTTTGGGGATGCCGTGGTCGTAATGGTGCTGCGTGCGCCAGCTCATCATCAGCAGGCTGCCCGGTTCGAGATCCACGTTCAGTACGCGCCGCGGCGGTTGCTTGGCGCGGATGGTCATTTGTCGCGTCGCGCCCAACGACAGCAGCGCGATGGGATAGCCGCGCTCCAGTTCTTCCAGGTGGTCATTGTGCGGAGCGACGCTGTCATTGCCGTCGCGATAGAGATTCAGCCCGGCGCTGTTGAAGGCGATGTTCGTCAGCCCCAGCACCGTGTTCGCGGCTTCGCGCACCGCGGTCGGGAGCGCTGGATCTTCGAGCAGGAAGCTGGCGGTAAGCCGCGGCACGTCCACTTCGCGCTCGTACATCATGCGCCGTTGAGTGTGCCATTCGATGCCGTCGCGCAATTGCGCGAACCATGCCTGCGCGCGCTCCGCCTCGACCACCTGCGGCAGGTAGCGGATGCGGCCGCTGGAATCGTCCAGCAGCAGGCCGGGGTCGGAGCCGAGCAGATCGGGTTGAGTCATTGGGGAATGCTAGCCGCACCGTGATCGAGGGAGATTTACAGCCGCCAACGGCCGGTCGCCATTCGCCTCCGCAAGCTGCGCATTCGACTATTTGATCACCAGCGAATCATGCTTGCGGGATGCATGGCACGCTTCATTCACATGGACGCAGCCAATCTGTCCGGATATTTCATTGATCCGCGAACCTGACGCATGCACGAAGGCGCGCGCGACACCCGCTCCATGTGGATCGCCGCTCTCGGCATCGCCCTGATCTACGTCGGCAGCACGATCCTGACGCCGCTGTATCCGACTTACCGGCGCGCATTCCACTTTTCCGAACTGATCGTCACCGCGATCTACGCGGTGTATGTGATCGGCAATCTCGCGGTGCTGTTCTTCTTCGGGCGGCTTTCCGACCAGATCGGCCGCCGCCGCACGGTTCTGGTCGCGCTGGTCCTCACCTGCGGCAGCACGTTGCTGTTTCTGTTCGCGGGCAGCGTGATCTGGCTGTTTCCTGCACGCATCCTCAACGGCTTCGCCGCGGGGCTCGGCGCCGGAGCGCTGACCGCCTGGATAGCCGAACTGGAGCCCGACGGTGATCGCGTGCGCGCGGCGCGAGTGGCGAGCGCTTTCAACCTCGGCGGCTTGGCGTTCGGCGCGTTGCTGGCGGGTGCGCTGGCGCAGTTCGCGCCGTGGCCGCTGCGCACCAGTTATGTCGCTTTCCTGTTCCTGCTGGTGATAATGATCGTGGGGTTGCGTTGGGTGAGGGAGACCGTCGCCGAACCGGTGCGTACGCCGGCCGAGCTGTCGTTGCGTCCGCGTATCGGGGTGCCGCGCCACCTGCGTCTGGCATTCGTCGCCCCGGCCGCGATCGCGTTCGCGGCATTCGCGTTGGGCGGCTTTTACGCGGCACTCGCCCCGGGCTTGCTGGTGCGCAGCCTGCATGATCGCGAACCGTTGCTGATCGGCGGCATCGTGGCGCTGTTCTTTGCATGCGGTGCGGCGACAGTGCTGCTGATCCGTACCCTGCGCGGGCGGGCGGCGATCATCGCGGCGCTGATGGCCCTCTGGGTGGGGCTCTGCCTGCTGATGTCGGCCGAGGCGTTGCACTCGATGCCATTGCTGGTGCTGGCGTCCGTCCTCACCGGCGCATCCATGGCGCTGGGTTACCGCGGCAGCCTGCAGATCATCAACGAGATCGCGCCCGCGGAACAGCGCGCGGAACTGGTGTCGAGCTATCTGCTCGTTTGCTACAGCGCCAATTCCCTGCCGGTGATCGGCACTGGCCTGCTGGCGCTGCCGTTCGGGCCGGTGATTGCCCATCGCGTGTTCGCGATCGTGCTGGTGGTGCTCGCCTCGCTCGCCTGCGGGATCGGGTTGCGTTACCTCCGCCCGGCTGCAGGGACAGGGTAATTCGTCCACGCAGCTTTCACGGAAGCGATGTTTTCTTTGCGCGCGGCGCCAGGGAGGGATGCCGGAAGGTCATCAGGGATGGGCACGGCGGCCAGGGATGGCCGCATCTGCGTGCATGGCGGCGGAATGCGGTCCGCGAGCGACCCGCGATCATTCTCCCAAATGTTTCCGCGCTGCCGGACAAGAGCTGGCGGAGGCGCGTGCGGCTGCGCGGGGTCTGCCGCGCGCCGGCGGCGGCGCTCGTGCTGCCTACCACATTACGCATCATCTCTGCTACTGTCGAAGGGCAGGGGAGAGGCTGATTTCTAAGGAGGGAATTATGAATTTCCGTCAATGGCCCAGCGTGGGTGCGTTCGGCCTGGTCATATTGGCCGGCATGGCGGGTGTGCCGGAACATGCCTGGGCCGACAATGGGTTGCACAACGGCCCGCCGGAAGTTTCCCCGGCCGTCAAACATGACACCTTGCCTTCGCTGCGCGGCGTGATGCCGCGTCCTGATGACTTCGCCAAGAGCCCGCACGCGCATCCGCTGCATCTCATTCCCTTCATCAGCGGCAGCCACGGGCCGGGTGGCGGTGGCGGCAGTGGCGGCGATGGCGCGGTGCAGAACAGCGCCTTCGGCTCGGCGCCCGCGTTGAGTTCCACCTTCGACGGCGTCGGCCAGGGCTTTGCGGGCCCGCAAGGCGTTTTCACGGTCAACAGCGCTCCGCCGGACACGATCGGCGCGGTGGGCGCGACGCAATATGTGCAAATGGTCAATACCGGCTTCGCGGTGTTCGACAAGTCCACCAAATCGGTGATCTACGGACCGGTGCCGACCAGCACCTTGTGGGCCGGTTTCGGCGGCGGGTGCGAAGCAAACAATGACGGCGACGCGACGGTGGTGTGGGATCGCGCCGCGGGACGCTGGATCATTTCGCAGTTTTCGGTCAGCACCACGCCCTATCTCCAGTGCGTGGCCGTGTCGGCCACCGCCGATGCCACCGGCGCCTGGTATCGCTACGCGTTCTCCTACGGCAACACGCAGTTCCCCGACTATCCGAAGATGGGCGTCTGGCCGGACGCGTACTACGAAACTTTCAACGTCTTCAACAACGGCCAGACCTTCGCGGGCGCCAAGCTGTGCGCCTACGATCGCAATTCGATGTTGACCGGTGCGGCGGCGACGCAGCAATGCTTCCAGTTGTCCACCAGCTACGGCGGCGTGCTGCCGGCGAACGTGGACAGCGCGACATTGCCGCCGGCTGGCTCGCCGAACTACATGCTCAACTTCACTTCCAACCAGCTGAACATGTGGAAGTTCCATGTGGACTGGAGCAATCCGTCCAACACCTCGCTGACCGGCCCCATCGCGATTCCCGTCGCGAATTTCTCCGCCGCGTGCGGAGGCGGCACCTGCATCCCTCAGGTCAACACGCGCCAGCAGCTCGATTCGCTGGGCGATCGCCTGATGTACCGGCTGGCCTATCGCAACTTCGGTGACCACGAATCGCTGGTGGTGGCGCAATCGGTGCAGGTTGGCACCTCGCGCAAGAACCCGTACACCGGCGTGCGCTGGTACGAGCTGCGCAACCTGAGCGCCGCGCAGCCGACGGTCTACCAGCAATCGTCCTATGCGCCGGACACCAACTATCGCTGGATGCCTTCCGTCGCGATGGACAAGCTGGGCGACATCGCGGTGGGCTTCAGCGAATCCAGCAGCGCGATGTATCCGGCGATCCGCTATGCCGGCCGCCTTGCCACCGACGCGCTCAGCACCTTGAGCGCGGAGTCGAGCATCATGGACGGCAGCGGTTCCCAGAGCGGGCAGAACCTCAGCCGCTGGGGCGATTACAGCGGCATGACGGTGGATCCGGTGGACGATTGCACGTTCTGGTACACCAATGAGTACTTGAAGAACACGGGCGCGTTCAACTGGAGCACCCGGGTCGGCACTTTCAAGTTCGCCTCATGCCAGTGATGTAGCGGATCGGACGTCCCCCGCCGCTCAGGGCGGGGGATGTCTTCGTACCAGCCCGCGGCAATCGAGGTCTGCATACCTTCTTCACCGTCGTGGTGACAGGATGAATCATCGGATTCCGGGAGGAATGCCGATGCACCCGCAAGCGATGTTGCTGACCAGCTTCATCCTGTTCGCGATCACAGCCTTCCTCGGGCTGAGCATGGCCGTCATCCGCGAATCCACCCGCCGCAATCCGCCGGCATGGCTGACGATGTTCCATGGCCTGCCCGCAGCGGCCGGATTGACCCTGCTGCTGTATGCGACCTGCGCCTTCGGCGTGCCGAGGCTTGCGATCGCGGCACTGGTCCTGTTCCTGATCGCCGCGGGCGGCGGCGCGGTGCTCAACCTCGTCTATCAGCAGCGGGGACAACTCCTGCCGCGCTGGCTGATGTACCTGCACCTGCTGCTGGCGGTGGCGGGATTCGTCCTGCTCGCCATTGACGTGTTCGCCTAGGGGCGGCTCAGGCGGCGATCTTCACCAGCAGGCTCTTGGCAATGTTGCCGTGCATGCGGCCGATGCCGCGCGCCACGTGCAGCACCAGGAACAGTCCGAAGAAGCCGATCACGAATTCGATCGGGTAAGTCCAGGCCGGCGCGAAGAACCGGATATCGCCGATCTGCGCGACCGGCAGGTGCCAGAATCCCTGCAGGATGGGAGCGGCCATCAACGCAACCGGAATCACCGTGCTGAGGATCAACAGCACGAAGTAGATGACCCCCAGCGGCAGCATCACCAGCATGTAGAACAGGCTGGACCACGAACGCGGGTCGGTGAACATCGCCACGATGCGCTTGCCCAGCGGCAGGTCGCGGTCGGGATAGGGCGGGCGCCGCGGCATGCGCACGCCGAGCATGCCTTCGACGATGCGGCCTTCCAGCAGACTCAGCATGCGCACCGAGCCGAAGAACAGGATCAGGAACGGGATGCCGACCAGCGACAGCGCGAACGCCATGGACAGCGCGATGCCGGTGACCGCCCAGGTGAAATAGAAGATGCCGGTGGCGAGCGAGAGCAGCAGGTAGAACATCGCCGCATAGGCATGCGGATCGCCGGCGACAGCGAAGAAGCGCACGATGGGGTTGCTGCTCGGCTCGCGACGCGGCGGCGGGCGCAACGCGCGCACCACCGTCGCTTCCTGGTTGCGGTAGATCTCCGCGACTTCCTCGGGCGCGCCGTAGCTGCCGACGATCTTCGCCAGCAGTTCGGCCTCGCTCATGCCGGGGTTGTCGGCCAGTTCCGAGCGCAGGTGTTCCTCCGCGTCGTACAGCGCGTCCTGGATCATCGCCGGGTCCGCGCCGGCCAGCGCCGCGCGCAACTGATCGAGGTACTCGCCGATCGTCTGGGGTGTCGAGTTCATATCCAAGGCAGCCTCGCTCAAGTCTTGATGATCGAATCCACGCTGCGGCGCGTGGCGGTCCAGGCTTCGATCCACTCGCGCAACACCTTCCGCCCGAGTGGCGTGATCCGGTAATAGCGCCGCGGCGGTCCGGCAACCGACGGTTCCACGTGCGTATCCAGCAGCTCCGCCGCGCTCAGGTTCCGCAGCACCGGGTAGAGCGCGCTCTGCTTGCCGGCCAGCACGCCGCCGGCTTCCTGCTCCAGTCTTTTCGCGATCTGGTAGCCGTAGAGTGGTTCGCGCGCGGCGGCCAGCACGGCCAGCAGCACCAGCGAAACCGTGCCCGCGGCCAGTTCCTTCTCGAATTTCTTGAGGTGTGTTTCGGTATCGCTCACGCGTGCATGGCTTCAGTGCATCATATTCTGGAGTGGAGTATAGTGCTAACTTGACAATAGTGGATGCGCCGGAAGTCATGCGCGGGTGTCCCCCGTCAGTCATGCTTTCCGGAACCCTGGAAAAGCGCACAATGCAACCCGATACAGCGGTTGCGCGGGTTGGAGAGTAGAAATGATCGAACTCGGATTGCTGGTACTGGTCGTCTTCCTCGGCGCGTTCTGGTTGCTGGCGGCGCTGATCGGCGGAATCTTCAAGCTCACGTTCGGATTGCTCGGCGCGCTGTTCGGCGCGTTCGGTGCGCTGTTCGGGGGCGTGTTCGCGCTGTTCGGCATCGGACTGGCGGCGCTGGTGGTGGTGCCGATCCTAGCGATCGCGTTGCTGCCGCTGCTGGTTCCGGCGTTTTGCCTGGCGCTGCTGGTGTGGGTGGTCGTGCACGCCACGCGCAGACCTGCGCCCGCGCAGGCGCAGGCGTCGGTTCATCAATGATGTGATGGGTGGAGGCGCGCGGGCATTGCGCCCGCGCGCTGCGATCGCGCTAGCGATTGCTCAGGCTGAACTTCACCGGCACCTGCGCCCACGCCTGGATCGCGTGACCATCGCGTTGCGCGGGATGGAAGCGCCACGCCGCCAGCACGTGGTCGCGCGCGGCGTTGTCCAGTTCGCGCGAACCACTGCTCTTCAGGACCACCACCTGGACAGGCTTGCCGGTTGCGTCCACCAGCACGCGCAGCAGCACCGTGCCTTGCACGCCTTCGCGCAACGCGGCGATCGGATACTCCGGCGGCGTCGCGGTTTCGTAGGCGATCGTCGCGTCGTTGTTGCCGCCGGAGCCGCTCGTGACATCGACCGGCTTTACGTTGCTCGACGTTTCGGCCGTCACCACTTGCGGGGGCTGGTCAATCACCGGAGCAATGACGGGATGCGGCGGCGGCAAGCGGATCGGTTGCGCGTGGGTGATGTGCTTGACCACATGCGCATCCGGCATCGGGGGCAAGGGAATCGGCTTGCTCGGGTGCCACAGTCTGGCCGTCAGCGTCGTTGGCGTGGGTAGCGCGGCGGGCAGCGTGACCGGCAGCGGTCGCAAGGCGATCAGCAGCGCGACCAGGTTCAACGAGATCGCCAGCGCCATCGCGAAGCTGCGGATCGCACGGGGCGCCAATTCGTGGCGCGGATGGAGCACGACAGACGTCATAAGCCACCTCCTCGTGTGGAAGGGGGACCAAGACGTCCCGAGACGGCGACGCCCCGGTTGAGAGTCACGCTACGCCTGCATTCCCGCTCCGTCCAGTGCCGCCGTGCCGGCCGGATCACGTTTCCGCGCGGTAATCGAGTTCACCATCCGTGACATGCGCGGCGGAGGTGTACGGATGTTCGACCACGTGCTGCGCATCCAGGATGTGCAGCACGCGGACGCCGCGCGCCTTGAACAAGTCCGCGATAAGGCCGCGATGGCAGCGCCACCACACTGCTTCCGAACACATGACCGCGGTGCGCTTTCTGCTCGCCAGCGCGGCGAGCCGCGCGAAGCCGGCGGCGAATTCCGGTGTGCGCATGTAATCGGCGTAGCCGCGGAATGCTTCGTTCCGCCAGGCGGTCTCGGGCGAATCCGGCAGCGGCTTGCGGCGGCCGCCCAGTTCCGGAAACGGCACGTATTCGATGCCCGCAGGGGGCAAGGTGCGGGCCAGGTTGTCGGCATTGAAGTGCGGGTATTTGCGCGAGCCGGGGAAGCGCCGCACGTCCGCCACCGCCTCGATTCGCTCGCCGGCGAGCAGGGCCAGCAAATCCTCCGCGCTGCGCGTGGAATGACCGATCGTCCAGATCGTTTCCGGCAGGTTCATGCGAAACAGATTACACGGCCGACAACAAGGACATTCGAATCTGAACGATCGCAACCCGAACGCGATCCGACAGATGACGCAGGGCGAGCGCTCCGGTAAAAAGGGCGCACGTACAAATCTGGAGGGGATCATGCGTCCAACCATCGCTTCGCTCGTCGCGGCCGCGCTGCTGGCCGGCGCGGGCCTGTTCTCCGCCGCACCCGCGCATGCCGCGCACGAGATCAGCTGCAGGATGACGTTCTCGCTCGCGGGCTGGTCGGCGTTCTACAAGACCTCATCCGGTTCCGGCTCGATCACCTGTTCCAATGGCCAGCACATGCGCGTGCACCTGCGCAGCAAGGGCGGCGGCCTGAGCTTCGGCAAATCGGAGATCAGCGGTATCGGCAAGTTCTCCGGCATCTACGACATCAGCGAAGTGCTCGGCACCTACGGCAACGCCGAGGCGCACGCGGGTGCATCAAGCTCGGTGCGCAGCACGGTGATGACCAAGGGCAATGTTTCGCTGGCACTGACCGGGCATGGTCGCGGCTGGAACCTGGGCATCGATTTCGGCAAGTTCACGATCAGCAAGGACTGACTGTCATATTGCGATGGCATCATCCCCGCCATGGACTGGCCGGGATCCAGATCCATGGACGGGATGAGCCGGGGTGCGCCGTCGCGATGAACGCCCCGGCGTGCAACAAGGAATGCACATGACCCGCAGCGGGTGGTTGTCATCGGCTGGTTACACCTTCGCCGAGGAAATGGCGAACGGCATCGTGCAGAGCGTGGGCATCCTGCTCAGCATCATCGGGCTGACCACGCTGGTCGCGTTCGCCGCGGTGGATGGCGGTGCGCTGGACGTGACCGCCAGCGCCGTGTTCGGCGCCACCCTGATCGTGATGTATACGGTCTCCACGATTTATCACGCGCTGCCGGTACACATCGCGCCGCGGTTGCTCTCCCGCCTGGACCATATTGCGATCAACCTGCTGATCGCCGGCACCTACACGCCGTTCGCGCTGATTGCACTGGGAGGCGCACGCGGATGGTGGCTGTTCGGAGCGGTCTGGTCACTGGCCGCGCTGGGCATCGCGTTGCAGTTCACGCGGTGGCGCGAATGGCATGCGCTGAAGATCGGCCTGTTCCTGGTGATGGGCTGGCTGGGCCTGCTGACCTTCGCGCCGCTGTCGGCGAAGTTGGGCGTCGGCGGCACCACGCTGTTGCTGGCCGGCGGCGCGGCCTACACGCTCGGCGTGCCGTTCCATCTCTGGAAGAAGCTGCGCTACCACAACGTGCTGTGGCACGCGTTCGTGCTGCTCGGCAGCGTGCTCCATTTCTTCGCGGTGCTTCTTTACGTGCTGCCGAATTAAGAGCGGTTGAAAAGCTGCTGCGCTCGGCATATTGCGCGGCGGCGAGCTGGTGCTCGTCCGGCCCGGTACAGGGATGTACCGCTTTGCGGGCCGAGGAAATGCTCATGTACTGACGTGTACACTGCGCTCCGGCGACGCGCAATCTGCCTTCGTTCGCGACGCTTTTCAACCGCTCTGATATTTTCCGCCTTGGCCCCGGCGTCACTTCGATTCGGCCATCCATGGCCTGCATCAAGGCGTGTCCTGCCGTTTTGCTGACTAATTGGCGCTCTTCCCGCCATGCTGCGGAATGAACTGCGTATCCACTGCTTCGGCCAATTGATCCGGCGGCAGCAGGCCCTGGCCGATGATGAAATCGTTGAACTGCTTCAGGTTGAACTTGTCGCCCAGCGCGATCTGCGTATGCGCGCGCAGTTCCAGGATGCGCGAGTAGCCGTAGAAATACGCAGTGGCCTGGCCTGGCGAGCGGAAGGTGAAGCGGTCCAGTTCCTCGCGCGCGAAGGCTTCCGAAAGGCCCACGTCATTGACCAGGATGTCGTGCGCGCGTTCGCGCGTGATCAGTCCCAGGTTCAGCATCGGATCGAGCATCGCGCGTGCGGCACGCAGCAGGCGCAGTTGCAGCTGGATCATCTGCCCGCCGGCCGGCTCATACGGCGCCATCATGAATTCCGAATACAACGCCCAGCCTTCCACGTTGACGCTGTTGAAGGCGAACAGCGACCGCGCGAGCGACACGCCGTGCTCCACCATGGCCGAGAACTGCAACTCGTGGCCAGGTCGGCCCTCGTGCGCGGTCAGCGTCCAGGCGCAGGCGCGGCAGGTGAAGTCGTCGTAGGCTTCGGACTTGCCCTGGCCATTGGGCGGATTGCCCAGCGGCAGGACGAAGGTGCCGCGCTGGCCGTGGTTGTTGATCAGCGGCGGCGGATCCATGTGCGGCGCCGGCTCGGCGGCGCTCTCGGCTTCCGAGGCCACGCGCATCTGCATCTGCCGCTCTGGCAGGGTGACCAGGTTCTGGGTGCGGATGATGTTTTCGATTTTGCCGATCACCTCGTGGTAATACGGCTCGATGGAATTGCGGTCGAGCTGGTCCTTCTTCAGCGCCTTGATCACGTCGCGGTAATCGGTGGCCTTGATGCCCTCGGCCTTGGCGACGTACGGCGCAAGAATTTCCATTTCATTTTGCGTCTCCATGAATTCCAGCTCGGCCTTCTTGATAAGCTCCTGCGGGCTGATGTCCAGGCCGACGTCCTTCAGGTTGTTGGCATAGATCGGTTCCGGCAGGCGGAAATCGGTGCGCGCGTGCGGCAGCACGGTGGATTTCACCCAGGTCTGGTATTGGCCGAGCTGCTGCTCAAACGCGTTCAGCGCATCGTTGCCGCCGAGCTTGTACTTGGCGAACAGCTTGCGCACGCCATCCACGTAACGTGCATTGTTGGCGAGGTTCTGCTCGACCTCCATCCTGTAGGGGCCGATCAGTTTCTTGTTGTCCAGCCTGGCGGTGAACAACGCTTGCGCTTCCTTCGTCACCGGCGTGCAGCCCGGTGCCATGCCGACGTAGCACTTCAGGCGTTCCACCGCGTGCGCGCGGCGCTCGGCCGGTACGTCATCCTGCAGCAATGCGAATTCACCCTGGAAGATGATCTCGCCGACATCGTTGTAATCGAGCAGGTACTGGTCATCCAGCTTGATGCGGTCGATCTGGCGACTCGCGGCCTTGATCATGATCTCCAGATCCTGGCGCACGTTCGGATCCGTCTCGCTCGCCAGGTCCTTCTGCAGCGTGTCGCGCGCCTGCACCAAGGCCGCGACGGTGCGCTGATCCACGTTCGGCTTCAGGTCGATCACCTTGGTGTCATAACCGGGCAGGCCGAAGCGCGAGGCGAATTCCGGATTGAACTTCGCCAGCACGTCCATCAGCACCATCGCATCGGCGTTGCTCTTGCGCACCCACGCGGGCGCCGGGATCGGCGCATTGTCCGGCGTGAGGTTCGGCTTGGCCTGGGCGCTGGAAGCAGCGGGTGGCGCGGCTTGCGCAGTCGTCGCCGAGGCCGCAAAGGCGAGAGCAAGTGCGACGGTCAAAGGTTTGAGCATGGCGCTTCTCCTTGGCTGGATCGGATCAGCCTAGTGTGCACGCTGGCGGGCCGGATGTGTCGGAAGTACGATCCCGTGCATGACAGAAATCATCACCCATCGCGGCGGCTGCCACTGCGGTCGCGTGCGTTTCGAAGTGGATGCGCCGGCGCACCCTTCCGTGCAGGAGTGCAACTGTTCGATCTGCCGCATGGCCGGATTCCTGCACCTGATCGTGCCGGCTTCGCGCTTCCGCCTGCTGCAAGGCGAGGACGCACTCGCCGAATACCGCTTCAACACCGGCACCGCGCGGCATCTGTTCTGCAGGTACTGCGGCGTGAAATCGTTCTACGTGCCGCGCTCGCACCCGAACGGCTACAGCATCAACCTGCGCTGCATCGATGAAGGCACGTTGCAGGGTTACGAGCTGAGCCTGTTCGATGATAACGATCGCGACGCGGCCACCGCCGCGATCGCGCACCTTGCGGACTGATCACTGCTGGCATTGGGCCAGATACAGCTCCTGCGCCGCATCGCATTGCCGCAGCTGCATCACCTCGGGGAAGCCGTTGCCCTGTCCGGTCACGAGGTTGTGATGCCGCATTTGCGCCAGCTGCGATTGGCAGCTCTGCGCGCGTTGCGCCAGTACCTGGCAGTCGGTCGCGTGATGTCCACCCAGGTCCTGCCATGGAGTGCCGGCCAGCCCGGCGATCGGCCTCAGCATTTGCGTCTCCGGGAAACGGACCTGCGGCGTGCCGCTTCCGGTTTCGAGTTGTTGCGCCAGGTCCATCCACATCTGCGCGCTGGCGTTGTACAGGTCGGCCGCGGGCTGGATGCCGTTGCGCACCATCACCAGTGCTTCCTGCTGGTTGAATCTCGCGTTGTTGCGGGAGAACGCCACAGCATCCACCTGCTGCACGCGCGCGTCGTGCGAGAACTTGCCGTAAAGCCCGGCCCAGGCCCGCCAGGTGGCGGCATCCTTTTCGTCGTGGGCCGCACGCGCCTGCGCGGCGTGTTGCGATGCCTGGTCGCGCAGCACGCCCATCAGCCAGGCACCGCTCCGGGCTTGCGCGAAAGCAGTACCCGCGCAGGCGGGCAGGATCAGGATCGCGAAGATGCGCAAAAACTGCCGATGCATGTCTCCCCCTCAATGCAAGGTCAATCCGCCGCGAATGCAGCTCGGTACCGCGGTTCGAGATACGCGGCGAACACGCGCGCGGGCACGTCCACCGTTTGCGTGCCGTAAACATACGCCGCGACCTGGTAAGGCGGGAAGACCAGCCTGAGTCCGGGGCTCGGGTCATCCGGTCTCGCGCCGGCGCGCACGATGAAGTTGGCGAAATTCTGCTGCGTGGGTGCGGTGCCTTCGACAATCATCCGCATCGCGTTGGCTTTCCATTCCCCGATCGCTTCGCGCGAACCTTCGCCCGGTTTGGGTGCCTGTGCCATGATCTTTTCCGTGATCCCCGCGCGCGCGAAATCCGCCAGCGCCTCGCGCGCGGCATCCGGCCGGGCGAACAGGTCATCCAGCGGCACGGGGCGTTGCGCGTGGATGTCGTAGACGATCGCCGCGTCGATCGGTGCCGGATGCGCGCCGCCGGTGTCCTGGAAACCGGTCTCGCGGATGCTGGTGAACGCGCTGGTGCGCGCGGCCAGCCTGAAATCGATCCGCAACTGCAATTGCCGGTTGGCGAATTCGGGGAAAATCCTGGGGTCCGGCAACGCCTGCAGGAACCCCTGTCCCGCCGCCTTGGCTATCCTGTGCAGCATCGCGGAGAGCGGCGCTTCGTCGCCGACGGCCGCGGGGTAGCTGACGTCGATCCTGTAGCGCGGGGTAGAGACGTGTTCGTCGCCAACGCTGCTTGCGGTGACCGGCGCGCCCCGTGGCGCCGCCGCTTGCGAAGGGGCTGGATCGGCTGTTTGCGTCGCCGGGCAACCCGTGATCGCCAGCAGGGCGATGATCATCAGCGCGAAGGCCGCGCGGTGGCACCAGGACATTCCGATCTCCCCGGTTCGGGACGACTGAAGCATAGCGCTTGTGCCTGCGCGATGACTTCGCGGAATCGCTACCGTCCCGGGAACAGCTCGCCGATGGTGAGCGCCGCGGGGTAGGGCTGGAATTCGTTGCGATTGCTGAGGATGATCACGGCGAGGTGCCGCTGCGGCCAGCGGATGATGACGTTGCGGAAGCCCATGCTTTCGCCGGAATGCCACATGGTGTCGCCGCTCAGGCGCCAGCCGAATCCGTACAGCACGTCGGGATCGTCGGTGGGATCTTTCGGCGTGAACGCCAGGTTCCGGGAGTCCGCATCGAGCAGCTTGTCGGTGTACAGCGCCGCATTCCACTTGGCCAGGTCATCGATGTTCGAATAGACGCCGCCGTCGCCGCGGGTGGCGCTGGTGACGCTCTGGTCGGTGCGCGTCCATTTGCCGTCGGCCTCGCTGTAGCCGTAGGCGCGGTCTGGAACCTGCGGGCCGCGGTCGTGCTCGTACATCAGCGTGTGATCCATCCCCAGCGGCTGGAAGATGCGCCGCTTCATGAAATCGGCCAGATCCATGCCCGAGATGCGTTCGACGATCAGGCCCAGCAGCACGTAGCCGCCATTGCTGTAGCGGTGGGCACTGCCGGGGTCGAAGTAGAGCCGGTGCTGCGAAGCGATCATGCGCAGCACATCGGCATCGTTGATTTGCGTGGTGCGGTCGGGCGGGATCAGGTCTTCGTAATCGACCAGCCCGCTGGTGTGCGCCAGCAGGTTACCGATGGTGATCTTGTCGTCGCTGGCCGGGAGTTCCGGCAACCATGTGCGAACCGGGTCGGTGAGCTTCAATTTGCCGTCTTGCTTAAGCAGCAGGATGCAGGCTGCGGTGAACTGCTTGGTGACCGATGCAAGGCGGTAATTGGTTTCTGGGGCCGCCTTGATGTGCGCTTCGAGGTTCGCGTAACCGAAGCCGCGCCGGACGACTGCCTTGCCGTCCTTGATCACCAGCAGCGAGGCGCCCGGCACGTCGCCCGCGTAACGGCTCATCAGCGCGTTGATTTCGGCGACGCGTGCCTGCTCCGCGGGTTGCGCGTGCGCAGTCATGCCGAGGCACAACCAGGCGAGTGCCGACAGGGCAAACAGTTTGCGCGCCATGATGGGACCTCTGCGTGGAAAGTCATTGCACGGGGACGTCGTAGAGCATGGTCGGCTGCGGATGCATCGCCAGCGTGTAATGCCACCACTCGGCCGGATAATTCTCGAAACCCTGTGCGGCCATGGCGCGCAGCAGGCGCTGGCGGTTGGTGCGTTGCGCGGCGGTCGCCAGCGGCGAGTCGGTGTGCGCACGCGGATCGAACAGATCGAAGTGCGTGCCCATGTCGAGCGGCCGGCAGTTCCCGTCGTGCGCATCGCATTGCATCAGGGCGAGGTCCACGGTCGCGCCGCGGCTGTGGCCCGATACCGGCGCGATGTATTCGCCCAGCAATTGGCTCTTGTCCACGTTGGGGTAATGCGCAGGCTTGGTGCGCTGGTCACCGTCGTGCGCCCAGCGCACGAACGCCGCCACCGCGCGTGCCGGACGGTAGCAGTCCCAGATCTTCAGGCGCATGTGCTGCTTGCGCAGCGCGTGTTCGACGCGCGCCAGCGCTTCGGCGGCCGGTTTCAGCAGATAGCACTTGGCGGCGCGATAGCCGGGCACCCGCGCGCCGGTGAAGTTGTCGCTGCCGGCATACTTGATGTCTTCGGCGATGTCGGGCACCAGCGAGCGGATATCCACCATGCCCGCTTGGGCCATCGTCTTCGCCGCCGAGATCGCGGATGGCGCATCGGCCGTCGCCACGCCGGCAGTCATGGCGAGCGCACAGGTCAGAGCGAATGCCGTGGCCTTACTCACATGGACGCTCCCGCTTGAAGGCGAGATCTTCGTAGTCGTAACTGAAATCGGCATCGGGATCCACCTTGGCCATGTGCAGCATGCCGTCGGCTTGTCCTGGGAAACGCAGCCATGCCTCGGCATCGCCATGATCCCAGTGCACGAGGTATTGCGTGCCGACGCGCATCACCTGCCCACTCAGCATCGGCGACTTCTTCGAAACGAAGCGCACCGTGTCGCCGCGCGCACAAATGCTCGCCTCGCCGAACCACGGATCACGCCACACGCCGAGTTCGCTCTTCAGGTCCGTCGGCCTCGCGGATCTGCGCGAGGACGTATCGGGTACGCGCGAGACGCGCCGCTGCTGGTCCGCGCGCGCCAGCTCGTCGGCATAGCTCGTGACACTGCGGGCCTTGTCCGGCGCGGTGAAATGCTTGGTGAGCACTTCGTCGAGCACGGTGCGCGCGTTGTCGGCCTCGGCATTGATCAGGAAGACGAAGCCGCTCTTCTTGAACGGGAGCAGCGTGACGGCCGAGTACATGCCCGACAGCGTGCCGGTGTGCGACACGGTCATCTCGCCGTCCACGTCGCCGATGCGCCAGCCGTAGCCATAGCCCCAGAACAATGTGCCATCCCACTCGTGCTTGCGCTTCGAAATGGGCATGGGCGTGTAGGCGGTCCATTCCTTCTGCCGCTGTCGCGGCGACAACCATTCCAGTTGCTTCGGCGTCGGTGCCAGCCAGTTCATGGCCCAGGTCAGCATGTCGTCCAGGCTGCAACGTACCCCGCCCGCCGAGTCCATGGTGGCGGGGTGCACGATGGATCCGCTTGGGGCTTCCGCGACGAAATGACCGTCGCTCAGAACGTGCGGGCTCGCGACGTTGCCCACCTCGGCGCGGTTCCAGGTGCCGATCTGGCAGCGCGTCATCCCCAGTGGCTGGAACACCTCGCGGCGCATCAGCGTGGGATACGGCGCGCCACCCGCAGCGGCCGCGACCTCGCCGGCGACGATGTAGAGCGTGTTGTCGTAGGCGTAGCCCGCGCGGAAGCTGTAGGCCGGCTTCAGGTACTGCAGGCCGTGCACCACGTCCTGTGGCGTGAAGCCATTGGGTTCCGGCCACAGCATCAGATCACCCGCGCCTTCGGGCAGTCCGCTGTGGTGCACCAGCAGGTCGCCGACCTGCATGTTCGCCGTGACCCACGGGTCGTACATGCGGAATGACGGCAGGTATTTCGCCACGGGATCATCCCAGCGCAGCTTGCCCTCCTGCACCAGCCGCGCCAGCAGGGTCGAGGTCATCGCCTTGGTGTTGGACGCGATCTCGAACAGCGTGTCGCCATCGATGGGCTTGCCGGAGCCGAGCGTGCCCACCTCTTTCGTGTAGACGATCTTGCCGTTCTCGATCACGCCGACCGCGATGCCGGGCAGGTGGTAATAAGCGACCACCGCGTTGACCAGGCGGTCGTAGCCGGACGCGGAGTCCGTTTGCGGCGTGGCGGCTTGCGCGATTGTTGCGCCGAGGAGCAACCCCAGCCCCATCAGTCCGGATCGGGCAGGAAGCTTCATGTGCTCTCCCAGTCGGCTGCCGCCTGCTCGCCGGCGATCATTTCCTCGAAGGTTTGTCGCCGGCGCACCACGGCGTAACGCCCGCGATCCAGCAGCACTTCGGCGGCAAGCGGCCGCGAGTTGAAGGTCGATGCCATCGAGGCGCCGTAGGCACCGGTGGTTTTGATCATCAGCAGGTCGCCGGGCTCGCACTGCGGCAGCTCGCGGTCGCGCGCAAAGGTGTCGCCGGTTTCGCAAACCGGACCTACGACATCGTAGGTTTGCAGTGAACGTCCCTTGTTCACCACCGGCGCGATCTCGTGCCATGCATCGTACAGGCTCGGCCGCACCAGATCCGTCATGGCCGCGTCGAGCACGAGGAACCGCCGTTGCCGGCCGTGCTTGATGCGCAGCACGTGCGTCAGCAGCACGCCCGCTTCGGCCACCAGCCAGCGCCCCGGTTCCAAGAGGATGCGGCCGTCGAAGCCGGCCAGCGCATCGCGGATGACATTCGCGTATTCCCGCACGTCGATCGGTTGGTCGCGACCGGCACGGTAGCGCACGCCGAGGCCACCGCCGACATCGATGCAGCGGATCACATGCCCGGCGGCGGCGAGTTCGCGCCAGAAAGCGGCCACGCGCTGCAACGCCATGCGGATCGGATCGAGGGCCAGCATCTGCGAACCGATGTGCACGTGCAGACCATCCAGCCGCACGTGCGTAAGCCGCGCGCTGCCGAAAAACCACTCGCGCGCCTCCTCGATGCTCACGCCGAACTTGTTTTCCGACTTGCCGGTGGAAATCTTGGCGTGGGTGAGCGCGTCGACGTCCGGGTTCACGCGCGCGGAGGCGCACGCGATCACGTCGCGTTCCGCCGCGAGGCGCTGCAGCAGACGCAGTTCATCCCCGGATTCCACGTTGAAGCGCGCAATGCCGGCGGCCAGTGCTTCGGAGATTTCATCGGCGCTCTTGCCGACGCCGGAAAACACGATGCGTTCGGCTGGAATCCCTGCCCGCAGACTGCGCCGCATCTCGCCGGCGGACACGATGTCCGCTCCGAGTCCGGCTCCCGCCATCAGCTGCAGGACGGCGAGGTTGCTGTTGGCCTTGACCGCATAGCACACCAGTGCGTCCAGCCTGTGCAACGCCGATTGCAGTGCATCGATGCGGTCCCGGATGGCGGACGCGGAATAGACATGGCACGGCGTGCCCACGCGCCGTGCCAATGCGGCCAGATCCACTCCATCGATGGAGGCATCGCCGGTGGTCGGCGTTTCAGCGGTTGCGGTCGTGGTATGCATCACTCAGGCGAAGCGGCGCGCTCCTTTGATTCAGTGCCTCGTCAATAGCCCGCCGCCAGGCCCGCAGGGCGACGCCGGTCATTGGCGCCCTCGCGCAGGCCGGTCTTGGGGTCGATCAGGATGGCCTCGTCCGCGCCCATGGCGTTGAGGAATTTGAAGGTGTATCCCATCGCTTCCAGCGTCTTTTGCGCCTTGGGCGTGAGCATCCCGCGCTCGATGAAGATTTCCTGCGGATACCACTGCTGGTGCATGCGCGGCGCGTTGATGGCCTGTTGCAGGTTCATGCCGTAATCCACCACGTTGAGGATGCTTTGCAGCGTGGTGGAAATGATCGTCGCGTCCCCCGGGCTGCCGGTGAGCATGAACGGTTTGCCGTCTTTCATCACGATCGTGGGCGTCATCGAGCTCAACGGCCGCTTGCCGGGTTCGACCTGGTTGACCTTGCCCTGCACCAGCCCGGCGGCATTCGCCACGCCGGGCTTGGAAGTGAAGTCATCCATCTCGTCGTTGAGGAAGAATCCCGTGTCGCCGGCGATCTGGCGGATGCCGAACAGGAAGTTGATCGTGTAGGTGACGGCCACCGCGTTGCCGTCCTTGTCGATCACCGAGTAGTGCGTGGTGTGGTCGCCCTCCGTCGCGCCGAGATCGCCCTTGACCTCGGACGAAGGCGTGGCCTTGTCGGGGTTGATCGTGGCGCGCTGCCTCGCCGCGTGCCCGGGCGACAGCAGTTGTGCGATCGGGTTGTGCACGAAGGCCGGATCGCCGAGATACGTGTTGCGATCGGCAAACGCTCGGCGCTCGGCCTCGGCGAAGTAATGCACGGACTTGACCGAGCCGTAGCCCCACTTGGCAAGCGGATACGGCTCGAGAATGTTCGCGATCATGCACAACGTGGTGCCGCCGGAGCTGGGCGGTGGCGCCGAGACGATCGTGTAGCCGTGGTACTCGCACTCGATCGGCGTTTCCCACTGCGCCGTGTAATCGGCGAAATCCTGCATCGAAAGGATGCCGCCGTTGGCTTCGCTGGCCTTCACCACGGCCTGCGCGACGGGTCCCTTGTAGAACGCGTCGGTGCCGTGTTCCGCGATTTCTTCCAGCGTGTGCGCCAGGTCCTTCTGCACCAGCCGCTGGCCGGCGACGAAGGGCTTGCCGTGGTTGAGGAAGATCGCCGCGACATTGGGATGTTTGGCGAAATCGTCGGTGCTGTCGTTGAGGATGTTGACGTCGCCCCGCTGCAGCACGTAGCCATCGCGCGCCAGCTTGATCGCCGGTGCCATGACCTGCTTCAACGACATCGTGCCGTATTTCGCGAGCGCGGTATTCAGGCCCATCACCGTACCGGGCACGCCCACGCCCAGGTAGGAATCGGTGCTGCGGTTCGGCACCACGTTGCCCTGCGCGTCCTGGAACATGGTCGGCGTGGCTTTCAGCGGCGCCTTCTCGCGGAAGTTGAGGAACAGGTTCCTGCCATCCTTCAAATGAATGGTCATGAAGCCGCCGCCGCCGATGTTGCCGCAGCACGGATGCACGACGGCCTCCGCGTAGCCGACCGCCACCGCGGCATCGATCGCATTGCCACCTTCCTTCAGGATCTGCACGCCGGCCATCGTCGCGTAATGTTGCGCGCTGACCACCATCGCGTGTTCGGCGGTGACCGGCCGGGCTTCCTTCCAGGCCTCCGTGTGCGTGACCGGCGCATTGGCCATCGCCGAGAGGGTTTGCGCCGGAGCGCATGCCGCGATCGCGAGGGCCGCCGCGATCGTCGTCACCAACAGGGATCGTTTCACCAACGTGTGCGCCGTGCCTGGCTCGAACATCTCATTACCCTCTCAAGTCGTCGAATTGAAAATCGCGCTCGCCGCCTCATCCCCAGAATCCCGGTGACGGCGGCGTCAACAGCCCGTCCTGCAGGCGGACGCCACCGGCGTGGTCGCCCTCCAGCCACAGTGGTCCGTCCAGATCGACGAACTCCGCTTCGCCCGCGATCTCCAGCGCCGGCGCGATGCCCAGCGAAGAACACACCATGCAACCGACCATGATGCGGAAGCCGCGGCCTTTTGCGGCGTGCAGCAGGCGCCATGCCTCGGTCAGGCCGCCGGTCTTGTCCAGCTTGATATTGACCGCCTGATAGCGGTTGAGCAGCGGAAGCAGGTCCGAGGTGGTGTGGCAGGACTCGTCCGCGCAGATCGGAATGCGGCTGGAAAACCCCAGCAGGGCTTCGTCCTCGCCGGCCCGCAGCGGTTGCTCCAGCAGGCTGACGCGCGCGCGCTCGAGCGCCGGCAGCGCCTCGCGCAGGATGTCCATCGTCCAGCTTTCATTGGGATCCACGATGAGTTTTGCCGAGGGTGCCGCACGCCGCACCGCTTCGATCCGCGCGACCGGATCGTCGGCGCCGACCTTGACCTTGATCAGCCGCGCATTCGCGATGCGACGTGCGGCTTTCTCCATTTCTTCGGGTGCATCAAGACTGACTGTGAGCGCGGTGACAACGGGCGAATGCGGCGGCCGGGCCAGGCGTGCCGACACCGGTACGCGGCAGAGCCGCGACTCCAGATCCCACAATGCGGCATCCAGCGCATTGCGTGCCGCGCCGGCAGACAAACGCACCTGCAATTCGTCCCTGCCCATGCCGGCGCACAGGTCCTTGCGCAGCGCTTCCATCTCGTCGGTCACGGACGCAATGGATTCGCCGTAACGCGCGTAGGGGACCGATTCGCCGCGCCCGACGCAACCCGCCTGTTCGATCTCGATGGTCATCACATCCGCCGCATGCTTCACCCCGCGCGAGATGCGGAACGGTGCCCGCAACGGCAAGGTGCGATGCCGGATGTTCAGGCCGCGCAACATGAAAGCAGGTTATCCACGATGGATTCGACGCCCATGGTGACCGGGTCCTGGCAGGGCAGGCCGAGCCGGTCGCTGATCTCGCGGCAGGCGGCGAACGCATCCTGTTCGGAAAGCCTGGAAGTGTTGAGTGCGACGCCGACGGCTTTCACGGCGGGATTGGTCAGCCGCGCTGCAACGAGGTTGACTTCCAGGCAACGCTCGAGATCGGGAAGCGGGTAGCCGGGGAGGCCGCGCATGTTGCGCCGGGTGGGTTCGTGGCACATCACCAGGGCATCGGGTTGGGAGCCGTGGAGCAGGCCCAGCGACACGCCGGCATACGAAGGATGGAACAGTGAACCCTGGCCTTCGATGAGATCCCAGCCGCCGTCTTCGCGCGCCGGCGAAAGCGCCTCGGCCGCGCCGGAGATGAAATCGGCGATCACCGCATCCACCGAGATGCCGCCGCCGGCGACGAAGATGCCCGTCTGGCCGGTGGCGCGGAAGTCCGCAGCGAGGCCGCGACGGTGCATGCTGCGCTCGATGGCGAGCGTGGTGTACATCTTGCCGACCGAGCAATCGGTGCCCACCGTGAGCAGCCGCCGACCCGGTCGCCTGCGGCCGTTGCCGACGGGCAGCTTGCCGGTGAATTCGCGCGCGTCGAACAACACCCGGCCATTGCGTCGCGCCGCGGCCACGATGTCGGCGTTCTCGCGCAGCTTCTGGTGAAGGCCGGACACCACGTTGAGGCCGGCGTCCAGCGCGGCGACGATATCGGCAACGGTCTCGCGCGCCATCACGCCGCCGGCGTTGGCGGTGCCGATCACCATGGTGTTCGCACCCGCGGCCCTGGCCTGCGCCGGTTTCATGTCCGGCAACCCGAGCGTCAGGTCGCAGTCGGGATGGCGAAGCTGGCCGATGCACCACTCCGGTCGCCAGAAGGCCAGCCCGCGGGCGGTCTTGATGGCCAGGTCGTCGGCGGCCTTGCCCAGGTAGAGAAGGTAGGGCGGGCCCCACTGGCCGTGGCCGCCCGCTTCATCGTGATCGAACATGAAATCCCCGTGCCGCAACTGAATCCGTTCAGCGAAAAACGCCGGAGGAGCATAACCATTGGCAGGCATCAGCCACCAATGAAAAGACGGGTACAAGGCATAACTCAGGGTTCTGGGGAGTTTTACTGGCCGTCCGGCAGGTCGCCTGGGGAAGGCGCGTTTGCCTGATGACCGCGCCTGTGCTGGACTCAGCGGCGCGAAAAGGTGGGGAGGCGACATGCGCCTGCGATACATCGAACTCTTTCATGCCGTCCTGACCACCGGCAGCATCACCGGTGCTGCCAAGTTGCTGGACATCTCGCAACCGGCCGCCAGCAAAGCCTTGCAGCATGCCGAAGACAAGCTCGGCTTCGCCCTGTTCAGCCGGGTGCGCGGGCGCCTGCAGCCGACCCAGCAGGCGCTGCTGTTGCGCGACCGTATCGAGAAGATCATCCAGGATGTAAACGAGCTGCAGCGACTCACGACGAACATGGGCCAGCCGGGGAGCTGTCCGCTCCGGGTCACCTGCACGCCGACTTTGGCGCTGGCCCTGCTGCCCACGGCGACCGTGCTGTTGCGCAAATCGTTTCCGGACGTGACCGTCGAACTGTCCACGCAGCATTCGGCGGCGATGTGCGAGTCGCTGACGCTGCGCGAAACCGACATCGGGCTTACGCTGCAGGACACCGGCCATCAAACCCTCCGCCAGAGGGTGCTCTGCCGCGGGCCGGTCATGGTGATCGCGCCGCCGGGCTGGTGGCCCGAGGCGGAATTGGCGCAGCCGCTGCCGATCGGCGCGCTGGCCAATCAGGCCATGATCGGCATCGCGGTGCGCGATGCTTTGGGCAACATGCTGCAGAGCCATCTTGCGAAAGTGGAGCCCGCGCCGCACACCGCCGTCTCGGTGCAGACCTACCAATTGGCGCACTCGCTCGTCGCGAAAGGCGAGGGGTTGGCGCTGGTGGACCCCTTCACCGCGCGTTGCGGCGACGCGAAGAGCGTGCAGAGGCGCCCGCTGAAGCCGCACCTGGATGTCGTGCTGTATGCGATGCATCGGCCGGACAATCCTTTGAACCCGGTGCAGAAGCGCTTCCTCGATCTGGTCAGGCAGCTCGCACAGCGGATGCTCACGCAGCGTTAGAGGCAAGCGCGAGCCGTTTGCATGCCCAGAACGTAGGGTTATGCCAGGTGCCGGTCTTTTCATTGGTGGCCCGCGGTCGGCAACGCTTATGCTCGGCGCGGCGCCGTGGAGCACGAAGGTGCGAGTAGTGCTTGTGCGCCGAATGGGAGAGTCCGATGAAATCCTTCCGCAGACTGCTGCCGTGCGCCGCGATCGCCGTGGTCGCGAGCGCCTTCGCTTCCGGCGCTCCCGTCGCCGGCTTCCCGCCGGCATTGCAGCCGGCCGACCTGGTGCTGCGCCACGCGACCATCGCCACGCTCGACCCGCTGCAGCCGGAGGCGCAGGCCATCGCGATCCGCGACGGCAAGATCCAGGCGGTCGGCAGCGACGACGAGATGGCGCGCTATGTCGGCAAACAGACGAAAGTGCTGGACTTGCACGGCGCATTCGTGACGCCCGGATTCATCGAGGGCCATGGACACCTGATGCAAACCGGCGAATCGCTGATGCAGATCAACGTCGGCAAAGCGGCGAACTGGGACGAAGTGGTCGCGATGGTGAAAGCGGCCGTGGCCAAGTCGAGGCCCGGCGAGTGGATCGTCGGCTTCGGTTGGCTGGAGAGCAAATGGAATCGCGTGCCGCAGCCGAACCTGAATGGGCTGCCGCTCCCGGCAAGCCTGGATGCCGCGTCGCCGAACAATCCGGTGTTGCTGACCACCGCGAGCTATCACGGCCTTTATGCGAACGCGCTCGCGCTGAAACTCGCCGGCATCACCGACAGCACGCCTGATCCGGTGGGCGGAACGATCGTGCGCGACGCGCATGGGCATGCGATCGGCATGCTGAAGGACACCGCGGCCGCCCCCGTGTATGCCGCGCAGCAAAAATATCTGGCGCACTTGCCACCTGCCGAGCAGGAAGCGCGCCATGAAAAGGAATTGCAACTCGCGGTGCAGAACGAGATCAGCAAGGGCATCACCACCTTCGTTGACCAGGGCGATGATTTCAAAACGATCGACTGGCTGAAGAAGCAGGCCGAAAAGGGTCTGCCGTTGCGCCTGTACGTCTACGTGGACGGCGAATCCGTCGCGGACCTGGACAAGCATCTTTCGGAATACCGCATCATCGGCGCGGCGGACAACCACTTCACCGTGCGTGGCGTGGGCGAGACCGTTTCCGACGGCGCGCTCGGCACGCGCAGTGCGTGGTTCCTGGAACCCTACAGCGACGCACCCGGCGTCACAGGCAAGAACGTCACGCCAATGGGCGAGCTGGAGCAGATCGCGAAGATCGCGGCGCGCGACGGGTTCCAGGTGTCCATCCACGCCATCGGCGATCGCGCCAACCGCGAACTGCTGGACATGTACCAGGGAATTTTCGCCGAAGATCCGGCGGCGCATGCGCTGCGCTGGCGCATCGAGCACGCGCAGCACCTGAATCCCGCCGACATCCCGCGCTTCGCCGGATTGGGCGTGATCGCTTCCATGCAATCCATCCATGCATGTTCGGACGCGCCGATGGTGGTGCCGCGGCTCGGCGAACAACGCGCGGAAGAGGGTGCTTACGTCTGGCAGACGCTGATCCGGAGCGGCGCGATCGTGCTGGACGGCACCGACACGCCGGTCGAGGACACCAACCCGATCCCGAATTTCTACTGCGGCGTTACCCGCGCCTACGACCACGGCCGCAAGACCTTCTTCCCCGCGCAGGCCAAGACGCCCGTGGAGGAACTGCGCTCCTACACATGGAACAACGCCTACGCGATTTTCGAGGAACACGAACTGGGCTCGGTCACGCCAGGCAAGCTCGCCGACCTCGACGTGTTTTCCGGCGACCTGTTGAAGTTGTCACCCGCGGACATCCTGCGCACGCGGGTGCTCTACACCATCGTCGGAGGCAAGGTCGTCTACCAGCGCCCCGGCGCGGAGAAATGGCGCAGCGGCCAACTGTTCGACGCGATGCCGGAATTCGATCACGCCGAATGACAACCGCGCGTCGGGCGTTCGTCCGGACGCCTTGACGCGTACGCAATCCGCAAGCTTACGAGTCAACCATGCGCGTACTGGTGTTGGGCAGCGGCGTGATCGGGGTGAGCAGCGCGTGGTATCTGGCGCGCGCGGGCTTCGAAGTGACCGTGGTGGATCGCGAAGCCGGACCGGGACGGCAAACCAGCTTCGCCAACGCAGGCCAGATCTCGCCCGGCTACGCGTCTCCCTGGGCGGCGCCCGGCGTGCCGCTGAAGGCGTTGAAATGGTTGTTCACGACGCATTCGCCGCTGGTGATCAAGCCGGGGCTCGATCCGCGCCAGTACCTCTGGCTGTTGCGGCTGCTGCGCAATTGCACGGTGGATCGCTACGCGATCAACAAGGCGCGCATGCTTCGCCTGGCGCGCTACAGCAGTGATTGCCTCGACAAACTGCGCGCGGAACTCGGGTTGGCTTACGAAAGCCGTCGGCTCGGCACCGTGCAGCTCTTTCGTACGCAATCGCAACTGGACGCGGCCGCTCACGACATCGTCGTGCTCGAACATTACGGGGTTCCATTCGAGCTGCTCGATCGCGCCGGCATCGTGAAAGCCGAACCGGCGCTGGCCGGCGTCGTGGATCGGTTCGCCGGCGCGCTGCGCCTGCCCGATGACCAGACCGGCGATTGCGCGCTGTTCACGCAACGGCTGGCGGAACGCGCCAAAGCTGCCGGCGTGGAGTTCCGCTTCAATAGCACGATCGAGGCGCTGGAAGCTTCCGGCGACCGGGTTGTCGGCGCCCGCATCAATGGCAAGGTCGAGCGTGCGGATCGCTACGTACTCGCGCTCGGCAGCTACTCCGCGCGGCTGCTCGCGCCGTTGGGAATCCGTCTTCCGGTGTATCCATTGAAAGGCTATTCGCTGACGGTGCCGATCACCGATCCGGCGATGGCGCCCGCATCCACCGTCCTCGACGAAACCTACAAGGTCGCGGTGACCCGGTTCGACCGGCGCATACGCGTCGGCGGTACGGCCGAATTGTGCGGCTTCGATCTGTCGAAACCGGCGCGGCGCCGAGCAACGCTGGAAAAAGTCCTTGCCGATCTCTACCCGCGAGGGGGCGACTTGAGCGAGGGCGAGTTCTGGGCAGGCTTGCGGCCGGCGACACCGGATGGCACGCCGGTGGTCGGCGGCACACGGCTCCAGAACCTGTATCTCAATACCGGCCACGGCACGCTGGGCTGGACGATGGCGTGCGGATCGGGTCGCTATCTCGCCGACGTGATGGCCGGCGCGATGCCGCAAATCAGCGACGAAGGCCTGGACATTTCGAGATACGGCGCGCGAAGCGCGCGGGGCCTGGCCTATTTCTCGGAGTCGCCGCGCTCGACCTTGCCCACCAGGTTGTAGAGGATGCGCAGGTCATCGGCATCCAGGGTGTCGCCGTCGTCGCCGCGGAAATGATTGTGAAAAGCGCGCACCGTGGCCTGCGGATCGCCGAGTGAATAGCCAATGGCGGTGAGTGCCATCCACGGGTCGAAGCCCATCGGAGGGTTAACCAGATCCGCTGTCGGATCGGGCCACAGGCCGAATCCGGCGGCCGCCAGCGTCGCCCAGGGGAACAACGGACCCGGATCGTTCTTGCGCTCGGGAGCCAGATCTTCGTGGCCGATGATCTGCGCGCGCGGAATATGCCAGCGGGTGGTGAGATCGGTCAGAAGCCGGAGCACGCTTTCGATCTGGATCGGCGGAAACGGCTCGTGGCCGTTGTTGTCGATCTCGATGCCGATGGATGCGGAATTGAGATCGGTCATCGTGCCCCAGCGTCCGGGGCCTGCCTGCCAGGCACGCATCTCGTCACTGACGAGTTGATAGATGTGGCCATCCCGGCCGATCAGGTAGTGCGCGCTGACAGGACCACCACTGTTGCGCGTCCGCAAGGTGTCCAGCGCTTCGGCAACCGAATCCTCGTCGGTGAAATGCAGCACGATCAGTTGCGGCTTGCGGATATCGTAGTTGTTCGACGGCACCCACGTGGCGATCGGATTGCGCGACGGCAGCGGCGCGCAAGCCACCAGCAGCGCCGGTATCAGGCATGCCGCGATCAGGTGAAAGACGCGCGGCACGCGGCCGTTCATTCCGCAAGCACGCCGGCATCGCGCAACCGCCGGCGCAAGGGATCCAGCTTGTCGCCATACCGTGCGCTGCGCGCGGTGTCGCGGCGCATCGGCTGCCGCACCTGCGCCGCGCTCGGCAGGCTCTGCACGGTCCGCGCGGTCTTGTGGAATTCGAGGCACGCGGGATCGAACGCCAGATTGCAGAAGTCCAGCAGGCGGCGGATCTCGCGCTCCGGTTCGGCCACCAGCATTTCGTACTGGAGGTCGAGCACGCGGTCGGGATACTTGTCCCGCCAGAAGCCTGTCAGGCGCAGGAAGTCGATGCAGTAATCGGCCATTTCATCCAGGTCGCAGGCAAAACCGCTTCGCTCGCTGAAACACTGGCGGAAACAGCCCAGGCAGGTTTCCACCGGGTCGCGCCGGACGACGACGACACGCGCCGCCGGCATCATCGCCAGTGCCGCACCGACCAGATACCAGCTCACCAGGCTCTTGTCGGTGAACCGCGGCCTGGCCTTGCGCCAGCGCGCCGTCCGTTCCAGGTATTCGCGACCGAGTCGTTGCCAATCCTCCGCTGTCGCATCCGGCACCCACAGCGGGAACGCCGAATTGAAGCTGGCCGAATGGCGGCGTTCGGTTTCCGCGTCGATGACCTGGGTCATGTCCTTGATCTCGTTCGCGCCCTCGACTTCCGGGTGCGACGCGAGGATCTGCTCGACCAAGGTCGAGCCGGAGCGCGGGATGCTGACGATCAGGATGGCCTCCTCGCCGAGCCGCGCATCCAGCGGTGCCGGCATTTCTCCCGAGAACACGCGCTGGATCGCCTCGACACGCCTGTGTTCGCCCGCGGCATCCCAGCGGACGCGTTTGCGGCGCGATGCATTGGCGCGTCCGAACACCTCGAACGCCTGCGCGTAGTCGCCCTGGTTTTCCAGTGCCTTCGCGTAGGAGAAGGCGAGCAGCTCGTAATCGCGCGGGGAAAGGTTTTGCGTTGCCAACGCGCGCTGCAGCGACGCGGCATCCGCGGCATCGAACCGCACGGCGTTGAGATTCGACAACCCGAACCACCCTTCGGCGTTGGCAGGATCCTTGCGCAGAACCTCGCGATACCCCGCCACTGCAGCCTCGACCCGGCCGATGCTGGCCTGCACGCGGGCAAGTGACAGCCGCGCCGGGACATGGGAAGGATCAAGCTCGACCGCGCGACGCAAGGCCATCACTGCGTCTTCCGAGTGCGCTTCACGCCCGAGCGCCTCGCCAAGGTTGAACCATGCCGATGCGGACTCGGGGGCAAGCTGGCAGCCGTACCGCAAATGCATGATGGCTTCGCCGACGTCTCCCTGCTCGTACAAGGCGATGCCGAGGCAGACGCGCAGGTCGGAATCGTCGGGCCATGCTTCGAGAACTCGACGAAAACAGCTGGCCGCCTTGGCCTGATTGCCGCGGCGCTGGGCGACCATGCCCAATGAACGAATTGCTTCCGGGCAATCCGGGGCCAGCGCCAGCACGTTCGCCAGCGATCGTTCGGCGGCATCGAACTGCCGCTGTTCCCATTCCCTGCGTGCCCTCGCCAGCAAGCGCGCGGCCACGGGCGAGAGCGGCCGCCCGGACGGATCCTGCGCAATCACGGGCGTTGAAGATGTCATGCCGTTACCGATGTGCGGAGCTGCTGCGGGAGGCTACGCCACCGGCAAGCCGCCTGCAAAAAAACGCCGGGCTCGCGCCCGGCGTGGGGGAGAGTGCGCTGGCGGCACTTAAAAGTCGTAGGAGACTGAGAAGCGGGCATGGCGTGGCGACAACGTGTCCTGGACCTGCCCATAGTTGGGGTTTGGATTGCTGGTCGTCCCGAACACGTCGTTGTAAAACACTGGTGTCTGCTGGTTGAACACGTTGAACACGGCGAAGTTGAAGTCGAGCTTGTGGTCGGCCCATCCCGGTTTGTAGTCCACGTTGAGGCTCAACTGGTGGGTCCAGGGCGTGCGGCCCAGCGAGCCCGGGGGAACCGGTACGCCACCACACCAGTAATAAGTGCGGGAGCCATGCAGGCGGATCTGGTCGGGGCCGTAAGCACCACGGCAAAGGCGCGGCGTACCCGAGGCCATGTATAGGTTGGCGCCGACCGTCCAATCCGGGGTGATTGCGTAGGCGCCATAGATCTTGAACTGGTGTCTGCGGTCGTTGGGCAATATGCCGTACGAGTAGTCCATCCTCTCCGGGAAGTCCCATGCGGTGGTGAGGGATTCGTAGGAGCCGCTCTGTTGCGAATAGGTGCTCACAGGGCCTTCGTCGTTGCCCCATGTCCTGGAGAACACGTAGTCGAACTTGGCGAACCACTTGCCGTCCCAGACGTGCTCCAATGAGAGGTCGATCGAGTAGTAGCGGCGCTCCGGACCTCTCGTGAAGCCCTGGTCCGCCTTGGTCAGGGTCACCGGAACGAGGCTGCCATCCGGTGCCTTCATCAGGATCTTGCTGGTCTCGCCCGGATTGATCAGGATCAGGCTCTGCGCCCAGTTGGTGCAGGTTTCCGGCGTCATCCAGGTGTAGCCTTGCGCGAGTCCCGCCGCGCACTCGTTCTGGATGGAGTCGTAATCGTCAATGATGCGGCTCATCTTCTGGTACGTGCCGGTGGCACCGAACACCCAGCTCGTCCCGAGCATGTTGAACTGCTGCTGCATGCCGAGCACGAAGTTGTCGGAGAACTCGGCCTTGATGTTCTGGGCGGCGGAAATGCGCGGATCCTTCGGCTGCCCGTACTCGCTGTCCACCGACACACCCGTGGACGGATTTTGCGGCAGCGGCGTGAAGCCGATCGGTTCGCCGGTGGCCGGATCAATCCCGGTGTAAGTACCGTAGAGTCCGGCATTGACGACGGGGTTGGCAATCGACAACGCCACCTGCTCCGGCAGCGCGAGGTAATAGCGGCCGGCATTGCCGAACACCTTCAGGGTGGAATCGCCGTGCACGTCCCAACTGAAGCCGAAACGGGGCGCCCATTGCGGCTTGGTCTCCCTGATATAAGGAACACCGTTCGCGTCGTAGTTGACGAACTGGTCGTCGCGCAGGCCCAGGTTCAACAGCAGGTTGGGCGTCACCTGCCAGTTGTCCATCACGTACCAGGCGCGCTGCGCGACGCGCACGGACGCAATGCTCAGATCAACGTGCTTTTGCACGTAGTAGCAGTGGCTCGCATCGCACTGGGTGGACGGACCCACGTAGGGCGGAACCGCCGGATTGCCGGCGAAGATCGGTTGACCCGGATCGGATTGCCCATAGATCCACTCGTAACCGGGGCCGGTGTTCTGGTAGCCGTCGCTCAAGTCCCAGGAGTTGATGTTGTCCATGCCGACCTGGAAGTCGTGGTCGCGCCATTTGTAATCGAGGCTCAACCGGTAATTCATGACCGTTTCCTTATGGCCCGGATTCGCCTCGGTGGAATTGTCCTGGTGATTGTCGATGCCCGTGCTTCCGGGCGGAAGGAACGCCGGATCCTGGTAGGAAGCGCTTGCAATGTGCGGCAGTGATGGGTCGAAGCCCGGGAACCCCGGCTGGTTGGTGTAATAGTGGCCATGCATCTTCCCGAACGTCGCGTTCAGGGTGAGGTTGTCGGTGAGATAAGACGTGTAATTGGCCACCCAGACGCGGAAGGTGTTCTTGCTCGTCTGGTTCAGTCCCCCATCACCGGGGATTGTCTGTTGGGTACCGTAATCAAACGCGTCATACGAGCCCCACTGTTTGTAGGAATTCTGCAGCCCGGTCACGCTCAGGACATTGCTGTCGTTGATGTTCCAGTTCAGCTTGGCGTAAAGCTTGGGCTTGTGATCGGTGTAGAAGTTCCTGTTGGCGGTGCCGACGTTGGCATCGGTCGTGCTGAAATGAGCATCGTCCTGCTCGGCGCCCACGAAGAAGAACAGCTTGTCCTTGATGATCGGTCCGCTGACGTAGGCGTCGTAGATGGTTTCAGAGGAACGATCGCCCTTGCGGTACCTTTGCAGGTCACCCGGCTGCTGGCCAGGTTCGGTCTCGAGCGGATTTGCATAGTAGTAATTGACCGGATCCGACTGCCAGCTCGCCGGCTGCCACAAGGCGCGCGCGCCGAAATGCCACTGGTTGGAGCCGCTCTTGCCGATCTGGTTGATCACGCCGCCGATCGAGCGACCATACCGTGCGTCGTAGCCGCTGATGAAGGTCTGCTGCTGCTCGATGGCGCCATACGGCAAGGTGATGCCGCCCTGGTTGTTGAGCAGCTCGGTGGTGTTCATGCCATCCATGTAGTAGGCGTTCTCGGCTGTGGAAGCGCCGCCGAATACCAGTACCGGAGTGCCCAGCGGACCGCCGGTAAGCTCGGGCGACCCCATGCCCACGCCTGGCGCCAGCATCGCGATGTCTTCCGCCGTGCGCTGCAGCGGCAGCTGCTGCAGCTGCTTGGCCGTGATCGTGGTGACCTGGTTGGTGGCCGTCACGTCGATCGGCGGAGCCCTGCCCGTGACGTTGATCGCGGACAGCGTGGTCGTATTCGCCGGCGTCGTCGCCGATGCGACGAAATCCACCTCGACTGCGCCCGCAGCCGCCGGGCTGATCCCGGTTTGCGACTGGACGACCTGACCGTTCTGTATCAGCGAAACCGTATAGGTGCCGACCGGCAGGGTGATGGAGTACTTGCCGGACGGCCCCACGGTGATGGTGCGGTTGAAGCCCGCGCCGCCCGTGATCTGGATGGCTTCACCGGGGGCCACCGGGACCGTGCCGAAAATCGTGCCCGTGGTCGCCTGGGCCGACACCACGCCCGCGAAACCCATGGCGGCCGAACCGATGGCAATTGCCAGCGCCTTGCGCCGGAAGAAGACGTTGTTGCGATGCGACGTACGCCGAAACGTGCTCTTCATGGATACGTGCTCCCCAATTGTTGGCACTGGCGCGATGGCTTGATGCAGCCAGCGTTTGTTGCTTCATCGCGTCAGCATTTCACGCGACCCCACGGTCTCCGCCGCTGCAGGCCAGCCGCATGCGGCACTCGCCGAGCATACTCACCGGCCATTGCAGTCCACCAATGAAAAGACAGGCACCCGGCATAGCTGGGAGTTATGGCTTTCCCGCCCCCGCAGAGGTCCGGATCGTCCGGGAACCGCTGCCTGCCGGGCGGTCGAGCGTGTCCGCCGGAACGAACTCCGGTGTCATTCGTCATGCATCGGCTGTCTCTACACCTCCGCAGCGACCATGTACGATCCGGTCATGACCGAATCGTCCGCAAGCGTGCCGCGCGAACTGCCGCGCAAACTCGGCCTCGTCACCGGCATGGCGGTGGTGATCGGCGTGATCATCGGTAGCGGGATCTTCCGGGTGCCGTCTCCGATCGCCGCACAAGCCGGCAACCTGACCGGCATCGCGCTCGTGTGGATCCTGGGCGGCGTGGTCGCGCTGTTCGGCGCGCTTTCGATCGCCGAACTCGCGGCGATGTACCCCGCGGCCGGCGGTCCCTACGTCTACCTGCGCGAGGCGTATGGGCGTCCGCTGGCGTTCCTGTTCGGCTGGATGTGGCTGCTGACCACGCCGATCTCGTGGGCGGCGCAAAGCCTGCTGTTTGCCGAATACCTGGGCTTCTTCGTGCCGATCCCGGAGTTGGTCCAGCACCTGATCGCGGCGGCGCTGATCGTGGCCGTGGCGGCGGCGAACTATCGCTCGGTGAAGCTCGGCGCGGTGATCCAGAATCTCTCGACCGGCGCCAAGGTGCTCGCCATCGTGTGCCTTGCGGTGGCGATCTTCGCCCTGGCGCCCGGTGGCGAGGCGAATCCGTTGAACGCCGAACCCATGGGTGTCGCGAAGTGGTCGGGCATCGGCATCGGCCTGGTCGCCGCGCTGTGGGCCTACGACGGCTGGGAGAACCTGACCACGTTGTCGGGCGAGGTGCGCAATCCGCAGCGCAACCTGCCGCTGGCGCTGATCGGTGGCGTGATCGTGGTCATGGTCGTCTATCTGCTGATCAACGCCGCCTACCTGCGCGCGCTGCCGCTGCCGCAACTGGCCGCATCGAAATCCGTTGCCGCCGATGCCGCCGGCGCGGTGATGGGACGCGCCGGCGCATCGCTGGTCGGCGCGCTGGTGATGCTGTCGGTGTTCGGCACGCTCAACGGCAGCATCCTGTCCAGCCCGCGCGTGTTCTTCGCGATGGCCGAGGACGGATTGTTCTTCCGCACGGTCGGCAAGGTGCATCCGAAATACGAGACGCCTTACGTCGCGATCGCCTTCATCGTGGTGATTGCGGTCATCTACGTGTTGCTGCGCGACTTCATGCAGCTCGCCGAAGGCTATGTGCTCGGCGTGTGGCCGTTCCTCGCGCTGGCGGTGATCGGCATCTTCATCCTTCGGAGGAAGCGCCCGGATTTCCCGCGCGTCTATAGAGCGATCGGCTATCCGGTGATTCCCGCGCTGTTCGTGCTCGCCACCTTCGTGGTCGTCGCCAACTCGCTGTACGCGCAGTTCTGGTCCACCTTCGCCAGCATCCTGATCACGCTTGCCGGCGTGCCCCTGTATTTCCTCTGGATCTGGTGGCAGCGGCGTGCCGGCCAGTCATTCGTGGCGACGCGGGACGGCCGGAACGGCGCGTAACCGAAACCGCCGATGCGCGTGAAAACCTGCGTGGTGCCCTGGATGCCCTGGGCGCGCCATGCGAGTCATCGAATCATTCGGGAGGCGGAATGAAACGACTGAGTTTGCTTGTTGGCGCCCTCGTGCTGGTGGCGTCGGCACCCTGCATGGCGAAGGACAACACGAAGGCGCCCGCGGGCCCTGTCGCGTTGACGGTCAGCCTGCCCAATCCGGGACAGAAGATCCTGTATGTGGACGAGGTGATGCCGGTCAGGCCCGGCCCCTTGACGCTTTACTATCCGAAATGGATTCCCGGCGATCACTCGCCGGACGGCCCGATCGAACAGATCATGGGACTGGAGTTCAGCGCCGGCGGACAACGTATTCCCTGGCGGCGTGACGAACTGGACAGGTTCACCTTCCATTTGACGATACCGGCCGGCGTGCATGAACTGGACATCCGCTTCCAGTTCCCGTCGCACGACCGGGTCACGACGAATCTGATCGATCTCACGTGGGACCAAGTCGCGCTGTACCAGGCCGGGTATCCGACCAGGGTGCAGATGTACCAGCCCTCGCTCGTGATTCCTGCCGACTGGCAATACGCCAGCGCCTTGCAGACGGACAGGCGCGACGGCGGACGCATCAGTTTCAAGCCCGAGCCGTTCAACACGCTGGTGGATTCGCCGGTGATCGCCGGAAGGTATTTCCGGCAGATCGATCTCACCCCGTCGGGCTCTTCGGTGCACCGTTATCTCGACATGGTGGGCGACGATGCGAAAGCCATTGCCATTTCCGACTCGCAGATCGAGGGCTTTCGCCATCTGATCGAGCAGGCGCAGGCGCTGTTCCACTCGCATCATTACGACAGCTACCACCTGCTGCTGACCTTGAGCGACCACACGGCGGTGGGTGGCCTGGAGCATCACCAGTCCAGTGACGACAAGGCCCGCAGCGGCGCGAAGATGTTCGCCGACGCCGACCACTTCATGCTCGACGGCTCGCTGCTGCCGCACGAATACACGCACTCGTGGAACGGCAAGTTCATGCGTCCGGCGGGCCTGTGGCAACCCGATTTCGAGCAGCCCGAGAGACCGAAGCTGCTGTGGGTGTACGAAGGACTGACGGTGTACCTCGGCGACACGCTGACCGCGCGCAGCGGCTTGTGGACGCCGGAGACCTGGCGCGACGTGCTCGCGTACCGCGCATCGGAGATGGCGCATCGCACCGGCCGCGACTGGCGGCCGCTGATCGATACCACCATTGCCGTGGACTATTCCGCGCCCAGCGCGTGGGCCAACTGGCGTCGGCAGAACGACTTCTATCGCGAAGGCGAACTGCTATGGCTGGCGGTCGACATGAAGATCCGCGAGCTCAGCCGCGACCGGCGTTCGATCGACGATTTCGCGAAGGCCTTCTTCGGCGTGGACAATGGCAGCTTCGTGACCCACACCTACGAGTTCGATGATGTCGTCGCAGCACTCGACAAGGTCCAGCCGTACGACTGGGCGAAGTTCCTGCACATCTGGGTGAACGGCACGGGCGACCAGGTTCCGCTGCTGTCCGGCATCGAAGCCAGCGGTTGGCGGCTTGTGTACACCGACAAGCCTTCCGCATATCAGAAGGCGCTCGAAAACGTCGGCATGGGAGAACTCGAAGGCAAAGGCATCAACGCCATGCCGTCGGTGGGCATGTTCCTCGAAAGCGATGGCAAGGTCGTGGACGTGCTCTGGCAAGGACCGGCTTTCAAGGCGGGACTGGCACCAGGCATGAAGCTTGTCTCCATCAACGATCGGCCGTTCAGCGCGCAGGCGCTGCACGATGCGATCGCCAGGGCGCAGCAAAGCAAGGCCCCTTTGCAAATACGCGCACAAAGCGATGGCGAGGTGGAGCTGTACACGATCCATTACGACGGCGGACTGAAGTATCCGCATCTCGTTCGGGAGCAGGGCAAGACCGACTATCTGGAGCAGGTGCTTGCGCCGAAGCCGGTGGACGGGGGGCCATGAAGCAGTACAGGTGCGCGCGAAGAGGGAAAATGACCGTTCGCGTTGAGCGTAGTGAGCGAAGCGAACGGAGTCGAAACGCCTGTTCCTGGGTTTTGTTCGTGATATTGGCGACTTCGTTGCCAGCTCTGAGTGTCGCGTCGGGCACTCCGCCCACCATCAGCGGGGACAGTTCCCTCGATGCGATCACGGGGCTGGTCACCACCGGCCAGTTCCAGGCAGCGGACGCGCGCATCGAGGCCGCGCTGAAGCAGCCGGGATTGTCGCCGGACATGCGAGCGGCACTCGAGTTCCAGCGCGTTCGCATGCAGCGCATGCGCGACGACTTCAGCTTGACCGCGGATGAGGTCGAGGCGAAGGTGCGCAAGCAGATTCCGGATCTGACGGACGCCGAATTCGCCGACTGGGATGCGCACGGCCTGTTCGAGCACATGGTCATTGACGGCCAGCGCGTGTATTTCAGTCGCTCGCCTTCCAATCTGTTCCACCTGAGCGCAGAGGCGCGCGCAAGGCGGCAGGGCGAGTCATCGTTCGTCGCCAGCGGCCTGCCGAAGCAGGTCAACGACAGCTACATGGACTACGACCGCACGGTGATCGCGCAAGCGAAAGCCGCCGACACGTCCAGTGTCCTGCCGCAACGCGTGCAGGTCACGCAGACCCTGACCGTGGATGCCGGCGCCGTGCCGGCCGGCAAGACCCTTCGCGCGTGGATTCCGTATCCGCGTGAAATCGCGGGCCAGCAGGAAGACATCCGCTTCCTTTCCAGTCAACCCGTCGCGCACGAGATCGCGCCGGAATCGGCGCTGCAACGCACCGTGTACCTGCAGCAGGCTGCCCAGGCTGGCAAGCCGACAGTGTTCAGGATCACTTACGAAGTCACCCTCGACGCGCAGTACCACGCCATCGATCCCGCGAAAGTGGTGCCCGCGAAGCTCACGCCGGAGCTTGCGCCGTATGTGGCCGAACGCGCGCCGCACATCGTGTTCACCGAACCGTTGCGCGTATTTTCGCGACAGGTCGTCGGCGACGCCACCAATCCGTATGAAATCGCGCAGCGGATTTTCGCCGCGGTTGACGAGATCCCTTGGGCCGGCGCGCGCGAATACTCCACGATTCCAGACTTGAGCGCCTACACCCTCGAAGCCGGTCACGGCGATTGCGGCGAACAGACGATGCTGCTGATCACGCTGATGCGCATGAATGGCATCCCCGCGCGCTGGCAGTCGGGCTGGACGTTCACCACGGGCGATTACAACAACATCCACGACTGGGCCGAGATCTGGCTCGCTCCATATGGTTGGGTTCCGGTGGACGTCACCTATGGCCGCCTCGACTCCAGCGATCCCTCGCTGAAATGGTTTTACCTGGGCGGTCTGGACAATTTCCGCGTCGCCTTCAACGACGGTTTCTCGCGGGACTTCGTTCCGGCCAAGCAGTTCTTCCGGTCCGACCCAGTGGATTCGCAACGCGGCGAGGTCGAATGGGACGGCGGCGACTTGTACTACGACAAGTGGAATTACGACTTCGCCTGGAAGATCATGCCGCTGAAGCGGTAACGGCAGCGGTTCGAGAATGGCGTCGGAAAACCGGAAAACAGAGGCGGATTTGGCGCCGTGGAGGCTATGCGTCGCGCCGATGATGGACTGGACCGACAGGCACTGTCGGTACTTCCATCGCCTGCTCGCGCCGCACGCGCGGCTCTACACCGAGATGGTCACGTCGGCTGCGCTGGTGCACGGCAATCGGCTGCACCTGCTGGAGCACAGCCGGGAGGAACACCCGGTCGCATTGCAATTGGGCGGCGCCGATCCCGACGAACTTGCACAAGCCGCGCGTTTCGGTGCGCAGGCCGGTTACGACGAGATCAACCTCAATGTCGGTTGTCCTTCCGACCGGGTGCAGTCGGGCCGCTTCGGCGCCTGCCTGATGCGCGAGCCCGGACTCGTCTCCGATTGTGTTCGCGCGATACGCGAAGCGGTGGATGTGCCGGTGACGGTGAAGTGCCGCATCGGGGTGGACGAGCAGGACGAGTACGAGGATTTGCAGCGATTCGCGGATGCGATGGATGGCGCCGGCGTGCGCACCCTGATCGTGCACGCGCGCAAGGCCTGGCTGCAGGGCCTGTCACCCAGGGAGAACCGCGAAATTCCGCCCTTGAATTACGAGCGCGTGTATCGGCTGAAGCACGACTTTCCGCAGTTCTCCGTGGTGATCAACGGCGGCATCACCGACCTGGAATCCGTGCGCGAACACTTGCGCCACGTGGACGGCGCGATGCTCGGCCGGCTCGCGTATCACGAGCCTTATGCGCTGGCGGAAATGGGCGCGGCGCTCTTCGGCGGCCAACCGCCATCGCGCGAACAGGCTTTGCGCGCCATGCGGCCCTACATCGAGGCCGAACTGGCGCGCGGCGTGCGCCTGCAGAACATCGCACGGCATCTGCTCGGTCTCTACCACGGCCAGCCTGGCGGTCGCGCATTCCGGCGCGTGCTCTCGGAACGCGCGCATCGTGACGATGCCGGCTGGGAAACGATCGAGGCCGCTTTGGAAACCGTGCAGCCGCGTGCCGCGAAAGCCGCATAAAGTTCGCGGTTCAGCATGATTTCATTGGCTAGCCTCATCATCGCAGGTATGCCGATCCGTTCTGCCCTGGCCGCCGTTGTCGTTTCCGCCGCGTTGCTTCTCGACGCCGGCGCGGCCGGCGCGCGCGAAGCGCCGCCCACCAACCGGCAGAACAGCCACGAACAGTTGAGCCTGGAACGCGCAGTGCAGCAGGTGCAGCAGCAGACCAATGGCCGCATCCTCGCCGCCGACAGCATTCCCAACGGTCGCAACAAGCTCTATCGCATCAAGGTGCTCACGCCCGACGGACACGTGCGCGTGATGCAACTGCGCTCCAACGACGGCTCGCCGGAACGCGAGCACAAGAAAGACGGATCGGGCGGGAGATAATCATGCGCATACTGCTGGTCGAGGATGAGGCGCCGTTGCGCGAGACGTTGGCTGCACGGCTGAAGCGCGACGGGTTTGCGGTGGATGCCGCGCAGGACGGCGAGGAGGGCCTGTACCTCGGCCGCGAGGTGCCGTTCGACCTAGCGATCGTGGATCTGGGCCTGCCGAAAATGTCGGGCATGGACCTGGTGCGGCAATTGCGCGAGCAGGGGCGCAGCTTCCCGATCCTGATCCTGACCGCGCGCTCGTCGTGGCAGGACAAAGTGGAGGGCCTGAAGTACGGTGCCGACGATTACCTGGTCAAGCCCTTCCATGTCGAGGAACTGCTGGCGCGTATCAACGCGCTGGTGCGGCGTGCATCGGGTTGGTCCAAGCCGGTGCTTTCGTGCGGGCCGATCCGCCTGGATACCACCGCGCAGACGGTCACGGTGGACGGCAAGAACGCCGATCTGACCAGCTACGAATACAAGGTGCTGGAATACCTGATGCTGCACGCCGGGGAGCTGGTGTCGAAGGCCGATCTCACCGAGCACATCTACCAGCAGGATTTCGATCGCGATTCCAACGTGCTGGAAGTCTTCATCGGGCGGCTGCGCCGCAAACTCGACCCGGAAAGCACGTTGAAGCCGATCGAAACAGTGCGCGGGCGCGGTTATCGGTTCGCGATTGCGCGCGACGAGAGCAACGAGGAAGGCGCCACCGCATGATGCCGGGCCCGCGGCGGTGCGGCGTGCACGCGCGCGCGGGCCGCCGCAACCGCGCGCAAGGTCCGGTTGCGAGGCATACTTGAGCGAATGCCCATAGACCCCAAGCGGCCGCTTTCGCTCGCCGCCCGTTCGACCATTGCGACGGGCCTGGTGCTGGCCGGTTTTCTCGGCCTGGCCGGTTTCGCACTGGATCGCGCCTATTCGCAGGCCGCACTCTCGGCGTTGCGCGACCGCCTGCAAAGTTACGCTTATGCGTATCTGGCCGGCACCGACGTCAGCAATCGTTCGGACAAGGTGATCCTGCCCGAGGTTCCGCCCAACCCTGACTTCGCGCGGCCGGGCTCCGGCTTGTATGCAGTGGTGGTCGGTCAAGGTGATTTCCGCTGGGAATCGCCTTCCGCGCTGGGGCGCGAATTGCCGTTCGACACGCTGCTGCCGCCCGGGCTGACCCAGTTTCAGGGCCCGCTGCCGACCAATGCGGGAAACGTCTACGTATTGAGGCAAGGCATTGCCTGGGGCGACAACAATTTCCGCATCACGGTGAACATCGCCGAGAGCGAGGCGCAGTTCGACGAGCAGCTCGTCGCCTACCGGCGCACGCTGTTCAGTTGGCTGGCCGCGCTTGGCCTCGTGCTGCTGATCCTGCAGCAGATCCTGCTGCGCTGGAGCCTTTGGCCGCTGCGGCGTGTCGCCGCCGATCTCGCGCGCATCGAGCGCGGCGAAGCCGAGCACCTGTCGGGCTCCTATCCGATGGAGCTGAGTGGCCTGACCGGCAGCCTCAACGATTTCATCGACAGCGAGCGCGAGAACCTCAAGCGCAACCGCAACATCCTGGCCGACCTTGCGCACAGCCTGAAAACGCCGCTCGCGGTCACGCGCTCGCAACTGGAATCCAGCGATCCTTCCGCGTTGCGCGAAGATGTGCTGCAGCAGATCCAGCGCATGGACCAGATCGTTGCCTACCAGCTCACGCGCGCGGCGACCTCGGGGCATGCCAAATTCGCCGCACCCGTGGCGATCGCGGGACACGCGGAAGCAGTGGTGCAGAGCCTGGAGAAGGTCTACGCGGCCAAAAACATCCTCTGCGAATTCGACATCGCCGAAGGCGCGCGTTTCTATGGCGAGGAAGGCGATCTGCTGGAGTTGCTCGGGAACCTGCTGGAGAACGCTTTCAAGTGGGCGCGCCATCGCGTGCTGTTCAGTGCACGCGTGCTGCCGCCGGCCCACGCGCGGATGTGGCGGCCAGGCCTTGAGATCACGGTGGAGGACGACGGCCCCGGGATTCCGCCGGAGCAGGTAGAGCACTATCTGCAACGTGGCGTGCGCGGCGACGAACGCGTGCAGGGCCACGGCATCGGTCTTGCGATCGTGCAGGACATCATGCGCGCTTATCGCGGCGAGTTGCAGATCGAGCGTTCTGAAGAACTCGGTGGCAGCCGGTTCAGGTTGAGCTTTACGGCAGCGTGATGCTCAACCCCCGTCAGAAAGGGCGCGAACATCGCCGCAGGGATGACGGGGTGTGGAAGCAGCCCGCGCTAAGCAGGAAGGGGTTTAACTTGCGCCGAAGCAATTACTGGATGGACCCGGGGAGCAGCGACTGCCATGACAGCACGCCATGCCGCGGCGGGGCAGCCGTGCCGGGGCCGGGCGTCGGCGCATTGCTGCGGCGCGCCGTGGGCGCCGACGGTTTCGTGTCGCTGTTGCTGTTGCCTGGCGGCGCGGAACCGGAGTCGTCGTCGTCCGCATGCGCCCGGTGCGGCGCGACCAGTTCCGAAAACGGATTCTCGTCACCATGGGTGCTCGGCAGCGATGGGGCGCTGGTTTCGGCAGCCAGGATGCGTGGTCCGGGGCCATAGTCGAGCGCAGCCGCGGTGAGCGGCAGGCCTGCCGCACTCAACACGGTCAACAGCAAGAAAACACGCTTCATGGAGCCCCCGGATTCGAGCGCGCCGGCCATCTTGACAGAAACCAGCCGACCCCGCCAGCGTGGCGGGTCACGATTCGCCGGACCCGGCCCTGACCATGACTTCCACCCCCGAATTGCTCGATCTGCTCTCGGCCGAAGCGCCTGTATCCGGTGCTGATCTGGCGCTGCGGCTGCGCGTTTCCCGCACGGCGGTATGGAAGCAGATCGAGGCGCTGCGCGCCGCCGGCCTTCCCATCGAAGCACAGGCCGGCGAAGGCTATCGACTGACCCGTCCGCTCGACCGGCTGGATGCGGTCGCGATCCGGCGTGCGCTGCCCACGCCCGTCCGCAAGCGACTCGGCTCGCTGGAAGTGCACTGGAAGCTGGACTCGACTTCCAGCGAGCTGCTGCGCCGCGTGGATGGCCTGCCTGATCGCGCCTTCGTATTCGCGGAAATGCAGACCGCCGGTCGCGGGCGCCGCGGGCGCGCCTGGGTGTCGCCGCCCGCCACCAACCTGGCGTTCTCGTGCTTCAAGCGCTTCGGGCAAGGGTATGCAGCGTTGTCCGGCCTCTCGCTGGCCATCGGTGTGGCCGCCGCGCGCGGGCTGGAAGAGCGCGGCATGCAAGGCGTAGGCGTGAAATGGCCCAACGATCTGGTGCACCACGACGCCAAGCTCGCCGGCATCCTGATCGAGTTGGGTGGCGAATTCCTGGGTCCGTGCCACGCGGTGATCGGCGTCGGCATCAATCTGCATCTGCCGCGAGAAGCTCGCGGCGCGATCGCGCAGCCGGTCACCGATCTCGATGAAATCGGCGCCGGCGCGACGCCGGCGCGCAGCAAGCTGGCCGCGACGATGATCGAACACCTGTGCGAGGCGCTGGATGTCTTCGCCGCATCCGGGTTCGCCGCGTTCGCGTCCGATTACGCGCGGTACGATGCGCTGCGCGGGCGCGCGTTGCGCGTGGACGACCCGCGCGGCGCATTCGAAGGCGTGGCAATCGGGGTGGACGCGCGCGGCGCGTTGCGCGTGCGCACGCCACATGGAGAGAGACGGGTGGACAGTGCGGAAGTGTCGGTGCGTGCGAAATGAGCATGAAGGCTGACAACTCGACCTGGCTGTTCGATCTGGGCAACTCGCGCCTGAAGGGCGCGTGGCTGTGTGACCGCGAGCTGGCGCAGCGTTTCGCGCTGGCCTGGGACGCACCGGATTTCGACGCGGTGTTGCAGGTGCAGCTAGCGCGCTGGCCCGTGCCTGCCCGCGTGCTGGTCGCATCGGTTGCATCTGGCTCGCGTGCTGACCGCCTGCGCACTGCCTTGCAAACCTGGCCGAAGATGGAGATGGAGTGGTTGCGGTCGCCGCGACAGGGCTGCGGCATAACGACTTACTATCGGGTTCCGGAGCGGCTGGGCATAGACCGTTTCCTGGCGATGGCCGCCGCGCGTTCGCAAGCGAACGACGCCAGCGTGATCGTCGCCGGCTGCGGCACCGCGCTGACGCTGGATGCGGTGGATGCGAAAGGCAGGCAATGCGAAGGTCTGATCGCACCTTCGCCGGATCTGATGTTGCGCTCGCTGCATGGCGCGACCGCGATCGCGGATGCGAACCGGGATGCTTTCGCGCAAACCGCGGACGACGACACCGCGCGCGCACTGCAGGCAGGCTGCGCGCGTGCGGCGGCGGCGCTGGTCGAGTGGTATCGCGCGAAGCAGCGTGCCGATCTGGATGATCCGCCGATATTCCTGCACGGCGGGTGGGCCGCTTCGCTGAAGGCCATGCTCGAGGAAAATCGGCATGGTCCGCGGGCATGTTTACTGGACGATGCCGTATTGCGTGGACTGGCGCTCTGGGGCGCCCAGCGGATTCCGGTATAAAGGCGCGGGCCCATCCGCTTGCGCTCCCGTGTTTTATCGACTTCTCTTCCTGCTGCTGATCGCGTTCAATATCGGCGTGGCCGCCTGGCTCGCGTTCGGCCGCGCGCCGGCTGCACCGCTGCCGCCGCCGACCGATCCCGGCGTGCCGGAACTGAAGCTGCTTTCCGAACGCGCGGGCGCGCCGGTGCGGGCTGCGGCGGAATCGCGCGCTGCCCTGGCCTCGGATCGCTGCGAGAGCATCGGCCCGTTTCCGACACAGACCGACATGCGCGCGGCGATGCAGGCGCTGACGCCGCACGTGCCCCGCATCCAGTATCGCGAGGGGCAGACCCACGAGTCGCGCGGCTTCTGGGTTTACCTTCCGGCGTTGCCGACGCGCGATGCCGCGCTGGCCACGGCGCGCGCGCTTTCCGCCAAGAACGTGCGCGACTATTACGTCGTCACCGCGGGAGACCAGCAGAACACGATTTCGCTGGGCCTGTTCCACGATGGGGCCAACGCCGACGCTCGCCGCGCCCAGATCGCGGCGCTCGGGTTCAACGCCCAGGTCAGCCAACGGGTGGAGACCTTGCCTGTGTATTGGGTGGATTTCGTGCTGCCGCCGCAATCGGGGTTCAACTGGCAGACCTGGTTGCCGGGTCGCAGCGACCTGCAGACGCAGACGGTGGATTGCTTCTGAACGGGCGCCTGCTGCATCGGCACGCCGCTCGCGTGCTCCTACGCAACACCGCGGATTGGTAGCATGCGCAGATCGCCGCTTTAGCTCAGTTGGTAGAGCAACTGATTTGTAATCAGTAGGTCGTCCGTTCGAGTCGGACAAGCGGCACCATTCCTCGTTTCGATGCAGCGCGCACGATCCGCTCCGGAGAAAATCCGCCCACCTTCACAGTGCTCTCTTCTTTGCGCGCTATGATGGGTGCGGCCGTTCTGGTCGGTCCGCGTGATCGGGCGAGCGGCACCTTTCCGTTTGGGGCGCGGCAAGTGGGGACTGCATCCGACGATCTGGATTTCGAGGCGCGCTACGAGGCGCTGCGCGCGGCCTATTTCGCCGCGCTGCCGCAGCGGCGCGCCGACGCAGCGGACCTCTGGCGTGCCTGCATGCAGGATGCGCAGTCCCCGGCCTGGCGCGAGCTGCACACGCTGGTGCATCGGCTCTCCGGCTCGGCGCCGTGCTACGGGCTGGAAGAGATCGGGGTGGCCGCACAGAAGCTGGACCGGATATTGTCGGGCAAGTCGCCCAGCCGCGACATCGCGGCCCTGGCGCCCTGGGTGGATTGCCTGCTTTCGACGCTGGACGCAGTGACGACGACCACGGCCTGAAGCCCGCCATCGCGTGCAGAAACGGCCTGCATGCGGCTATGCTCGACAGTCTCAATCCGGCCATCGAGCGCCAGCATGCCCGACACCACCCGCGTTTCCCTGATCGGCGCGCCCACCGACATCGGTGCGGCCGACCGCGGTGCCTCCATGGGGCCGGAAGCCCTCCGCGTGGCGGGGCTTGCCCAGGCTCTGGCGGCGCGCGGCTTCGACGTGGCCGATGTGGGCAACCTGGGCGGACCGATCAATCCCTGGCAGCCGCCGCATGAAGGCTATCGCCACCTTGACCAGGTGATTGCCTGGAACCGCGCGGTGATGGATGCGGTGCGCGCGGAGTTGGCGCAGGGCCGCCTGCCGATCCTGCTCGGCGGCGACCACTGCCTGGCGATCGGCTCGATCAGCGCGGTCGCCGCGTATTGCCGGCAGAAACAGCGCAAGCTGCGCGTGCTCTGGCTGGATGCGCATGCGGATTTCAATACTTCCGGGATCACGCCGTCCGGCAACATCCATGGCATGCCGGTCGCGTGCCTATGCGGCCTGGGTCCCTCCGCGCTCACCACGTTGAGTGGCGAGTCGCCCGCGGTGGACGCCTCCAACATCCGCCAGATCGGCATTCGTTCGGTGGATGCCGGCGAGAAGAAGCTGGTGCACGATATCGGCCTGGAAATCCTCGACATGCGCTACATCGACGAGGTCGGCATGAAGCGGGCGATGACCGAAGCGCTCTCGGGGCTGGATCCGAACACGCACCTGCACGTCAGCTTTGACGTGGATTTCCTCGATCCCTCGATCGCCCCGGGCGTGGGCACCACCGTGCCGGGGGGGCCGAACTACCGTGAGGCGCAGTTGTGCATGGAGATGATCGCCGACAGCGGTCGGCTGGGTTCGCTGGACGTCATGGAGCTGAACCCTGCCTTCGACGACCATAACCGGACCGCCAAGCTCGCGGTTGACCTGATCGAAAGCCTGTTCGGCAAGTCCACCCTGATGCGCAAGTAACGGCACGCCCGCGCACACCGGCAGGCCGCTGCGGAGGGAAGGTCTGCCATCCGTCGGCCCGGCGCGGCCGCCCGTCCGGCATGAAAGTCAACAACTGTGTCGCGGGCGACCCGGACGGGAATCCGGGTCGAATTAGCATGGCTCTTGCAGAATTGCCGGAAACGCGCGATTTTGCGTGTCAACGAAGCGTGAAATGGCCGAACCCCTCGCCATTGATGACAGCATAGATGCCGTGCCCGGCCGTTCGCCGGGCGCGGCCCGGCTGGCCATGCGCGCCGCCGCGGTGCTGCTGGCGCTGAGCGCGCTCGCCCTGTTGCTGCTGATCGCGCTCGACATCGCGCTGTCGCCGGTCAATTTCTGGCGGATCGCATTGGCCACCATCGGGGTGCTCGGCCTTGCCGGCGCCGCGTGCGGACTCCACCTCACCCGCAGGCGCCTGGGCCGCATGCGCGAGCTGATGCAATCCATCTGCGACGAGGGGCGCGATGCGATCTTCGTCAAGGATCTGGACAGCCGCTACCGCTTCGCAAACATCACCACCGCCTCGCTGTTCGGGCGCAAGGCCAACGACGTGATCGGGTTGCGCGACGACGAACTGCTCGGCAACGGCAACGCCGCGGCCTACCTTGAGAACGATCGTGTCTGCCTCCAGCGCGGTATACCGACGCTGTTCCGCGAAAAGCAGGAAGTGCCGGGGCAGGGCGAGCGCAGCTTCCTGGTCACCAAGATGCCGCTGCACAACAGCCGCGGCGGCGTGATCGGCCTGCTAGGCATCGCCCGCGACATCACCGAGGAACTGGACCTGCGCCAGCTCGCCGAGCGTCGCGCCGAAGAGATGCGCGCGTTGTTCACCGGCAATCCACTGCCGGTGCTGGTCTTCGCGATCGCCGACCTGCGCGTGCTGGATGCCAACCCGGCCGCGCTGCGCTGCTACGGCTACACCCGCGAGGATCTGCTGAAGCTGAGCCTGACGGACCTGTGCGCCGGCGCCGACGCAGTGCGTCTGCGCGAGAACCTCCGGACCAGCACGCGCATGCTGCCGGCCGGCAGCGTGCCGTACCGCCACAAGCGCAAGAATGGCGAGGAATTCGACGTCCAGACCGATACCGGGACCTTGCGTTACGAAGGCATTCCGGCGCGGCTGATCATCGTCCGCGATCTCTCCGGCGAGCGCCGCCTGCAGCAGGACCTGCACGAGAGCGAGCGCCGCTATACCGACCTGGTGGAATCCGGTCTCGGCGTGGTGTGGATGCATGATCTGGACGGCCGGCTGCTGCGCGTCAACGGCGCCATGGCGCAGGCGCTCGGCTACGAGCGCGAGGAACTGCTCGGGCGCAACCTGAGCGAATTCGTTGCCGAGGAATCACAGGCGGCATTCGACGAATATCTGGAGCGCACCCACAAGCTTCGCCGCGACGCGGGCGTGATCCATCTGGTCGCGCGCAGCGGAGAGCGGCGCGTCTGGCAGTACCGCAGCGTGTACTACCCGGACGCCGATCCGATGCCGTACATCCTCGGTTCCGCGCAGGACGTCACCCTGCGCCACCAGTACGAATCGCGCTTGCGCGAGCAGAACGTGCGCGACGCGCTTACGCAGTGCTACAACCGCCGCTACCTGGAACTGTTCGCTGCGCGCACCGCGCGCGACCAGCGCTGGGCCTGCGTGGTCGTGGACATCGATCATTTCAAGCAGATCAACGACCGCCACGGCCACGATCGCGGCGACGAGGTCCTGCGCGAAGTCGCCGCGCTGCTGCAGCGCAATTCGCGCACGGGCGACGCGGTGGTGCGGCTGGGCGGCGACGAATTCGTGGTGCTGCTTTCGCAGGCATCCGAGCAATCCGCGCGCGACATCACCGCGCGTCTGACCGCAGCGTCGGCACAGGCCGTTCCGGTCGGATTCTCGCTGGGCTGGGCCGTGCGCGAGGGCGACGAGCCGCTGGATTCCACCCTGCGCCGCGCCGACAAGGCGCTGCTGCGCAACCGCCTCGAGCAGCGCGGCCTGCACGAGGGAGACGTCCTGTCGAGGGATCGGGCGCACTGACCGGGTCGGGTGCCGCGCTGGCGTGCGCGGGGTTACTTTCGACCAAAGCAAACCAAAGCAGGAGAGGCCATGCTGCGGCATGGCCATCCCTGGCCTGCATTTCTTCCGGTAAACGTCAGAACGACACCGACGCGCCGCCGTAGATCGTCCTGCCCGGCGCCGGCTCGAGGCCGGTGCCGAACACGCGGTCGTAGTAGGTGCGGTCGGTGATGTTGGAGATGCCGCCCAGCAGCTTCAGTCGCGGGGCGATCTGCCAATCGGCGGCGAGATCCACGACCGTGTACGCGGGAATCTTCGCGGGCAGGAACGCGTCCCCAGTCCCCTTCGATGCATCGGAATCCTGCCAGTACTGCGATGCGACGGATGTCGCGGTGAGCGATACCTTGTAGTGCTTGTCCTCACGCAGGGTAATGCCGCCCTTGAACAGGTAACGCGGCGAGAACGCCGGCACCTTGCCGATCTGCGCCGGGTTGTTGCTGCCGGTGAAGGTCGCGTTCAACAACTGGATGTTCGCGAATGCCTCGAGGTGCTTGCCGTTTTTGGCGCCGGCGAGGAAGTCGTACACGATCTCGCCTTCGAAGCCGCGGTGGCGCGTGTCGCCGGTGTTGACGTTGATCACGTCCGTCGCGTTGATGCGTTGCGTCTCGATGCGGTTCCTGAAATCGATCCAGAACAGGCTGGCGTCGTAGTACAGACCCGTGACCGGCGTGCCGTGCGCGCCGAGTTCGTAGGAAAGCGATTTCGACGGATCGGCGATGTTGCCGGGCTGCAGGTTGGAGAACGGCGAGGCGACGTCGAAGTAGCGGATCGGCCGCCAGCCCTGGCTGACGTTGAAATAGGTTTCGTTCTGGTGTCCGAAGTCGTTGCCGACACCGATGCCGAACAGCGGCATCGTGCGCGTCACCGTCTCGTTGATCAGCGGGCGCGTCAGGAACGGGGGTTTCACCGTTTCGTCGATCGCAATCTTTTCGTGATCCAGCCGTACCGAGGGCACGATGTGGATCCGGTGCGGCAAGCGGAACACGTTTTCCGCGAAGACCGATGCGTAATCGGAACTGCGCGCCTGGTTGAGGCGCGGCGTGCCGGAACGGTCGGTGCGCGATGCCGCCAGATCGGCATTCGTCCATTGCCGGAACGGTGCATCGGCGTGGTACAGCGTGGTCCCGACGGTGAACGCGTTTCCGCGCCCCCATTTGTGGCGCAGCCGTACGTCGGCGCCGGTATAGCGGAATTGCTCGTCCTGCAATGTGGTGTTCGGTGGCGGCGGTTGCGGTGGCACGGAGCCGTTCGCCGCACGCGAAGCCAGGTCCTGATAGCCGGTCCAGAGCTTGCCTTCCAGCAGCCAGTTGTCGGCGAAGTTGCGCTCGTGCGAGAGCACCAGTGTGTAGCGCTGCACCCAGGTGCGGTTGTACGGCGAGTTGGCGAGGTCGGGATCGGCCAGCCATTGCGGATAACCGATGCGCCCGGCATCTCCGGCGTCGGCGGTGTTGGCGTGCAGGTCCAGCGCCCAGTGCCGGGTCGAATCCGGCGTGTAGCCGATGTGCGCATCCACGCCGCGCACCTGCGCGTTCGAGTTCTCGCGCTCGCCGTCGGTAGTGCGGTAGTAGCCGGCCACGCGGTAATCCCAGTCGCCGTTCACGCCTTCCACTTCGTCGTAGCTGCCGAACAGGCCGTGGCTGCCGACCACATTTTCGCTGTGACCGGCGAACGGCTCGGTCGTGGTCGGCTGGCGCGAAACGAAATTGATTGCCGGCGCCGGTTGCGGCCCGTACAGCAGGCTGGAACCGCCCCGGATCAATTCGACTTCCCGGATCTCCTGCGGTTGCGGCAGGTAGTACAGCGTCGGAAAGCCGATCCAGTCGCTTTCGATCGGAATGCCGTCCTGCAGCACCAGCACGTATTCGGATTCCTGCGGATTGCCGATCCCGCGATAAGCGAGGTTGAATTGCGTGGGACTGCTTTGCTCCGAGACCAGCACGCCCGGCGAACGGACGAGGAGCTGCTGCACGTTGTTGTTGACGATGGTCGGCACGTGATCGAGCTTGGTCACCGTGGTCTTCTTGGTCACGGTGACACGCGCCCCGTCCACTTCCGGCATCTGGTGTTCCAGCTTGGCCGGCGGTTCGTCGCGGCGTTGGCCATAGACATCCACCTGCGGCAGCGGCTGCGGCGGGGCCTGCTGCGCGAGCGCGAAGGCCGGGGCGAGCAGCGAAGCCAAGGCCAGGGTGCGGGTGAGTGCTGGTCGGGGCATGTGGTGTTTCGATTCATGGAATAGGACCCGGCAATCTAGCAGCCCCGTCGTGCGCGACCATGGGCACAAAGGCATGGTGGATTCACCGATCCCGATCGCCGGGCGCCGCAAGATGGCGCGCGGTCGAAGGCCAACGCGCTTCGGTTCCGCTCGCGTTCTCTCCCTGCGCTCGGCGCGGACGGTGTTTCGGCCCTCGGTGGCTTGTATCCTTGTCAGGATTCCCGATACCCGATTCCCGATTCCCGATTCATGAAGACCCGAGTCCTCACCGGCATCACCACATCCGGCACGCCGCACCTGGGCAATTACGTCGGAGCGATCCGGCCGGCAATCGCCGCCAGCCGCAATCATGATGTCGATGCATTCTTCTTCCTGGCCGATTACCACGCGCTGATAAAGTGCGATGATCCGGCGCGCGTGGCGCGCTCCAGGCTGGAGATCGCGGCGACCTGGCTGGCCTGCGGGCTCGATCCGCAGCGCGTCACGTTCTATAGGCAATCGGACATCCCGGAAATCCCGGAGCTCACCTGGATGCTGACCTGCGTGGCGGCAAAGGGGCTGATGAACCGCGCGCACGCCTACAAGGCCGCGGTGGATGTGAACACCGCAAGCGGCGAGGACCCGGATGCCGGCATCAATCTCGGCCTGTATTCGTATCCGGTGCTGATGGCCGCGGACATCCTGATCTTCAATGCCCACCAGGTGCCGGTCGGGCGCGACCAGGTGCAGCACATCGAAATGACGCGCGACATCGGCCAGCGGTTCAATCACATCTACGGCAAGGCCTGGCGCGCAACGAGCGGAAACAAGGGCGATCCCTTCGTGCTGCCGGAAGTGGTGCTGGAGGAGCGCGTGGCGACCTTGCCGGGCCTGGACGGCCGCAAGATGAGCAAGAGCTACGACAACACCGTGCCGTTGTTCGAAGGCGGCGCCAGGGCCACGCGCGAGGCGATCGCGAAGATCGTCACCGATTCGCGCGAACCAGGCGAGCCGAAGGATCCGGACAGTTCCTCGCTGTACGCGATCTATCGCGCATTCGCTTCCGAGTCCGCCGCCGCCGCCTATCGCGAGGCGCTGCAAAAAGGCCTGGGCTGGGGCGAGGCCAAGCAGAAACTCGCCACCCTGATCGAATCGGAACTGGGCGATGCGCGCGAAAAGTACGCGCGGCTGATGGCGCATCCGGACGAGATCGAGGACATCCTGCGCGAAGGCGCGAAGAAGGCGCGCGCGATCGCCACGCCGTTGGTGCAGCAGTTGCGGGAGACAGTGGGCCTCGGCTCGTTGGTCGCACCCGCGAGGGCGCGGGGCGCCAGGAAGGCCACCGAAAAGCGGGCGCGCATCGTCAGCTTCCGTGACGCCGAGGGCTTTCGCTTCCGCCTGCTTTCCGCGGACGGTGCCGAACTGCTGCTGTCGAATGCGTTCGGTGATCCCAAGCGCACCGGCGAGATCGCGCGCACTCTGCTTGCCGGTGCGGCGCCGGTCACCGAAGCCGTGGGCGACACGCGCTACGCTTTGTTGCTGGACGGCGAACGCATCGCGCTCAGCCCGGCGTACGACGATGTGCTTGAACGCGATGCCGCCATCACTACATTGATGGGCGCGCTGGAATCCATGAGGTCCTGATTCATGCAGTTGCTTGCGGTGTTGCTGCTCGGCCCGTGGCTGGCCGTGCTCGCCTGGCTGTACTGGCTCTACGTGCGCCGCACGCATGGCGCATACACGCGCGCGCGCTTCGACGCATTGATCCTGGTGCTGGCGGCCGTGGCCGCGATTGCCGGCGCCGACATCGCCTACGTGATGGAGTCCGGCGTTGCCGGACCGATCTGGAAACAAGTGGCCGCGGTGCTCGTCTCGTATGCGGCGTTCAGCGCGGTGTTGCTGTTCGGCCTGCTGCGACACGCGTGGTTGCGCAAGCGGCGCGCCTGATCGTCACGCCACGCGCGCTTCAGTTGCCCGCGGCGGTGGTTGACGGGGCCGGAAGTGAAACCGGCGGTGCCGGCTTGTAATCGGCGGGTACCTCGAACAACGCGGGATCGGCGGGCGCGACATGCAGGTGCCCGCGCCAGAGCACGGTTTGCCCCGACATCATTTCCATCATCGCCTCGGGCGTTTCCTGCGGGTGGTTGTTCAGCTCTGGCGCGTTGTGCGCGTAGCCCGCGTACACGACCAGGTGATCCGCCCCGCCCGGCGCGTTCCGCACGCTCGCGGAATCCGCGGCGCAGTCGGTTCCCCGCAACGCGTTCATGGATTCCAGGGGCAATGTGTAGGCGCTGACATAGCGGGTGACGGCTATCTCCGTCCCATCCCCGTTCGGGGACTGTCCCGGTTCCCGATACTCGTAGCCTTGCACCGGCACGTCGGCGATTCGCGTCGAGCCGAGCGCCTTCACGTCGGTCGGCGCAGCATCGCAACTGAACTGCGAAAACGAAACGTCGCCGGCCAGAGGCTGGATCACATAGCTCTTGTCGAATGGCGTCAGCACGACCCTGCGCTGGCGATCGGGCTGCACCAGCGTGATCTCGCCGGTATCCGCGTTTTCGACCCGCAGGCGACCGCCCCAGGCGGATACGTGCAGCAATTGCGGACGCTGGTACAGCGACATGACCGTCTGGCTGTACTGCTGGATCGCCTGCAGCTCGTGCTCCACGTGCTTCTTGCGGACCTCGGAAGTGATTCCGCCCTGCACGGTTTCCACCACCATCCCCACCACGGGCACACGGCTCAGCACCAGCCCTTCGGCCATCTCGCCGGCGCCTTCGATGTTGGCGCGGGCCAGCGCGTGGTCCGTCGAGCCGGGCTTGGGCAATTTCGATCGAAGCTCCGCCGAAGCCTGGCGCATCTGCTCCATCGAATCGCCTTTCAGCAGTTGTTGTGCGCTCGTGTATTGCTGCTCGAACGCGCCTGGCGGCGGCAGCGGCTGTCCTGCCGGCACCGACACGCGCAATTGGTCGAATTGCAACAGCATTTGCGGCTGCGGCGCCGGAGTGTTGGCGCCGGAAGAAGTCGCCGCGACCTGCGCGAACAGCGGGACGCATGCGGCGCCCAGTGACAGCCCAAGGATGCTCGATGTGAAGCGCTTCACGGATTGCCCCTCGCCAATCCTGCCGAATCCTAGTCACGAGTGCGGCCTTCGTGCAAATTTTTTTCTGCGCATGACTTCTGCCCCTCGGCGCGATTAAACGCCCACGCTAGTTTGCGCATCCATACGACACGCGAATCACTCAACGGGTCGCCTTCCGCGTGCGGCTCACGTATGCGGAATGGATCGGATGCGTTTTCGCCTTGCGTTAGCCTGTCTCGTGTTGTTCGCCGCGCCCGCGTGGGCAGTCACCATCGACGGCCATATAGATCCGGCCGAATGGCAGGGTGCGCGGCACGTCACCGATTTCCGCCAGACCCAGCCGCTGACCGGCAAGCCGGCGGTGTATCCCGTGGAGGCCTGGATCCTGCCGACGCCCAAGGGCCTGGCCGTGGCCGTGCGCGTGACGCAACCGCCGGGCGTGCCGCGGACCGACCAGCACGTGCAGCGCGATTTCCAGGATCCTGTCGATCGCGTCAACGTGGACGTGGATTTCAACGGCGACGGCCGTACCGGCTACAACTTCACGGTGGCTTCCACCGGCGCGATAGACGACGAGGTTATCACCAACGAAAACCAGTACAACCGCGACTGGGATGGCATCTGGGAGCATGCGGTGACGCAGGATGCGCAAGGCTGGTCGGTGGAGATACTGATCCCCTGGTACACCGCGCCGATGCACGCGGCGACGGATGGTCGGCGCATCATCGGCATCTACATTGATCGCGTGATCGCCGCCACCGGCGAACGCGCGGCATGGCCCGTGGCGTCCTTCACCAAGCCGAGGTTCCTTTCAGACTTTTCGCGTATCGAAGTGCCGGCCTACAGCCAGGCACTGCTGGCCATCACTCCGTACGTTTCGGGCCTGTACGACAACGTGCACGGCCGCAGCAGCTTCACCGAAGGCGCGGATCTGTTCTGGAAGCCCAACGGCCAGTTCCAGTTGACCGCCACGTTGAATCCCGACTTCGGCCAGGTCGAGAGCGACGACCTCGTGGTGAACTTCGGCGCCACCGAAACGTTTTACAGCGACAAGCGGCCGTTCTTCACCGAGAACCAGGGCATATTCGATTTCAGCCTGCTGGACGACAACAGCCAGCTCGTCTACACGCGTCGCGTCGGCGGCCCGGCCGATGACGGCAACGGCGCGGGCGACATCGACGCGGCGGTGAAATTCAACGGCAGCATCGGCGCGACCAGCTACGGCGTGCTCGCCGCGGACGAGCGCGGCGACGCGGGCCGTACGTTCGGCGCCGCGCGCGTGGTGCACGACTTCGGCGACCAGAGCCTGGGGATGATGCTCACACGCGTGGATCATCCGTTCCTCGATCGCACCGCCACCGTGCTGGGCGTGGATCATCACTGGCATCCCACCGATCGATTGACCATCGGCACCAACGTGGTCGGCAGCGACATTGACCAATCAGGGCAGGCGGTGCAGGGCTTCGGGGCGACCTTCCTCGCCGATTACGAGATGGACGATGGCTGGCGCCAGCAGTGGCTCGGCATGCATTTCGACGACAAGCTGCAGGTCAACGACTTCGGCTATCTGGGGCGCAACAATTTCGATTACCTGCACTGGGAAGTGCGCAAGCGCATCACCGATCTCCCCGGTGATTCGCGCTACATGTCCCACGACTGGCACTTCCGGATCGACGCGCTGGACAACGACGATCGCCATGTCACGCTGCGCCGCGAATTGCGCATCAATCGCAGCAGCGACCTGCGCGACGGCAGCAACGAGTTCGCCCAGATCAACATCGACAGCGCGGGCTGGGACGACCTGCTGACGCGCGGTCACAACGCGCTGCACCTGCCGCCCTCGATCAACACTCATTGGGATCGCACCAGTCCGCGCCACGGCAACTGGGCATACAAGACGCAGGTCGAGCTCTACACCGGCGGCCTGTCGGGCAATCACGCGGTCGGTTACGACTTCAAGTTCATCCCGACCTATTTCGTGAGCGAAACCTTCAGCCTGTACGCCGGCCCGTATTACGAGCACACGCCGGACTGGCTGATCTGGCAGCACGACAACCTGATCGGCCGCTACAACGAGCACACGCTCGAACTGGACTCCGGCTTCGACTGGTACATCGGCGATCGCTCGGAGCTGCGCCTGAAACTGCAGGCGATCGGACTGGACGCGCGCATCCGCCGCGCCTACGAAGTCGCGGCGAACGGCGCCGCGATTCCCAGCGACGAACCGGTCAACGATTTCCGCCTGCGCCAGTTGGGCGTGCAGTTGCGCTACCGCTACGAACTGGCGCCGCTGTCATACCTGTTCGTGGTGTACGGACGCGGCGGCTTTGCGCTCGACGACGTGCCTGGCGTGGTGTCCGGTGCGCCCTCGCAACTCGGCAGCGCGCTCTCGCTGCGCGACGACGAGCAGATCCTGGTGAAGCTGGATTACCGGTTCGAGATGTAGCGGGAAACGGGACTCGGGACTCGCAGGAGCCTGCGTGCAGGCGACCGTTGCGAAGCGACATCTTCTCGCGGCGGTTCACTCCCACCTGCGTCATTCCGGGGCCGCGCGAGCGCGGAACCCGGAATCCATTTAGTTCTTGTCAAAACAAGCGAAGAGCAAAATGGATCCCGGATCTCCGCTGTGCGGCGTCCGGAATGACGTAGCTTTTATATGCTCGCCCTTCCTCGGTGCCGTCTTACTGCGGCAACGCCAGGTCGTCCAGCAGCGCTTTGAGGAACCGCGCGGCTTCGCCGCCGGTCGCGGCGCGATGATCGAACGTCAGCGAGATCGGCATGCGGCGGTGCACCTCGATGCCGCCCATCACCGCCACGACGTCGTGCGAGAGCTTGCCCGCGCCGACGATCGCCACGCATGGCGGTACCACCACCGGTGTGGCGTAGCGGCCGGCGAACATGCCGAAGTTGGACAGCGAGATCGTGTACCCGGAGAGTTCCGACGGCGCGATCGTGCGATCCTCGACCTGCGAACGCAGGCGCTGGATTGCCGCGCGCAGGCCGGCGCCGTCCAGCATGTCGGCATTGCGCAGCGCCGGCACGAACAGGCCGTCATCGGTGTCCACGGCGATGCCGATGTCCACGTGCGGATGCAGCGTGCGCGAGAGGCTCTGCCCGTCGAACCATGCGTTCAACGCCGGCACGGTCTTGCAGGCGGCCACGATCGCGCGGATCAGGCGCGCCGTGATGTCCTGCTTGCCCAGCCACTGGTGCAGGTCGGCGTCGTCCACCAGCGTGGTGGGCACGACTTGCGCGTGCGCATCGGCCATCACGCGCGCCATGTTGCGACGCACGCCCTTCAACTGCTCGGGCTGGCCCGTGGCCGCCACGCTCGGCGGCGTGGTGCGCATGGGCTTGCCGGATTGCGAGAGCGTGCTGCGTTGCGGTGCCGCGGTCGGCACGGGCACGGGCGCAGTCGCGGCGCGTGCCGGCGCAGGCGTGGAGCGTGCGGGCGCGGTGCCCAGCGTCGCACCGCCCGAGGCCGCAGCATCCCTGACGTCCTTCATGGTGACCACGCCGCCGGCGCCGGTCGGCTTCACGCGCGCCAGGTCCACTTTCAGTTTCTTGGCCAGCGCGCGCACGGCCGGCACTGCCTTCACGCCGCCGATGTCGGCCGCGCGTTCGACGTGCACGGTGTTGCCGGCGACCATCGCGCCGACCACGGTGCCTTCGTCCTCGCGAAGCTCGACGATTTCGGTCTGCTCGACTTCGCCGCCCTCGTCGGACGCGACCACCTTGTCGCCATCGTCCGGTGCGGCCGAGCCGACGCCCTTGGCCGGCTTCTTCGGGCCGTGATGGTGGCCGGTCGCTTCCGCTTCCGCGCGCTGCTTGGCTTTCGGGTCGGGCAGGAAATCCGCGAGTGCCGCGCCGGTCTCGATGACGTCGCCGGCCTTGCCGTGCAGTTTCGTCACCTTGCCGGTGTAGGGCGAAGGCACCTCGACCACGGCTTTCGCGGTTTCCATCGAAACCAGCGGCGCGTCGAGCTTGATGTCGTCGCCTTCCTTGACCAGCCATTCGACGATGGTGGCATCGGGCAGACCTTCGCCGAGGTCGGGGAGGTGGAAGGTTTTGGTGTCGGCCATG
>JBQCHG010000033.1:0-12498 GCA_051954935.1 Rhodanobacteraceae bacterium
GATGTAGGCCATGACGTAGATCACGGACGGACCTTCCAGCGCGGATCGAGAGCGATGCGCAGAAATTCGTGCTGCACCAGGAGCGCGACGCTGCGCAGGTAGAAACGTTCGGCTAGCTCGGCTGGGGTCATGCGACTTTCAGCCCGCGAGCTTCCATACGCGCCAACAGGTTTCGCAAGGTTTTGCCCGTTTCCACGAACTCACGCTGCAATGCGGCACGTTCGTCTTCCGGCTCGATCGGTTGCGGGTCGGCGTAACCGCATTCGCGGTTGATGTAAGCGATGGCGGCGTGACAGTTGACCTTCCGGGATTCCCGGAGAATCCACAGCACCTGATCCGGCGCGAGCTTTTCGGCTCGGTCAGGATTCAGGCAGTCGAGCAACCACTTCCGTGCATCCTCGATGGACTTCTCGGGTCGCATGGCGTGCCCGACCGTCTTTGCGCCGCCGAGCGCACGGATGCAGTCATGCAAGGCTTCGGCGAGGGATTCGTGAAACAGAGACTGTTGATCCATTTCTGGCTACCTGAACGGGACGAGTACCGTTTCGGATGCATTCGGAAGCCCATCCGTGGACCATGAAAAACCCGCGCTGCCACGGAAGGCGGCGCGGGTCTAGGCTGCTTTGGTTTCTTGTTTGCCTTGGATCAGGCCGAGCATTGCTGCGGCAAGGAATCGCCCTTCACTAACGCGCTCGGCCGATTTCGCAAGGTCTAACGAGGGTCCGAACTTGCAGGCGCGAGAGACCGTGGATTCATCGACACCCAGCTTTTCTGCGGCTGCGCGCTGCGATCCAGCCCATGCGCAAAAGTCTTTGAAGGTCTGCATAGGTGCGCATCCTTGCGCATTCCGCAAGCCGTGTCAAGCAAGTCGTTTGCGCCTTTCGCAAGTGTGCGCAAGCACGCAATTTTTGAACCGCGCATGCTGCGCGACACAATCGTTCACGCTGGAGTCTCACGCCATGACCGAGCAGGCAATCAGCATTCCGCTGCCGAACCTGAAAGTCGTTCTCAAATCGACCAAAGGGTTATCGCAGCGCGGGTTGGCGGCTTTCCTGGGGATTCACGAAAGCAATATCTCGCGCCTCATACAGGGGAAAGCGAAGATGTTGACGCGTGAGCGCATCAAGTTGATCGAGCAGTACACCGGAAAGTCCTTCGAATACCTGGCTGATCTGAAGTCGGCACAGCTTACGGACGAAGAGGAATCGGACTTGCGGGCCATGCGCAATGCACCGCCCGATCTGATCGCGTTGCTTCGAAAGAACCTAGATCCCTACCGCTGAATCTGAACGTTCGTTAAACGTGCTTGCATGATCCGCAATTGTTGCTTGCGCCTTTCGCAAGTTCATGCTTGAATAATCCGCAAGTCGCATCCAGCGACGCGGAGTTCGAGCCATGGCGCACCGATTCCACAACTGGAAAGCCAAACAGGCAAAAGCTCGCGGTGGTCTCGTTTGGCAAATTCAGAACGGTCATCGTGACGTGGTGGCGATCGTTTATACCGATCGTGCCGACGCCGAACTGATGGCGCGCGCACCCAAGCTGCGCGGCTCCCTCAAACACCTGATCGCAATCGTGAAGTTTCACGAGGGCGAATTGCGCGCGTCCGAGCGGGCCAAGTTGGCCGCGGCGGAAGCGCTGGTATCCGAAATCAATGGGAGTAACTGACATGGCGCACATCGAAACATGGTGCAGGGATGGCAGGCTCAAGACCGAAGTGGTCGCACCGGAATTCGAACGACGCATCGTCATTCGGGTGAGTGGAGAGGATCACCAAGGGTGCTTGCGCATGACGTGCGAGGAAGCGGTCGCTCTCCGCGACGACCTCTCCCGCGCGATCCTCGAAGCCGCGCAGGCTTCGGCCAAGGCGAAGGCTGCCGAGTCCCAGGGTTCGCCGGCGTGAGCGCGCGTCACGAGGAATACCGCGTTGACTGGCGCGCGCCGCGCAAACCGATGGCGGTGCGCCGGCCGCGCCGCACGCTGCGCAGTCGCGTCGTCGATGCCGCTGTTCGCGTCTTCACCGCCGTCCGCTCGATCCCGGGCGGCGAACCGTCGGCGTGGCGCGACGTGGCCGTGTTCCTGGTCGGCTCTGCATGGGGATGCATGTGCACAGTCGGCGTGCTGATGGCGATCGCCGCGAGGCACGCGCCATGAAGCAGATCAAGGTCAACGGCGTGCTGGTGTGGGACGACGAGTATTTCCAGCGCGGCGACTTCGTGCGCCGTGAACCGCTGATCGATCCCGACGAAGCCGGTGATGCGCTTGTGGCCGCTTGCATCCGCCGTCCCGAGCGCGCCGCAGCGCTCCAGCGCGCGTTCGAAGAGGAACGCCAACCCAAGCAGGTGACGAAATGAGCGAACTTGCAATCGCGGTTCCGGGTTTCGACAGCGTGCAGTCCTACGTTCGCCAGCAACGCGAACTCGCACTGCGGAATCCCGAAGCATGGGCGAACGCCCTGCACGACCTCACCGCAGCCGCCGAGAACGATGTGATCTTCGCGGCGATGGATGGCGACGAGTGTACGGCCGGCCGTCGCCTGGTGCTGCACCTGCGCAACACGATCATCAATGCCGCGACCGATCAGGCCAAGGATGCGCTGGCCGAACGCATGGAGGTGACGGCATGAAATCCGCACGCAAGCTCCGCGTCGTTCCGGACTGTCCGATGCCCGATCCGCCGAAGTTCAAGCCGGTTATGTACGGCGCAGCGCCGTGGTCCCGGCTGCCGCATACACCGCCTGCGCACGAGATCGTGATCCGCGCCCGGGCGCAGTCGATCGAGAGCCGTGGCGGCAAGCGTGCCGAACTTCGCAGCTACGAAGAGGCGCTGGAAATCATCGCTGCCGACGAGGCCGCGAAACGCCCATGAATCCCCCTTGCCGGCCTGCGCGCGGTCAGGCGCTTGACCCCCTTCAGGCGTAGCGCGCTGGCTGGCATCTCATTCACTGAAGGAGAAAGTTCATGTCTCTGAAAATCACCCGCGCGGAAGACCCGATCAAGGTCGAGCGCCTGAACGTCTGCATTTACGGTCAGCCCGGATCCGGGAAGACCTCTCTCGCCTTCACTGCCGACGCGCCCCTGTTGCTCGACTTCGACATGGGTTCGCATCGGGCAGCCAACCGCAAGGACACGGTGCGTGTCAGTGCGTGGAGCGATGTGGTGAACATCGGCGAGCCTGACCTTGCCGACTACAGCACTGTCGTCGTGGACACGGCGGGCCGGGCGCTGGATCAGTTGACGGCCGACATCATCAGGCGCAATCCGAAGCTCGGGCGTGGTGGCGCGCTCACCCTGCAGGGCTACGGCGCGCTCAAGGCCGAATTCACGGCGTGGTTGAAGCTGCTGAACGGCTTCGGCAAAGACGTGATCCTGATCGCGCACATGGACGAGCAGCGCAACGGTGACGACATCATCGAGCGCTTGGACGTTCAGGGCGGCAGCAGGGGCGAAATCTACAAAGCCGCCGATGCGATGGGCCGGCTCGCGATTCGCAACGGCCAGCGCACGCTCAACTTCAACCCGACCGATGCGGCATTCGGCAAGAACCCGGGCCGGTTGGATGCGCTGGAAGTACCGACGCCGGAGAAGGACCCGGTGTTCCTCGCCGGCGTGATCGCGTCGATCAAGGATCGGTTGAACGCGCTCACCGAAGAACAGGCCGAGGCGCAACGCAACCTCGAACATTGGCGCGCCACGATCGCCGACCTGCAGGCCGCGGATGACTTCAACGGCATGCTGGCGAAGGTCAAGGACGAACCGAAGGCCGTGCAGGCGCTGTTCGCGCACGCTGCACAGGAACGCGGGCTTACTTTCGACAAGAAGGCCAAGACCTACGCGGACCCACAGCAGGCCGCGGCATGAAGCGTTTCAGTGTTTCCAAGGCCGAGGCGTTCCGCAAGTGGCGCGAGGACGAGGATGCGGAACTGGAGCCGTTGCTGGCGATCCTGCGCGGCGAATCGCCGCCGACCGAACCCATGCTGGCCGGCACCGCACTGCACAAGGCGCTCGAAACCGCCAATGAGGGCGAGCGCGAGAGCTTGAGCGCGGACGGCTACGAATTCCTGATCACCGCGGACATCAATCTCGCGCTCCCGAAGTGCCGGGAAATCTTCGCGACCAAGGATTACGGCCCGATCGTAATCAGCAGTCGCGTGGACGTGCTCGACGGCAAGCGCGTGGAAGACCACAAGACCACCGGGCGCTTTGATCCGGATCGGTTCTTGAACGGCTACCAGTGGCGGTTCTATCTCGACATTTTCGAGGCGGACTTGTTCCGCTGGAACGTGTTCGAGATGCGCGAATTGAAGCCCAAGGTGTACGAGGTCTTCAACTTCCACCGGCTCGAACAGTGCCGCTATCCGGCGCTCGCGATGGATTGCCGCGACCTTGCCGAGGACCTCGCCGCATTCGTTCGCGAATACCTGCCGGAAATGTGTGCAGACGAAGCCATTGCCGCATGACTTTCCCGGCGGCGGTCAGGTTCCCCAACGGATCCCCCTTCCGTTCCTGATCGCCGCCATCCCTTCCCCACCAGGAGACGACAACGTGTTCAAGCTCGAAAATCAGGAAGCGAAGATCGCGAACCTCAACACCCGTTCGGAGAAACACGGATACGAGAACGTCAAGGCCGCGGACCTCAAGGTCGAATGCACGATGCATTCGAGCGTGCTCGACTGCTTCGACAAGGGTCTCCGGAAGATCCTGTACCGCAAGCCGGCCGCCGGCGAGCAATCCGATCTGCCGCTGGGCGATGACGGGCTCACCGCGCGCAAGCTGCCGCGCCTGGCGCCGCTGAAATGGGATGAAGACTTCCCCGGCTACAAGCTGCACATCACCACCGGCCTTGCAGTCGGCGAAGTCCTGAAGCTGGAAGATGTCGAGCTCTCGAACTTCGTGTTCGAGCCTATGGACGGCGGTAGTGTCGCGATCACCTTCCGCGCCAGCCTGCACCCGGACGGCCGCACCGCGGGCAAGTTGTTCCAGCTCGTGCAGGAAACCCGCGAGATCACGCTGATCCCGCCGGATGCCGACGACGCCGAGCAATCGAAGCTGGCGGCGTGATGTACGCGGTCGACCTTTTCGCGGGTGCAGGCGGCTTCACCGAAGGCGCGGAGCAAGCCGGGTGCCACGTTGTATGGGCAGCCAATCATTGGCAGGCTGCCGTGGCCGCGCATTCCGCGAATCATCCCAACACCGCCCACGCATGCCAAGACCTGCACCAGCAGGACTGGACGCAAGTTCCCGCGCATGATCTGTTGCTTGCATCGCCGGCCTGTCAGGGTCATACGCCGGCGCGCGGTCGGGAACGACCGCATCACGATGCTTGCCGCGCTACGGCGTGGGCAGTGGTGTCTGCGATTGAATGCCATCGTCCAGACGCTGGCGTGATTGAGAACGTCGTCGCGTTCACTAAATGGGCGCTGTACCCGGCATGGTGCTCGGCGCTGGCTGCGCTAGGCTACGCGATCGCGCCGCATGTCGTGGATTGCGCCGATCTTGGCGTCCCTCAGCATCGCGAGCGCGTGTTCGTGGTGTTGACGCGCAGCAAGCATCCGATCGAACTGCGTCTGCCGAAACGCGCGCACGTGCCGGCAAGCAACATCATTGACTTCGCCGCTGGACGATGGTCGCTGATCAACCGTCGTGGCCGTGCGCCGAACACGCTCGCGCGCATTGCCCGCGGTCGGCAACAGCACGGCGGCCGGTTCCTGACCTCGTATTACGGCCAAACGCGCGGCGGCAGGAGCCTCGCCGAACCGATCGGCACGATCACTACCCGCGACCGCTGGGCTGTGATCGACGGTGCCCGCATGCGAATGCTGACCGTGCCTGAGGCCAAGCGCGCCATGACGTTCAGGGACGATTACGCACTCCCTGAAAACGGCAAGCTCGCCATGCACATGCTCGGCAACGCTGTGCCGCCGGTTGCCGCGCGCGAGGTAATCACCGCGCTGAGGTCCGCAGCATGAGCTTCGCCGGCGTCAATGATCGCATCCAGCCATTTACCAGCGGTTGGGCGCTTATTCCATTTGGCCAACGCGCGCATCTGTGGCGCCCGATGGGGCACCAGGATGAACTGCGGTCGAAGCTCAATGCTGGCGCGGACGTGACGTTTTACGAGGCTGCGTGCGGGCATCACGCAGCGGCGACGAAACGGACGCCGCCACTGCCAAATCTCAGTTCCGACTTCCCGAAGTGCAAGCACTGTGCCCGCATCGAGGCAGGTGCATGACCGACGCCTACCGCGAGTTCCTGGAAGCCAAGGTGCGCGTCGCGCCTGACTCGGGCTTCGATGTTGCCGACGCCGACATCCATCCGATGTTGAAACCGCATCAGCGCGCCGGTGTGCGGTGGGGGTGTCGAGGCGGACGCCGCGCCCTGTTCGAGGCGTTCGGCCTCGGCAAGAGTGTGCAGCAGATCGAGATCCTTCGGCTCTGCCGCGTCCACGCCGGCGGCGCGGCGCTGGTCGTGTTGCCGTTGGGCGTCCGGCAGGAGTTCCGGCGCGATGCGGAAATGCTGGGCGTCGCGACGCGCTTTATCCGCAGTGATGCCGAGTTCGATCCTGATTTCGATGGTATCTACCTGACCAATTACGAGTCGGTTCGCGACGGCAAGTTGGACCCGAACCGGTTCACGGCGATCAGTCTGGACGAAGCATCCGTCCTGCGCAGCTTCGGATCGAAGACCTACCAGACGTTCCTGACCCTGTTCGAAAAGGTGCAGTACCGGTTCGTCGCCACGGCTACGCCGAGCCCTAACCGATACAAGGAACTGATTCACTACGCCGGCTTCCTGGGCGTCATGGACACCGGGCAGGCCTTGACGCGCTGGTTCAAGCGCGACAGCACCAAGGCCAACAACCTGACGTTGTACCCGCACAAGGAAGCCGAGTTCTGGCTTTGGGTTGCGAGCTGGGCGCTGTTCCTGCAGAGACCGTCCGATCTCGGTTTCAGTGACGAAGGCTACGAGCTGCCGCCGATCACGGTTCACTACGTCGAGGTCAAGGTCGACCACGCCACGGCGCCGGTAGATCGCGACGGGCAGGCGAACCTTTTCCGCGATGCCGCGCTGGGCGTGCAGAATGCCGCGCGGGAAAAGCGTGACACCTTGCCGGCGCGCGTCGAAGCGGTGCGCGGGATTGTCGAGCAGTATCCCGATAGCCATTGGCTGGTCTGGCACGACCTGGAAGCCGAGCGGCATGCGCTGCAAGCCGCGATCCCGGATGCAATCAGCATCTACGGCGATCAGGACCTGGACGAACGCGAGCAGGCGGTCATCGACTTCAGCGAGGGCCGCACCCGGATCCTGTCGGCGAAACCGGTCATTGCTGGCAGCGGCTGCAATTTCCAGCGGCATTGCCACCGCGCGATCTACGCGGGCATAGGCTTCAAGTTCAACGATTTCATTCAGAGCCTGCATCGCATCCAGCGCTTCCTGCAGTCGAAGCCGGTCGAGGTCTGGATCGTCTATGCCGAGAGCGAGCGCGAAATCCTGGCGACACTGAAGGCGAAGTGGACGCGGCACGAAGAGATGGTCGCGAGGATGAGCGAAATCATCCGTGAGTACGGATTGAGCCAGTCGGCCATGTTCGGCCAGTTGACACGGTCGATCGGCGCGGACCGAGTCGAGGCATCCGGCAACGGCTGGCTGGTCGCGAACAATGATGCCGTTCCAGAAACGCAGGCGATGGACGAAAACAGCGTCGACCTGATCGTGACGTCAATTCCGTTCGCCAACCACTACGAATACAGCCCCAGCTACAACGACATGGGGCACACCGACGACAACGCGCACTTCTGGCGCCAGATGGATTTCCTGACGCCGGAACTGCTTCGGATTCTCAAGCCCGGGCGCGTCGCCTGCATTCATGTCAAGGATCGCATCCAGTTCGGCAACGTCACCGGTGCCGGCATCCCGACCGTCAGCCCATTCCACGCCGAGGCGATCTTCCATTACCTGAAGCACGGCTTCGACTACATGGGCATGATCACGGTGGTGACCGACGTGGTCAGGGAGAACAACCAGACCTACCGGCTCGGCTGGTCGGAGATGTGCAAGGACGGCACGAAGATGGGCGTCGGCTCGCCCGAGTACGTTGTGCTGCTTCACAAGCCACAGACCGATCGAACCCGCGGCTACGCCGACACGCCGGTCCGGCACGACAAGGCCGAGTACACCCGCGCGCGTTGGCAGGTGGATGCACATGCGTTCTGGCGGTCGAGCGGCAACCGTCAGGTGACCGCGGACGAGCTGTGCATGCTCGGGCCGAATGTGCTTGCGAAGCTCTTCACCAAGTTCAGCCTGCAGGACATCTACAGCTACGAGACGCATGTCCGCATCGGCGAAGCGCTGGAAGCGCGCAAGGCATTACCGTCCGATTTCATGTCGCTGGCACCAGGCAGCCACCATCCCGATGTTTGGCACGACGTCAATCGGATGCTGACGCTCAACGGAGAGCAGACGAAGCGCGGTCTCGAAAACCACATCTGTCCGCTGCAATTCGACATCGTTGACCGGCTGATCGAGCGCTACAGCAACCCGGATGAGCTGGTGTTCGATCCCTTCGGTGGTCTCTTCACCGTGCCGTACCGGGCGCTGCTACGGCACCGCCGCGGCCGTGCCGTTGAGTTGAGCGCTTCCTATTTTTCCGATGGCGTGAAGCACCTTCAGGCGGCCGAAATCAAGATGTCGATGCCGGACATGTTCGACATGCTCGCGGCCGAATCCAAAGCCACAAACGAGGCCGAAGCCGCATGAACCCTCGCCACGCCAAGCCGCGCCGACCCAGCAAGGACCACGACGTTACCTGGTCGCGGCAATGCCGCAACGGGTTGGTCACCTGGACGCTGTGGCGTCGCGATCACCGGCGCGCGATCCACATGCGCGCGGTCACCGGCGGACCTTGCGATATTCGCCGTGCATGGCACGAGCTGCGGGACTTCGTTGACGAAATCGACCTGGCTGCTACGGAGCAAACAACATGAGCGGTGGTTCATTCAAGCCCGGACACCGCAATGCCCACGACGTTGCCGCAGCCGGCCGCAAGGGGAAGGAGCGCAGTCCGTGGAGCCGCGGCTGCGCATGGCTGTCTGGTTGCGGCGATCGCGATGCCCGCATTCGCACGGCGAAGAAACGCGAGCGGATCGAGCGTGAAAAGTACCCTGGCGCGCTGTCTCGACCGATGTTTCGGATCGAGGAAGGTTGCTGACCATGAATTTGAGCGAGGGGCATCCGATCAATCTCCCGGTGCTGCTGGAAACCCGGCTGCTGGTGCAGGCGGCAAGTGGCGGCGGAAAATCGTGGGCGCTGCGCCGGATCCTCGAACAGACCGCGACGAACGTTCAGCAGCTGGTGATCGACCCCGAGGGCGAGTTCGCCACGCTGCGCGAGAGGTTCGACTACGTGATCGCCGCGGCGCACGATGCCGATGCCGTGGCGTCGCCGCAGACGGCCGCGATGCTGGCGCGCCGGCTCATGGAGTCCGGGGTCTCGGCGGTGCTGGATATCTACGATCTGAAACACCACGAGCGCGTGCTGTTCGTGCGCCGGTTCCTGGACGCGCTGGTGAACCTGCCGCGCAAGCTCTGGCACCCGGTGCTGGTGGTGCTGGACGAGGCGCACGTGTTCTGCCCGCAGGTCGGGAGTGCCGAGTCAGCGGCGGCGGTGATCGACATCGCGACGCGCGGCCGCAAGCGCGGGTTGTGCGCGGTGCTGGCCACCCAGCGATTGTCGAAGCTGCACAAGGACGCCGCGGCCGAGATGCAGAACAAGTTGATCGGCCTGACCAGTTTGGATGTCGACGTGAAGCGCGCCGCCGACGAGCTCGGGATGTCCGCGCGGGATGCGCGGGATACGCGCACCGCGTTAGACGATGCACTCCAATTCGGCACGGGGTTCACGGTTGACGGAAAACGCATCGACCCGGCCCGCGTGGTCATTTATCACGGACACCCCAACGATGACGCCGCGATGGCGCAGGAGTCGGGCGATGCGAAGGAGGGCGAGTGATGTCGTGTGATATTTGCGGAAAGAAAGTCGAGTACGCGGAACCGCTGCGGGATTGCTACCAGACCGACGACATAAAGTCGCTGTGCCCGGAGTGCATGCGTGTGGCCGATAAAGAACTCGACAAGCTGAATACCTGGCTTTATCGGGTGCGCAGAGAACTATTGAAGCGCATGCTTCGACAACGCCACGAATCATTCTTAACGGAACGTCCATGACTGACCACACAGACGAGTTGGCGGGGCTGCCCGAGGACGTGCGCGAGCATGTCGCAAACATGGATGCCCGCAATACCGTGAACGGAAGCTGGAACGCAATCCGCGCCGAATTGCTGCGGCTGACAAGGAAGGATGCGATTCTGGAAGCCAAGAATCGCGGCACGCTCGCGAACAACCTCTGCCCGGATCACCGCGACAAGCAGACCGGCAAACCGTGCTTGGCTTGCACCATTGAAACGTTGGCACGCCAGAAAGAGCGCGCCGAGGCCGAACTCGCAGCGCTGAAGCGGGAGATCGCGGAGGCGCCGATCGTGCTGTGCGAAGTCAAGGATGGCGCGGACGAGGACGACGACGATATCGGTACGTTCTATATGCCGCGCGCGTACTGGAACGTACCCGTCGCCCTGCTGCCGGTAGGGGGTGAGGGGTGAAAACCGTAAGCACTCCGGGCCTGTTCGATGCACAAGAAGCCGCGCAACGTGCCGAGAGCCAAGAAGCCATCTTGCGTTCGTCGTGGGATGTATGGGGCTGGCCCGGACCGGAAGTCGGCTGCATGTGCGAAATCGACGAATGCTGTCCTGAAACGGTCGATGGCGGCAGGCTGTATGCCTACACCGAACTTGCCCGTCTGATCGAGCATCGCGACGATGGAAAGTGGATTGCCGAAATCGCCATGCCGGAACCGTGGGGCAAGAATGGCCGCCGCGTGGTGTTGGATCGGCACTGGATCGGGCCGCCGCGCAGATTGATCCTAGCCGTGCGAAAGGTTTTCGCGGACAGCATGACGGAGGCGGCGGGGTGAGCCTGAACCCGCACCTGATCGACGCAGAAACGCTCCGGAAGCTCTCCGGCAAGCGCTCGGCGTCGGCTGTGCGGAAGTGGGCGAGCCGGCAAGGGATCAAGACGCTGGAAGGCGCGGACGGCCCCTGGACCACGGCGGAAGCCGTCAACAAGGCTTTGGGTGTAGGCTCGGCAAACGATCCCCTGTACAAAGCGGACGATATCGCGTGAGCCGCGCACGCAAACCCGACCCCACAATCCCGGCGTTCATCGACCAGCGCAAGCTGCCGGTTGGCTGCTACTGGAACCGGCGCGACCGGTATTGGTACGCGCTGCCGGGCGGCAAGCGCAAATGGTTGGCTGGTCCAGATGTGATGCTGTCGGACCTGCACGCGGCAATGGAAACGTTGCACGGCGTGGACCGCGGCTCGCTGGATTACATGCTGGGCCGGTTTGAGGCGTCGCCGCAGTTCAAGGCGCTCGCCGAAGGCACGCAGGACGACTATCGGTACTGCCGTAAGGCGGTGCAGGAGTTCAAGACCAAGATCGGCGTGTCGTTCGGGGATCTGCGCCGCGCCAGCATCACGGCGGTTGCGGTGCAGCGCCTGGTGGACAAGATCGCCGAGGATCACCCGACCAAGGCCAACCACGTCAAGCGCTACCTGTCGGCGGCGTATTCGTGGGCACGGCTGCGCATGGGCGTCGCGGACAACCCGGCCAAGGGCGTTGCGCAGGCCAAGGAGCGCAAGGCGCACCGGACCCCCAAGCGTGACACCATGCGCGCGTTCGTGGCGTTCCTGCGCCAGCGTGGGGCGCTCACGACGCGGTCGAAGGGTTCGGTGGCGCCCTACCTCTGGGCAATGGCGGAAATCGCCTACCGCTGCCGGGCGCGCAGCATCGAGCTACGGGAAATGACGGATGCGGACGCGACCGACGAGGGCGTCGTCGTGCGGCGCCACAAGGGCAGCATCACGAACATCACGGCGTGGTGCCCGGAACTGAAAGAGGCGTGGGGATGGCTGCAGGCCCGCCGGGATGCGATCTGGCGCGCCAAGCTGCCCGTGGTGCCGATCGAGCCGACCAAGCGTCCGGTGGTGGTCACGGAGTCCGGGCGGCCGGTGGGCAAATACACGCTCAATTCCGCGTGGAAACGCGCAGTACAGCAAGCAATAGCGGCGGGCGTAATCACGCCTGAAACGCGCTTCGGCATGCACGGCCTAAAGCATCGCGGCGTCACGGACTCGCCTGGCAAGCGCCGTGACAAGCAGGATGCGGCGGGGCACAAGACGCCCAGCCAGACCGACGACTACAACCACGATTTCGATGTCTACGAGCCTGCCGGAACAGGCTCAAAAGCCGGTTGATTTACACGCCGATTTACACGGATCGGCTGAAAGTGGCGCCCGAACTTGGACTCGAACCAAGGACCCCCAGATTAACAGGCGGGTGGCGTTTCACGTGGAATCAGCACGATAGGCCGCGTCGATTTACACGAA
>JBQCHG010000034.1:0-68829 GCA_051954935.1 Rhodanobacteraceae bacterium
TGATTCCCTTGTGCCAAAGCGGCACATTTTACGGTTGCGCGGCGGGCCAACACAAGCGCACCGCCCTTGGACGATGAGGCTCTCCCCGCAGGTCACTTCTGCCGCGCATCGCCAGCGAGGACCCTATCCTTCCGGCAATGCTCCATGCACGCTCGGTCCTGTCATTCCTTTTCTGGAGTGGGCGAAGCAGGTGCGGAAAGAAAACAGGCGCCCGGTTTCCCGAGCGCCTGTCTGTATTGGTGGGCCGTGTAGGATTCGAACCTACGACCAATTGATTAAGAGTCAACTGCTCTACCAGCTGAGCTAACGGCCCGTTTTTTTCTTGAATGGGGTGGACGATGGGATTCGAACCCACGACAACCGGAATCACAATCCGGTACTCTAACCAGCTGAGCTACGCCCACCATAAAGAGCGGTTTGCAAAGCTACTGCGCTCGGCATCTTGCGCGCCGGCGGTGCTCGGAATGCTCATGTACTGACGTGTACACCCCGCTTCCTGCGCTCCGGCGTCGCGCAACCTGCCTGTGCTCGCTACGCTTTTCAAACCGCTCTACGCTTCTTCCGATCTCTCCTCTGAAACACCACTGGCGCGCCCGACTGGACTCGAACCAGCAACCGTCGGCTTAGAAGGCCGATGCTCTATCCGATTGAGCTACGGGCGCAGCTCAAACGAATTCTCGCATCGAACTCCGGGTAGCGCGACTTCGTCGATCGAGCGGTGGTCGGGGCAGAGGGATTCGAACCCCCGACATCCAGCTCCCAAAGCTGGCGCTCTACCAGACTGAGCTATACCCCGTAGTGCCTTCCACGCGCCAGCCACAGCCGCGGAATACTAAGGTGGCGCGGCGGCAGCGTCAACGCCGACGGTTGTTCAGCGGCGGCTGATCTCGTCCAGCGCGATGCGCACTTCCTTCACCGCGGATTCGGCGCGACGCTGGTCGGGCGCGTACAGCATGGGCAATTCCGGCGCCATCGCGCCTTCGGTGCGCGGACCGCGCAGGTGCTGCATCAGCGCCTTCAGCGGATGCGCGAAAGTATCCTCCACGGCGGTCCCTTCGTAGCCGCAATGCGCCATGCAGTTGTCGCATTTCGGATTGCGGCCGAATCCGTAAGCGTTCCAGTCGGTTTCGTTCATCAGCTCGTCGAAGGTCGCGGCATGACCTTCGTCCACCAGCAGGTAGCACGGTTTCTGCCAGCCGAAGATGTTGTAGCAGGGCATGGACCAGGGCGTGCACTGGTAGGTCTGGTTCCCGGCGAGGAAATCCAGGAACAATCCGGACTGGTTGAACCGCCACCTGCTCCGGCGCTGCCTTCCAAGCCGGAAGATGTCCCGGAACAGCCGCTTGCTCTTGCCACGCGTCAGGAAGGCCTGCTGGTTAGGCGCATGCTGATAGCTGTAGCCCGGCGACAGGGTGATGCCCTCCACGCCCAGCTTCGTCACGTAATCGAAGAAATCAGCGACGCGCCGCGGCTCCTCGCCGGTGAACAGGGTGCAATTGACGGTCACGCGGAAACCGTGTGACAACGCCAGCGTGATCGCCTCGACCACCGTGTCGAACACACCTTCGCGATCCACCGAGCGGTCGTGGCGCTCGCGGTCGCCATCCAGATGCACCGAGAAGGTGAGATACGGCGACGGCTTGAACAAGTGCAGCTTCTGTTTCAGCAGGATCGCATTAGTGCACAGGTAAACGAACTTCTTGCGCGCGATGATGCCTTCGACGATCTGCACGATGTCCTTGTGGATCAGCGGCTCGCCGCCGGGAATCGAGACCATCGGCGCGCCGCATTCGTCAACCGCATGCAGGGCCTCTTCCACGCTCATGCGACGCTTCAGGATGTCCTTCTCGTAATCGATTTTGCCGCAACCCGGGCACGCCAGATTGCACTGGAACAACGGCTCCAGCATCAGCGTGAGCGGGTAGCGCTTCACGCCACGCAGCCTCTTCCCGAGCACGTAACGGGCGACCCGGTATTGCTGGATCAGCGGAATGCCCATCGTGGTGAATCCTCCTTGATTCCTACCCCGATCGCAGCCAACTCCTCACCGAAATCGTGGCGCAGGCGCCGCCATTCAAGCTTCAGCCAAGGCGTGAAGCGTTCGGGATATTCCGCGATCTCGCGATCCAGCTCCGCCGGGCTTGCGTAACGCCACGCCGAGATCTCGTTCCGGTTGGCGCGCACCAGCGCACCGGTGCGTCCCAGGAACACCGAGCACAACTCGTGCTCGGCCCCGAGTTCGCCGTAGTCGGCCTGGTATTCGAACTTGTACAGATAGTGCAACGCGCAGCGGAACCCGAGTTCCTGCTGCAGCCGGCGTTGCGTGGCTTCGCGCATCTCCTCGCCCTGGCGCGGATGGCTGCAGCAGCTGTTCGACCAGTAGCCTGGCCACAGGCGCTTGCCGGCGCTGCGCTGCTGCAGCAGCAACTCGCCACGCTCGTTGAACACGAACAGCGAGAACGCGCGATGCAGGATGCCGTGATCGTCATGGCAGGCAGCCTTGCTTGCGTACCCGATCTCGCGATCGTCCGCGTCCACGAGGATCAGCGGTTCGGCATCGGAGGACACCACCACGTCGCGTTGCAAGGCTTCAGCCAAGTTCCACCTCCATGGCCTGATAGCCCGCGTTGCGCATCGCGCGCACCACGCGGTCGCTCTCCTCGGGGCACAGCGCGATCACGGAGCCACCGCCGCCGCCACCGGTGAGCTTGGCTCCCAGGGCACCATTGTCGCGAGCGATCTGCAGCAGCTCCTCGATTTCCCAACTCGATACCTGCAACGCGTTCAACTGACCCTGGCAGATGTTCATGAGCTCGCCGAGCTGGTGCAGGTCGTGGGCGGCCAGCGCTTCCACGGCGTGCAGCGTGAGCGCGTCGATCTCGTCGAAGATGCGTTCGTACAAAACCCTATTGCGCTGCCAAGCCTCGCGCACGCGCGCGACCATCTTGGCGGTCAGGCTTTCAGTTCCGGACAGGCCGATTACCAGCGGGAGCGGCTCCTCGAGATGCAGCGGCTGGATCAATGGCGGATCGCCACGCCGGAACAGCATCGCCCGCCCGAAGGTCGCCACGGTGTTGTCCACGCCCGACGGCGTGCCGTGTGCGATCTTTTCGCACTCGTAGGCAAGGCCGCAGATGTCATCTTCGCTCAAGTTCAACTTGCAGTGACGATCGAGGGCGCGGATCACCGCCACCGCGAGTGCGGCCGAACCGCCCAGGCCCATCGCACGCGGCACGTTCGGGAATACCTGGACCAGCAGCTTGCGATCGGCGATCTGCAATTTCTCCAGCAGCATCGCCAGCGATTGGGCGAACGAACCCGGATGCGCGGCGTGCTGGTGCAGGCGCTGCTCGATGCCCCAGCGCGGGATCGCCAAGGTGATGCCGTCCTTCGCATCTTCCACGCGCGCGCGGATGGCCAGCGGAACCGGCGCGGCGATCGCGTGGCGCCCGTGCACTACCGCGTGTTCCCCAAGCAGGATCACCTTGCCGTGGCCGGCAGCGTCCTCTTCCGAGGCCTGCGTGGGTGCCGGCGCGGGTTTGGGCGGCGCCGGTTTGCCGCGCAGTTCGGCGATGATCTGACGTGCCTTCCAGATCTTGATCTCGCCACTTTCCAGCAGGCGTTCCACTACGGTGTCGAAGATGTCCGGCGTGGCCTCCGCAGCGGTGGCCACGCTGCGCGCATGCAAGGTCATGTGCCCCTGCTGGATGCCATCGGTGACCAGCGCGCGCAACGCGGAGAAGTTCTGCGCCAGTCCGACCGCGCCCATCACTTCGGCGAGCTCGCGCGCGCTCCGGATGCCGAGCAGGTGATGATTGATCGCGACGGTCGGATTGGATTGCAGCGGGCCGCCGACGATGCCGACCTTCATCGGCATCTCGATGCTGCCGACCAGGTCGCCGCTTTCGTTCTTGTACCAGCGCGTCAGCGCAGTGTAGGCCTTGCCGCGCGCCGCATAGGCGTGCGCGGCGGCTTCCAGCGCGCGCCAATCGTTCCCGGTCGCGAGCGCGACCGCGTCCACGCCGTTCATCACGCCCTTGTTGTGGGTCGCGGCACGGTACGGATCCACGATCGCAAGATCATTGGCAAGCACGATCCCATCGCGCACCTGCTCGCCATCATGGCGCTTGCCGCCGAGCAACCTGGCCGGGATCGTGCAACTCGCACGCACCAGTGCACGATCGGTGAGGTTGGAAAGGATGCGCAGGAACACCTTGCCGCCGGAGATCGCCTCGATCAGCGGCGCCACGCCCTCGCACATGGTGTTGACGAGGTTGGCGCCCATCGCATCGCAGGTGTCCACCAGCAAGTGGACGACCACCATGTCGCGCTTGCCGTCCGGCGAGGCATGGATCATCACTTCGATATCCTCGGCACCGCCGCCGCGCGCAACCATGTTCGGATGCAGGCTGTTGGCGAGGTTCAGGATCTCGTCCTTGCGCCGAAGCAGCGCGGCCTGCGCCTTGCTGGAATGCGCGACATCCACCACCTGCACCTGGCCGATGAGGATGGGGCGCGTGCTCTCGGCGCGGAACCCGCCCGCCGCGCGCACCAGCTTGGCCGCGGAACTCAACGCCGCCACGATCGAGGGTTCCTCGACGACCAGCGGCACGAGGTATTCCCTGTCATTGATCAGGAAATTGAGCCCGAGCCCAACCGGGAGGCCCATCACGCCGACGACGTTCTCGATCATCTTGTCGGCGCACTCGACGTTCAGCGTGTGCTTGCCGGAAAGCAACGCGCTGCAGTCCTCGCGCGGCAGCAAGCCTCGCTCACGCACCCATTGCACGCGCTCCGCCACCGACAGTTTGTAGAACCCCGGCATGCGCGAGCGGCTGGGATGCTGCTGCGGCTGCGGGATGCTCGACTCGTCCATGATGCTCTTCTCCGTACCCGTTGACGCGCAGTCCGCGCGCGTCCAATTCCAGTTCGATCTCGCGGAAACCCTCGCGCGCGACGCGCAGGCGGAATTCGCGCAGACGCAGCGGATCGTTCGACAATGCGACTCCGACGTCGCCGCCGCCCGCACCGCAGGGTTTGTATGTCACGCCGCACGCCGCGGCGCACGCGGCGATCGCGCGATGCTCGAGGCTGAAGATGTCCACGCCGCTGGCTTCACCCAGTTTGCGCAGGCCCTCCGCGTACAGTGCGATCGTTTCCAGCAATGCCGGGGTATTTCCGGCGTCGATCGCCATGGTCGCCGCCTCCGCGCTCAACCGCAGGTCGCGCAGCAGCAGTCCATAACTGGCCGGGGAGCGCGCGCGCCACACGGCCATGCGCGCCAGCAGTTCCGCGGTCTGCGCCGGACGGCCAGACCATACGCAGCACCAGTGCAATGACGATGGCCATTCCACGGGCGAGATGCGCGGCGCACTCGAGTGCAGGCGATAGGTGATCACGCCACCGCGCAGGCTTGCGGCTACATCCACGCCGCTACCGCGTCCGTCCTGGAACATGCGGTGCATCGCGATCAGACGTTGCGCTGGAGGCAGCTCGCATCCAAGGTGCGCGGCAATGGCAGCGGTAAGCGCGACGGTGAGCGCGGCGCTTGAGCCGAGCCCGAGCTTCTGGCGCGTGTCGTCGAGGAAGAAGGGGCGCGTATCCGCCCTCGCCCGGAACGGCAAAGGCGGGTTGCCCGCGCAGAGCATCTCGACCACGGTGGTGACCAGCCGCAAGCGCTCGGCATCCATGCCGTCCAGATCGTTCCAGCGCACACAGCCGTCCGGATCCAGCTGCCAGTGCGCACCCACCACGCCGACTTCCGGCGCATCGATCCGGCATTCGTCGCCATCGCAATCCTCGAGCAGCACGCTCGCACGGCGGTCCACGGCCATCACCAGCGCCGGTGCGCCTTCCAGCACGGCATACTCGCCGACCAGGACCAATTTGCCGGGCGCACTCGCTTCGATACGCATCAGGCGATCTCCATTTCGCTCTCCCGCAACAATCGCGCACCCTCACCCAGCCGGCTGCGCAGCACCGTGGCCACGCCCGGCACTTCCGCCAGCGCCTTGGCCACGCGCTCGGCATCTTCCGGCACGCAGATCGCTTTCACCTGCGGTCCGGCGTCGATGGTGAAGAACACCCGCACACTGTCGCGCTCGCGCAAGGCGCGGATGCGATGCATGCATTCCAGCGTCGCCGCGTTCCAGTACATCAGCGCCGGACGGCTGGACATCATCACCGCATGCATCTTCAGGCAATTGTGTTCGCTGACCGCGGCGAGCGCCGCGAAGTCGTGAGCCAGCACCGCAGCCTGGGCGATCGCCAGATCAGCGTCCGCGTTCCCCACCCACTCGTTGTAGAACGGCGAGGTGCGCCGGCTGATCTCCATGCCGGCGCGCGAACCGATCGGCTTGGCGCTGCGCGAGGTCACGGCGATCACGACGTCCAGCGGCCAATCCTTGCCGGGCAGCAGTGTGCGCGGGGTGGCGTCCAGACCGGAACCGCTCCGTTGCGTGGTCAGCAATACGTAGCCGCCGAATAAGGAGCGCGCGGCGGAACCGGAACCGCGCCGCGCCAGGCTCGAGAGGATGCGGCGATCCAGGTGCAGGTCCAGGGCCGCGCTCGCGGCCAATACCAGCGCCGCGAAACCGGACGCGGAGGACGCCAGCCCGGCAGAAGTCGGAAAGTTGTTGCGGGTCTCGATGCGTGCGCGCTTCTCCACGCCTGCGAGCGCACGCAGGGAATCCAGACAGGCCGTTACTCGCGCGGCTGCGGCGGGAGCCGGCGCACCGTTCAGGCGCAATTCGTCGCGCTTCAGCGATGCATCGAATTCCACCCGCGTGCGTGTCCACAGCGAGTCCAAGGTGACGGAAAGCGAGCCGGTCGCCGGCAAATTCAACGCCGTGTCGCGTTTGCCCCAATACTTGATCAAAGCGATGTTCGGCTGCGCCTGGGCAATCCCTGCCATGGCTACGACAACTCCTTGAGTTAGCCGAATCAGCATACGGCGGCGGTGTAGGCGGGCTGTGAAATGCGTGGCTGTCGCGCGCGTACCTGATGAACCCGCGCGAAATGCGTCACGTGTACCCGTGCGCATCGAACCAATGCACGGCATCCTCCAGCGCCGCCTGCGCCGGCCGCGGCTGATAGCCGAGCTCGCGGGTCGCGCGTGCATGCGAGAAAAACATCCGCTTACGTGACAATTCCACGCCGGCCACCGTGACCAGCGGCTCGCGGCCGCTGACACGTGCCCAGGCTTCGGCAGCCCAGGCGATCGGCAGGACCGCATCCGGCGGCAATCGCCAGCGCGGCGGATGATGTCCGCTGATCTTCGCCACGCGGGTGAGGATTTCGCGCAAGCTCAGGTTTTCGCCCCCCAACACATACCCCCGCCCACGTTCGCCATGCTGGTAGGCCAACCAGTGGCCGGCCGCGACATCGTCCACGTGCACGATGTCCAGGCCCGTATCCACGTAGGCCGGCATGCGTCCGCGCGCGGCATCGAGGATCAGGCGTCCGGTGGGTGTCGGCTTGATGTCGCGCGGCCCGACCGGAGCGGCGGGGTTCACGATCACCACGTCCAGGTTCTTGCCCTTCGCCAGCGCCCGGACCTTGCGCTCGGCAAGGAACTTGGACCGCTTGTAATGGCCGATCATGTCGTCGAACGACACCGGCGTCTTCTCGTCGGCCGGCGATCCGTCCTTGCTGGTGCCGAGCGTGGCCACGCTGCTGGTGTAGACGATGCGAGGCACGCCCGCGCGTGCCGCGGCCACCAGGAGGTTGCGGCTGCCGCGCACGTTGGTCGCATAGATTTCAGAGGGATGCCGCACCCACATCCGGTAGTCGGCGGCGACATGGAACACGCCGCGACAGCCCTGCACCGCGGGGACCAGCGTTTCCGGCGCGCACAGGTCGCCCACCACGGTTTCGACGTCCAGCCCGCGCAGGTTGTCGAGGCGACTGGTCGCGCGCACCAGCGCTCGCACGCGCTGCCCCGCCTCCAACAGCCTGCGCACCACTGCCGAACCGACGAAGCCCGTCGCCCCGGTCACCAGCATCAGCTCGCCACTGGCACTCATGATTGCGCGCACCGCGGCAACACGCGTGCCGCGCGCCACAGGCTGCCGCGTGCCGCAGCCATGTCCTTGCGCAACCCGTTGAGATCGCGCCAGGCGCGCGGGCCTGCGCGCAGCACCCCCGGCATGGCGCGCCAGCGCACGCCGCCGTTGGAATCCAGCAGATGCAGCATCATGTCCGGGATCTCGCGCGAAACCGGATCGCAGATCGCCTTGACCGCCACGAACGGCACGCCCGCGCGCCGCGCGATCGTCGCCACGCCTGCGCTTTCCATGTCCACCGCCAACATGCCGCGCCCGGCCAGCGCGCGCTTGGCTTCCACCGAAGTCACCGGCACGCGGCTGCAAAAAAGCGTGTCGCGTTCGCGTGCGCGTACGCCCAGCACCTGCTGCACCCGCGCGCGCAACGCCCGGTCGGTGATCCACTCTTCACCGTCCGAGATCACGCGTTCGGGCAGCAGCAAGTCGCCGGGAACCAGATCGTTCGCAAGCCCGCCAGCCACACCCCAGCTCAGCAGCGCCCGCGCTCCACGTTCGACGAGCTTTCGCGCCGCATCGGCCGCGCGCTCGAAGCCCAATCCCGCGATGGCCAACATGCCCCAGTCGAAGACTTCGAAGTCGCCGGCATGGGGATGTTCCATGCCGAAGCTGTCCGCTTCGCCGGGCAGCGCAACGACCACCCCAAGCTCAGCGTTGTGCGCCCGCGCGGACATTGCGGTATCGCGCCAGTGCCCAATACGGGAAATACAAGCTGTAGCCGTGGTACTTGAGATAGAACACGCGCGGAAAGCCCGGTGCGTTGAAGGCCGGATCGGACCAGCATCCGTCGCGCTGGTTGCGCAGCAACCAGCTCACGCCGCGCGCCACCGCCACGCTGTCGCCCTCGCCCGCCGACATCAGGCCGAGCAAGGCCCACGCGGTTTGCGCGGCGCTACTGCGGTTGTCCCGACCGGCCAAGGCCGGATCGAAATAGCTGTCGTTGGTTTCGCCCCAGCCGCCGTCTTCGCGCTGGCACGATTTCAGCCACGCCGCCGCGCGACGGACCTCCGTCGCTTCGGTGTCCACACCCAGCGCCGCAAGCGCAGTCAGCACCGACCAGGTGCCGTAAATGTAATTTGTGCCCCAGCGCCCGAACCATGCGCCGTCTTCCGTTTGCTCGTCGCGCAGGAAGCGCAGCACGCGTTCGCGTGCCCGCGCATCATGCGAGCGCTGCAAGCGCGCCAACAGGGTGAGGACGCGCGCACTGACGTCGGCGGTCGGGGGATCCAGCAACGCGCCATGATCGGCGAAGGGAATCTGGTTCAACCAGAGGTGGTCGTTGTCGGCATCGAAGGAAGCGAACCCGCCGTTGCGCGATTGCATGCCGACCAGCCAGTCGACCGCGCGCTCGATGCAGTCGGCGTAACGCTCGCGATCGAAGCGATGCATCGCCCATGCGCAAACCGCGGTGTCGTCGAGATCGGGATACACGTCGTTGCGGAACTGGAAAGCCCAGCCGCCTCCGCGCAGGCCCGGATGCCCTTCGCGCCAGTCCCCCGCTTCGTCGCGCAGCTGACGCTGGCGCAGCCATTCCAGGCCACGCACCAGCGCGGGCAGGCGCGCGCCGCGCAGATCCTCCTGCAAGGCCAGGCAGGTAAGCCCCGTGTCCCACACCGGGGAGGTGCAGGGTTGGCAGTACGCCTCCTGCCCGTGCATCACCAGCAAGTCGCGCAAGGCCTTGCGCGCGTCGCGGCAATACGGATGGTCCGGCGCGAAGCCGAGCAACGGCAGCGCTTCGGCGGCATTCACCATCGCCGGGAATATCGCGCCGATTCCGTACTCGCCGTTCAGGCGCGGAACGATCCATTGCTTCGCGCGCTCCAGCGCCCGGACCCTAAGGCGTTTTGGCATGCGCGGTTCGACCGCACGGCCGAGGCGATCGAGCAACAGGAACAGGCGCGCCAGGAACGACTTCGGCGGCGGGAAATAGTGCCGTTCCTCCTCCGGCGGGGTGGCGAACAATTCGCGGACATCCACCTTGCGCGGATTCTTCGCGCGCGCCTTCAGGCTGCAGAGCACCGCCAGCGGCGTGACCACCGTGCGCGACCAGTACGAAACCTTGCTGATATGGAAGGGAAACCAGCGCGGCAACAGGATCAGTTCCACCGGAACCCACGGTACGCCGCGCCAGGGTAGTTGTTCGAACAGCGCCAGCGTGATGCGCGTGAACACGTTCGAGCGCGCAGCACCGCCGTGCTTCAGGATCGCCTCGCGCGCGCGTTCCATGTGCGGTGCTTGCGGATCGTCGCCGATCAGCTTCAGCGCGTAGTACACCTTGACGCTGCAACTGACATCGATTGCGCCGGCTTCGTAGAGTGGCCAACCGCCCTCCGCGTTCTGGCGCGCGCGCAGATAATTCGCGATGCGCTGCTCCAGCAGCGGTTCGCTCTCGCCGAAGAAGTGCAGCATCAGCACGTATTCGGCCGGAATGGTGCAGTCGGCCTCCAGCTCGTGGCACCAGCAACCATCCGGCTGCTGCAAACCGAGGATGGTCTGGCGCGCGCGCCCGATTGCCGCCTCCAGCGGATCGGCGGCGACCGCGCCGTCGCCGGAGCTGACCAGGCGCACCACGTTTGAACGCGCGGTATTCATTTCAATTCACCGCCACGCGCGGCGGCGACCAGGGTTCACCGGGCTGCATCGGCAGGTCGCGGCCGAGCCGCATGAACCAGCGACGCAACACTTGGTCGTAGCCTGCGAACAGGTGGGTCACGATCAGCGTATTGGTCACCACGCGATGCGACACCTTCACCTCGCTGCCGCAGGTGAAGCCCGGGCGCTGGTGGATCAGTTGCAGCGTCTGCACCGCCAGCCCCAGCGCCAACAGGCAGAAACGGCGGATGCCGGTTTCCTGCTCCGGGATCAGCAGTGTGTACTCGAAGCCGTTGCGCAGATGACCATGGGCGATGCTGATCAGGCGCGCGTAGGCAGCACCGAAGCCGGGATGGTATTGCCCGCTGTCCACCCGGTGCAGCTCCACGCCCGCGCGCTGGAAAAGGTTTTGCGGCAGCCAGCACACTCCGCGGTCGTGGTCTTCCCAGAAATCCTTCAGGATGTTGACCATCTGCAATCCCTGCCCGAACGAGACGCCGAGCGTGCGCATGCGTTGGCCATGCACGGCGATCGCAGGCGAGTAGTCGCAGAACAGCTCGGTAAGCGTTTCGCCGACCACGCCGGCGACGTAGTAGCAGTACTGGTCCAGTGCGCGCTGGTCGCGCAGGCCTGCGGTGCTGGCGGCGCGCTCGTAACGCGGCATGCCTTCGCACATGATCCGGACGCAGCGCTCGAGTGCCGCACGCTGCGCGGTGTTGAAGCCACGCGTGATTTCCAGCACCGCGCCGCTGTTGCGCACCAGGTCCTGCTCGGCCTCCAGCGCATCCTTGACCAGCAAGGGCGCGAGCTCCAAGGCAAAGCGTTCGGCATCACCGTGACCGCCGACAACGTCCACGAAGAACTCGTGGAAATACTGCTTCTGCGCGACACTCAAGGAAGACTCGTCCTCGATGGTGTCGGCGATGCGGCACAGCAGATAGAAATTGGTCACCACGCGCCGAAGGGCGCGCGGCAATTGCGGGATGGTCAACGCGAAGGTTCTGGAAACACGCGGCAGAATTTCGTCCTGATAGCTCGCGCGCCCGCTGGCGTGGGCGTACCGATGCATGCGTTCACTCCTTGATCGCAGCCGACTCGAATATATAGCAAAATGTCTGAACGACGCCAATTCTTCGAGCGGCCGCAAAGCTGCTGCGCTCGCGACGCTTTACGACCCGCTCCGCGACGTGCGCCGGTTTTCCTTCTGCATCCGGAGTTGACGGAACCGGGTGTTAGGATGTTTGCGGCCGGCGGCATGGCCTCAATGGACTGACTTGCGATGAAAGGAATTCGCCGTGACGCTAAGCGTTCTGGCCTGCGAACCCGGGTTTGAAAGCCGGCTCGACGATTACCGCGCCCGCATCGAGCGCCTGCTCGACTCGCACCTCCCACCCGCCGACACGGACCCGCGTTCACTGCACGGCGCGATGCGCTACGCCACGCTCGGCGGCGGCAAGCGCATGCGGCCACTGCTGTGTTACGCGACCGCCGAGGCCCTTGCGCTTTCACCGGAGGCGGTTGACGAAGCCGCCTGCGCGGTCGAGCTGATCCATGCGTTTTCGCTGATCCACGACGACCTCCCGGCGATGGACGATGATGCGCTGCGGCGCGGCCAGCCGACCGTGCACAAGGCATTCGGCGTGGCGACCGCGATACTCGCCGGCGATGCGCTGCAGACCCTCGCCTTCCAGGTGCTCGCGCATGCAGGCGGTCCTGCCGCCGCCCGCGCTGCGATGTTGCGCGAATTGACCGAAGCGGCCGGTTCGCTCGGCATGACCGGCGGCCAGGCGATGGACCTGGAAGCGGAAGGCAAGCGGCTGGATCTCGCACGTCTTGAAGAACTGCATCGGCGCAAGACCGGCTGTCTTATCCATGCCTGCGTGATGATGGTTTGCGCGGCCCAGGTGCAGGCGGACGAACGCACTCATGCCGCGCTCGATGCCTTCGCGACCCATGTCGGCCTGGCCTTCCAGATCCGCGACGACCTGCTGGATGTCACCGGCGATGAAGCCGTGGTCGGAAAGACACACGGCTCGGACGCCGCGCACCACAAGTCCACCTTCCCTGCCCTGCTCGGGGTGCGCGCGGCCGAACAACGCTGCGAAGCGGTGTACGCGGAAGCGCTGCGCGCACTGGAGCCGCTCGGCGATGCGGCGCAGCCGCTGCGCTGGATGGCCGATCATCTCGCGCACCGCGATCGGTGAGTGATGTCATGGGAAGGAAGATTCTCTTCGCGGTGCACGACTGGGGCCTCGGCCACGCCACTCGCAGTCTCCTGCTGATCCGCGCATTGCTGGAGCGCGGCGATGCGGTGGACGTGCTGATGGCACCCGGCCCCGGCATGGACCTCCTGAAATCCGAAGTCGGCGGCGAGTGCGGGTTCATCGCCGAGCGTGACATTCCCAAGCCGTTCAGCCGCTGGCCGGCGTTGTTCTATCTGCGTATGAGCCTGGACATGCCGCGCGTGCTCGCACTGTTCCGGGCCGAGCATCGCCTGACCGAAAAGCTGGTCGCACAACGTGGCTACGAGTGCATCGTCTCCGATAGCCGCTTCGGCGTGTGGTCGCGCGAGGCGCCGAGCTATTGCATCCTGCATTCGCTGCGGCAACTGATCCCGGGTCGTCCGCGTTGGCTGGAAAAGCAGGTCGAGAACTCGCAACGCAAGTTGCTGCGCGGCTTCGTCAAGGTGCTGGTGCCGGACGCGTTCGCGGATGGCGGCATCTCCGGGGAACTCGGGCACGATCCCGCGATCGACTGGGGCGAAGGGCGCCTGGTGTACATCGGCCCGCTCTCGGGCGTGCGCCGCGTGTACACCGCCGAAGACATCGATTTCTTCTTTTCGGTTTCCGGCGTGGAGCCGCACCAGTCCATGCTCGGTCGCTGCGTGCTGGATGCGCTGCCGCACCTTCCCGGCCGCGTCGTGGTGACGCTGGGCAAACCTTCGCGCGCCGGTGAAAAACGCCGCATCGGCAACGCCGAGGTGTACGGCTATCTGGATCGTCGCGCGCAGGCGGAGATGCTCAACCGCGCGCGCGTGATCGTCACGCGCTCGGGTTACACGACGCTGATGGAATTGGCGGAGTTGGGCAAGCGCGCGCTCTTCGTGCCCACGCCGGGCCAGAGCGAACAGGAGTACCTGGCGCGCTTCCATCGCGCGCACGGACGCGTGTGGGCCACCACGCAGCGCGCGCTCGACATCCCTAATGATGTGCAGCACGCACAGCGCGCGTCCGGCATGCCGCGCATCAGCAGCGCGAAGTCCGCGAACAACTTCCTTGCCGCAATCGCCTAAGCTTCCCGGGGCTTGCGCCTCTCGCGCCTGCGTTTGCGACTGCCGCGCAGCCGGCGCCAGAACGCGATGACCACCGGACTGTTCAATAGCCACATCGCACCGGTCCATGCGACGCGAAAGCCGAGCATCAACGCAAGTCCGTCGGTGTAGCCGATGCCCCAGCCGCGCGCGGCGTTCATGCCGATCACCTCGATCGTGCCGATCTGGCCGGACAGCCCGCCGGTCAGCAGCACCGCCGCGAGCGAGAAACAGTAGATCGTCGCGGCCTGCACGTAGCTGAGCTTGTCCAGACCTACCCCGTGCCCAACAGCCTGGAAGGCCGCGATCAACGCGCCGAGATAAACCGCGGTGATCAGGAAGTTGGCCCATAACACGTGCCAGCCCGCGAGACGCTTGAGGCCGCGGATCAGTCCGATGGCCTCGTCCATTGCCTTGTGCAATTTTTCGTGCCGCACCTTGCCGGCAAGTTTTTGCGCGACGGGTTCGAAATGCAGTACGCCGAAAACCAGCGCTGCAATCACGAGCAGCAGGCAGCCGGCCAGCGGACGCAGCGGCGGCCAGTTGGGAATCCCGACCACCGTCAACCAAAGCAGTACCACCGCGGTTTCCATCAGCAGCATCACGACCGTTGCCGCCGAGCTGCGACCGAAATGGATGCGATCGCTTTCGGAAAGCACCCAGTTCTGCGCGAAAATGCCGAGCGGAAACGTCACGGCCAGTTCACCCACTGCGAACGCGAGCAGGAACCGCCGCCGTTTCGGATGCGCGCCGAGGTCCCCAAGCAGCAGATGCAATTGCAGGCCCTTGAACACCAGGTACACGAACGCGCAACCGAGCGTGATGCCGAGATCCATCAGCGGAATCGCACGGATGCGACCCAGCACCTTGCCGATGTCGCCCAGCGAGACGGCCAGGAAGAACAGCGCGCCCGCCAACAGGATCGGCAGGATGATTTTCGGCTTTGCCAGTGCGCGCAGGGCGCCGCGGATGCTCACGGCTCTAGAGACTGCGCGAAGCCGGGCGCAAAATCCGTCAATGAGTTGACGAAGTAAGCCACCATCGCCGCCGGCGAAGCCCAGCCCGGCGCGCTGTCGCGCGGCCAGACGGTCGTCCAGGTCTCGCCGCCCTCGTGCGAAAGAAGGCGCTTGCGCCGCATCCAGTGCACGCGTTCTTCCACAATCATCTGCCCGCTGCTGCGCTTCCAGATCGGATCCAGCCCCACGCCGACCGCGTGCGCGGCATCACGGCCGCGTTCCAGCCATGCGGCGAGCTGTGGAGTGGTAAAGCGCCGCGGTCCGTTGCGCAGATACCAGGCCAGCAGATGGCTGGGCGTCAACACGCATAGTGCCAACAGCATCTCTCGCAACTCCGCCCCGAAGCGGCACTGGTTCGTCAAATCGGGATTGCGCAAGGTCGCGCCGCCGTGCACGACCACGCGCAAGCGGCCGGGACCCAGCGCGTCGTAGCTCAACCCGACCGGCAGCACGAGCGGCTGCGTTGCGCGCCGCCGGCTCACCTGCCACGGGCCGGCGCGCACCCGCCCGAAAAAGCCGGTGGACGAGATCGTGCCCTCCGGGGCCATGTACAGCGAGTGACCGCCATCCAGCAGCGCGGCGAAATTGTCCAGCTGGGTATCGATCGTCCTGCGGAATTCCGGTTCGATTCGCCGCAACGCGCACAGTTGCAGCCGGCGCAGACCCCAATACGTCCGCCAAGCCATGCCCATCGTGTCATGGGTGATGTCGCGCACGCGTGCGGGGAGTTCCCGCATGCGAGCGATCACTTCGCGCCGGCCGCGCGCGTTCAGCACGGTTTCCGGCGCGGCGTCCCCCAGGCCCGCAGCAATCAACGCCTCGATGGTTTCACCGAACAGGAATTCGCGCGTTCGCCGTATCGGCATGGTGCGCACGCCTTCGAACAACCAGCCCAGCGGAATCAAGCCTACCGCTCTTCGCAACGGACGCGGCCACCGCCAAAGCAGATTGGCGAGCGCATGGCGTTCGAGCAAATCCTCTCGCATCGCGAAGAACGGCAACGCGTCGAGGATGCGCAAGCCGCGTCGCCTGCACAGCGACGCGCACACGATCGGCACGTCCGATTCCCGTTGATGGTTGGAAACCACCAGCGTGCCGGGCCGGCAGCCTGGCTGCAGCACACGCTCGACGCGATAAAGCGCCCTCACGGTGAAGTCGAAGCCCATTTCGATCAGCCACGACAGCTTCGGATGCGGATAGAGCTCCGCTTCCGGCAGCAGGCTGAAGCTCACCGCTGATGGGTTCTGCATGGCGCCTCCATGCGCACAAGGACCGGCGGGAAGCCCGCGCTACGTCAAGCCATTCTCCGGTGGCACATTTGAACCCGAACTAATCGAAATCGTCCGCCTGCGTCAAACGGCGGCATTGGCACGAAGGCTTTTCAAATGTGCTTTGCACAACGTGAGTGTCTCGTGTAGCGGCCACTTAGGGCGACAAACAAAAACGCCAGTGAGCGCGAGCTCACTGGCGTTTCATTCCAGCGTTCGTCCATGAACGAAAAGATCAAAAGAGCCGGCTTCCTGCCCGCATGTCTCGATATGGCGCGCCCGGAGAGATTCGAACTCCCGACCACCAAGTTCGTAGCCTGGTACTCTATCCAACTGAGCTACGGGCGCGTGGAACGGACAATTATTCCGAGTTGCCGCGGATACGTCAATGGAGACGTGAAGGGGGATTGCTCGGCTCGTCCATCGGCCCCGCCCTCGCCAGCCTCCGACTGTCCAAATTCGTTCCAGACGAATTTGTCGAACCAGAGGTTTCGTCCACACACTCCAGCCCCGGAAATGCGAATGGGGCCGCTGAGCCCCATTCGCATTTCTGGCGGAGAGAGAGGGATTCGAACCCTCGATCAGGCTTTTGACCCGATACTCCCTTAGCAGGGGAGCCCCTTCGGCCTCTCGGGCATCTCTCCGAAACTGATTGTGTTAGCGCACACGGTTGCACGCGCTCAAGTCAGCGCGCAAGCATAACGACGAGCGGTAGGATGGTAAAGCTCAACCGGCTTCGGACGATGGTCCCGTGGCGCCGCCGGCGGGCACGTCGTGTTCGTGCTTGATGCGCTGGAAAATCTCCTCGCGATGCACGGCCACGTCCTTGGGCGCGTTGATGCCGATCCGCACCTGATTGCCCTTGACGCCCAGTACGGTCACCGTCACCTGGTCGCCGATCATCAGGGTTTCTCCCACCCGGCGGGTCAGAATCAACATATGAATTGCTCCATGATCGTCAGATCTTCAGACCCGCGGTACCGCACGCGCGTTCCAGAGATGTACCTGCTGGCGGGCTCAAAACCCGCATTCCCAAGCGACCTTGCCCTCCACCTTGCAACAGGCTTGGTGATGGACGCGGCAAGAGCTAAGAGCGTGACTATAGCCGAGGCCGCGACGGCCACGCAACGAAACCCCGCGTTTTGCAATCCCAACTAATGGCCTATGCCGCGAGTGCGGCGGCAAGCCAGATCGGCAGTTCCTTCAAGGCCCGATCGAGTTCGGGCGAATCCACGCCACCGCCCTGCGCCATGTCGGGCCTGCCGCCACCCTTGCCGCCGATCTGCGCGGCAACGTGCGCGACTACTTCGCCTGCTTTCACTCTGGCAAGGGCCGTGCCATGCACGCCGCCGACCAGCGCGACCTTGCCATCGGAACCTGCGGCCAGCAGCACCACGCAGTCACCCAATTTCTGTTTCAAAGTGTCAACAGCATCGCGAAGCGCCTTGGCATCCATACCCTCCACGCGTGACGCGATGAGCTGGATGTCGCCGACGGCCTGTGCCTGGGAAGCCAGATCGCCCGTGGCCGCACTGGCGTTCTTCGCTTTCAATGCATCGAGCTCGCGCTCAAGCTTCTTCTGTCGCTCCAGCACCTGACGCAATTTGTCGGTCACGTCACCCGGACTGGTCGAAAGCAGGCCCGCCACTTCGGAAAGCCGATGCTCCTCTTCGTCCACAAGCGCAATCGCACCGGCGCCGGTCACCGCCTCGAGGCGACGGATCCCGGCCGCAACACCGGATTCGGAAACAATCTTGAACAGGCCGATATCGCCGGTGCGCGACACATGCGTGCCGCCACACAGCTCGGTGGAGAAGCCGCCCATCCTCAGCACGCGCACGCGGTCGCCGTATTTCTCGCCGAACAGCGCCATTGCGCCGAACTCCAGCGCTTCCTGATAACCCATCTGGTGCACTTCGGCTTCCGCGTTGCGACGGACTTCGGTGTTGACCAGATCCTCGATGCGGCGCAACTCGTCGCGCTTGATCGGCTGGAAATGCGAGAAGTCGAAACGCAGGCGATCCGGGGCGACCAGCGAACCCTTCTGTACGACGTGCTCGCCCAGGACTTGGCGCAACGCCGCGTGCAGCAGGTGCGTGGCCGAGTGGTTGAGCACGATGGCCTGCCGGCGCGCGGCATCTACGCGCGCATGCGCAGAATCGTTCACGCGCAGCGGCGCGGCGCCTTTCCATTCACCCAGGTGCGCATGGAACTGCCCGCCGAGTTTCTGCGTGTCATGGACAAGGAGCCGCCCGGCCGCGAACTCCAACGCGCCGGTGTCGCCGACCTGGCCGCCGGATTCGGCATAGAACGGGGTGCGGTCCAGGATGATCGCGGCGGATTCGCCGGGCGCAAGCGCATCCACGCTTCGCCCTTCGCGCAGGATCGCGAGGACCTTGCAGCCCTCCGCTTCCAGCGCTTCGTAGCCGAGGAATTCAGTCGGCTTCAACTTGCTGGCGACCTCGGCCGGCATCTGCAACCTGCTTTCGAACTGGCTGGCCGAGCGCGCGCGTTCGCGTTGCTCTTCCATGGCGCGCTCGAAGCCGTCCATGTCCAGCGCAAGCCCGCGCTCGCGGGCGATATCCGCGGTGAGATCCACCGGGAAGCCGTAGGTGTCGTAGAGCTTGAACGCGTCTTCGCCGGCAATGGTCTTGTTGCGGGCACGCGACGCGACATCGTCGAAGATCCGCATGCCCTGCTCCAGCGTTTCGCCGAAGCGCTGCTCTTCCGCGCGCAACGCTTCTTCCACCAGCTTCTGCTTCTTCGCGAGCTCCGGATAAGCCTCGCCCATCTCGGCAACGAGCGGCGCGACCATCTTCCAGAAGAACTCGCCACGAACGCCCAGCATGTAGCCGTGCCGCAGCGCGCGACGGACGATCCGGCGCAGCACGTAGCCGCGGCCCTCGTTGGAAGGCAACACGCCATCCACGATCAGGAACGAGCAGGCGCGGATGTGATCGGCGATCACGCGCAACGACTTGTTCTCGCGATCCTGGCAGCCCGTCAGCTTCTGCGCCGCGGCGATCAGGTGCTGGAAAAGATCGATCTCGTAATTGGAATGCACGTGCTGCAGCACCGCGGCGAGCCGCTCCAGGCCCATGCCGGTATCCACACATGGCGCGGGCAATGGCGAAAGCGCACCATCCGCCGCACGGTCGAACTGCATGAAGACCAGATTCCAGATCTCGATGTAGCGATCGCCATCCTCGTCCGGGGAACCGGGCGGGCCGCCGGGCACGTTTTCGCCGTGGTCGTAGAAAATCTCGGTGCATGGCCCGCATGGACCGGTGTCGGCCATCTGCCAGAAATTGTCGGAAGCGAACGGCGCGCCCTTGTTGTCGCCGATGCGCACGATGCGCGCGGGCGGCACGCCGATCGCGTCCTTCCAGATCGCGTACGACTCGTCATCGGTGTGGTAGACCGTGACCCACAGGCGATCGGCCGGCAGCCCGAACACCTTCGTCAGCAGTTCCCACGCCCAGGCGATCGCATCCTTCTTGAAATAGTCGCCGAACGACCAGTTGCCCAGCATTTCGAAGAAGGTGTGGTGGCGCGCGGTGTACCCGACCGAATCCAGGTCGTTGTGCTTGCCGCCGGCGCGCAGGCAGCGCTGCACGTCGGCCGCGCGCACGTACGGCAGCTTCTCGCTGCCGAGAAACACGTTCTTGAACTGCACCATTCCCGAGTTGGTGAACAGCAGCGTCGGATCGTTGGCCGGCACCAGCGTGGCCGAAGGCACTATGGTGTGGCCGCGTTCGCGGAAGAACTCGAGGAAGGTCGAGCGGATTTCGGCGGTCTTCATGGGACGAAAGCGCGGATACGAACCGCGCAAGATAGCAGAGATTTCCGCGCGCCGAAGCACGGCAGCGGCTCTGGAGCGTCGGTCAGTCCTCGATTTCGGCGTGGGTGACCGCCCTTGCCGTCGCCGCGGCGAATCCCCGCCGCAGCAGGAACTGCGCGCGCTTGCCGCGCTCGGCATGATCGGTTGCAGGCTTGCTGCCGTACTTCTTGCGCAATTGCGCCAGCGCGAGCGTGTTCCAGTCCGCCTCGGCGGAAGCGATCAGCGCGTCAATGGCAGCCTGGTTCAACCCGTGCGAACGCAATTCGGCGCGAATGCGCGCGGGGCCGTAGCCATGTGCGATGCGCGCGCGCAGCAGCATTTCGCCGAAGCGCTCGTCGTCTTGATAATTCCGTTCGCCGAGGCGCTTGATCGCCTCGGCCGCTTCCACTTCGGCGTAACCACCGTGCTCCAGCCGCGCCCGCAGCTCACGTTGCGAATGCTCACGCCGCGCAAGCAGGGAAAGCCCGCGATCGTAGGCGGTGCGGTGGTTTCCCCCCGGTTTCCCCTTTGCGGAGGAACCGGCGCGGGAATCAGGCTTCCACTTCCTCGGCATCTTCAGTCACGGCCACGCCGCCGCCCTTGCCGGCAACCAGCAGCTTGGCGCGCAACGCCGCATCCAGCTCTTTTGCCGCGCTCGGATTGTCCTTGAGGTACTGGCGGGCGTTCTCCTTGCCCTGCCCGATGCGTTCGCCGCCGTAGCTGTACCAGGCACCGGATTTCTCGACCAAATTGTTGTTGACGCCCAGTTCGATCAGTTCGCCCTCGTAGGAAGTGCCCTCGCCATAGAGGATCTCGAACTCGGCCTGCCGGAACGGCGGCGCGACCTTGTTCTTGACAACCTTGACGCGCGTCTCCGAACCGATCACTTCCTCGCCCTTCTTGACCGCGCCGATGCGGCGGATGTCAAGGCGTACCGAAGCGTAGAACTTCAGCGCGTTGCCGCCGGTGGTGGTTTCCGGGTTGCCGAACATCACGCCGATCTTCATCCGGATCTGGTTGATGAAGATCACCAGCGTGTTGGAACGCTTGATGTTGGCGGTGAGCTTGCGCAGTGCCTGGCTCATCAGGCGCGCGTGCAAACCCACGTGCGAATCGCCCATCTCGCCTTCGATTTCGGCCTTGGGTGTCAGCGCGGCGACCGAGTCCACCACCACCACGTCCACGGCATTGGAGCGCACCAGCATGTCGGCGATTTCCAGCGCCTGCTCGCCGGTGTCGGGCTGCGAAACCAGCAGATCGTCAACGTTGACGCCCAGCTTCTCCGCGTAGCTCGGATCGAGCGCGTGCTCGGCGTCCACGAACGCGGCGGTGCCGCCGTTGCGCTGGCAATTGGCGATCACCTGCAGGGTGAGCGTGGTTTTGCCGGAGGATTCCGGACCGTAGATTTCGATGACGCGGCCACGCGGCAGGCCGCCGACACCCAGCGCCACGTCCAGCCCGAGCGAGCCGGTGGAAACGACATCGATCGCCTCGTTGGTGCGGTCGCCCATGCGCATCACCGCGCCCTTGCCGAACTGCTTCTCGATCTGGCCCAGCGCGGAAGCGAGCGCGCGGCGCTTGTTGTCGTCCATTGCGGATTCCTCGGATGCCTGTACTGACGTGAAGTGTTTGGTAACGCGATCTCATCGTCTGCGACGATGGATGCGGAAACTCCCGGGCATTATTCCACAGCGCGACGATCGCGGAAGCGGACTGTGCCGCATCATGCTGTCAGGATTTTCCTAGCCCTTTCCCTTCGCCGCATACGCCAGCTATCAATCGACAAGGCGCCTGCGCCGGTGCCGAGTGCGAGCAGGACCAGGCCGCCGATGTAAAGGAGATCGGTTTCCATGCCCGGCGGCCCGAACTCGGGACCGGTCACAGGGCTCAATCCGATGGTGTTGATGGAACTGAATCCGTATTGCAGATGGACCGTGAGCATTGCGACCAACAGCACGATGATCATGGGAATGCTGACGAGTGCGACAAAGGCGCCGACGAACATCGCAAAGCCGGTGACGAGCTCGGTCAGGGTGGTGAGCCAGGCCATGAAGTGCGGGAACGGAACACCGATCCATGTCAGCACGCCGGCGAATTTGTCCGGACCGCGGCTCAATTTGGCCCAACCATGGGCCATGAACCCGAATCCGATGACCAGGCGCAGCAGCAGCGACGCCCAGTCCTGCACAAGGACTCGTTCCGAACGAAGCGACTTGATGAACATTCTTGAACTCGATGAGGGCCGGGAGACAGGCTTCCCGTCAAAGGACCCAACCTGCGGAAATTTCCTTTCACGCGCTCAACCGCAAGCGATGCACTACGTGGTCAGGATTTTCCGGATGCCCTCCAGCGCGCGTGCAACGGTCTGGCGGCGCACCGCTTCGCGATCGCCATCGAACCGGAACACTTCCGCATTCGCGTAACCACCGCGGCGTTTCCAGGCGACCCACACCGTGCCGACCGGCTTGTCAGGCGTACCACCCGAAGGGCCGGCGATGCCGGTCACGGCCACCGCGATCGTCGCGCCGAAACGCGCCAGCGCGCCGGATACCATTTCGATCGCCGCTTCCTCGCTGACCGCGCCGTGTTGCTCCAGCGTGTGCGGATTGACGCCGAGCAAAGCCTCCTTGGCTTCGTAGCTGTACGCCACCACGCCGCACTCGAACCAGGCCGAACTGCCTGGAAGATCGGTGAGCACCTTGGCGATCCAGCCTCCGGTGCAGGATTCCGCGCAGGCCAGCATCTCGCGGCGCTGCGTCAGCGCCTCCGCAAGCGCCCGCGCCAGCTCGTGCAGGTTTTCGTCGGAAGGAATGGTGTCGTGCATGCGCTGTCAGCCGGACCAAACCGGTCTTTTACTCCGCCCGCGCGCGCGCGCCAAGCACTGCATCCGAGGGTGGGCAGTCCGCGCGTGCCGTGCGAAACTCGCGCCTTCGCATTCCGCCGCCGCCATGAATCGCGACGATCTCGCCCAGCACACGCCGTTGATGCGCCAGTACTTCGCCGCGAAGGCGGAGTACCCGGACACGCTGGTGTTCTTCCGGATGGGCGATTTCTACGAATTGTTCTACGAGGACGCGCGCAAGGCCGCGCGACTGCTGGACATCACGCTGACCCAGCGCGGGCAATCGGCCGGCGCGCCGATCCCGATGGCCGGCGTGCCCTATCACGCGGTCGAAGGTTACCTTGCCAAGCTGGTGCGGCTGGGCGAGTCGGTGGCGATCTGCGAGCAGCTCGGCGATCCGGCGGCCGCCAAAGGTTTGGTCGAGCGCAAGGTCGTGCGGGTAGTCACGCCCGGTACGGTGACCGATGAGGCGCTGCTTCCCGAACGCCGCGACAACCTGCTGCTTGCGATCGCCGCTTCCAAGTCCGGTTTCGGATTGGCCTGGGTGGACCTCGCCGGCGGGCGCTTCCTGCTGAGCGAAGTCGGCGACGCGGAGGCGCTCTCCGCGGAACTGGCGCGCCTGGCGCCCGCGGAAACGCTGATTTCCGAAGACGTGGCGTGGCCTGCCGCGGTCGCCTCGTTGAACGGCTTGCGCAAGCGCCCGCCCTGGCATTTCGACCCCGACAGCGCGCGACGCGAACTGACGAAGCATTTCGGCACACGCGACCTTTCCGGCTTCGGCGCGGAGCACCTGCACACGGCGATCGGCGCGGCCGGTTGCCTGCTCGCATATCTGCAGGAAACACAGAAATCCGCATTGCCACACCTGTCCGGTCTGGCGGTCGAACAGGCCGACGAAACCATTGCGATGGACGCAGCCACACGCCGCAACCTGGAACTGGACACGCATGCCAGCGGCGATCCACGTTTCACGCTCCTCGGCGTGCTGGACAACACGATCACGCCGATGGGCGCGCGCGCACTGCGCCGCTGGCTGCACCGCCCGCTGCTCGATCGGATCGTGCTGCGGGCGCGCCAGCAGGCTATCACCGCGCTCATCGAAAGCCGCGCCTTCGAAACATTGCGCGAACAATTGCGTGCCATCGGCGACCTGGAACGCATCCTGGCGCGCGTGGCGCTGCGCAGCGCGCGCCCGCGCGATCTGGCCACCTTGCGCGACGGGTTGCTTGCAGCGCCGGCGCTGCGGGAAAAAATCGCGAAACTCGACAGTCCCCTGCTGCACGATCTGGTGAACCGCATCGGCGAACATGCCGGGATCTCGCAAATGTTGAGCGCGGCCATCATCGAGCGCCCGCCGTTGCTTTTGCGCGACGGCGGTGCCATCGCGGATGGCTACGACGCCCAACTGGACGAGCTGCGCCAGCTCGCAACCAATGCGGATCAATTCCTGGTCGAGCTGGAAGCCCGCGAGCGCGCGGCGACCGGCATCCAGACGCTGAAGGTCGGCTACAACCGCGTGCACGGCTATTACATCGAGTTCGGTCGCGCGCAGGCCGACAAGGCGCCCACGCACTACACGCGCCGGCAGACCACCAAGAACGCCGAGCGCTACATCACCGAGGAACTGAAGGCGTTCGAGGACAAGGTGCTTTCGGCGAAGGAGCGTTCGCTGATGCGCGAGCGCGCACTCTACGAAGGCGTGCTGGATGCGTTGACCGAGCGCCTGCAGCCTCTGAAAGAGGCCGCAAATGCCATCGCCGAACTGGATGTGCTCGCCGACCTTGCCGAACGCGCGGAAACGCTGGACTGGTCGCGCCCACAACTGACGGACGAACCCGGCATTGCGATCGAACGCGGCCGCCATCCGGTGGTGGAGCAGGTGCGCGAGGAGCCGTTCGAACCGAATGACCTGATGCTGGACGATTCACGCCGGATGCTGGTGATCACCGGCCCCAACATGGGTGGCAAGAGCACCTACATGCGCCAGTGCGCGTTGATCGCGCTGCTGGCGCACATCGGCAGTTTCGTGCCCGCCGCGGACGCGCGGATCGGCCCGGTGGACCGCATCTTCACCCGCATCGGCGCGGGCGACGATCTCGCACGCGGGCAATCCACGTTCATGGTCGAGATGAGCGAGACCGCCAACATCCTGCACAACGCCACCCCGCAGTCGCTGGTGCTGATGGATGAGGTCGGCCGCGGCACCTCCACCTACGACGGCCTGTCGCTGGCGCGGGCGGCGGCGGTGCACCTCGCGACGGCCAACCGCGCGTTCACCCTGTTCGCCACGCATTATTTCGAGCTGACGGAACTCGCCGCTCAGTTCGAACACATCGCCAACGTGCACCTGGATGCCGTGGAGTACGGCGAGCAACTCGTCTTCATGCATGCGGTCAAGGAAGGCCCGGCCAACCGCAGTTTCGGCCTGCAGGTCGCCGCGCTGGCGGGCCTGCCCAAGAGCGTGATTGCGGAAGCGCGGCGCACGCTGGCGGAGCTGGAGAGTGGCGGGCACCTGCAATCGGCGGACACCGCTCCGCGAACGGGCGGTGGCGAGCCCAAACCGCAAGCCGACCTGTTCGCCCGGCGCGAACCCTCGGCTATCGAACGCGCGCTGGCGGAAATGGAACCCGATGCACTGACACCCCGCGAAGCTCTGGAATCCTTGTACCAGCTGAAGCTGCTTTCGCGCGGCACACGGGACTGAGCCGTGAAGCTCTGGCTGGAGAGATTCATGGTGCCCGTGGAGCTGTGGGGGCTATGGATCTTTGCGCGCGTCCATGGCGAAAACCTGCTCTACAGGCTCGCGCGTGCCAGACGCAGGTGGGGCCATTCTTCCGGCGGGATGGATCCGCTGCAGGCAGCGGTCGATTCCCACTGGAAGATCGAAGCGCCGCACGGCGCGCTCGCTGTCGCCGTGGTCACGCCGGCTGCCGACCGGCAGTTCTATGCGGGCCGGGTGCACGGCCGCAAGTCATCGGCGCCGGACGCCACCACCCGGTTCGAAATCGGCTCGATCACGAAGACCTTTACTGCCGCCCTGCTACACGCGATGGAATGCGATGGCATGGTGCACGCCGACACGCCGCTCAATGACCTTCTCGAACCTTACGCGCGGCTTGGCGCGCAGAGTCCGCGCTCGGTAACGCTCGCGGATCTCGCGGTCCATCGCTCCGGTTTGCCACGCGTGCCGCGCTCGCTGACCGCTCCCGCCCAGCTGCTGCTGGCGCCAAGCCAGCCTTATGCGTTTGTTCGCCTCGGGACCTTGCGGCGCTGGCTGCGCGGGCGTCGCGTGCGCAACGTCGGCGTCCGCCATCGCTATTCCAATCTGGGCTTCGGGGTACTGGGCCTCGCGCTGGCTAAGCGGGCAATGCTCGATTACGAACAGGCACTGCGCCGATTCGTGCTCGGGCCGCTGGGATTGTTCGAAACCGGCACCGACATGGCCGCGTTGGCTCAACCGCACCATCCTCTTGGCTGGCCCACGCCGGCATGGCGCATGGGCCCGCTGGCGCCAGCAGGCGGGTTGCGCAGTTCGCTGGCCGACATGACGCGCTGGCTGAAGGCGAACATGACACTGCGGTCGTCGCTCGGCGCGGCGCTCCACGAGCCGCGCACCATCGGCGACAGAGGCAATCGTGTCGCCCTCGCCTGGCAGGTGGCTGGCGAAGGCAATGCGCGGGTGGTTTGGCACAACGGGAGCACCGGCGGCTCGTCGAGCTTCATCGCTTTTATTCCCGGCCGCGGCATCGGCGTGGTGGTGCTTTCGGCGCAGGCAGTCAGCGTGGACCGACTGGGAATGCACCTGTTGCGGATGGCCGCGAATGCTTGATCGCGGGCGGCGGCAATCAGGAGGCCTCGATGTCCCCCAGCGCGCGGATCAACCGCCGCGCACGCTTGTCGGGTTTGCCCGAAGGCGGCTGATAGCCGGCGCGTTCGACGCGACGCTGTTCGCGTGCGGCTTCGCGTGCCGCGCGCGAAGCCTCCGATTCAAGATAAAGCACCTGCGCGGCTGCCACCGAACCCCGCTTGCCGCTCAGACCCAGCACTTCGACCTCGAAGGATTCCTCTCCGCGGCGGACGCGCAGCCGGTCGCCTGCGTGCAGCGGCCGCGAGGGTTTGCATGCCGCGCCATTGACCTCGACCTGCCCGTGCTCGATCGCCTGCTTCGCGAGCGAGCGGGTCTTGAAGAATCGCGCCGCCCATAACCAGGAGTCGGCACGCACACCTGCCTGTTCCGCCGTCACACCTTGTCCGGATCCGTAGAGACGTCCAGCCGGATTTCCTGCACGGTAACTTCGCCGATCTGCGCATCCGGCATGGCCACGTCCGGGATGGCATCCCATTCTTCCGCGCTGATATCGGCGGGAACCACCGGCCCGCTCTCCGGCGGCCGTTCGGGCAGGCGACCGGCACGCACCAGCGCGCGGATGCGCTCGAACACCTCGGCACGCCCGAACGGCTTCTTCAAGAAATCGTCTGCACCGAAACGTTGTACATAGAACTGCTCGGTGGCCTGCAAATTGCCGCTGATCATCACGATCGGCATGGCCTTGGTATGCGGATCGCGGCGCAGCGTGCGCAACACCTCGAAGCCGCTCATGCCCGGCAAAACGATATCCAGGAAGATCAGGTCGGGTAGCTCATTGCGGGCAATCGTGATTGCAGTCTCGCCGTCGGGCGCCTTCAGCACGGTGTAGCCGTCCTGGCCCAGCATCTTGCCCAGGACCGCGCGGATCGTCGGCGAATCGTCCACCACAAGCACCTGCGAACCGAGCGGCGCGCGCACGCGCGAGCCTTGCCGCCGCTCGACCGGCCCGGTTTCCGCCTGCGGTTTGGGGGAGCTGACGAAGCGCTTGAGGAAATCGAAAGCCATGGCCCGTCCCCTCGTTGGTCGGGCCATAGTGTCAGCGGAACCGGGGCGGCGCGCAATTGCCGGTCCAGAGTTCAGGCCGGCATGTTCCTGAGTGCGGCTATCCGCTCCTCGATCGGCGGGTGGCTCATCCAGAGGCGACCGAAGCCGCGCGACACGGAGTCGGAAATCCCGAACGCGGACATCGCCTGCGGCAAGGTGCTGGCGCCGCGCTGCATCTGCAGGCGCTGCAGTGCAGCGATCATGCGTTCGCGACCGGCGAGCCTCGCGCCGCCGGCATCGGCTCGGAATTCGCGCCAGCGCGAAAACGCCATCACGATCAGCGAGGCGATGAGGCCGAACACCAACTGCAGGATCATCACCACGGCGAAATAGCCGATGCCGCCACCGCTGCGTTCGTTGTTGCCGGCGATCGCACCGTCCACGATCCGGCCGACCACGCGCGCCAGGAAGATCACGAAAGTGTTGAGCACGCCTTGCAGCAACGTCATCGTGACCATGTCGCCGTTGGCCACGTGGGTGATCTCGTGGCCGAGCACCGCGTCCACCTCGTCGCGGCCCATGCCGCGCAGCAGACCGGTGCTGACCGCGACCAGCGCGTGATTGCGGCTGGCGCCGGTGGCGAAGGCGTTCATCTCCGGACCATCGTAAATCGCGATCTCCGGCATGCCGATGCCGGCTTTCTCCGCATGATGGCGCACGGTGTCGAACAGCCAGCGCTCGTCCGCATCGCGCGGCTGCACGATCACGTGCGCGCCGGTCGTCCACTTTGCGATCGACTTCGACATCGCCAGCGAAATGAACGCGCCGCCGAAGCCGAATACCGCCGCATAGCCGAGCAGCAGCCACAGCCCGCCCGCGCCCTGCACCGCCGCTAGGCGATCCAGACCGAGGAAGTGCACGATGATGCCGAGCAGCAAGACGACGCCGAGGTTGGTGCCGACGAACAACAGGATTCTGCGCATGATGCTTCTCTTGCGGTTGCAATCAGTCGCTACTTAGATCGTGGCGGAAGCCGAATGGTTCAAGTCGACGCCCGTCTTGATCGCGATCAAGGCGGGCGCCCTGCTCCCGCGTCAATCTCCGATCTCAGGCCGAGTCGTGTCCCCATGCCCCTTTCGATCCAGCTTCCCGACGCCATCCGGCGCGTGCCGCTGCCGTTCCGCCCGTTGTTCCTGTGTGCGGGCCTGTTCGCCACGTTGGGCATGCTGCTGTGGGCGCTCTTCCTGCACATGGGCTGGAATCCTTCGGCGGTGCTGGCGCCAATTCCCTGGCACGCGCACGCGATGCTGTACGGCTTCGCCGGCGCGCTGATCGCCGGCTTCGTGCTGACCGCGTCGGGGCACTGGACCGGCATGCCGACGACAACGCCGGTCACGCTGACGCTCGCCGCCATGCTGTGGCTGGCCGCGCGGCTCGCGCTGTTGCTCGGAGCACCGCTGCCGCTCGGTGCGGCATTCGATGTCGCGTTTCTGCTGCTGGTGACGTTCATGGTCGGACGCGTCATCGTGCTTACCAACAATCGCCGCAACCTGTTCCTGGTCGCGGTGCTGTTGTTCTACGCCGCGCTGGACGTGTGGTTCTACGTGGCCGCCGCGTGCCTAGATTTCGGACACGTCACCCGCGCGCTGCTGGTTTGTGTGGATCTGCTCACCTTGCTGATGCTCGCCATCGGCGGCCGGGTGGTGCCTTTCTTCACCGGCCGCAAGATTTCCGGTTTGAAGATCACGCAATTCAAGCCGCTCGACATCGCGGTGAACGTCGGCGCCACGATCGTGCTGCTCCTGGATATGGCCGGCGTGGACGGCCTGCCGCGCGGCGCGTGCATGCTGGCGCTGGCCGCGCTCGCGTTGGTACGGCTGCTCGGCTGGCGCGGCTGGGGCACGCTGCGCGAGCCGATGTTGTGGGTGCTTCACTTGGGTTACCTGTGGCTGGCGATCGGATTGCTGCTGCGTGGACTCGGACTGGTCGGTGCGTGGAACCTGCCCGAGATCGACTCCCTGCACGGCATCACCGTCGGCGCGCTGGGCTCGCTATCGCTGGGCATGATGACGCGCGTGTCCCTGGGCCACAGCGGTCGCGAAATCCGCGCCAACCCGCCGCTGGTGATCGCCTTCATCCTGCCGACCCTCGCCGCAGCGCTGCGGCTGGGCTTCGGCACCTCCGGCTGGACCTGGGCCGCATGCGTGTGGGTGACCGCTTTCCTGATCTGGCTCGCCGTGATGACGCCGGTGCTGCTGCGCGGCGTGCCCAAGCATGTGGGCGCAGTGCGGACCTGAAAGCTTATGCGGTAATCTTCCGTGCATCGGCGCGGGAGAACGACGTGGAGCGCAACGCGCAGTCGCTGCGGGAACATTACCTGCTGGCTGCCATCGACGATGCGCAATGGCACGCGCTTTCCCCCTACCTGCACCCGCGCCACCTGCGCGCCGGCCAGACCCTGTTCTCGCAGGGCGATCACGCGGACGCCTTCTATATCGTCGCCAGCGGCGCGATGAAACTGTTCCGCATTTCTCCGCAGGGTGCGGAGAAGATCATGCGGCTGGTCCGCGGCGGACAGAGTTTCGCCGAGAGCGTCCTGTTCTCCAACCCGCCGCGCTACCCGGTGCACGCGCAGGCCGCCGAGGATTCCGAGCTCGTGGCCGTGGAGCGCGAAGCCTATCTGCGCATCCTGCGCGATTCCTTCGAAACCTGCCGCGCGGTGATGGCGCAGATGACCCAGCGCATCCATGCACACTGGAACGAAATAGAGGCGTTGAGCCTGCACGGCGCGGTGCCAAGGTTGGCGCGCTATCTGCTGGAGCAACTCGCATTGCAGGACGACTTGCAACTGCGCCTGCCCGCATCGAAGGTGCAGATCGCCGCGCAACTGGGGCTGGCGCCGGAAACCCTGTCGCGTGCCTTGCGCGCGTTGAGCGGACGGGGCGCAATCAGCGTGCGCGGCGCGCTGGTTCAGGTGCGTGACGAAGAATCGCTGCGGAGGGCCGCGCAGGACTGATCTCGAACGCCCCGCCACTCCGTCCGCGGCAAGCCCCGGACGGAGTGCAAAAGGTTCAAGCAGTGGCGCGGCCGCGGCGGGCGGCCCACAGGTAAGTCGCCGCCACGATCGCCGCAAAGACGAGCCCACCGATGATCAGCGCCTGGGTTTCGAAGGAATCGCCGACCAGGGCCAGCGGCGCCTTGGGGTTGGAAAAGCCCAGTTGGTCGGCGAACGCGATCAGTAGCGCATACAGCACCGCGAGCAGGCTCTCGCCGACGATCAGGCCGGACGCCAGCAGCACGCCCAGCTGCTTGGTGCCTTCCGGATTCTTGCCGCGGTCGGCGCGTGCATCGAAGAACGCGCCGACGATCGCACCGACCACCACCATCAGCGTGGTGGAAGTCGGCAGGTAGATGCCCAGTCCGACCGCCAGCGGCGGCAGGCGCGGCCCTTTCGTCGTGCGCACCAGTACCTCGTCGAACACGATGATGATGACGCCGATCAACGCACCGATGCCGATCAGGCTCCAGTCGATGTTGTGCTGGATAACGCCCTGAGCCAGCGCGGAGATCAACCCGGCCTGGGGTGCTGGCAGCGCGCGCGCGGGGTCTGCGCCCGGTGCGCCGTTGAAACCGAAAGCCTGCTGCATCAGGTTCAACACCGGCGGGATCACCAGCGCGCCCGCGATCACGCCGATCACCAGCGCCCATTGCTGCTTCTCCGGCGTGGCGTCCACCAGTTGCCCGGTTTTCAGGTCCTGCAGGTTGTTGTTGGCAATCGAGGCCACCGCGAACACGATCGCGGTGATGAACAGCGCGAACGCCACCACGGCCTTGCCCGTTCCCGCTTCCGCCTGCACGCCGACCACCAGCAGCAGCGCGGCGATGATCACGACGAGGATGCCGATGCCCGACAGCGGGGAGTTGCTGGAACCGATCAGGCCCGCCATGTAACCGCATACGGCGGAGACGATGAAGCTCAGGATCACCACGAACAGCACGCCGCCGATCGTCAGCATCCAGATGTGGTCGCCGAGACCGCTGGTACGGCTGAAATTCCACAGCAGGAATGCGACAGGAATGAGACACAACAGGGAAATCAGTCCGACCATGCCGATCGGCATGTCGTGTTCTGTGCGCGGCATGGAGGCGAGCGTGCCGGCGCTGCGCGCGCGCGAGGCCCGCATGGCGCCAGCCAGTCCGGCGACCACCGGCTTCACGAGTTTGCCCAGCGTGTAGATCGCCGCTACGCCGATCGTGCCGGCGCCGACGAAGCGTACGTAATGACTCCACGCGCCTTGCGCCACGTCGGCGGCCGCGCCCGCCGCCGGATGCAGCGCGGTGAAATGCGGAACCGCCCAGGCCCAGCCGATCAGCGCGCCCACGCCCATCGCCACGCCGACCCACAACCCGACGAGGTGGCCGACGCCGAACAGCATGAATGACAGGCTGAAATCGAATCCACTGGCCGACCCGCGATCGCCGATGCGGAAATACGAAGCGACGTCGGACGCGAAAATCCGTGTCTGCACGATCACGTAGAAGATTGCGGACGCGACCGCGCCGGTCACGACAGCCTTCAATCCGGCGCCGGTGGATTCGGCCGCGCCCTGGTGCTCTTCGCTGTCGCCGCTCGCGCCGACCTTCAACACCTCTGCACAAGCCACGCCTTCCGGATACGGCAGGTCCGAATTGGTGACCAGCGCGCGCCGCAGCGGAATCGTGTACATCACGCCGAGGATGCCGCCGGTAACGCAGATCCCGAAGGAGGTCCAGAACGGAAACCCTGTCCACCAGCCGATCATGATCAGGCCGGGCAGCACGAAGATGATCGAGGACAGGGTGCCGGCGGCCGACGCCACCGTCTGCACGATGTTGTTCTCCTGGATCGTCGCGTCGCGCACCGCCTTCAGGATCGCCATTGAAATCACGGCGGCAGGAATGGACGTCGAGAACGTCAAGCCGGCCTTGAGGCCCGCATAAACGTTCGCGGCGGTGAACACCACGGTGATCACGATGCCTATGATCAGCCCGCGAATGGTCAATTCGCTGCGCGGCTTGGCGGAAATGGCTGCGGTGTTCATGGGGCCCCTCCCCGATCGAAAACGCTGCCGCATACTAGCCGAGCCGGACGCGTGCGCGAAGCGCGCCTCGGAAAGTGACGGAAGGATTCCGCACCTCCGGGCGGAACTTGGCGCGCCGGCGCTTGACATGGTGAGGGAATACTCGCGTCAAGACACGGCGCGTGAGCTCGCCTCGACACGGTCATCCATGGCCTGCGCTTTCGAAGCTGTTGTAGCTTTGAGGGATGCGCACCAAAAAATACCGCGGCCGCTTCGCGCCGTCGCCCACGGGGCGGCTGCACCTAGGCTCATTGCTTGCCGCGCTCGGCAGCTGGTTGCGCGCACGTTCGGCGAACGGGGCATGGCTCGTGCGGATGGAGGACATCGATCCGCCGCGGGAAATGCCCGGTTCCGCGGAGTCCATCCTGCGCACCCTGCACGCGTGCGGGCTCGAACCCGACGAACCAACGCTCTACCAGAGCACGAGGCCGGATGCCTACCAGGCCGCCTTCGAAAGGCTGATGCGCGACGGCGCGGTGTTTCCCTGCTGGTGCTCGCGCAGCGAGCTGGCCGCGGCCGGCGGAGTCCATCGCGGCAAATGCGTGGCCCCACCCGACCCGCATCGCGCACCTGCGTGGCGGGTGCGCGCCGATGGCGCGGTGATCGAATTCGAGGACGGCCTGCAGGGCCGGCAGCGCTGGAAGCTCGCCGATGGCGGCGACTTCGTGATCAAGCGCGCCGACGGGCCGTTTGCGTACCAGCTGGCCTGCGCGGTGGACGACGCCGCGCAGGGCATCACCGAAGTCGTGCGCGGCGCGGATCTGCTGGATTCAACGCCGCGGCAGATCTTCCTGCTGCGCCTGCTCGGGCTGCATGAGCCGGCCTATCTGCATCTTCCGGTGCTGGTGGATGCGAGCGGCGCGAAGCTGTCGAAATCCGAAGGCGCGGCCGCGGTGGACAAGGACGATCCGCTGCCGGCGTTGCGCATCGCGCTCGAGCTGCTGGGCGTTCCGGAATCGGCCTTGCGCGCAAGCGAGCCCCGAGCGCTGTTGCGCGATGCCGTCGCTGCGTTCGACCCTGAGGCACTCCCAAAGGCGCCCACGTTGAGCATCCGGGAGCGCAGCCATGGATCGCTGATTTTTGATTCTCGCGATCGACGTTGATCGCAAAAATGACGCAACGCGGCGAGACATTCTCCACGCCACGAAGCATGATCCGGCGCAACCACACCACAGGAGAAGGGTGATGTCACGACAACGCGTGGCTCTGGTGACCGGCGGCACCGGCGGCATCGGCACCGCGATCGTGCGGCGGCTGGCGGGTATGGGCCACACCGTGGTCACCAACTATCGCGACGAAGCCAAGGCCAATGCGTGGCGCGACAAACTCTCCGCGGACGGCATCCGCGCCACGCTGGTACCGGGCGATGTTTCCGATCCGACTTCGTGCGAAGCAATGGCGCGCAGGATCGAGAGCGAAGTCGGGCCGGTGGACATCCTCGTCAACAATGCCGGCATCACCCGCGATACCACCTTCCACAAGATGAGCTACCAGCAGTGGACGGACGTCGTGAACACCAACTTGAACGCGTGCTTCAACGTGACGCGGCCTGTGATCGAAGGCATGCGCGCGCGCAAATGGGGCCGGATCGTGCAGATCAGTTCCATCAATGGTCAGAAGGGCCAATACGGCCAGGCCAACTACGCCGCCGCCAAGGCCGGGATGCACGGCTTCACCATTTCGCTTGCGCAGGAGAACGCGAAATTCGGCATCACCGTCAACACCGTTTCGCCGGGTTATATCGGCACCGACATGGTGATGGCCGTGCCCGAGGACGTGCGCGCCAAAATCGTCGCGCAGATCCCGCTCGGGCGCCTCGGCGAACCCGACGAGATCGCCTATGCCGTCTCCTTCTTCCTCGCCGAGGAAGCGGCGTGGATCACCGGCGCAAACCTCGCGATCAACGGTGGGCATTACATGGGTTGGTGACCTGCACGTTCCGCAGATGCCTTGATGCCGCGTATCTGGAACACGCGGCGAACAGCGCAGCTGGCCCGCAGGGTGAGCGCCATGGACGGCGCGAGTAATGGCATCCGCTGCGCATCGCCAGGTGAGGCATGGATGCCCGAATGGGGAGTCCGCCAGGGAGCCATGGACGCCGTGGGAGCCGCCCCCATGGGCGGCTGCTTGCGATTGCTTCAGTCGCGCTCTCATTCGCCGAGCCGGGCGGCCCGCCTGCCGCTTGGGATGCGAGCTGAAAAGACACGATGGCGAACTTGACGGGCGGAGTCGCGGCCCGGAGATGCGGGAAAACTATCGCCAATTTCACCCGCCCTGCGCACGAGCCATCCCGATAATGATCCATTGCCATTCACACGGAGGTATCGCCATGGCTTATCAAGCAGCTCCCTACACACCGGCCCGGAGTTATCCGGTCATAAGCAGTTCCGCAAGTTCGTCGCTCGGCTACGCCGGCTTCTCGGTCACGCTGTGGATGTTCAGCATGATCAATGCCGCCTGGTTCGATCCCACGCAGGACACCTTGGTCATGCTGCTGGCGGTCACCATCGGCGGCATCGCAATGGCGCTCGCCGGCCTGCTGTCCTTCTTCCGCGGGCGTACCCACAATATGTGCCTGTTCCTCGCCTTCGCCGCGTTCTGGTGGTCGTGGGCGCTGATGGTGCATACCGTGAACAACGGTGGCATCGCGCCCAGCGGCCCGTTCCTGGGCTGGTACTACCTCGTCTTCGCGGTGGTCGCGTTCGCGCTGTGGTTGTCCGCCTTCCGCACCGGCACCGGGCGCATGACGTTCGACCTGCTGCTCTGGCTGACCCTGCTTGCCCTGGCCATCAACGGCTGGAGCGGCGTGAGCTGGTGGCGGATCGTTGGCGGTTATCTCGGCCTGATTACCGCGGTCGTCGGCTTCTATCTGCTTGCCGCCGCAGCGATGAATGCCACCTTCGGGCGCAGCGTACTCCCGACCGGCGAGGCATACGTGATCGAGACCGCATCGGAGGGTACGGAACGCCCCTCGGTCCTGTAACCGCTAGTGCGATGCGACAAGCCATGCTAGCTTTTGCGGCATGGCAGCAGCGCGGATCATCAAGAAGTATCCGAACCGGCGTCTCTACGACACCGAGATCTCCAGCTACATCACGCTGGAGGAGGTGCGCCAACTCGTGCTTACCGGTACGCCTTTCGAGGTGCACGACGCCAAGACAGGCGAGGACCTGACCCGCTCCGTGCTGCTGCAGATCATCGCCGAGCACGAGCAGCACGGGCAGCCGATGTTCTCGGCCAATCTGCTCTCGCAGATCATCCGTTTCTACGGCGATTCCATGCAGGGCTTCGTGGGCGGCTATCTCGAGAACAGCCTGCAGATCTTCCTTGACCAGCAGCACAAGTTCCGCGCACAGTTGAACGAGATGCTCGGCCAGACACCGTGGTCCATGTTGAACGAAATGACCGAGCGCAACATCGACCTCTGGAAATCGCTGCAGCGCGGTTTCCTGGAGGCCAACGCACCGGGCGCCGCACCGAAGCCCTCCGCCGGCGGCAAGAAGCCGCGCTGATCCCGCCCGCTGCGTTGACAGCGGCGGCGGCCCCTTCTTACCATCCCGAATCTGTTGCGGCGCAACATGTGCCGCTATGCACCAAGTTTTGCGATCGCCACCGATCGCGAGAATCAAGAAGCGGGCACGGAGCTCCTGGCCATGGATGGCGGCTTTTGACCGCACTTTTCACCGCGAGGAAAGATCCAATGACACAACGTGTCGCCATTGTCACCGGTGGCATCGGCGGGTTGGGCACCGAAATCTGCAAGCACCTCGCGCGCGCCGGCCGCAAGGTCGTTGCCGCCGACCTCGGCAACCGGCAGGAGCGCCTCGCCGCGTTCCGCGAGGAAGTGAAGGATTTCGATGGCAACATCGTCTTCGCGCCGGCGGATGTGGCGCATTTTGAGGACTGCGCCGCGCTGGTAAGGCACGTCGGCGAAACCTGCGGCGGCGTGGATATCCTGGTGAACGCCGCCGGCATCACGCGCGACGTGTCCCTGCGCAAGATGGAAGAGAAGCAGTGGCGCGAGTTGATGAACGTCAACCTCGATGGCGTGTTCAACATGTGCCGGCAAGTCGTGGAAGACATGAGCGCGCGCGGCTTCGGCCGTATCGTCAACATCTCCTCGGTCAACGGCCAGACCGGCCAGTTCGGCCAGACCAACTACTCCGCCGCGAAAGCCGGCATGCACGGATTCACCATGGCGCTGGCGCGCGAGGTGGCGAAGAAGGGCGTGACCGTGAATAGTGTGTCGCCGGGTTACTGCAAGACCGAGATGGTGATGAAAGTGCCCGAAGACATCCGCGCACAGATCGTCGCGCAGATTCCGGTCGGGCGCCTCGGCGAGCCTTCCGACATCGCGCGCACGGTGGCGTTCCTGACCGCCGACGAAGCAGGCTTCATCACCGGGGCCAATGTCCCGGTGAACGGCGGCTACTTCATGTCGTTCTGAGCCGCAGGTGCCGCAATCCTGTCGCCGTGGCTCTTCGGTGACGAGATCACAAGGAAGCGCAGTTCACGCGTGCCATCGTTGCGCATCTGGTGCGGGGCACCGGGCGGAACGTGCAGGCCCTCCCCGCCGCGCAGCCGATGCGCCGTGCCTTCCAGCTCCAATACCGCTTCGCCGTCCAGCAGGTAGAAGAACTGGCGCGCTTTCGAATGCCAGTGGCGCTGTTCGGCGGTACCCGGCGGCATGCGTTCTTCGATGACGCTGAGATCATCCCCAGCCAGCAGGTGCCAGCCGTCGCATGCATCGCCCCAGCGGTAATGTTCCGCGTTGCCCGTGCTGATGATGCCCATGCGCACCTCGTTTCAATCTTCCAGCGCCTGCAGCCTTTCGCGCAACGCATCCAGCTTCAAGTCGCCCGCCGCGCCCGGCGACACGCGCGCGGCAAGGCTCGCTTCCGGCGTACGACCCTGCCCCGCCGTGCCAGCCGCTTCCGCCGCACATTGATAAGCCTGGCGGAACGGCACGCCGGCGGCGGCCTGTTCGATGGCAACGTCTGTGGCGTACATCGAAGGCTCGATCGCGGCGTCCATCCGTTTGGCATTCCATCGCATCCGGGCGAGCAGGTCCGGCAACAATTCGAGCGCAGCAAGGCCGCGGCCGAAGCCATGCACCAGCGCGCCTTTGCTGACCTGCAGATCGCGCTGGTAGCCGGACGGCAGGGACAGCAACTGCTCGATTTCGCAGCGCGCGGCGGCGACGCTGGCGTAACTCGCACGCATCAGCTCGACCACGTCCGGATTGCGCTTGTTCGGCATGATCGAGGAACCGGTGGTGAATTCGTCGGGCAACGTGACGAAGCCGAACTCGGCGGTGGTGAAGAGGCTCAGATCCCACGCCAACCGCCGCAGGTCCAGCAACGCCGAGCCGAGAGCTTCCAGCGCGGCCAGCTCGAACTTGCCGCGCGACAACTGCGTGGCGACGGGATTGATCTGCACGCGCGCAAAGCCAAGCGCACGCGTTGTGTGCTCGCGGTCGAGCGCGAGATTCACGCCATAACCGGCGGCGGTGCCGAGCGGATTTGCATCCAGCCAATCCCGCGTGCCACGTGCGCGCTGCGCATCGTCCATGAACGACTCGGCGAAACCGGCGAACCACAGGGCAGTCGAGGACACGACCGCGCGTTGCAAATGAGTGTAGCCGGGCAGCGGCAGCGATTTGCCTTCCGCGCGTTGCAGGCACACGCGGGCGACTTCACGGCAAAGCGTGGCCAAGACCGCCAGTTTCTCTTTCAGCCACAACCGCGTCGCGACGAGCACCTGGTCATTGCGGCTGCGGCCCGCGTGCACCTTGCGGCCGGTATCACCGAGGCGCTCGGTCAGGCGCGCCTCGATGGCGGAATGTCCGTCTTCGTAGCGCTCGTCCAGAACAAAGTTGCCGCGCGAGAAGTCATCCGCAAGCGCGCTCAACTCGCGATCCAGCGCATTCGCCTCGTTCGCGCTCAGCACGCCGATACGCGCCAGGCCCTCCACGTGTGCGCGGCTGGCAGCGAGGTCATGCAGGAAGAAGTCGCGGTCCAGCAGCACGTCGTCGCCCGCGAGAAAGCGCATGATGCGCTTGTCGGTCAACGTGCCCTTCTTTTGCCAAAGCAGATCGCTCATGGAAACTCCGCAACGCGCCTTTGATGCCGCACTCTACGAGGGAATGCCCGCGAACTCGTCTAGGCCCAATGCCAGATTGAGATTCTGCATCGCCTGGGTGGCCGCGCCCTTCAGCAGGTTGTCCAGCGTGGCAACCACCACCGCGCGCCTGCCCCCGGCCGCGAGCGAGAAGCCGCCAATCTCCGCCCCGTGCTCGCCGGCGATGCGGCTGACCCAAGGCGGCTCGTCCACGATCCGGATCAGCGGCTCGCGCGGGTAGCGTTCGATGTAGCGTGCCTTCAGTGATTCGGTGCTCAGCGGTTCGCGCAACCACAGGTTCACCGTCATGGTGATGCCGCGGAAATGTGGCGCCACGTGGGGCATGAACTCGACCGGTACGCCGAGGCGTACGGAAACCTCACGCTCGTGCACATGCCCGACCAAGCTGTACGGCATCAGGTTGTCGCGCAGCTTTTCGGGATCGTTCTTGTCCGAAGGCATGGTACCGGCGCCCGAATAACCCGACACGCCGAAGCATTGCGGCGGCCCGGCGAGCAGATCCCGCACCGGCGCGATCACAAGCTGCATCGCGGTGGCGTAGCAACCCGGATTGCTGATACGACGTTCGCCTCGATAGTGCGCGCGCGTCAACTCAGGCAAACCGTAATACCAGTCGCCGTCGAAGCGGTGGTCGGCGGAAAGGTCCACGATGACCGTCCGTGGCGCGTGCGCATCCAGCGCCTGCACGAACGGTTCCGACTTGCCGTTGGGCAACGCCAGGATCACCGCGTCCGCGCCCTTGCCCGCGGCTTGTTCCGGATCCAGCGTTTCGTAACGCAGCTCGCCGGCAAACGCGGAGACGTGATCGGTCACGCGCTGACCGACCAGTTCGCGCGAGGACACGAAAGCGAGTTCGAGTTGTGGATGCCGCGCGATCAGCGGGATCAGTTCGGCACCGGTATGCCCGCGTGCCCCGATGATTCCGATCCGCTTCATTTGCGATCCACCAGGGTCGCCGGACGGGCAGCACAGTGCATCACGCAGGCCTCTACCTGCGCGAACGAATCGAGTCCATACCAGAACGCATTCCAGCGCGGCTGCTTGACACAGCCATCGGCCTCGGCTGCATAGAACTCGTTGATGCCGTTGCCGTGGCGCGAGCGCCAGAACAGCGCCGGGTTGTCCGCGCGCATCACCTGCCATGCCGCACGGCCCAGGCCCTCGCCCTGCGCGTCCTCGGCCACCGCGAACTTGTCGAGGTAGGCCACCCGGGTGCCGCTCGCGAACGATTCGCGCGTGAGGATCAGCGCGGCGCGATAGTTTTCGCTGACATAGGCGCGGAAGAGCTTTGTGCGCTCGAAGTAATCCGGCACCAGCCTGCGGCCGAAGCTCGATTCGATCAGCGCACGCAAACGTTGGAGGTCGAGTTGCGACCAGCGCGTGCAACGACGGACCTTCTCGCCACGCCGCACCAGGGTGCCGGAGCCGCGATGGGTGAACAGCTCGCGCGCCAGCTCCGCGGGCCGCGTGATCGAAACCGAGGACGCCAGCGGCAACGCATCCAGCAGGTCCCTGATCTGCTCCAGCTTCAATCGCATGCCCGAGTGCAGCCAGGGCGCACGCATCAGCGACGGGTAATCGGTACACAGGTTGATCGAGTCGATCACCTTGCCTTCCCCGTCCAGCAGGCCACCGGTACCGGTCAGGAACACGATCTTGTACGGCTGCACGGCTCGTACGAGTTCGTTGACCGCGAAATCCGCATTGATGTTCAGGACCTGGCCCTGCGGCGTTTCGCCCAGCGATGCTATGACTGGAATGGAGCCGGCCTTGATGCTGGCCTCGACCGGCGCGAGTTCCACCCGCTCGACACGACCGACCATTCCGTATTTGCGGCGATTGAGGAATGCGGCTTCGAACACGCCGGAGACGATCGAGGTCGCGCGCACGTCGTGCCGTTGGAGCGCTTCGACAAGCGCCAGGTTCTGCGCCTGCAGCACGCGCCGCACGATCGCCAGCGCCTCCGGGGAAGTCAGGCGCAGGCCGTCGAGCGTGCGCTTGACAACGCCGGCCGCGTTCAATGCTTCGTCCAGCTGCGGACCGGCGCCATGCACGACGATGGGCGTCAGCCCCACCTGCTGCAGGAAGGCCAGCGACGACGTGAGCGCATCGAGGTCGTCGCGCAGCACCGCGCCACCGACCTTCACCACGGCGAAGCGCTTCGCATCCAGTCGCGCGAAGCGTTGCAGGTACTGCCGCACTTCCTTTGCGCCGTCCATGCTCGACAGCAGGCGCACGATGGTCTGGCGAAGCGGCGTATGCGTATCGGCGATCATGTAAGCCTCGCCTCCAGCATGTGCCGGATGCTCTCCGCGTACGTCCACAATTGGCCGAGCGCAACCCACTCGTCGGCACCGTGCGCCTGCGCGATGTCGCCCGGGCCGTAAACGAAAGCGACGTACCCGGCCTGCGAAAACAGCGCGGCCTCGGTCCAGAAGTCCACCGCGCTGCCGATCGGCAGCCCGAATTCGTCGGCCAGGTCGCGAGCGGCGAGGCGGCGCGCTTCCGCGCCGGCGACATCGCCGGCGGGCAGCGACGGACCGCGAAAGGTTTCCTCGAAACGCGCCGGTGCGGCATCGGCAAGCGCGCGCAGCGATCGCAGCAGCATTTCGGGCGCCATGCTCGGCAGCGGGCGCAGATCCACACGCACCTCCGCTGAAGGTGCAATGATGTTCGATTTGATGCCACCCTCGATGCGACCGATGTTGAAACGCAACCCGGTCAGGCCGCCGAAGCGCTGATGATCCTGAGTCTGCGCGAATTCGAGCGCTGCATGGCCCCAGCGCAACGCCTGATGCACCGCGCTGTCGCCTCGCTCCTGCACATTCGAGGCGTGGCCCGCGCGACCGGCAAAGCCGACCTGCAACGAATGCACGCCGCGATGCGCCAGCACCGCTTCGCAGCGGGTGGGTTCGGCTACGATCACTGCCTCGAAAGCATGTGAATGCTTCAGAAAGCCGGAAATGCAGCGTGGATCGCGGCCTTCCTCATCGGTCGTGAACAGCAGCGCGAGATCACCCGTGCACGCATTCGCAACCGCAAGCAACGCTGCCGCCGCGCCCTTGATGTCGCAGGCGCCCAGGCCGATCGCGCGCTCGTCTTCGATGCGCAGTTCGAACGGACTGGCGCTCCATTGCGGAGAATCCGGCACGGTGTCCAGATGCACGTTGAACAGGACGCGCGGCTTGCCGCGCACGGCCAGCAGGCTGATCGCACCGGCGCCATGGTCGGCCTGCGTGCACTCGAAGCCGGACAGCTCCGCTCGCAAGTAGTCGAACATGCCCTCGCAGCCGATCGCGCGCGGCGGATTGCGCGTATCGAAACCGACCAGCACGCGCAGATGGGCGAGGGTGTCTTCCAGTAGCGCGTTCATGGCTTGCGGTTCACCTGAGCCCAGAGCGTGCTGCTCATCCCGTACAGCCGGATGAACCCTTCCGCTTCCGCCACGCCCCAGTCCGCGCTCTGCGCGTAGGTAGCACCTTTCGCATTCAGGAGGTGCGGCGACTCGATGGCTATCGCGTCCACGCGGCCGCCCCGCGTTTCCAATGTGACTTCGCCATTGGCGCAACGCTGTGAGGACGCAAGGAATGCTTCCAGGTCGGCCTTCAACGGATCGTGGAAGAAGCCTTCGTAAACCAGCTCGATCCACTTGCGCGCAACGTCCGGCTTGAAGCGATTCTGGTGCTTGCTCAGCACGGCTTCTTCGAGTGCGCGATGAGCAGCCAGCAAGGCGGTCAGGCCTGGCGCCTCGAACACGATGCGCCCTTTCAACCCGATCGTGGTGTCGCCGGTGTAGAGGCCGCGGCCAACCCCGTATTTCGCGAATGCCTCGTTGAGCCTGGCGAGCAGCACGTGGCCGGGAAGTTCCTCGCCATCCAGGGCCACCGCTTCGCCTTGTTCGAAGCGCAACTTCATCCGAAGCGGTTCGAGCAGCCATTCCGCAGGGGGCGCGCACCAGCCGCGAGCACCCTCGCCCGGTGCTTCCCAGCGATCGATCTCTCCGCCGGACATCGTCACGCCCAGCAGGTTCTCGTTGATCGTGTACGCCTGCTGCTTTGCCCGCACCTCGAATCCGCGTTCGCGCAGGTACGCCTGCTCGTATGCGCGCACCTGCGCGTGCTCGCGCTGGATCTCGCGGATCGGTGCCACGATCTCGTAGTCGCCCGATGCTTTCACGGTGAGATCGAATCGCACCTGGTCATTACCCATGCCGGTGCAGCCGTGCGCTATCGCGCGCGTACCGAGTTCATCCGCGCGCTTCAGCGCGGCGTCGACGATCAGGTAGCGGTCGGAAACCAGCAATGGATACTGACCCTGGTAGCCCTCCCCAGCCCACACGAAGGGCTTCACGAATTGCGCCCACAGCGCGGGGCCGCCGTTCACCGTCACGTGCGTGGCGGCGCCGAGTTCGCGCGCGCGCTGCTCGATCCATGTGCGTTCGTCCGCATCCACGCCCCCGGTGTCGGCGAACACGGTATGCACGGCGTAGCCGCGCTCGCGCAGCCACGGGATGCAGAAGCTGGTGTCGAGTCCGCCGGAAAAGGCCAGCACGATGTCTTTCATGTTCACTGTTCCCCATTCGAGTCGGCGAGCACCGCCATGATTGCCTTCTGCACATGCAGGCGGTTTTCGGCCTCGTCAATCGCGATGCATTGCGGCGAATCCATCACCGCGTCAGTGGCCTTGACGTTGCGCCGCAACGGCAGGCAGTGGCTGAAGAAAGCGTTGTCGGTCAGCGTCATCTTGGATTCGTCCACGATGAAGTGCCGGTGCGCATCGCGAACGGATTTTTCTTGTTCCCAGCGACCGAAGTACGGCAGCGCGCCCCAGCTCTTGGCGTACACCACCCGGGCGCCTCGATAGCTTTCCTCGATGTCGTGCGACACGCGCAGTGAACCGCCGTTCTCCTTGGCGTTGACCTCTGCGGCCTGCATGTAGCGCTCGTCGAGCACGTATTCGGGCGTGGGGCACAGGAGTGTGACGTCCATGCCATAACGCGTCGCGATCAGCAGCGCGGAATTCGCCACGGCGGTGTTCAGCGGCTTCGGGTGATACGTCCAGGTCAGGACATATTTCTTGCCGCGCAAATCCGTCCCGAGGTGCTCGCGCAACGCCATCACGTGCGCCAGCTCCTGGCATGGATGCGTGATCGTCTCCATGTTGATGACCGGCACGGACGCGTGGCGCGCGAAGGCACGGATCACCGTGTCCTTGCGGTCCTCGTTCCAGTCGCGGAACTTCGGGAACGCGCGCACGCCGATCAGGTCCACGTAGCGCGACAGCACGCGCGCGACTTCCGCGACGTGTTCCTCGGCCTCCCCATCCATTACCGCGCCAACCTCGAACTCGATCGGCCACGCGTCCTTGCCGGGCGCCAGCACGATGGCGTGCCCGCCGAGCTGGCGCGCACCCAGCTCGAAGCTGGTGCGGGTTCGCATCGATGGATTGAAGAACAACAGCGCGATGGATTTGCCGGCGAGCTGATCGCCGAGCTTGCTCTGCTTGAATGAAGTGGCTTGCTCGAGCAGCGCATCCAGTTCGGCGCGGCTGAAGTCCTGGGTGGTGATGAAATGGCGAAGCGTCATCGGTCGTTCCTGCTGGCGGGAAACGGCCGGGCAACAAAAAAACCCGGCGCGAGGCCGGGTTTTATCGAATGCGGGTGCGCGCGACGACTTATCCGGCCGGATGGAAAAGTTCCGGTCGGCGCGCGCGCGAAGTCATGCCGGCGGCCATGCGGGCGCTGGTCAGGACAACGGCGTTGGCGTGAAAGTCGTTCATGGGGCAGGCATCATGACAGCGGTTGAACCGCTGCGCAATATCCGTCATTCCGCTGGTGTGACGCTCACGCGCACGCGCAACCGTTCACCCGGGTCATAGCCCAGCCGAGATACATAGACCTCGCCGCGATAGCGATATTCCACATCGTAAGCGGCGATCCGGCGCTGCGGCGGGTAGTCGCTGACCATCCGGCAACGCGTTTCGGTGTCCGTGTAGGTGCGATCGTTTGCACGGGAAACACTGTTGCCGATCGCGCCGCCGGCCACCGCGCCTGCAATCGTCGCAGCCGTGCGGCCACGACCGTGACCGACCTGGTTGCCCAATGCGCCGCCAACGATTGCTCCTAATACCGTGCCGCCGGTGTGGTTGTTGTCCTGGCGCGTGACCTGCTCGTCATAGCATTCCTGACGCGGCGGGCCACCGGCATCGGCAATATAAACCGGATCCACCCGCAGCACGTCGGCCCAGCCGAAGTGCGCGTTGTCCGGTGGCGGCTGCGGCGGTGGGTAGCCCTGCGCCTGGGAAATGCCTGCGAAGGCGAGCAGCGCGGCGGCGATCATCGGCTTGTACATCGTCATGGCGGACCTCGTGGCAGGCGCTTGCGGAGTGCGCCCTTCGCTCGGGCGCCATTCCATCAAAGCACGGCTGAATCCGCGCCTAAGAAAACGCCCTTTCGCGGCTAAAATGTGAGGCCGACCGCCGATTGCGCCTGAACCGATGCCGATCCGACTGCACAACAGCCTGACCCGTCGCACCGAAACGTTCACCCCACTCGATCCTGAACGGGTGACGATGTACGTCTGCGGGCCGACCGTCTACCACTACGTGCACATCGGCAACGCACGCCCCTATGTGGTGTTCGGGCTGCTGGCACGCCTGCTGCGCAGGCATTACCCGAGCGTGGTGTACGCGCGCAACATCACCGACGTGGATGACAAGATCAACGCCGCCGCGCTCGCGGCCGGCACTCCGATCGGCGCGATCACGGATCGCTATGCAGCCGCTTTTCGCGAGGACATGGCGAAACTCGGCGCCGACGCGCCGGACGTGGAGCCGCATGCGACCGCGCACATCGCGCCGATCATCGCGATGTGCGAACGGCTGATCGCAGACGGCCACGCCTACGCCGCGGAAGGGCATGTGCTGTTCGACGTGACGTCCTATCCGGATTACGGGCAACTGTCGCGGCGCTCGGTGGAAGACATGATCGCCGGCGCGCGCGTCGAGGTGGCGCCGTACAAGAAGAACCCGGCGGATTTCGTGCTGTGGAAACCTTCCACGCCGGAACTGCCCGGCTGGGACAGCCCGTGGGGCCGCGGCCGTCCGGGCTGGCACATCGAGTGCTCGGCGATGGCGGCGGCGCACCTGGGCGACACGATAGACATCCACGCCGGCGGCAACGACCTGATGTTCCCGCATCACGAGAACGAGATCGCGCAAAGCACCTGCGCGCACAGCGGCAGGATGTTCGCACGCTACTGGCTCCATAATGGAATGCTGACCTTCGACGGCAGGAAGATGTCGAAGTCGCTGGGCAACGTGCTACAGCTGCATCAGCTGCTGGAACAACACCCGCCGGAAGTGCTGCGCTATCTGTTGCTGCGCGCGCACTACCGCCAGCCGCTGGACTGGTCGAACGAAACACTGAAGCAGGCCAAGGCCACGCTGGATGGCTGGTACGGCGTACTGCGCGATTTATCTGATATCGAAGTGATGAGCGACGCGGATATCCCCGCAACCATCGAGGATGCACTGTGCGATGACCTGAACACGCCTCAAGCATTCGCGGAGCTGGCGAAGCTCGCAAACGAAGCACGCGCAGCTTCTTCGGTCGAAGAGAAACGTCGCGCAAAAACAGCGCTGCTCGCAGGTGGCGGGTTGCTCGGCCTGTTGCGGGAGGATCCGCAAGCGTGGTTCCAACATGCCGGTACGGGGGCCGAGGTGGACAGCGATGCCGTCGAATTGCTGCTGCAGGACCGCCGCGCGGCGCGCGCCGCGCGCGATTTCAAGCGCGCAGACGCGATCCGCGATCAGCTTGCGGCCATGGGCATCGCAATCGAGGATGGCCCTCAGGGCACGCGCTGGAAGATCGCGCAATCGTAGGAGCTTGCCTGCAAGCAGTCGCGCACAGGCGCGCTCCTGCGAAGCCGCTGTTCCAGGAGCCCACCTGCGGGCAATCATGGAGATCTTCACCATGAATGGCTGCTCTTGCGACTCACGCACGGTCTGTCGCATCGCGCGATAATTGGCGCATGAACGATCTTTCCGTCAACACCGCCCTCGGCGCCCAGCGTGAGATCGTCGACGAGTTCGCGCTGTTCGGCGACTGGACCGAGCGCTACCAATACCTGATCGACCTAGGCCGCAAGCTGCCGCCGCTGCCGGCGGAACTGATGACCGAGGCCAACAAAGTGCACGGCTGCCAGTCGCAGGTGTGGATGGCTGTTGCGGGTGATGCGAACAAGCTGGACATCCGCGCGATCAGCGATTCGGCAATCGTCTCCGGCCTGATCGCCCTGCTGCTGCGCGTCTACTCCGGCCGCTCCGCGCGGGACATCCTCGACACCGATCCGGATTTCATCGACGCCCTGGGACTCAGCAAGCATCTTTCGCCCACCCGCTCGAACGGATTGAGCGCGATGCTGAACACCATCAAGGCGCATGCGCGGGAAGTTCTCGCGAAAAGCGAGGCGTAGGACGGGTCTTGACCCGCCATCCAGCCGCGGCGGGTTGAAACCCGCCCTACACAGCCGACGCAGTCTGGGCTCGCGTCAACCGAGCGCTTTGAAAGCGTTACGAGCGAAGGCAGATCGCGCGTCGCCGGAGCGCAGGAACCGGAGTGTACAGATCAGTACATGAGGGATTTCCTCGGCCCGCAAAACGGCACATCCATGTACCGGGCCGGTCGAGCACCAGCTCGCCGGCGCGCGAGATGCTGATTTGAATCAGGCCGAGCGCGAGCTCTCAAACCGCTCGGCGATCAATCGCCCATCTGCTTCTGCAAATGCTCCCGCCGTTCCTGCGCATCCAGCGAGAGCGTGGCGATCGGGCGCGCTTCCAGGCGCTCGATGCCGATCTCCTCGTCGGTTTCCTCGCAGTAGCCGTAGCGGCCTTCCTCGATCCGGCGCAGCGCCTTGTCGATCTTGGATATCAGCTTGCGATAGCGATCGCGGGTGCGCAGTTCCAGCGAGTTCTCGGTTTCGCGGGTGGCACGCTCGGCATCGTCGCCAACATCGCGCACTTCCTCGCGCAGGTTCTCCATCGTCTGCCGCGACTCCTCGACCAGCTGGTCGCGCCAGTCACGCAGCTTGTTGCGGAAATACGCCAGCTGCTTGGGCCCCATGTATTCCTCTTTCGGGGAAGGCCGGTAGCCTTTCGGCAGCTCGATGTTGACGGTGGCGGGCAGTGCGTAGCGGCCGTCCTCCTTGGTGATGGTCGGCTCGGTGCCCGGCGTGGCGATCGCCACACCGCCCTGCTCCGCGTAATCATTGCGATGCGATTGCGGCTTGGCCGGAGCGCTCTTGGCCGGCGTTGTCCCGGCAGGTGCGCTCTTGGCCGGTGCCGGGCGCTTGGCCGCACTCTGCACCGGTTTCTTGACCACGGCCTTGTTCGGCGCGGGCTTGCGCGCGGCGGCAGCCTTCACCGGCTTGGAAGCCTGTTTGCGCGCTGCGGGTTTGGCCTTGGATGCGGATGACTTCGCCGGCTTGCGCGGCGCGGCCTTCTTGGCCGATTTGCTCGACTGCTTGATCGGAGTAGCCCTCTTCACGTGTTTCGGTTTCGCCTTGGCCGCCCTGGCCACGGTCTTCTTCGCCCCGCGCTTGGCAGCGCCGGATTTCGATTTCGCCTTCACTTTCGTTTTCGCCATGTCCGTAGCATCCACTCTGTGATGTGGCGGTCGCGTGTTATAGCCTAGGAGCCGACCACCCGGCAACCGACCGCGTAGTGTAGCGCGGACCCACCAGCGAATCATCGTCTTGACCCGCCTGCTGCTGTTCCTGATCGCGGTCTACAAGCGCCTGCTGAGTCCGCTGCTCGGCAGCCAATGCCGATTCCACCCTACCTGTTCGGCGTATGCGCGCGTGGCGATAGCGCGCTTCGGCCCCATGCGCGGCACCTTGATGGCGGTTTGGCGTATCCTGCGCTGCCAACCTTTGTGCACCGGCGGCTTCGATCCGGTACCGGAGCACTTCGCGCTGCGCGGCTGCCGCGCGCGCGACACCACAGGAAGCAGCGAATGAGCGATGCGTGGCTGATCGAAAATGCCGAACTGGTCAACGAGGGCCGACGCCGGCGCATGAACCTGCGCATCCGGGGTGAACGCATCGCCGAAATCGGCGAGAACCTGCACCCGCGGACCGGCGAGCAGGTGCTGGATGCAACCGGATTGTGGCTGCTGCCCGGCATGATCGACGACCACGTGCATTTCCGGGAACCGGGCTACACGGCCAAAGCCGACATCGCTTCGGAATCGCGCGCGGCCATCGCGGGCGGTGTCACCAGTTTCATCGACATGCCCAACACCAGCCCGCCGACGCTCACCCATGCGCTGCTGGAGGACAAGTACGCGCTGGCCGCGCGCAGCTCGGTCGCCAACTACGCGTTCTATTTCGGCGCCAGCAACGACAACCTGGATGCGATCCGTGCGCTCGATCCGCGCCGCGTGCCGGGTGTGAAGGTGTTCCTGTGCGAATCCACCGGCAATCTCTGTGTCAGCGACCCGTCGGCACTGGACGGGGTGTTCCGCGATTCGCCCGTCAACGTGGTCGTGCATTGCGAGGATGATCGCATCGTGCACGCCAACCTCGACCGCCTGAAGGCGAAGTACGGCGACGACATCCCGATGCGCCTGCATCCGGAAATCCGTTCGCGCGAGGCCTGCTACGAATCCACCAAGTGGGCGGTCGAAACTGCGCACCGCCACGGCACGCGCCTGCACGTGCTGCACGTGTCCACCGCCGACGAACTCGCGCTTTTCGAACCCGGTCTGATCAAGGGCAAGCGCATCACCGCCGAAACCTGCGTGCACTTCCTGCGCTTCACCGATGCCGATTACGCCGAATACGGCGGCAAGATCAAATGCAACCCGGCGATCAAGGCGGCCTCAGACCGCGACGCGCTGCTGCGCGCGCTGGCCGACACCCGGATTGACGTACTGGCCACCGACCACGCGCCGCACCTGCACGAAGAGAAGCAGCGGCCCTACACGCAATGCCCGTCAGGCATCCCGCTGATCCAGTACGCGCTGCAGAGCGCGCTGGAGCACGTGTTTAACGGCGCGCTGAAACTGGAGCGGGTGGTGGAAGCGACCTCGCACGCGCCGGCTCAGTTGTTCGACATCAAGGAGCGCGGTTTCCTGCGCGAGGGTTGTTTCGCCGACCTGGTGCTGGTGGATCCGGACACGCCGCACACGGTGCGCAAGGACGAGATCCTCTCCAAGTGCGGCTGGTCGCCGTTCGAGGGCCACACGTTCCGCTCCAGCATCGCCGCGACCTTCGTCAACGGCCACCTCGCCGCGCGGCATGGGCGATTGCAGGATCCGACGCCGGGGATGCGGCTGGAATTCGATCGGTAGAAACAAAAGTTGGTGCTATTCGAAATTCCGGGCTGCCACCGCCACCGCATCATGCGGATGCAGGCTTTCGTGGTGTGACGCCACGATGTGGTAGCCACCGATGCGCGGATCGGCTTCCAGCGCGGCGCGGATGCGGCGCGCGGCATCCTCGCAAAACATCGGGTTCTCGGCATTCAATTTCGCGAACGCCTGTTCGTCCTCGCGCTTGACCGCAGTCTGCACCGGCGTGGCGAGCGCGCGTTCGATCACGTCGATCAGGTCGGCCACCGGCAAGTCGAATCCGTTCGCCAGTTTCACGCGCACCTTCGCGGTGCTGCGCTGGGCGTGCGGCGCCGCGGCCATGCCGTGTTCCGAACCCAGCCATTCGCGCACGGCGTGATGGGTAGGCGTGGCGCCGGCGAAGTCCAGATCGAAACGCTGCTGGTTGGCCTGCTTCGAGAGCGCGAACGAAGCCGGACAAGTCGAGGAATACTGCACCTCGCAACCGAGCTGCACGGCGAAATGCTTGTCGTGCAACGTGGTTTCGATGCCGACCGGATAAGCCTTCCAACCCGCGTTGGCACTGACCAGGGCGGCCCGTTTCAGCAGGTGCTGGTACTCGACGCGCAGGCGCACGCGCGTGGACAGGTCCTTGTGCGATTCCAGAAGTGCATGCAGCAACACGCGCAGCGAAGCCGGCGTCAGCGGCTGCTCCGCCAGCGACTTTTCGAGCAACAGATAGAGTCGCGACATGTGGATGCCGCGCGCGTGTTCGTCGGCGAGATTCACCTGCACCGAAACCCGCGCCGGTGCGGTGAGCACGTTGCCCTCCGCGTCCACGTAGCGCAGGGGCAGGTCAATGCCTTCCATGCCCACCCAGTCGAGCGCGCCGGCATGGTCCGGGTGCGCCGCGGCGGCAACGTCGGGAAGTTCGTTTCGGATGTTGCGAGTGGCCATCGGATTTCCTGTCGGCCTGCCGGATATCAGGGCTGTGCTGCGCGATGCCAAGCCCGCGCTTCGCTCCATGCATCCAGCAGGCCGTGCAAACCGCCCTGCCCCTTGTACAACGCCCGCAGCGGATCGACGGCTTTCTCGGCCGCGCGCAAGGCACGCCGGTCCAGTCGCGCCTGCAAGCCGCGGAGCAGGCTCAAGGGGCCCGCCATTTTATCGGTTTCGACCAGCGCCTGCCGCAGCGTCCGCGCCTGGTCGTGCAGCGCTGCGCTTCGCGCCGGGCTTTCCTTGTCCAGGTCGCCGAGATTCAACCCATGCCGGGCCAGCAGCGCCATCGGGAGCGGGCTGCGGCCGTGCTCGAGTTCACTGGAGAGATTGCGCATCAGCGCCACGCCGTGTTGCGCGGCGGCGACGGCCTGCGCGCGTTCGGCATTCGCATCCGCGCCGAACCACAGCGCGGTTTCGATCCGCGCGAACGTCCCGTGCAACGGCCTCGCAGCAGCGAGCTGCGAGGCGAAGTCCGCGGGTGACGCGACGTCCAATGCAAGCATCGCCGCATCCATCGCCTCTTCCCAAACCTGCTCGGGCAACGCACGGATGCGCCCCTCGGCGAACAGCGCTTGCGTCAGCGGATGCCGCGCCGAGCCCGCCTGCGCAAACTGCAGTTCCTCGCGCCACCATTGCAGCTTGACCGCCGCGACATGCGGCTCGCGGATCGCGTACACCGCGTCCAGCCATTCCTGCTCCAGCGCGGCGAGCGCGACATAGCTGTCGCGGCGCGGGTCGGTGCCCAGGAACACCCATGCCGGTTCGAGCTGCGGATGCGATTCCCGCCAGGCGTGAAGCCAGTTTTCCAGCGCACCCTCATTCATGGCTCAGTCGAGCCAGTCGGCGATCTGCGTGGCATCTTCCGCATACGCTTCCGCGCCCCAGCCCCGCGCGTCGTCCGGATCAAGATAACCCCAACCTGCGACGATGGTCTTCAGCCCGGCGCCCTGCCCGGCCTGCACGTCCCGCGGATCATCGCCCACGAATACGCAGCGCGCGGGCTCCACCTTGGCCTGCTTGCAGGCGAGCAGCACGGGATCGGGATGCGGCTTGCGAACCGGCAAGGTATCGCCGGCCACCACTGCCGCGACGCGGGCGGCATACCCCAGGCGCTCCAGCAGCGGCGCGGTCAGGAAGCCCGCCTTGTTGGTGATCACGCCCCAGGGGATGCCGCGCGCTTCGAGCTTGCTGAGCAGGCTCTCGATGCCGGGAAACGGGTGCGTGCGCGCGGTGCCGGTGTCGACGTACAGCTCGAGGAAGCGCGGCATTACCGCGTCCACCACGTTTTCGCCCTGATCGCCGAAGGCGGTGGACACGATCGCCCGCGCACCGCGCGAAGTGACGGCGCGCACCGTCTCGTAACTCGGCGCCATGATGTCGCGCTCCCGGCAGAGCGCGGTCAGCGCATCGTGCAGATCCGGCGCGCTGTCCACCAGGGTGCCGTCGAGGTCGAAGAACATCCCGGCCAGCGGGTTCGGAATGGACGAATTCATGTGGCTTTGCGCGCGCAGACGAGGTAATTCACGTCCACGCGGGACGAAACGGAAGCCTTTCGCGTCAATGGGTTGTACGCCAAACCGGCAAGTTCTTCGAGCTCCAGGCCGGCGCCGCGCAACAACGCAGAGAGCTCGGAGGGTTTCAGGAATTGCGCGTAGTGATGGGTGCCGCGCGGCAGCAGGCGCACCACGTATTCGGCGCCCACGATCGCCAGCGCGAATGCGGCCGGCGTACGGTTGAGCGTGGAAAGGAATACGCGCCCGCCCGGTTTCACCAGCGCGCCGAGATCGCCCACCAGCGCGGCCGGATCGGGCACGTGCTCGATCAGTTCCATGCAGCACACCGCGTCGAAGGCCGCCGGTTCCGCCGCGGCGAGTTCGTGCGAAGAACACAGGCGGTAATCGATCTCGACCTGCGATTCGTAGCGATGCAGTTTCGCGACGTCGATCAGCGGCGCAGCGAGGTCGATCGCGGTGACACGCCCTCCGGCACGCGCCAGCGATTCGGAAAGGATGCCGCCGCCGCATCCGACATCGGCCACGCGCGCGTCACGCAGGTTCACTCGCTGCGCGATCCAGGCCAGTCGCGCGGGATTGAGGTCGTGCAGCGGACGCGACTCGCCATCCGGATCCCACCAGCGGCTGGCGAGTTTGCCGAAACGGGCCAGCTCTTCCGCACTGAAATTGCCGCTCGCGGTGTTCACGCCGGCACGCACTCCTTCGCATTCCATTCGTACACCATGACTTTCGATGAACCGGACGTGTGCACCGGATCGCTGTGCGCGATCGAGCACGCCTCGTCCAGGTCCTTTGCGCGGATCAGGTAAGCGCCGCCGGACTTGTCGCTGAACGGGCCGAACAGCTCCAGCACGCCGCGCTCCCGCAGTCGGTCAAGGTGCGCATAGTGGTGCGCGATCACCGCCGGGTCGAAGTGCGGCGTGCGCAGGGTCATGATCAGATAACGCTGCATAACTCCTTCTCGACTCACGAAGCGAGCGAGGCGATCCGCTCGCGCCAGCGTGCGGACCTGGCGCGCAGCGAATCCAGGTCCGCCTCCACCAGCACGCCGTCCTTCAGCTTGCGCCGGCCCGCGATCCACACGTCGCTCACCTGCCGGCGCGAGGCGGCGTACACCAGTTGCGAGATCGCATGATAGAGCGGCTGCGTCTCCGGCTCGTCAAGCCGCACGGCCGCGAGATCCGCCTGCTTGCCGGGCTCTATCGAGCCGACCCGGTCCGCGAGCCCGAGAGCGCGCGCGCCATTGAGCGTCGCCGCACGCAGCGCGTACGCAGCATCGAAGGCACTCGCGTCGTTCGCCACGCCCTTCGCGAGCAGCGCGGCGGTACGCATCTCGCCGAACATGTCGAGATCGTTGTTCGACGCGCAACCGTCGGTGCCGAGTGCGAGGTTCACACCGGCGCGGCGCAGCTTTTCGGCGGGACAGAACCCGGAGGCCAGTTTCAGGTTCGATTCCGCGCAATGCACGACCGATACGCCCGCTTCCGCGCTCGCCGCGATTTCCGCATCGGTGAGTTGCGTCATGTGCACCGCGATCAGGCGATCGTTGACGAGGCCCAGCCCGCGCATCCGCGCGAACGGACGCGCCCCGTGCTCGCGCTTGGCATCTTCGACTTCCTGCGCGGTTTCATGCAGGTGCAGGTGCACGGGCGTGTCGAGCTGATCCGACAACGTGCGGATGCGCTCGAAGCTCGCGTCCGAGACCGTATACGGCGCGTGCGGCGCGAATGCGCACGAAAGCAGCGCGTGGCCCTTGCATTCATCATGCACCGCCAGAGCGCGATCGAAATATTCGTCGGCATTGGCCGCCCACGCGCTGGGGAATTCCACGATCGGCAAACCCACGACCGCGCGGAACCCGGCGCGCGCGCAGGCGCGCGCGAACGCATCGGGGAAGAAATAATTCTCGTTGCAGGTGGTGGTGCCGCCGCGCAACATTTCGGCGATCGCGAGCTCGGTTCCGTCGCGCACGAACTCCGCGCTCATCACCTTCGCTTCCGCCGGCCAGATGTGTTCGCGCAGCCAGGTCATCAGCGGCAGGTCGTCCGCAAGCCCCCGCATCAGCGTCATCGGGCTGTGCGTGTGCGCGTTGATCAGGCCGGGAACCAGCGCGTGTTCCGGAAGCCCGATGCGCTCGCCGGACGAATAAATGCGTTCCGCCTCGGCTCTTGGAAGCACCGCGACGATGGCGCCATCCTTGATCGCGACGGCGTGATCCTCGAGCACCACGCCATGCGGCTCGATGGGGATCACCCAGCGGGCCGCAATCAGCAGGTCGACCGGTTGCGATGTCGTCACGGCGAGACGTGCAACGTCACTTCACTCTGCCGACGTATTCACCCGTGCGCGTATCCACCTTGACCACTTCGTCCTGGTTGACGAACAGCGGCACACGCACGACCGCACCGGTTTCCAGCTTGGCCGGCTTGCCGCCACCGCCGGAGGTGTCGCCGCGCAGGCCGGGATCGGTCTCCACGATCTTGAGTTCGACGAAGTTCGGCGGCGTCACCGAAAGCGGCGTGCCGTTCCACAGCGTGACGATGCATTCCTCCTCGCCCTTCAGCCACTGCGCCGCATCGCCCACTGCGTTCTTGTCGGCGGTGTGCTGCTCGTAGGTATCCGGCTGCATGAAATGCCAGAACTCGCCGTCGTTGTAGAGGTACTGCATGTCGGTATCCACGACGTCGGCGCCCTCCACCGAGTCGGTGGACTTGAGCGTCTTCTCGGTGACCCGGCCGTTCTTGAGATTGCGGATCTTGATGCGGGTGAACGCCTGGCCCTTGCCGGGCTTGATGAAGTCGGCGTCCACGATGGTGTACGGATCGCCGTCGACGATGATCTTCAGCCCGTTCCTGACGTCGTTGAGACCGTAATTGGCCATACGCTCTATGCTCCAGAATTGAAAAGTGCGGCCATGAACGGCCGCTTTTTGACTCTCGCGATCAAGGATGATCGCAAAAACAACCCGCCAGGCAGCGGCTAGAATGATGTGTTCCCGGCGCCCGCGGCGCCAGGTCAAGACCGCCAATGATACCTGCAACCGCATTGTCCGCGCAGCCGCAGCCCGACTGGCGCCAGAGCCTGCGCGAGGCCATCACCGATGCCCGCGAGCTGCTGCAAGCGCTCGATCTCGATGCGCTTGCCGATCGCCTGCCCCAAGGCGACGCCGGGTTCGCGCTGCGCGTGCCGCGCGGATTCGCGGCGAGGATGCGACGCGGCGATCCGCATGACCCGCTGCTGATGCAGGTGCTGCCGCAGCTGGCCGAATGCGAAGAGAAGCCCGGCTTCCTGGACGATGCCGTCGGCGATCTCGCGGCGCGCAGCGCGCACGGAGTGCTGCACAAATACGAAGGCCGCGCGCTGCTGGTCGCCGCCGGCACCTGCGCGGTGAATTGCCGCTATTGCTTCCGCCGGCACTTCCCCTACTCGGACGAAATCGCCGCGGCCAATGGCTGGCGCGAGGCGCTGGCGCACGTGCGCACCGACTCCAACATCAGCGAGGTGATCCTCTCCGGCGGCGATCCGCTGGTGCTCTCGGACGCCAAGCTGCGAGAGTTTTCGAAAGCGCTTGAAACCATCCCGCACGTCCGCACCCTGCGCATCCACAGCCGCGTTCCGGTGGTACTGCCCGAGCGCGTGGATGCGGGCTTCTGCGACTGGCTGGCCGCGCTGCCGTTGCGGCGCGTGATCGTGCTGCACACCAATCATCCCAACGAACTGGACGAGCATGTGCACGCGGCATGCGCGCGCCTGCGCGAAGCCGGCGCGACCCTGCTCAACCAGTCGGTGCTGCTGCGCGGCATCAACGACGACGCCGATACGCTCGCCGGCCTGTCCGAGCGGCTGTTCGATTGCGGCGTGCTGCCTTACTACCTGCACCAGCTGGATCGGGTGCGCGGCACGGCGCATTTCGAAGTGGCGGACGGTCGGGCCCGGGATCTGGTCCGGGCCGTGCGTGCGCGCCTCCCGGGATACCTGGTCCCGCGGCTGGTCCGCGAGCTGCCGGGCCAGCCCGGCAAGACCCCGCTGTGAGCCGGCGCACATCGGCAAGACCGGGGATCACCGTCTGCTGGCACAAAGGCATTCGATAGAGTACAAAGGCTTGGGGGATTTCACTCGCGAAGTTTCCCGGCGCGCGCCTCGCCGGCAACACGGGGCGCATCCTTCCGAGTACCTGCTGGCCGGCGGCTCGAACCCATGATGCAAGACCCGATCACCAAGATCATCATCGTCGAGGACGCCGCCGAGGACGCCGAGCAGATCGTCAGCGTGCTGCGCAATGGCGGCATCGCGGTGCGCCCGCAGCGGGTCACCAGTGAAGAGGAGTTCGTCGCTGCGCTGGAATCGCTCGGCCCCGACATGGTGCTCGCCAACCCGCGTTCACGCGATATCGCTTACACCTCGGTCGTGCGCGCGATCGAAACCAACGGCAAGGACATGGCGCTGCTGGCGATAACCGATCAGCTCAGTGATGAACTGGTCGTGCAGATCTTCACCACGGGTACCCGCGCCATCGCCTTGCGCAAGCGGCCCGACCAGTTGCAGGCCGTGGTGCGGCGCGAGCTGGACGCGCTCAACATGCGCCGCAGCGTGCGGCGGCTGGAAGCGTCCTTGCGCGAATCCGAGCGACGTTGCGATTCGCTGCTGGACTCCTCGCGCGATCCGATCGCTTACGTGCACGAAGGCACGCACGTGCGCGCCAATCGCGCCTACCTGGAAATGTTCGGCTTCGAGGATTTCGAGGAAGTAGAGGGGCTGACGCTGCTGGACCTGATCGCGCCGGCACACACCGCCGATTTCAAGGATCTGCTGAAGCGGCTTTCGCGCGGCGAAAAGCCGCCGCCGCGCCTGGAACTAGCCGCGCAACGCGCCGATGGTTCCACCTTCGATGCGGTGATGGAATTCTCGCCGGCGACTTACGAGGGCGAGGCGTGTTTGCAGATCGTGTTCCGTCGCCAGGAAGTGGACCCGGAACTGGCGCGGCAGCTCGAGCAGATGAAGTCGCATGATCCACTCACCGGCCTGTACAACCGCTCGCATTTCGTCGGGCTGATAGACCAGGCGGTGAAGGCGACGGTGGACGGCGCCAAGGACCAGGCGCTGCTGCTGCTGGAGCCGGACAACTTCCAGAGCGTCAACGATGCGGTCGGCATCACCGGCACCGACGCGCTCCTGAAGGCCATGGCCACCGCGATCAGTGCCAATATCGGCAAAAACGACCATGCCGGTCGCATCGGCGAGCACGCCTTCGGCGTACTCCTCTCCGCGCGCCCGCATGCGGAAGTGCAGCACCTGGCGGACGCCCTCCGCGCCCGCATCGAGGGCCAGATCGTTGAAGCGGCGGGCCACTCGGTGAGCTTCACCGCGAGCGTCGGCGGCAGCCTGCTCGGCGAGAAGAACGCCAACAGCCAGACCCTGCTCGCGCAAGCCAGTCATGCGCTGCGCAATGCGCAATCGCAGGGCGGCAACCGCACCGACATCCACGATCCGGCCGCCACCGACAAGGCGGAAGCGGCCAAGGAACGCCGCTGGCTCAACCTGGTGGACACCGCGCTCGGCAACGACGGCTTCGTGCTGTATTACCAGTCGGTGGTGAGCCTCCAGGGTGCCGAGGGTGAATTCTTCGAAGTGCTGCTGCGCCTCCACGGTCCGGCCGGCGAAGTACTGCCCGGATTCTTCTTCCCGATCGCCGAGCGCCACGGCCGTTTGCCCGCGATCGATCGCTGGGTCATCGGTCGCGCGATCAAGGCGGTGGCCGAACGCAAGAACCAGCAGACCACCTTGTTCATCAAGCTCACGGCGGACTCGCTGCAGGACGAAAACCTGGCGGCGTGGATCGGCGAGCGCCTGCACGAATCCGGGGTGCCCGGCTCCTCGCTGGTGTTCGAGATGCCCGAAAGCAAGGTGGTCACCAGCCTGAAGCCCGCGCGCGACCTGGTCGCGCAATTGCGGCAGTTCGGCTGCGCGTTCGCGTTGGAGCAGTTCGGCTCCGGCTTGAACTCGTTCCAGTTGCTCAAGCACATAGACGTGGATTACCTCAAGCTGGACCGCAGCTTCACCCGCGAGCTCTCCAAGCACGAAGAGAACCAGCAGAAAGTGCGCGAGCTCTGCGCGCAAGCCGAGGAGGCCGGCAAACACACGGTTGCCGAATGGGTGGAGGACGCGGCCAGCATGTCCATCCTGTTCTCGGCCGGAGTGCATTTATTGCAGGGCAACTTCCTGCAGGAACCCGACAAGGCGATGAATTACGTGGCGTAGCCGCTGCTCGGCTGTTCCGCCTGCGTCTGCGTCTGCGCGAAAGAAACCTCCGCAAAGCGCCGCGAGCGAAGCCGCCATTCATGGCAAAAGGCTCCGTGGCTGCGCGTCGCCGGAGTGCAGGTCAAAGTCTTTGCGCTTATGCGATGCCTTGAATGGCATCGCATGCAAAGACTGAGGGTGAGGCAGGATGCCGATCGGAAGAAGCACCAGGGACGGTTGCTTGTCGGGAGCTGCACCGCCGGCGCGCGCCATGCCAAATTGAATCAGGCCGAGCGCAGCAGCTTTGCGGAGGTTTCAGGGGGCGAACTGCTCGTCGAGTATCCGCTGCGCCAGGTTGTGTTCCGGGTCGAACAGCAGCGTGACCGCATGTTCGCGCGCCTCCCGCACAGTCACTTCCAGCGCGTGGCGTACCTCGTGGAAATCCGCGGTTGCGCTCAAGGGGCGATGGCCGGGCTCCAGGGTACGCAGCCGAACTTCGGTGGATGAAGGCAGCAGCGCACCGCGCCAGCGACGTGGGCGGAACGGGCTGATCGGCGTCAGCGCCAGCACGTTGGCATCCAGCGGCAGGATCGGTCCGTACGCCGACAGGTTGTAGGCGGTGGAACCCGCGGGCGTCGCCACCAGCACGCCGTCGCAGATCAGGTTCTCCAGCTTGACCGCGCCGTTCAACGCCACCTCGATGTGCGCCGCCTGGTTGGTCTGGCGCAACAGCGAAACCTCGTTGAAAGCCAATGCGCTCGCCTGTTTGCCATCAGCGAGCGTCACGCGCATCTCCAGCGGATGCAGGATCGCCGGATGCGCCCTGGCCACCCGCTTCGCCAGGGCATCCGGCTCGAACTGGTTCATCAGGAAGCCGACCCGGCCGAGCTTCATGCCGTACACCGGCAATCCACGATCGAGGTGATCGTGCAGCGTGCGCAGCATGAAGCCGTCGCCGCCCAGCGCCACGATCAATTCCGCCTTGTCGAGCGGCGTGTCGCCATAGCGGCCGATCAGCAGCGTCGCCGCCTCGCGCGCCTTGGCGGAAGGTGACGCGACGAAGGCGATGCGGGGTTTGCGGGCAGCACTGCGCGTGGCCATGGGCGGAGTGTGCCGGAAAAATATGGAAGGCGGGAGACGGAGGTGGCGCGCTCCTCTCGTCTCCGGCTCCCGCTTCCCGCCTTATCGCACCTGCGCCAGCTGCGCGAGTCTCCTCAACGCCACCGAGGCGATGGGATAGTCCACGTCCTGCGTGCGGATCTCTTCCAGCATGCCGCGGGTGAACTTCAGCGCCGGGTCGTCGCGGTTGAGCCAGGCAGCCACTGCGCTTTCGCCATCGCGCGCCTTCATCGAAAGCACCTGCGTGGCGAGCGCGCGCTGCTGCGAAGCCAGTTCGTCACGAAGCGAGCCACGCGCCTGCGCGTGCCAGCCGCTTTCGACGGGCAGCGCCTCGATCTGGCCGCGCAACCATTCGATGTCCAGCGCCTCGCCCAGTTCGAAGAACACGCGCGCGACCTGTTCGATGGGATGCCCCGATTCGCGCGAGGTCTCGATGACATCCAGCGCCGCCGCCAGCACCGGGATCTCGGCGAGGTCCTCGGCGAGCTGCGCCGAGAAGCCCATGCCTTGCCACTTCTCCATGTCCACTTCGAAGGAAGCGCGGCCGGTCGGCGTGAGCGCCGCGGGCAGCGCGGCGCGCAATTCATCCATGCCGGGACGATAGCGTTCCACCAGGCCGGCGATGTCCAGCACCGTGCCGGGGCGATTCAGCAGCCAGCGGGTCATGTGCCGCAGCAGCGTCCAGACCTTCAGCAGCGCATCGATCTGCGTGCCCTCGGCGACCTTGCCGTCGAGCTCCTCGATGCGCGCCCACAACGTTCGCGCATCCAGGATTTCGCGGGCCGCGTTGTAGGCCTTGGCGACCGCCGAAGGCGTCTGCCCGGTGTCTTCCTGCATGCGCAGCATGAAGGTCGCACCCATGCGGTTGACCATCGAGTTGGTCACCGCGGTAGCGATGATCTCGCGCTTGAGGCGGTGGCGCTGCATCGCGTCGGCGTATTTCTCCCGCAGCGGCTGCGGGAAATAGCGCGCCAGTTCCCGCGACAGCCACGGGTCTTCCGGTACGTCCGAGTCCAGCAATTGCTGGTACAGCACGATCTTGGCATAGGACAGCAGGATCGCCAGTTCCGGACGGGTCAGGCCCTGGTGCCGCGATTTGCGCTCGGCCAGTTCGGCATCCGAAGGCAGCGACTCGATCTGGCGGTCCAGCTGTCCGTGCGCTTCCAGCGTGCGGATGAAGTGAGCCTTCGAGCCGATGCGGTTCACCGACATGCGCTCCATCACGCTGAGCGCCACGTTCTGCCGGTAGTTGTCCCACAGCACCAGCCGCTCGACTTCATCCGTCATCGAGGCCAGCAGCTTGTTGCGGCCGGGCAGGTCCAGTTCGCCGCGCTGGATCGGATCGTTCAACAGGATCTTGATGTTGACCTCGTGGTCGGACGTGTCCACGCCGGCCGAGTTGTCGATGAAGTCGGTGTTGAGCAGCACGCCGTGCTGGGCGGCTTCGATGCGGCCCTTCTGGGTGAAGCCGAGATTGCCGCCCTCGCCCACGATCTTGCAGCGCAGTTCGTGGCCGTCGATGCGCAGCGCGTTGTTGGCGCGATCTCCGACGTCCGCGCTGGTTTCGCTCGCGGCCTTGACGTAAGTGCCGATGCCGCCGTTCCAGAGCAGGTCCACCGGCGCCTTCAGCACTGCACGCATCAGTTCCACCGGCGTCATGTGCTCGACATCGGTCGCAACACCGAGCGCCGCGCGCACTTCCGGCGATACGGGGATGGATTTCAGCGAGCGCGCGTACACGCCGCCGCCCCGGCTGATCTTCGACTTGTCGTAGTCGTCCCAGCTCGAGCGCGGCAGCTTGAACATGCGCTCGCGCTCGGCGAACGAGATGGCCGCATCCGGATTAGGATCGAGGAAGATGTGGCGATGGTCGAACGCGGCAACCAGGCGCGTGTGCTTCGACAGCAGCATGCCGTTGCCGAACACGTCGCCGGACATGTCGCCGATGCCGACGCACGTGAAGTTCTGCGATTGGCAGTCGCGGCCCAGCGCGCGGAAATGGCGCTTCACCGATTCCCAGCCGCCCTTGGCGGTAATACCCATGGCCTTGTGGTCGTAACCGGCCGAACCGCCCGAAGCGAACGCATCGCCCAGCCAGTAACCATGTTCGATCGCAACCCCATTGGCGATGTCGGAGAACGTGGCCGTGCCCTTGTCGGCCGCGACGACCAGGTAGGGATCGTCCGCGTCATGGCGCACCACGTCGCGCGGATGCACGACCTTGCCTTCCACCAGGTTGTCGGTGATGTCCAGCAGGCCGTTGATGAACATCTTGTAGCAGGCGATGCCCTCGGCCAGGATCGCGTCGCGATCGCCCCCGGCCGGCGGGCGCTTGACGAAGAAACCGCCCTTGGAACCGACCGGCACGATCACGGTGTTCTTCACCATCTGCGCCTTGACCAGGCCCAGCACCTCGGTGCGGAAATCCTCGCGGCGATCCGACCAGCGCAGTCCGCCACGCGCGACCGGCCCGAAGCGCAGGTGCACGCCTTCCACGCGCGGTGCATAGACCCAGATCTCGCGGTACGGGACGGGCTTGGGCACGTCCGGCACCTGGTGCGAATCGAACTTGAAGCTGATGTATTCGGCCGGCTTGCCGTCGCGCGACTGAAAATAACTGGTGCGCAGCGTGGCGCGGATCAGCGCCATGAAGCCACGCAGGATGCGATCCTCGTCCAGGCTGTTGACGTTCTCGAGCAGCGCCTTGATCGCCTCGACCAGGCCCTCGATCTGCCGCTCGCGCGACTGCGTGCGCAGCGCGGCAACCTGCTCGGCAAAAGCCGGTTCGCGATTGCGCACCGCCTGCGGCAGCAGCGCCGACAGTTCGGCCTGCAACTGCGCGCGTGCGGCTTCCTTGTTGCCGCTCTCGCGTGCAGGATCGAAGCGCGCCTCGAACAGTTCGATCAGCAATCCAGCTATCAACGGGTAATCGTTGAGCGTCTCCTCCATGTACGCCTGCGAGAACGTGGTGCCGACCTGCTGCTGGTACTTGCAGTAGGCGCGCAGCACCGCGACCTGGCGCCACGACAGTTTCGCGTGCAGCAGCAGCTTGTTGAAGCTGTCGTTCTCGGCACGGCCGCGCCAGATCGCCTCGAAAGCGGATTCGAAATTCTCGTGCAGCGCGTCGATTTCGAAGGCCGGCGCGCGCGCCGTCTGCACCGTGACGTCCTGGATGCACAACCTGGCTCCCCTGACCTCCAGCGTGTAGACCTGTTCGGTCAGCACCTTCAGCCCGGCGTTCTCCAGCAACGGCAGCACTTCCGAAAGCGCAATGTCGGCACCGCTGCGGAAGATCTTGAAGTGCAGTTCGTCGGGACGATTGTGCGAACGATACAGTCGCACGCGCAAATCGCCGTCGCCTTCCAGTTCGGCCAGGGTCTCCACGTCCTGCGCCGCGCGCTGCGGGGTGACTTCCTCGATGTAGCCGGCCGAAAGCGCGCGGCCATAGCGCGCCAGCAAATGTGAGCCGCGCTCCTCGCCGACGCGTGCGATCAGCGCATCGCGCAGGTCGTCGTGCCAGTTGCGCACGACCTCCGCAAGCCGCGCCTGCATGGCCGCGAGATCGAACTCCGGATGATCGCCCGGCCGCGGCCGCACCACCACGTGCAGGCGCGCCAGCGGGGAATCGCCGATGGTGATGGTGGAATCCACGCGTTCACCGCGCAGCATTTCCATCAGCATCGTTTCCACCTTCTCCCGCACACCGGTGTTGAAGTGGTCGCGCGGGATGAACACCAGGCACGAGAAGAACCGGCCGAAGGCGTCGCGGCGCACGAACAGTCGGGGGCGCGTGCGTTCCTTCAGTTCGAAGATGCCGCTGGCAAGCGCGAACAACTCGTCGCCGGAGCACTGCAATAGTTCCTCGCGCGGCAGCGTTTCCAGAATGTGGCGCAACGCCTTGCCCGAATGCGAATCGCGGCGCAGCCCGGAGCGCTGCATCACCGCTTCCACCTTCTGCCGTACCAGCGGCACGTCCTGCGGGCGGCGCATGTACGCCGTGGAGGTGAACAGGCCGAGGAAGCGCTGCTCGCCGACCGGCTTGCCCTTGTCGTCGAAGCACAACACGCCTATGTAATCCATGTAACCGGGACGGTGCACGCGCGAACGCGCATTGGTCTTGGTCAGTATGATCGCGTCCATCGAGCCCGACACCGGCAGCTTGCTGGCGACCAGCGATTTGAGCGAACGCGGCGCGACCGCAAGATCCATGCTGCGCAGGATGCCCAGCCCCGAATCCGGCTTGGCCTGGAGCAGTTCGTCACCGCCGGATTCGATCACCGCGTATTCGCGGAACCCGAGGAAGGTGAAGTGATCGTCTACCGCCCAGCGCAGGAACGCCTGCGCCTCGGCGACTTCTTCCGCGTTGAAGGGCATGCGCCGTTGTGGAAGCTGGTCGGCGATCTCCAGCATCCTGTCCCGCATCGCCCGCCAGTCCTCGACCGAAGCGCGCACGTCGCCGAACGCCGCCGTGACCGCCGTCTGCAGGTCGCGCAGTTCCTCATCGCCGAGGCGATCCACTTCCACATGCATCACCGATTCGAGCCGCGCCTGACCGCTGCCGTCCAGGGCCACGAGTTCGCCGCGCGCATCGCGGCTGACGTTCAGCACCGGGTGGATCAGCCGATGGATCTGCAGCTTCGCGCCGGTGACCGCCATTCCCACCGTGTCCACCAGGAACGGCATGTCGTCGGTCACCACTTCGACTACCGAGCAGCCGCATTCCCAGCCGTCGCGCTCGCGATCGGGATTGAAGGCGCGCACCAGGGTCTGGCCCGGCTGCCGTACGGCCGCGAACTTGAACAGTTCAGATAGCAAGGCGGCCCACGCCGCTACACTACGCTCGGCCAGTTCTGCAGGGCCGAGTGACGAGCCACACGTTTTTACAAATTGTTCTGCGGCAGACGCGCGGTTGGCGGAGAACTTGCTCCGCACCAGGTCCAACAAGGGGGCAACGTCAGCGGCCCCGGTCGGGGCACGAAGGTCATTCATGGCGGGGATTGCGGACAATCTGGGAGAAATGAGGACGCAAAGCATAGCGCCCGCCCACCCGCTGAATCCAGCGCGGGAGTCCGTGCGGGCCCTGTACTGGCGCTACACGAGGCCTCTGATCGCGAAGTTCGCGGCAGGCGCCCTGCTGGTACTGCTGCTGGCAGCGCTGGGCGCGTACGGCGCCGCCCAGTACGCCAGCTACCAGCAGTGGACCGTGCACGCCTACCGGGTCAGGGAAAGCATCGTCGTTCTGCAAAACGACCTGCGCATGGTGGAAATGAACGCGCGCAGCTACGGCCTGACAGGGCGCAAGACTTCGCTGGTCGAGTACTACCGCTCCGTGGCCGCGGTGAATCGCGACGTGGAAGCGATCGCCGAGCTGATCAGCGACAACCCGAAGCAGATCGCCAATGTCGAGCGGCTACGTACGCTGATCGTCGTGCGGCGCGGGAAATTCGAGAAGATCCTGGACGATTACCAGTTGCACGGCCCGGAAGCCGCGCGCGCGGATGTCGTGGACCTGATCAATCGCCAGGACCACCCGGTCATCGAACTGACGGAATCGATGCGCGCGGAAGAGACGCTTTTGCTGGCCGCACGGCAGCGTTCCCGCGACCTCCACGCCGGGTACGTGGCGGTCGTGGCCGCTGCTGCAACCCTCACCGTCATCGTGCTGATGCTCTGGGCGTTCTTCACCATCACCTTCGAACACCGCAAGCGCCTGCGCACCGAGCGGGACCTCGAACAGGGCGCATGGGAGTTGCAAAGCGCACTCGGGGACGCGCGGCAACTGGCCGACACGCTGCGCCGGCTCTCCCTGCTGGGTGAAATGCTGCAAAGCTGCCGCGAGCCCGACGAGGCGATCTCCGTGATCGAGCGCGCGCTGCCACCGCTGCTGCCGGAGATGTCAGGCTGCCTGGCGCTGATCAATGCGTCGCACAACATGGTGGAGGCGCGTATGCATTGGGGCGCGCGCGGCGCCGACCTCGCCGAATCGGTATTCGCGGCGGACGACTGCTGGGCCTTGCGACGCAGCCAGGCGCATCCGGGCTTCGGCGAGATCGCCGCACCTGCCTGCGCGCACCTGGTGCACGCCGGCGTGACCGCCGGCCACATGCTGTGCCTGCCGTTGTCCGCGCAGGGCCAGGTCCTCGGTGTGCTGAGCCTGGTCTCCGAGCACGCCTTCGATCCGGGTTCGCGCGAACTGATGCTGACCGTCGGCGACCAGCTCGCGCTGGCGATCGCCAACCTGCGCCTGCAGCAGAGCCTGCGCGAACAATCCATCCGCGATCCGCTGACCGGACTCTTCAACCGCCGTTACCTCGAGGCTTCGTTGCCGCGCGAACTGGCGCGCGCGGAACGGCGCATGTCGCATGTCGCCCTGCTGATGCTCGATCTGGACCACTTCAAGCGCTACAACGACAGCCACGGCCACGACGCGGGCGACGCCCTGCTCGCCCAGTTCGGCAGCACGCTCGTGCACCTGTGCCGCGGCGAGGACATCGCCTGCCGGTACGGCGGCGAGGAGTTCACGGTATTGCTGGTGGACATCGATGCCGAAAGTGCGCGGGTGCGCGCCGAGGCGATCCGCAACGCCACTGCGCGGATCGAACTGCGCCACCGCGGCCAGCGCCTGCCGGCGCCGTCGGTTTCCATCGGCATCGCGATGTCCTCCAACGGCGTGCTGCCGGAGGAATTGAAGCGCGTCGCCGACCAGGCGCTCTATCGCGCCAAGCGCGAAGGTCGCGATCGCGTCGTCGTGCACGAGAACGCGACGGCGTAACTCGCACGAACCGCGGAAGTGGAATCGACCGCCGGGCGGCGGCTCGATTCACCGGCTCGCGGCTTTACCGTTCTTTACGCATGACGCTTGGCCTACGGACGCGGTGAACCCTGTTACGGGATAATTACCGGTCTGTCCGGTTGAGAAACTCCCGATGCCGCGTTATCTCTCGGGCTTCGCCTTGCTTGCGTTGGCGATGGCCCTTGCCGCTTGCGGAAAATCGCAGCCCCCGCCCCCGCCCCCGCCGCCACCGCAGGTCGGCGTACTGGACGTGCACGCGCAGAGCGTGCCGCTGGTGAGCGACTTCGTAGGCCGCCTGGCCGCCACCCGCACGGCACAGGTCCGTGCCCGCGTCACCGGAATCGTGCTGAAGCGCGTCTATACCGAAGGCACCGACGTCAAGCCCGGCGACGTGCTGTTCAAGATCGATCCGGCGCCGCTGCAGGCAGCCTTGCGCGCGCAGCAGGGCCAGCTCGACCAGGCGCTGGCCACCGCGCACGACGACGAGGTGAAAGCCAAACGCATGCGCGAACTCGCCGTCCGCGGCGTGATCGCCAGGCAGGATCTGGACGACGCCATCGCCGCAGCCGCGAGCGCGCAAGCCGCGGTGAAGGCCGCGCGCGGCAACCTCGAAACCGCGAAGATCAATCTCGGCTACGCCACCATCACCGCGCCGATCAGCGGGCGCGCCGGGCGCGCCAATGTCACCGAAGGCGCGCTGGTTTCGCCGACCGATACCAATCCGCTGACCGCCATCGAGCAGATCGACCCGATCTACGTGGATTTCAGCCAGCCGATGGCGGAAGTGGAGAAGCTGCGCCAGGCGCAGGCTTCCGGCGACCTGAAGCTGGCCGCACCGCATCAGGCGCAAGTCCAATTGCTGCTGCCCGACGGCAGCGTGTATGCGCATACCGGCACCTTGAATTTCGCGGACCTTGCAGTGGACCCGCAAACCGGCGCGGTGTCACTGCGTGCAATCGTGCCCAACCCCGAGCGCACGCTTCTGCCGGGCATGTTCGTGAAGCTGCGGCTGACGCTGGGTCAGCGCCACCACGCCTTCGAGGTGCCGCAGGCCGCGGTGCTGCGCGACCCGCAGGGTGCCTACCTGCTCACCGTGGGCGCCGACGACAAGGTGCAGAGCAAGCGCGTCACGCTCGACGGGCAGCGTGGCTCGGCGTGGGTGGTGGAGAGCGGATTGCAGGACGGCGATCGCGTGATCGTCTCCGGCGTGCAGAAGGCGCAGCCCGGTGCGAAGGTGCAGCCGGTTCCGTACCAGCCGACCGGGGAGCCGGCCACGCCCGCCGCTTCATCCTCGGGCTACTGAGTCGACCCATGCCCCAATTCTTCATTGACCGCCCGATCTTCGCATGGGTGATCGCAATCCTGATCACCCTCGGTGGCACGATCGCGATCTTCAACCTGCCGATCGAGGCGTATCCGCCGATCGCGCCGCCGAGCGTACAGATCCGCGCCAGCTATCCGGGCGCGAACGCGCAGGTGATCCAGAGCACGGTCACGCAGGTGATTGAGCAGAACCTGTCGGGCATCGACAACCTGCTCTATTTCAGTTCCTCATCCAACTCGACGGGCTCGGCCAACATCACGCTCTACTTCAAGAGCGGCACCGACCTCGATACCGCGGCGGTGCAGACGCAGAATGCAGTGAACGCTTCCGAGCCGCGCCTGCCCGCAGCGGTGAACAACCTCGGCGTCACGGTGCGCAAATCCAGCACCGGCTTTTTGGAAGTTATCGCGCTGCAGTCCAGCGACGGCAGCATGAGTCCTGCGGCCTTGGGCAACCTGATCGCGGCGCAGATCATCGATCCCATCTCGCGCGT
>JBQCHG010000035.1:0-23184 GCA_051954935.1 Rhodanobacteraceae bacterium
ATCACCGAAGTTTCCGATCAGCAGGAGATTGCCGGTTACGCCAAAGCCCGCCGGAGCCAATGCCATGCCCCATGGTGCGTTGAGGGCTCCGCGTGCCGCGAACCGCCGCAGCAGCTTGCCGCTGGGATCGTAAATGTCCACGTAGCCGAGCCCCGGGCCCTTGACGTCGTCGTGTCGCGCGGCATCCTGTTTGGCATAAGTCACATACAGGTCACCGCCGATCGCAGCGATGCCGAAAGGCGCGAACCCGTGCGGGATGTGCGAGTCCTGGAACGCGCTGCCCGGCAACATCACCGGATGGAAGCTGGCATCGAATACGTCGATCCTGGCGTTGTGGAAATCGGTGGCGTACAAATTCGCGCCATTGCCGGTGGCGGTGATGGCGATGCCCTTGAAGACCGCTCCGCTGGCGGACTTGTCGATGACCTTGACTGCGTGCGTTGCATCAACGTTCGGCGCCCAGCCGGCGATCACGCCATCCTCGGTGTCGAACAAAAAACGGCTCGCACCGCTCACCGCGTTCCTGGTCACCATGAACCCGGATGAACCGTTGTAGACGATGCCGGTCACCGCGCCGCCGCTGCTGGAAGTGGGCGAGGGGATCTCCACGACCAGCGGGACGAGGTTGCCGCCGTCCTCGTAAACCGTGGACACCCCGGTACCGTTGTCGGCCACCCATGCCGGGCCAAAGGGATTGAAGGCAATGCCCCAGGCGTTCACCAGGTTGGCATCGAAATGATCGGCGGGAACCCCGCCGTCGGAAACGAGGTTGTGCTGGTGATAGAAGGCGCCCGGTGGTGCCGCTTGCATGGCCGGGGCAGACAGGGCCAGGGCGAGGGTGAACCAGGCGCCCCGCGATGCGCGGAAAATCGGTTTCATGATCCAACTCCTTTGAAACATGAGGAAAGGTGCGCAGCGATGACGGGCGCTGCGCTCTCCGTTCATTCCCTTTGCGGCCTGATCGGTTCAAGGGATTGCCGCGTAGGGGAGGACTCGCGGACACCGCTGGCGGGAAAGCGCACAATTGAACCGGATGACCCGAGCCGGGTATCCACGCAGAGCGGGACGGACGTCCATGACCCATCTGCCGACCACACGAGAACAGGGCGCTCCGGCGGGCGCCGACAAGCTCCACGACGAGGCTGCGTTGATTGCGCGCGTGGCCGCCCGGGATCAGGCAGCGTTCGAAACCCTCTATCGCGCCTATTACCCCAAGCTGTGGCACTTCCTGCTGCGCCTGATGCGGCGGCCGGCCCTGGTCGAGGACGTCCTCGACGAAACCATGCTGGTGGTGTGGCGCAAGGCGCGCACTTACAACCACGCTTCCAGGCTCTCGACCTGGATTTTCGCGATCGCCTACCGGCAATCACTGAAGGCGCTGCGCCGCGGTGATGGTCTTCTCGAACACGATGACGCCGACGATTTGCGTTCGCCCGCACAAGGGCCCGACGGCGAACTGCAGCGGCAGCAGGTCAGCGGGCAATTGCAGGACGCACTCGCGGCGCTGTCGGCCGAACATCGCGCCGTCATCGAACTCACCTATTACCAGGGCTACGCCTGCCGGGAAGTCGCCGCGATCATGCAATGCCCTGTGGATACGGTGAAAACGCGCATGTTCTACGCGCGGCGGCGATTGAAAACGCGGTTGCTTGCGTTGCGGGAGGATGTGTCATGAGCGGACGCGTGCTGCATTTCGAAAGTCCTGCGCATCGCGAGATCGATGCTTTGCTGCCTTGGTACGTCAACGGCACACTGACGGACGACGAACACCGGCGGGTCGAAGCGCATCTGTCCGAATGCGTGCGCTGCCAGCGCGAACGGGACTGGTTGTACGAATTGCGATCCGCGGTGGCGGAGCCGGCCGCATCCGTGGAGGGGTGCGCCGATGCTTCGCTTGCGCGCTTGCGCGAGCGGCTGGACGCCGGCATCGGGCGACGGCTCTTGCGGTCGCTCCGCGATGTGCGCGAGGGTTGGCGTCGCTCACCGGCCTGGACGCGTTGGGCGCTCGCGGCGCAACTCGCGCTCTGCGTGGGCCTGGCAGGTGCACTGGCGTTGCCCCGCGCCCCGGCGGCCTACCACACCCTCGGATCCGGCAGCACGGCGCAATCTGCCGAGGCGCGGCTGGTCGTGATGTTCGAGCCATCCATGGCGGAGACCCGCTTGCGCGCACTGGTGCAAGGCAACGGCGCGCGCATCGTGGATGGCCCGACCGCCACCGGCGCTTATGTGCTGGCGGTGCCGCGGACGCGCGCCGTCCAGGTGCTGGCCGCGTTGCGCCACGAACGCGACGTGCAGATGGTCGAAAGGCTGACGCCCGGACGCGACTGACATGTTGCGCGCGCTCTTCGCAATGGTGCTTTGTGCGGCGCTGGCTGCGTGCGCTTCCGCACCTCTGCGCGAACAGACGCTTTTCACGCAGCGTGCAGACCGGCAATTGCTGGTGATGCTGCGCGCGTCGCCGCCGCACTTCCGCCCCGACCAGGACTATGCCGGCGGCTACAACCCGGAGGCTGGGAACGGATCGCGTCGTGCGCTGGGCGCCAGGATCGCGCACGAGTATGGATTGGTGCTGCTGGACGAATGGCCGATGCCGGCGCTCGGCGTGGATTGCCTGGTCATGCAGGCAGGCGATGCGGCCAGCGCGCGCGTGCGCATGGCCGATCTGGCCCGCGATCCGCGGGTGGCGTGGACGCAGCCGATGCATACGTTCCGTTCGCTCGGCGACGATCCGTTGTACCGGGCGCAACCGGTTGCGCAATCGTGGCATCTTAGCGATTTGCACAAGCTCGCGACCGGTCGCGGGATCGTGATTGCGGAAGTGGACAGCGGTGTGGACAGCGCGCATCCGGACCTTCGCGGCCGGATCGCGAAGTCGCGCAATTTCGTGGATGCGGGACCCGTGCCGGCGGAAAATCACGGCACGGAAGTGGCCGGCGTCATCGCGGCCGTTGCAGGCAACGGCATCGGCATCGTGGGCGTCGCGCCGGAGGCTCGATTGCTCGCGCTGCGCGCCTGCTGGCAGACGCAATCCGACGGTATTGCCGAGTGCAACAGCTTCACGCTCGCCAAGGCGCTGCAATTCGCCGTGCAGGCCGACCCGCAGGTGCTCAATCTGAGCCTTGGCGGCCCGCGCGACGTATTGCTGGACCGCCTGCTCGATCTCGCCCTTGCGCGAGGCATCAGCGTGATCGGTGCCGCGGATCCGAATGCCCCGGATGATTTCCCCGCCGGGCATGCCGGGGTGTTGGCGGTAGCCGGCGAGAATGAAGCCGGTCGCGTCGACGCCGATGTCCTGCTTGCGCCCGGCGATGGCATCCCCGCGACCGCGCCCGGCGGAGAATGGAACTTCGTGCACGGCTCCTCGTTCGCCGCAGCGGAAGTAACGGGTCTGGTCGCGTTGCTGCGGCAGATTTCGCCGAATGCCTCGGCCGCCGACGTCCGTGCAGCCCTCTCGACCCGGGTTGCGCTAGGCTCTTCGGTGATGCGGCGAATGCCGATCGATGCATGCGCTGCCGTGGCGCGCATGGCGGGTCATGCCTGCGTGCGCACGATCGCGCAGCTCGGTTCGACGGTGCCGCGCCGTTGAGGCGCTCGGCGGGTGCAACGGCTTGCGATTGCGTGCTGCGCATTGTTGTTTGCGCCCCTCGCGCCCGCGGGGGTTTCGGGCAGCGTCGTGCTCACATCGGATTACCGCTTTCGCGGCATCACCCTGAGCGATGGCCTGCCCGCGCTGCAGCTGGATCTGGATTGGAGCGCGCCGCGGGGCTGGTATGCCGGTGCGTTTGCATCCAGCGCGAGGTTGGCGCCCAGCCTTGAAAGCGGCTTGCAGTGGATCGGCTATGCCGGTTATGCACACCGCATCAATGCCGACTGGAACTGGGACCTTGGCGCGGACTATGCGGGGTTTGCGCGCGACCACGAATACGACTATCCGGAAATCCACTTCGGCCTGATCTCCGCACCATTGCAATTGCGCGTCCATTACGCCCGGCACTACTTCGGCCAGGGGCCTCCGGTGTGGTACGCGGAAGTGGACGGCACGCACGAGCTGAGCGAACGCTGGCGGTTGCTCGGGCATGTGGGCGTGCTGCGCTATCAGGGCGCCCTGATCGACGGCGTTTCGCGCAACCGATACGACGCGCGCGCGGGTGTCGCCGCGCGCTTCGGCGCGTTCAACCTGCAGTTGGCCTGGGTGGGTTCGGCCGGCGCCGAGACCTATGTCTTCGGTTATCCGGCGACCCAAGCGGACCAGGAGGACATCGTGTTGAGTGTTTCGCGCGAGTGGTGAGCGCGACTCAGGATTCGCCCAGGCGCGGCAGCAATCCCACCAGGTTGCACGGCCGCGTGCGCGCGTCCAGTTGCGCGCGCAGCAGCTTTTCCCACGCGCTGCGGCAGGCCGAAGTCGAACCCGGCAGGCAGAACACGAAAGTCTGGTTGGACAATCCCGCGAATGCGCGCGACTGCAGGGTCGAGGTGCCGATCTCCTCGAAGCTCAATACGCGGAACATCTCGCCGAAGCCGGGCATCTCCTTGTCCAGCAAGGGTCGCACCGCCTCCGGAGTGGAGTCGCGGCCGGTGAAGCCGGTGCCGCCGGTGACCAGCACGCCATGCACGTCCGCATCCGCGATCCACGTGGCCACGATCGCGCGGATCACGTAGCGATCATCGCGCACGATCCGCCGCTCGCGCAGATGGTGACCTGCTTCCGTCAATGCGGAAACCAGATAATCGCCCGACGTGTCGTTCTCGCGCGTGCGCGTGTCCGAGACCGTCAGCACGCAAAGGTTGAGGGATACGAATTCGCCGCTCGCGCTCATCGCTTCATTCTTGCACGAGCATCGGCCGCAAATCCGCGCCGTCCAGGTCTTCAGGCCCCAACCCTCCGCGGCGGCGCTGCACCATCGCGTGCAGCAGGGCGGCGAAATCGCGCGCGTAGCGGCGCATGTCGAACAGGTCGGTTTCGCGCTTGCGCCGCAGTAGCCGGATGCGCAGCGCAGCGAGTGCGCCAGGGTCGCGTCCCAGCTGGATCGCCTCGCGGATGAAGGCTGCGTCGTCGCGCATGTTCAGGGCGCCCATGCGCAGGAAGTGATTGAGGCTGCCGGCCACGCGCGAGGCGAAGGTTTCGCCCGGCGCGGTCAGTACCGGACAGCCGGCCCACAGCGCATCGGATGCGGTGGTGTGCGCGTTGTAGGGATGCGTGTCGAGGAACAGATCCGCGTGGCGGTGCCGCGCCAGGTGCTGGGCATGCGGCAGCTTGGGCGAGAAGACGAACCGCTGCGGATCCACGCCGTAGGTGTGCGCGGCCGTGCGCAGGCGCGCATTCGCTTCGCGCCCGGCATCCAGCAGCCACAAAACGCTGCCGGGCACCTCGCGCAACACCGCGCACATGCGCGCCAGGCTCGCCGGATTCAGTTTCCAGCTGTTGTTGAAGCTCGCGAACACCACGCCATCGTCGGGCAGGTGGAACGCCGACCGTGGCGGCGGCTCGCCCAGCTCGCGGGTCGGGTCGGTGGGTTGGTAGCACCGGGGCAGCCATGCGACCTTTTCCGAGAAATGTGGCCGCAGGCTGTCCGGCAGCACGAAACGGTCGGCGATGATGTAGTCGTAGAACTCGGCGCCGGAGCTGCCGGGATAGCCCAGCCAGTTCACCTGGATCGGCGCGGGCCGCATGGCGAAGGCGCCGGGCACGCCGCCGCCGCACCACACGTCCAGATCGATCAGGACATCGATGCCCGCGGCACGCACGCGTCGCGCGATCTCGACGGAGGTATGCGACGAGAAGTCCTGGAATTCCTTCGCCGCCGCTCGCAACCGCTGGCGGATCGGGCTGTTGTCCTCCGGACTGGTGGCGAACAGGTGCATTTCCAGACCGAGTTTTGCGAGCTCCTCGAACATCGCCACCACCAGCAACGCGGTGGCGTGTGCGTGAAAGCCCGCCGATACGAATCCCACGCGCAGCGGTGCGCCGGCGGGCTTGACGGGTGGCGATGGCAGGCGCGAACTGCGGGCGCGTTCGGCGGTGTGCCGGGCCTGTGCACTGGCGCAGGCGAGTTGCTCGCCCGCGCTGGCGTTTTCGGCAAGGAACGAAAATGGCGCGACCTCCGAATTGCCGCGCGCCACTTCCTCGCGCAGGCGTCGGTTCAGCGCCTCCAGGCCCTGCCAGTCCAGCACGCGCCGCTTCACGAAGACGAGCTGTGCGATCGCAGGAACGAAGTCCGGGTTCAACTCCAGCGTGCGGGTGTATTCGACAAGCGCGGATTCGAAGCGGTTCAGCTCTTCGTCGACCAGGCCGCAGTGGTGCGGGAAGATCGGATCGCGCGGCGCGAGCCGCGCGCCCTGCGCATAGGCATCGCGCGCCTTCGCGAACTCGCGCCGGGCCTTGTGGATGTGGCCCAGCAGCAGCCAGGCTTGCGGCACGTGCATGCGCGAAAGCACAAGCCGAACCAGATGCTCGGCCTCGCCCATTTCGCCGAGGGTCATCTCGGTGGCGGCCAGATTCAGCAGGAGACCGACATCGCCCGGCGCATCGCTGAGCGCGGCGCGATAGACATTGCGCGCACGCAGGTGATCGCCAGTCGCGCGGCAGGCATTGGCCAATGCATTCCACAGGACCGGATTGGCAGGCATCATGCCGAGCGCACGCTCGATCGTGCGCACCGCCTCGGGCGCCTGGTCCAGTGCCAGCAGCGTGCTGGAAAGATTGCAGTACGCAGGAAATGCGCCGGGCGCCAGCTCGATCGTGCGCTCGAACGCCTCGCGCGCCTCGTCGAGTCGGCGCAGCATCAGCAGGGCCACGCCATGCAGGCGTGCGGTTTCGGCATCGCCCGGATTGGCCTCGCGGGCGGCGCGCCCGCGGGCTTCCGCGCCGGCCAGGTCGCCGCGTTCGATCAGCGCTGCAATCCCTTCGATGTCGTTTGCGACTGCGTTCATGCACTCCCCGCCAGCGCGGCCAGTGCCTCGGCCTGTGCCTCGCGTTGCAGGGCGGCGATCAATTCATCCATGTCGCCGTCCAGGATTTGCGGCAATTGGTGCAGCGTCAGGTTGATGCGATGGTCGGTGACGCGCCCCTGCGGGAAATTGTACGTGCGGATGCGCTGGCTGCGGTCGCCGGAGCCGACCTGCAGCTTGCGCGATTCGGCCTGCACGCGCGTTTGTTCGCTGCGCTGTTCGTCCAGCAGTCGCGCTTTCAGCAGACTCATGGCGCGGGCACGGTTCTTGTGCTGGCTGCGCTCGTCCTGGCATTCGACCACGATCCCGGTCGGGAGATGCGTGATGCGGATCGCCGAATCGGTCTTGTTGACGTGCTGGCCGCCGGCGCCCGAGGCGCGGTAGGTGTCCACCTTCAGGTCGGCGGGGCTGATCTCCACGTCCTCGATTTCGTCCAGTTCCGGCAGGATCGCCACGGTTGCCGCCGAGGTATGGATGCGGCCGGAAGCTTCCGTCACCGGTACGCGCTGCACGCGATGCGTGCCGGATTCGAACTTCAGTTTCGAATACGCACCGCGGCCAACCACGCGCGCGACGGCCTCCTTGTAGCCGCCGTGCTCGCCCTCGTGCTCGGAAAGTACTTCCGTGTGCCAGCCCTGGCGCTCGGCGTAGCGCAGGTACATCCGCAGCAGGTCGCCGGCGAACAGCGCGGCCTCGTCGCCGCCGGTACCGGCGCGCACTTCCAGATAGAGATTGGCTTCGTCGCGCGGATCGGCGGGGATCAGCAGGCGTTGCAGTTCGGTATCCAGTTCTTCCGCGGCGGATTCGAGCCCGGCGATTTCCTCGCGCGCGAGTTCGCGCATGTCGGGATCGTTGAGCATCGCACGTGCGTGCTCCAGTTCGCGCGCATTGCGTTCGCTGCGCACCAGCGTGTCGGCCAACGGTTGCAGTTGCGCGTATTCGCGCGAGAGCTCGCGGAAGCGCGCGGGATCCGCTGCGACGTCCGGCTGATTCAGCAGCGCACCGACTTCCTGATGCCTTTCGGCCAGCCGCTCCAGCCGGCGGCGCAGCGACGGATTCATCGCTGACCGTTGCCGCTGTCGAACAGGCGCGCGGCGGCGTCCAGCAGCGCGCTGTCGCCGGACTGCGCGGCTTCCCGCAGGCGCACGCTGGGGGTGTGCAACAGTTTGCCGGTGAGCGTGTTCGCCAGGTATTCAAGCGCCTCGGCCGGCTCCCGGCCGTTGGCCAGCATTTCGCGTGCGCGCGCCAGCACCGCGTCGCGTTGTGCCTCGGCATCGGCGCGCATGATGCGCAGGGGCTGGTCCAGCACGGTCGCTCGGCGCCAGGCGAGATATCGCTCCACCTGCAGCTCGATGATCGCCTCGGCATCGTGCGCGGCGCGCTCGCGTGAGCGCTGCGAATTGTCGATCACCTGCTTGAGGTCGTCGATCGTGTAGAGGAATACGTCCGGCAGTTCCGCCGCGCTCGCCTCGATGTCGCGGGGCACGGCCAGATCCAGCAGGAACATCGGCCGGCGGCGGCGCTCGCGCAACGCGGTATCCAGCATGGCGCGGGTGAGGATCGGTTCGCGCGCGGCGGTGGCGCTCAACACGATGTCGGCCTCGGCCAGATGCTGCGGCAGATCGGAAAGCGCGATGGCATAACCGCCGAAGCGCCCGGCCAGCGCCTGCGCGTTCTCGGTGGTGCGGTTTGCGACGATCAGCCGCCGGGCGTGGCGTTCCAGCAGATGCCGTGCGGCAAGTTCGATCGTCTCGCCCGCGCCGATCAGCAAAACGCAGGCCTGTTGCAAGTCGGTGAATGCGCGTTCGACCAGCCGCACCGCTGTGTAGGCCACCGACACCGGCGCGGCGCCGATCCGGGTATCGGTGCGCACACGCTTGGCGACCGCGAACGCGTTCTGCAGCAGCCGGTCCATGGGCGCGTGCAGGGTGCCGGCATCGTGCGCCGCGCGCCAGGCGTCCTTCACCTGGCCCAGGATCTGCGGCTCGCCCAGCACCATCGAATCCAGACCCGTGGCGACGCGGAACATGTGCCGGACCGCGGCATCTTCCTCGTGGCGATAGAGGAACTCGTCGAGCCGGCCGGGTGTCAGCCGATGATGGCGGTGCAGCCAGTCGAGCGGAGCGTCCTCGGCGCCTTCACTGACATTGCAGTACAACTCGGTGCGATTGCAGGTGGACAGGATCAGGGCTTCATCCACGCCGCTCTGTGCGGCCAGATCGGTCAGCGCGGGCGCGGTGTTCTCGGCATCGAACGCCACCCGCTCGCGCAAGGCGATCGGTGCGGTCAAGTGGTTCAAACCGAGGGCGATCAGGGGCATCAGAAGGGGCGACGCGCTAAGCTGTCGCGGCAGAAGGGCGCGAGATCGGAGATAGTGTGCGGATGCTGAGAGCCAAGTTCAAGCTGAAAGCCCGTCCGGCGGCCGTTTCGATTGCCATTGCAGGAATGTTGTTGCTGGGGGGCTGCGCCTCTGCGCCGCTGCAGAACGAGGCCGCAGCACGGGCGAAGCAACCGCTGGCAACGCTGAAATTGCCCGAGCAGCCGGGGCAGGATGCCGCGGCATTGACGCTCGCTGCGGAATTCGCATTGCAACACAATGATATCAAGACCGCCGCCGCCGATTATGCAAATGCCGCTGCGCTTTCGAACGATCCGAAGGTTGCGCAGCGCGCGCTGGAACTGAATCTCGCCCTGCAGAACCAGCAGGCCGTACCGGCGTTGATCATCCGTTGGCAGGCCCTTGGTGCGACACCGCGCGAACTGGCCGACGCGCGTGCGCAGTTGGCCATGCTGCAGGGCAACCGCGACCAGGCGGAGAAACAATTCGCGATCCTGCTGTCCTCCCATGATCCCGACGACTGGCGCGCATTCGGTCGCGCATTGGTGCAGGCGCGTGATCCCGCGCTGGCGGGCGTGTTGCTCGAAGCGCTGGCGCCGCCTTCGCAACTGCCTGCCGACGAAAAGCTGTGGGTCGCTTTCAGCCAGCTCGGCGACAAGCTCGGCCGCCATGCCTACGCCCAGAGGCTGGCCGACGCCGCGGTCACGCGCTTCGGTGGCGAGTCCAGCCTGCTGTGGGCGGCGCAATTGAAAATCGCTGCAGGCGATAGCGCGGGTGCAAAGGCGCTGTTCGCGCGCGCGCTGGAGAAGCATCGCGACGATACCGCGCTGCGAATGGCGTATGCCGCGCTGCTCGCGCAGGGTGGCGACGACATCGGCGCCGAGCACGTGCTGGCGCAGGGCAGGCAGGACACGCAGACATGGACCGCGCGCGTGGCCTATGCTGCGCGCGCCAACGACACCAGACTGCTGGGCAAACTCTATGCGCAACTGAAGCAGGCGCCGCCCGATGTGCGTGACCAGAGCGCGTTCCTGCTCGGCCAGCTCGCCGAATTGCTCGGCAAGGACAAGGAAGCACAGGGGTGGTACGGCCAGGTTCCCGACGACGACGAGCATGTCTTCGAGGCACAGGTGCGCAGCGCGGTGCTGATGGGCAAGGCCGGTCAGCACGAGCGCGCACACCAGCTCGCGCGGCAGTTGCAGCAGGATTACGCCGACGATCCGGATCACTTGCGTGCGGCCTTCCAGCTCGATGCCGAGCTGTACGCGAAAGGCGGCGATAATCCGCGGGCGATCGCAGCCTACAGCCGCGGCCTGCATGCGTTGCCCGACGATACCGAGCTTTTGTATGGGCGCGCGTTGAGCGAAGCCGACGGGAACCAGACCGCGGCAGCCATCGCCGATCTGCGCCATCTGCTGAAGCTGAAACCGGATGACGTGGAAGCGATGAATGCGCTCGGCTACACGCTGGCCGATTCCAACCAGCATCTGGATGAAGCCACGCAGTTGCTGCGCAAGGCGCTCGCAGCCAAACCTCAGGAACCGGCAATCATCGACTCGTGGGGCTGGCTGCAATATCGGCTCGGCCATCTGGACGAGGCGGAAAAGAGCCTGCGGCGCGCCTGGGACAAGAGCAAGGATGCCGACATCGGCGTGCACCTGGGCGAAGTGCTGTGGAAGCGCGGCGACACGGCGGGCGCGAAATCGGTGTTCGCGAAAGTGCGCAAGATCGATCCGGACAACAAGGACCTGCGCGCAGTGGTGGAGCGCCTGAATCCGTGACCCGGGCAATCTGCGCATTGCGATTCCTCGCCGTGGCATCCGTGCTGCTGGCTTTGGCAGCGTGCGCGCCGGTGCGCACCCGCGGCACCGCCGCGCAGATCGCGGCACAGGCCGTGCGCGAACAGCGGTTCGGCGCGCAAACACAATGGGGTTTGCAGGCGCATTTCGCCGTATCCGACGGGCGCGATGGCGGCAGCGGCACGCTCGTGTGGCAGCAAAACGGAGATGAGTATTCGTTGAACTTGCGCGCGCCGATCACCGGGAAGACCGCGCGCCTCGAAGGCGGTCCGGAAGGCGTGGTGCTGACCGGCTTGCGTGAGGGCCCGATACGCGGCGAGGACGCGCAGAGCCTGCTCGCCAACCAATTGGGGTGGCACATCCCGGTTGCGCAGCTGACCTGGTGGGCACGCGGCTTGCGCGCGCCGGATTCTCCCGCGGAACTGAGCTACGGCGAGAACGGCTTGCCCGCGTTGCTGGAGCAGGACGGCTGGAAGGTGGAGTACCGCGACTGGTATGCCGACCGCGACCCACCGCTGCCGCGCAAGGTTTACGCCAGCAAGCCGCCGTATTCGGTCCGGGTCTTGATCGAGCAGTGGCAGATGCCGTGAGTGATTGGAGTGCCTGGCCCGCGCCGGCCAAGTTGAATTTGTTCTTGCGCATCGTCGGACGGCGCGCGGACGGCTATCACCTGCTGCAAACGGTTTTCAGGCTGCTGGATTGGGGTGACGAAATCCGTCTGCGCGCGCGCGATGACGGCGCGATCGTCCGCGTCGGGGGCGACGGTTCGATTGGTGCTGAAAACGATCTGGCCGTGCGCGCCGCGCGTGCGCTGCAAGCCACAACCGGCACGCCGCTCGGCGCCGACATCGAGGTGGAAAAGCGCATTCCGGTCGGTGCCGGCCTGGGTGGCGGCAGCTCGGATGCCGCGACCGTGCTGGTCGCGTTGAACGCGCTGTGGGAAACGGGATTGCCACGCGCGCGCTTGGCGGAGATCGGCGTGCGACTTGGTGCCGACGTGCCGGTGTTCGTGCGTGGCCGCAGTGCCTGGGCCGAAGGGGTGGGAGAACAGCTCACGCCGATGGACCTCCCGCCGCGCTGGTATGTGATCCTCGATCCGCGCGTTCATGTTTCCACCGCCGAACTGTTCCAAGCGCCTGAATTGACACGCAATGCCGCGCCCGCGACAATTGCCGGCTTTACTTCGGGCGCGATCCGCGACAACGGCTTCGAGTCGGTGGCGCGGGCACGTTACCGCCAGGTTGCTTCGGCCTTGGATTGGCTGGGGCAATTCGGCACGGCACGGTTGTCCGGAAGTGGCGGCGCGATGTTCCTGGAATGCGAGGAAGAGGCGGCGGCGCGCGGGATCGCGACGCGCTGCCCGGCGGAATTCACGGCGCGGGTGGCGGAAGGCGTGAATGTTTCGCCGCTGGAACGACGGTTGAACGAATGCCTGCCGGATGTGGTGCGAGCCGGCTGACACGGGCTCGCCGAAAGGCGGATATGCGAAAATTCGGTACACAGAGGTACCGGAGCGTGAAAACGTGGCGCGGCTGTGTCGCGACCGTTTTCATGCAAGCCGCGGCAGGATGCCCGGCTTGCGAGCAGTGGAATTGCGGAATCGGGCACATGGATGTGCCCGCGCGAAGGCGCGTAAGCGCCGGAGCGTGAAAACGTGGCGCGGCTGTGTCGCGACCGTTTTCATGCAAGCCGCGGCAGGATGCCCGGCTTGCTCATGATGGGGCGTCGCCAAGTGGTAAGGCACCGGGTTTTGATCCCGGCATTCGCAGGTTCGAATCCTGCCGCCCCAGCCACCAGGTACGTCGAGTCAAATTTGCAGTTCCTGGGCTGCGGTTGGACATAGGTTGCTTCCAAGAACCCCGCTCTATCTCTGGAGCGAGCGTGGTTCAGGGATTGGAAGCCGGCTTCGACGAATTGCGCGCGAATGGGTAGAACGAGGCATCGATGAATACCGCGTCCGGCCTGATGCTGTTCAGTGGCACTGCTTCCCGCAAACTGGCGGGCGATGTGGCGCATTGCCTGGGCGAACCGCTCGGCAAGGCGCTGGTCGGCAGGTTCTCCGACGGCGAGGTGCAGGTCGAGATCGAGGAGAACGTGCGCAAGCAGGACGTGTTCGTCATGCAGTCGACCTGCGCGCCCTCGGCCGAAAACCTGATGGAACTGCTGGTGCTGGTGGACGCGCTGAAGCGCGCCTCGGCGGCAAGCGTGACCGCGGTGATCCCGTACTTCGGCTACGCGCGCCAGGATCGCCGGCTGCGCGCGGCACGGGTGCCGATCACGGCGAAGGTGGCAGCGCAGGTGATCAGCGCGGTAGGCACGGATCGCGTGCTGACCGTGGACATCCACGCTGACCAGATCCAGGGCTTCTTCGACATCCCGCTGGACAACGTGTATGCCTCGCCGGTGCTGTTGGCCGACATCTGGCGGCACTACTCCAGCGACGACCTGATCGTGGTTTCGCCCGACGTGGGTGGTGTGGTGCGCGCGCGCGCGGTGGCTAAGCGGCTGGACGATGCGGACCTGGCGATCATCGACAAGCGCCGTCCGCGTGCCAACGAAGCCACGGTGATGAACATCATCGGCGACGTGGACAGCAAGATCTGCGTGCTGGTGGACGACATCGTGGACACCGCCGGCACGTTGTGCGCGGCGGCGAGCGCGCTGAAGGATCGCGGCGCGAAGAAGGTGGTCGCCTACTGCACGCATCCGGTGCTGTCCGGGCCGGCGGTGGCGAACATCACGAAATCGCACATCGACGAGCTGGTGGTCACCGACACCATTCCGCTCAGCGAGGCCGCGCAGGCTTGCGGAAAGATCCGCCAGCTCTCGGTCGCGCAATTGCTGGCCGAAACCGTGCGCCGCATGGCGGGCGGTGAGTCGGTGAGTTCGCTTTACGTGGATTAGTTGATGCGCGAGACGGGGCATCCTGCCGCCCCTCGCGCGAATACGGTCACGGCGAAGCCGCGCCACGTATTCGTGGACGCCATGCGGCGTTCACGCCGGCACATTCTTGTGCCGGAGCCGGCTTCGGCCGGAAACAACTTCCCTGGTCGCGGGGAAGTTTCCAGGTCACCGCGAGGTGACATCACGCAACCGAGGTAAATCAAAATGGCAACAATCCATGAAATCGCGGCGCAGGGCCGCACGGACCAGGGGAAAGGTGCGAGCCGCCGCCTGCGTCGTGCCGGCAACGTGCCCGCCATCGTCTACGGCGCGGGACAGCCGCCGCAGAACATCCAGTTCGAGCACAACACGCTCGCGCTGGCCGCGCGCAACGAGTGGTTCACGTCCGCGATTCTCGATCTCCTGATCGACGGCAATCGCCAGAAGGTGCTGCTGCGCGACGTGCAGAAGCATCCGTTCAAGCCGCAGCTGCTGCACCTGGACTTCCTGCGGATCAACGAGAACGAGGCGATCCGCGTGCGCGTGCCGCTGCACTTCGCCAATCAGGAGAAGTCGCCCGCTGGCAAGGCGTCCGGCGTGGTGGTTTCGCACGCGATGACGGATGTCGAAGTGTCATGCCTGCCGAAGGATCTGCCGGAATTCCTGGAAGTGGACCTGATCGACCTGAAGCTCGGCGACATCGTGCACATGTCCGACATCAAGCTGCCGTCGGGCGTGGAGATCCCGGAGCTGAAGCTCGGCAAGGAACACGACCATCCGGTCGTCACCGCGCAGGAAATCCGCGAGGAAGTCGAACCGGTGGAAGCTGCCGCGGAAGGCGCTGCTCCGGCCGAAGCTGCGGCGGCTGCGACCGCGGCTGCGGCTCCGGCACCGACGGAAAAGAAGTAACGCACGTAGCGGGAACCCGGAACGGGGGACAGGGAACCACGGTGCGAGCTGTGCGTTCCCGTTCCCTGATCCTCGATCCCGCTTCCCGCCATGTCGGCCATCCGCCTCATCGTCGGTCTCGGCAATCCCGGTGCCGAGCATCTGCGCACCCGGCACAATGCCGGGTTCTGGTTCGTGGATGCGCTGGCTGCGGGCCAGGGCACGCGCTTCGGTTTCGAAAACAAGCTGCACGGCGAAACCGCGCGTGTGCGCATCGGCAATGAGCAGGTCTGGTTGCTGAAGCCGGCCACGTTCATGAACAAGAGCGGCATCTCGGTGGCATCCGCCTTGCGTTACTGGAAGATCGAGCCCGAGGAGATGCTGGTCGCGCACGACGACCTGGATCTGCCGCCCGGCACCGTGCGATTGAAATTCGACGGCGGCCATGGCGGCCAGAACGGATTGCGCGACCTATTCGAGCACCTCGGCCATGGTCACTTCCATCGTCTGCGCATCGGCATCGGACATCCCGGGCACAAGGACCGCGTCACGCCGTGGGTACTTGGCAAGCCGTCGCAAGCGGACGAGGAAGCGATGCTTGGTGCGATCGCGCGCGGGCTGGATGAATTGCCGCGCATCGCCGCCGGCGACTTCAACGAGGCGATGAAGCGGTTGCACACGGCTCGCGAAGATGGCGAGGCCTGATTTCAACCCGTTTAGTAAAGGGGCGCCGACTCGCGCTGCGAAAGTTGGAGCGCAACCGAACCGTGCGGAACGTGACGCGCGGGCTTGCCAAGAGGTTCTATGAGTATTCAATGCGGCATCGTCGGCCTGCCCAACGTCGGCAAGTCCACGCTCTTCAATGCGCTGACCAAGGCGGGCATCGCCGCGGCGAACTTCCCGTTCTGCACCATTGATCCGAATGTCGGCGTGGTGCCGGTACCCGATCCGCGCCTGCAGCAACTCGCGGACATCGTGCATCCGCAGAAGATCATCCCGACCGCGGTGGAGTTCGTGGACATTGCCGGGCTGGTGGCCGGCGCATCCAAGGGCGAGGGCCTTGGCAACAAGTTCCTCGCGCACATCCGCGAAGTGGATGCCATCGCGCACGTGGTGCGCTGCTTCGAGCACGGCGACATCGTGCACGTCGCCGGCAAGGTGGATCCGATCGCCGACATCGAGACGATCGATACCGAGCTGGCGCTGGCGGACCTGGAATCCGTGGACAAGGCTCTGCAGCGCGCCGAACGCGCAGCCAAGGCCAACGACAAGGAAGCACTGGCGAAGAAGCCGGTGCTGCAAAAACTCGCCGCGGTGCTGAACGAGGGCAAGCCCGCGCGCGGCGCCGGACTCGACGCGGAGGAAAAGGCGCTCGTGCGCGACCTGTTCCTGCTCACGATGAAGCCGCTGATGTACATCGCCAATGTGCGCGAGGACGGCTTCATCAACAATCCGCATCTTGATGCGGTGCGCAAGCGCGCGGAGAGCGAAGGCGCGGAAGTGGTGCCGGTGTGCGCGGCGATCGAGGAAGAACTGTCGCAACTGGACGATGCCGATCGTGACGTGTTCCTGCACGACATGGGTTTGGACGAACCCGGCCTCGATCGGGTGATCCGTGCGGCGTACAAGTTGCTCGGCCTGCAAACTTACTTCACCGCCGGCGAAAAGGAAGTGCGTGCCTGGACGGTAAAGCGCGGCGCCACTGCGCCGCAGGCCGCGGGCGTGATCCACACCGATTTCGAGCGCGGGTTCATCCGCGCCGAGACCGTCGCCTACGACGATTACATCAAGTACCGCGGCGAAGCCGGCGCGAAAGAGCAGGGCAAGCTGCGACTGGAAGGCAAGGATTACGTCGTGCAGGAAGGCGACGTGCTGCACTTCCGCTTCAACGTGTAGAGACGCCGGGCAAAGATTCAGGCCCGCGCGGCTAGGCTTGTTCTCGTGAAATCCGGGAGAGCGGACATGCGCGCGCGTTCACTGGTTCTCGCGCTTGCGGTTGTGTTGAGTGCTTGCGCGATTGCCGCTCGGCGCGATCCGGCGGCGCATTCGCCGGACGCTCTGCAACTGGCGGGGACCCAGTGGCGCTTCGTCAAGCTCGACGGCCATGTCGTGCCGGCCGGGGTGAAAGCGACTCTTGCATTCGAAAGCAACGGGCATGTCTCCGGTCACGCCGGTTGCAACGGCTACGGCGGCCCGTGGGTGGCGAGCACTGGCGCGCTGCACTTCGGTGGCATGATCTCGACCAAGATGGCCTGCCTTGAGCCGCCGGGAGCGATGGCGACCGAACGCGAGGTGTTCGCCGCATTGCACGACACCGCCCGTGCGAGCCTGGGCGATGGGCAATTGATCTTGCTCGACGCGAACGGCGCCCCGCTTGCAACCTTGCAGACGCAGCGTGATCAGTAGGTCACGCTGACGATCACGGTATCCGTGTAGGTGCCCGCCGGCGGCGTGGGCTGGGCCGGCACCTGTCCGTAGACCGTGAGGCTCTGGGTGCTGCCGGTGCCCGTGCCGGACACCGTATCCGTGTTCACGGTATTGCCCCAGACTTGCGTGCGGCCAGGATCCCGGTAGAGCTGGTAGGCGACCGAGTTGGCACCGAGCACCATCTTGCGCGCATTGATGTTGCCGCCGCTGTGTAGGCCGCCATCGAGGCCCACGTTGTAAGCCACACCGCTGGCGCACTGGACGCTTATGCTGGAGGTGTTCGACACCGCTGCGGTCAACAGGCCGGTCGTGCCGAAATCCAGCGTGACTGCATTGACCGAGCAGAGCGCCGTCACGTTGGCCTTGGCCGTGAACGAAGCCGAGGTGGTCACGAGCGTGCCGGTGCTCTGGCACGAAGGCGGCGTCGAGTTGCCGTTGTGGGCGGTAAAGGTGAAAGTGATCTGTCCCGCCGAAAAGAAATCACTGTAGCTGCCCGGCTGGGCTGATGTTTGTCCCCCGAACACCCGTCCATAAATCGTTAGGGGAGGGCCGGTATGCGGCAGGCTGTCCGAGGGCAAGGTGAACGGCGCCGTCATTAGCGGCGTCCCGTAACTCTGGTTGCCCCACACGATGCTGCGTGCGGAATCCGTGTAGAGGTCGAACTGCAGCGTATCGCCGTTGGCGTCGGTCATCAGCCGGGGCGTGCTGTTCTGGCCGAGCAGGTCGAAGCAAAGCTGGAAGGTCTGCGGCGAATTGCCGCTGTTGGTGTCCAGGCCGGTGTTCGTGCAGGTGTAACCGCTCAATGTTCCGGTAATGTCCACGGCGCCGGACAGCGGGTTCACGTTGCCGAAGTTGATGTCGGACACGGTCATGCCAGAACCGGAACAGCTCACGGCAGCCTCCGCCGGCTTGTGCCAGAACAGGCCCAGCCCGATCAGGAGCAACGCCGCGCAGCAACGCAACAGTGTGTGGTTCATGGCTGCTCCTCACGGCAGACCAGCGGCCCGATCACCGGAATGGTCTGACCCTCGGGGTGGTAGTCGAAACGTGCTGTGCAATTCCCGTGCGAAGTCTGCACTTCAAGCACGTTGTGTCCGCGTAGCCCTTCCAGGTAGACGATCCCGTCGTAGCCGACAACCACTGCCGGGGCACTGCTGCCCTCGAGGCTGACACTGCTGCCGACTTCGATGGGCTTGCCGGCCTGGTCATGCAGGATCACCGAGGCCCCGCGGATCGGTTCGATGCCGAACTTCACCAGCGTGCCGGCGCGATCGGAGGGCACCACCTCGGCGTCCACCCGCGCGATGTCCACATTGGCCGGCAGGCGCATGGGATCGATGGACAACTTGTTGCGCTGGTAGGCGTTGAGCGGCGTGATCAGCAGATCGCCACCTGAATTGGTGAATCCGATCGGCCGGTTCTCCAGCTTCACCGGCACGTCGGCAACGCCACTCGTGGACACCACCGCAAATGCATCATCGATGTGGCGCGCGGCGAAGAACTGCTTGTCCATGAAGACCAGCGCGCCGCTGAGATCCGCATAGCCGTAGGTGCCGCCCGCGAATCTCTGCACGCCGGCGATGATTTCGCCGTTCTGGCCGCGGTAGCCGACCTCGGCCTGGCCATCGGTCTCGTTCTCGCCGGTCTGCGCGCGCACGCGCCAGCCGAACCCGCCGTCCGGGTTCACAGGCTGGCTGGCGTCCGCGGTGAACAGGGTCCCCTGGCGGTCATGCGCCACCGAAAGGCTGGCGGACACGTTGTGATCCAGCGCGAGCGATACGCCGAGGAAGATGCTGCGGTCGGCGTGGTCGTCCAGGTTCTGGTTGATGCTGAAATCCAGCGACGCGCGGCTGCCCAGCGACTTGAAGTAATAGGCACTCGCGAAGCGCGTGCGCGGCTGATCCGGGTATTGCAGGCCGACGTAGCTCAATCCGAGGCTGCCGTACGGACCCATGGTGACGCCCGCCAGTGCGCGATCGGAACGCTGCGGCGGCAGTGTTCCGTAGCGTGAAGCCACGTCACGGAAATCGCCGAAGGTACGCAGGGTGTCGAGCGAGAAGTTGAACCGCTCGTTGCGCCAGTTGTAGCCGAGCTCGGCCTGGGAGCCGGTCGCACCGTGATCGCGGCTTCCGGAGTACGCGACATTGATGATGCCGGCACGCCCGATTTCGACCACTGCGCCGATGCCGCCGTTGGCCAGCCCCGCGGTGCCTTCTGCATGGCCGGCGAGGGTCAACCAGTCCCGCACGCCGTAGCGGTACACCCCGCTGAACGCGGGATCGTTGCCATAGGAAAACGAGCTTATGCCGTAGTCCTTCCGCACGAAGCCGGCATCCAGCGAATAGTCGCTGAGCCCGGCGCGCAGCAGTTGGTTTGCGGTGTAGAAGGGAAATGCCAGCGAGGTCTGCCGTCCGAGCGCGTCGGTGACGACCACCTCGGCCTGGCCGTTTCCGTTGACGATCGGCACGGTGTTCAACTGGTAGGGGCCAGCCGGAATGTGGCCGCTGTACTGCTTCAACCCGTTCACGTACAGCTCCACGGTCGAGGGCAGCGCGGCCTGGCCGTAGAAGGCAGGCACCGGGAAGGTCACCAGATCAGGTTGCAGAGCGAAATTGCGTTGCAACTGGATGCCGCCCAGGCGCGTGGCGCGGCTCCAGTCCAGACTTCCGCTGATGACGTCGCCAAGCCGCAAGGTCAGCGCCGAATCCACGTAGGAATGACTGAAGGTGGTGTCCAGACGCACGCTGTCCGTCCGGGCGCCGAACCCGTGCAATTCGTTCACGCGCGAAAGCGCCGTGTTGGACAACACGCCCCATTGGTTGAATGCGCGCAGTTCGGCAAAAGCCGACAGCGAGGAATTGCCGCTGTCGTCGTGCGTGGTGTACAGGTCGTAGTTCAGCAGCAGGCCTGGCGAAGCTTCCGGCTGCGGGACCGGGTTGGGCCGCGCATTGAGCACCGCCGTACTCACGTTGAGCAGGTCGAAAGGCGCTGTGATGTCCAGGCGCTGTGCGGTTTCGTCGTAATGCACCACCACGCCCGGCAGCGAGTCCAGGGTGAGGGTTTCCGATGCGTTCGGGGGCAAGCGGAACCCGAGTTTGCGCAGGGTCTCCGCGCTTGCACTGAAGTGCTCGCCTTCGTGCACGAAGTGTCCGATCTGGCGGGTGTCGTTCCCGTTCAGCACGACCTCCAGGTAGAGGTCTTCGCCGGCGTTGTCGCCGGCTGCGCTGGAAGACGAATCCGGAATGACCGAAACGCCCGTCGCATCCATGGCCGGCCCGCTGTCAGGAGCGGCGTCGGTCGCGGCAATGGCGATGGCCGGTGCCAGCAATGCGCTAGCGATGCAGATCGTCGCCCGGAAGCGGTTGCTCGACCGGCTTTCCATTGACCGTAACCTTCAGGAGAGTGCCGTTGCCGAGCTGCGCCGCAGGCGCCTGCAGCGGCCAGCGCATGGTGGATCCGGGCAGCACGTAACCGAGCAGCCCGTTCGAAAGGGTGATGCGCTTGCCGCCGGGAAGCTGCAGGCTCGCATCGCTTATCTGCGCGTGTCGTGCTCCGGCGTTGTGCGCCACGAGCTCGATTCCATTTCCATCGTGCCGCAGGGACCAGGTCAGGGCAGGCGTCGCATTGATCGAACCGGCTGACTCGATGAAGGCCGGAACGGAATAACGCAGGATGTATCGGACGCTCGACTTGTCCTCTTTTTCCGGCTGCGGAAGTTCATCAACCAGCAACCGGTATGCATCCTCATTCGTGTTCGCCGCCGTGCCTGTCCGGATCACCCGAACAAGCTGCTGGGCGCCGGGTTGCAGGTTCAACATCGGCGGGCTCGCCACCAGCCCTTGCGTGGGAGCCAGCACATCCTTGCCATCCACCTGGGTCCAGTGGAATACGCGCACTTGCGCCCGCAGGACATCATTGCCCGTATTGGTCAACCACACGCCTTGTGCGGTATTCCCGGGCGCGAACTCAAGCCCGACCGGCGCCACCTGCAAACCCGAGGCGCCGGCCGAGCCGCATGCGATCAGCAGCGCGGCGGCGAGGCCGCGCAATACGATGTGCTTTGACATGGCTGACCGCCGTCTGTCCCGCAATCAACGGATCAATAGGTCACGGTGACCGCGACGGTGTCGGTATAGGTGCCGGCCGGCGGAGTGGTCTGGGCCGGGACTTCGCCGTACACGGTGAAGGTCTGCTGCGTACCGGTGCCGGTGCTCGTGACCGTATCGGTGCCGATCGTATTGCCCCACACGGTGCTGTGGCCGCTATCGGAGTAGAGCTGATAGCCGACGGTGTTCGTGCCGTTCTTCATCAAGCGTCCATTGACGTTGGCTGCGCCGCCACCATCGAGGCCGACGTTGTAGCTCGCGCCATCGGTGCAGGTCACGGTGATGGTCGAGGTGTTGTACACGGCGGCGGTCAACGGACCCTGGGTACCGAAGTCCAGGGTGGTCGGTGCCACGGTGCTGACATCGCACGCGTTCTGGATGGTGATCTTCACATCCATGTTCGCGGTGCTGGTGCCTGCATGGGCGACATCGAACGGTTGAACGGCGAGGCCGGCAGCGACAACGGCGGCTGCCAGCAGAGCGGTCTTGAGCTGCATGTGATTCCCCAAAGATGTGTGGAGTGGACTCGAACATTGCCGAATCCACGCGGGTTCGGCCGGGCGGGATTCTAGCAACCGCCGTGCCAGTCATGCTTGAAGTTTTTTCCGAGTAACGCGTCACAAATTGCAAATTTGCTGCAAATGGCGCCGGAATCTGTGAGGAGATGCGCACAACGCTCTGCCAACCCGGTCTCAGTTGGATACGCGTGCGTAGCGTGCCCGCCGCGGTCACAATTCGACGCGACGGGGCGTCGACTTGGAGGGGTCGGCGTCCGGATGCCCCTTTTGTGTTGACTTGCAGGCCAATCCTCGCGAGAATGATCGGTCTTTGCGGAGGGTTCTCCGGCGCCGAGGTCCGAAGCGCCGGTTTGGTCGTCTCCGTTTTCGACGGTTTTGGAAGGGATACCCAAGCGGCCAACAGGGCAGGCAGTGAGTGTCATCTGCTGGCTTACGCCTTCGGGGCGAAGCAGGATCCCTTCGGTTGCAAACTTGATTTGAGCACCAGATTTCGGAGGGATACCCAAGCGGCCAACGGGGGCAGACTGTAAATCTGCTGGCTTACGCCTTCGGTGGTTCGAATCCACCTCCCTCCACCAGCTTTATGAGTAGCAGGACAGTTTTGTGGGTGGATGAGAACCACCGGTTCGACAAATTTGTCTGGAACAATTTTGAACGCGACGCGCAAGCGGCGCGGCCCGAAGGACGGAGGGCGGGATGCCCGGAGTAATCCACCTCCCTCCACCAGATTGCAATGCAACGGAGCGCGGTTGCTCCGCCAGAGAACACCGCTGTCGCGGGAGTAGTTCAATGGTAGAACCTCAGCCTTCCAAGCTGATGGTGCGGGTTCGATTCCCGTCTCCCGCTCCATTGAATCTGCTCTCCGAAAGAGTGAGGCATCGATGCCTCTGGACTTGCGCCACGGAAGGGCGGCTGAAACAAATGAACTCCGCTCACGTAGCTCAGTCGGTAGAGCACTTCCTTGGTAAGGAAGAGGTCACAGGTTCGATTCCTGTCGTGAGCACCAATGAGGCCCGAGATGAAGCGCGATCATTCATAGGGGCCCGGGTGAATCGCAATCATCCCTGATTGCCAGGATCAAAAAGCGGACTTCCATGTCCGCACTGTTTGATAGCAACTTTTCTCCAAAAGGTCGGAGCCATGTCCAAAGAGAAATTCGAGCGCAAGAAGCCGCACGTGAACGTGGGGACGATCGGTCACGTGGACCACGGCAAGACGACGTTGACGGCGGCGCTGACGAAGGTGGGCGCGGAGCGCTTTGGCGGCGAGTTCAAGGC
>JBQCHG010000036.1:0-26678 GCA_051954935.1 Rhodanobacteraceae bacterium
CATGAACGCCCTCCCCGCCGACCCGCGCAAGCGCGAACACGAGGCCACACGCCTGGCCAAGCGCCTGCGCCACCAGGTCGGCCGCGCGATCGCCGACTTCAACATGATCGAGGACGGCGACAAGGTGATGGTGTGCCTGTCCGGCGGCAAGGACTCCTGGACGCTGCTGGACGTTCTCCTGTCACTGCGGGCCAAGGCACCGGTGCGCTTCGAACTGGTTGCGGTCAATCTCGACCAGAAGCAACCCGATTTCCCGGAACGTGTCATTCCGGATTACCTCAAGTCGCGTGGCATCCCTTTTCACGTTCTGGAGCAGGACACCTACAGCGTGGTGAAGCGGGTGATCCCAGAAGGCAAGACGCTGTGCAGCCTGTGCTCTCGGATGCGTCGCGGCGCGCTGTATGCGTATGCGGAAGCCGAAGGCTTCAACAAGATCGCGCTGGGTCATCATCGCGACGACCTCCTGGCGACGTTCTTCCTGAACCTGTTCCACGGCGGCACATTGAAAGCGATGCCACCGAAGCTGCGCTCGGATGACGGCAGGCACATCGTGATCCGCCCGTTGAGTTATTGCCGGGAGGACGAGATCGCACAATACGCGGCGTGGCGCGAATTCCCGATCATCCCGTGCAACCTGTGCGGATCGCAGGAGAACCTGCAGCGCAAGCAGGTGCGTCGCATGCTCGACCAATGGGAGCGCGAGCATCCCGGCCGCAGCGAGATCATGTTCCGCGCGCTGATGAATATCGCACCGTCGCAATTGGCGGATACGAAACTGTTCGATTTCGTTGCGCTCGGAGCACGCAGCGATGCGAAGCCTGCCGATGCACATGCGTGGCTGGGCGGAGAGCTAGGGGTGAGGGATGAGTAGCGAGGGCGCATGTTCCAGATGACCACGTGATCCGCGGCCTTCGCACCCGCTTACCTCACCCTCGCAACTGACCCCTCGCCCTGGCCCCTCGCACATGTTCTTCCGCAATCTCACGCTTTTCCGCTTTTCCCCACAAGTCGCCGAATCGCTGGCCGAACTCGAAACCGTCCTCGCCGAACACGCCCTGCGCCCATGCGGGCCGCTGGAGTCGGTGACGCGCGGCTTCGTCTCGCCGTTCGGGCCGGAATCCGGAGTGCTGGCGCACCGCATCGGCGCGTTCACGCTGTTCACGCTGGGCTCGGAAGAAAAACTGCTGCCGTCCGCGGTGGTGAACGCGGAACTGGCCTCCCGCCTGCGCCAGGCCGCGGAAAAGCGCGGTCGGCCCGTCGGCGGCCGCGAGCGCAAGCGGCTGAAGGCGGAAGTCCTGGATACCCTGCTGCCGCGCGCCTTCGTGCGGCCATTCAGGCTGAACGCCTATGTGGACACGAAAAATGGCTGGCTGGTGCTGGACACGTCCAGTCGCAAGGCCGCCGAAAACGCGCTGACCGCGCTGCGCCAGGCGCTGGGCAGCTTCCCGGCCCTGCCGCTGGCGCCCGCCGAGACCCCGCGCGCGCTGATGACCGGCTGGCTGACCCACGGCAAGCTGCCGAAAAGCCTGGAATTCAGCGACGAATGCGAGCTGCGCGACCCGGCGGGCGGCGCGATTGTGCGCTGTCGCCGCCAGGAGCTTGAAAGCGCCGAGGTCCGCGAGCATCTCAAGCGCGGGAAGCAGGTTTTCCAGCTGGGCCTGACCTGGGACGGCCGGATCGGCCTGGTGCTGGGCGAGGACCTGGCCATTCGCAAATTGCGCTTTCTTGACGTGGTGCAGGATACGCTGGACAACTCCGGCGGCGATTCGGCCGCCGATGAACTGGATGCGCGTTTCGCGTTGATGAGCGGCGAGCTGGAGCGGCTGTTGCATGGGCTGTCGGAATGGTTCGGGTTGCAGCGACCGGATGAGTGAGGTCGGTGAGGCGATGACGGGCGACTGGGTCGAATTGGCGACGGATCGAGGCGGCACCATCAAGGTGCTGAAAGCCGTGCACCCGCGCGCGCGTCGGCTGCGGCTTACCGTGACCCCGCGCGGCGCGCGCATTTCCTATCCGCGCGGCACGCACCCGGCGCAGGTGTACGCATTCCTGCGCGAGCATTCGGACTGGCTCGAACGCAAGCTCTCGGAACTGCACGTGCCGCGGCGCGGCCCACCACCGTTGCGAGTGGGCGTTCCCACCCTGATTCCGCTGCGCGGCGAGAGCGTCGAATTGACCTGGCGCGAAAGCGACTATCCGCACGTCGAGCATCGCCCCGACGAACTGCGCCTGCACGTGCCGCGCCCGTTCTCACATGCGTTGCCGATCGCGCACACGTTGCTCGCGACATTCCTGGAAACGCAGATGCGTCGCGACCTCTCGCGCTGGCTGGCGCATTACACGCCCATGCTCGACGCGGCGCCGACCGCGTTGCGCGTTAAATCGCTGAAGAGCCTGTGGGGCAGTCTCGATGCCCGTGACCGCATCACGCTGGATCTTGCGCTCGCGCTCGCACCCACCGCCGCGTTGCGCTACGTGTTGGTGCACGAACTGTGTCACCTGAAGGTGCGCAGCCACTCCAGGCGCTTCTGGAACTGGGTCGAGAAACTTTATCCGGATTACCAGGACCAGCGCGACTGGCTGCGCGAACACGGCGCGGTACTGAAGGCGGAAATGGAACGGCTCATCGCGCCGGAGGAATGAAGCCGCGCGCAAGCGCGGTTATTGCCGTCCCTGGCTCTGGATTCCGGCCAATCCATGCCGGAATGACGTGCCATGAGCGCGCCTGCGCGCGATGCATTTACGGCATCAGCACGAAGTGCGTGATCGCATCCGCCTCTTCCCGCGCGCGCTCCATGATGGACATGTGCCCGCAGCCGTTGAACTCGGTGACGCCGATCCGTGGTGCCGAAGTGAGCGCGCTGCGCATCGCGTCCAGCCCCGAGATGTCGATGATCTGATCCTGTCGGCACCAGATCGCCAGCGTGGGGGCGGTGACTTTCGGCAGCGCGGCAGTCAGGACGTCGCGTTGTCCGGGCGCGGCGATTTCGCGCAGCACTCGATCATCGAAGGCGCGGTCGCGGATCGCGCGATCGACGAATACGTCCCTGACGCGCGGCGGCAGCCACGGCGGATGTGCGAACAGGTTTTTCTCGAGCTTGTCGAAGTCCGCCCGGCTTTGCAGGTCGAACGGATTGCGTCCGGCCTTCAGTTCGCGCGCGAACGCGTTCTCCTTGAACGGCACGCCGGCACTGTCGATCAGGATCAGCGCGCCGATGTCCCGGGGATACACCGAGGCGTACAGGCCGGCGATCGCGCCGCCCATCGAGTGCCCGGCCAGCGCACTGGCGCCCAGGTGCAGGGCCTGCATGAATTCGTGCAAGCGCGCGACCTGCGCTGGATAGCCGTAGTCGGCATCGGCGATGCGCGACGATTGTCCCCAGCCGGGCAGATCCGGAACAATCAAGTGGAAGTTCGGCGTGAGATACGGTGCCATCGGCAACCAGGCTTCCTTGTTGCCCATGTAACCGTGCAGCAGGATGAGCGTCGGCGCGTCGGCCTTTCCGCCTTCGTAATACACCCAGCGCGTGTCGCCGGCCTGTACGGATTTCGTCTGCAGTCCCGCGCGCTGCGCCTGGTACATCTCCGCCGCGCGCAGCAGCCACTGCGGCGCCGCGAAATAGATGATCACCAGGACGGCGAGAACGAAGCCGACCAGCACGCCGAGCGCCGCGAGGCGGCGCTTGGCGCGGCGGATCAGGATGGCTCGCTGATTTTCGTCCATGCTCAATGCGTGGCGGCTTTCGTCTTCGGTGCCGCTTTCGCCTTGGCGAACACGCGCTCGATCGCCATGCGCGTCAGCGGGTGGTAGCCGGCCTTCGCCTTCGCGTAGGTCTGCTCGGCGAAAGCCAGGCCTTCCGGCGTCTTCGCGAAGGCCGAATACACCGGCAGCATGAGATAGATGCGGCCGATGCGGGTCATGTGTTCGGCTGCGGCGTTCCATACCGCCTTGTCACCCGCGGCGATCGCGTGCACGTACCAGCGCATGCCGATCTCCGCGTTGGGCGTGCCGGTGAGATGCCAGGCAGCATCCAGTTGCCGCATTCTTTCCAGCGGCGGCGTGTCGGGCAGGCGATCGAGGAAGTACATCCACTCCTGCGTGTTCCAGCCCTTCGCGTCCAGCTTGCCGGCCGCAAGTTTGCCGGCCAGGAATTGCGCACGCTCCCTGTCGATCGCATCGAACTGCGGCGAGTCCGGGATCGGCGCATCCTTCGGGATGCCGGCGCCGTACACCCATGCCTTCACCTCGTCCCAGCTCATCTTGCCGGGATATTTGTCGATCAGGTTGGGCTTCAGGTACGCGAGCATTTGCTCGGTAGTGATGCTGTGCCAGGCGAAGTGGTCGAAGTAGCCTCTCAGGTATTCGTCGAACGCCTTGCGGCCGAAGCGCTGTTCCAGCGTGCGCAGGAACCACGAACCCTTGTCGTAGGCGACATCGGAAAGCTCGTCGTCGGCATCGATCTTGCGCGGCTGCGGCGCAAGGCGCTGCGCGTTTTCCGGCATGGTGCCGATGGTCTTCTGCAGGTTGCGCTCCGCCAGCAGGATCTCCTCGTCCGCCAGGCGCTTGCCGTACAGCGCCTCGGTGATGCGCCCCTGCACATAGGTGGTGATGCCCTCGTTCAACCAGATGTCGCGCCAGCTCGCCGCGGTGACCAAATTGCCGGACCAGGAATGTGCGAGCTCGTGCGAGATCACGCTGACGAGGCTCTTGTCACCGACGATTATGGTCGGCGTGGCGAAGGTCATGTTCGGATTTTCCATGCCGCCGAACGGGAACGACGGCGGCAGCACCAGCAGGTCGTAGCGGCCCCAGCGGTACGGGCCGTACAGCGACTCGGCGGCCTCGATCATCTTTTCGGTGTCTTCGAATTCGTGCGCGGCTTTGTCCACCACGGAAGGCTCGGCATATACGGCGCTGCGCGGGCCGGTCTCGCGCACGGCGATATCGCCGGCGGCGATCGCCAGCAGGTACGAGGGCACCGGATGCGTTTGCGTGAATTCGAAATGGCCGTCCAGCGGATGCTTCGGATCATTCGGCGCGCTCATCACCACGCGCAGGTTTTTCGGCGCGGTGACGGTCGCGTGCCAGGTGAAGCGGATTGCCGGCGAATCCTGGCACGGCACCCACGAACGCGCGTGGATGGACTCCGATTGCGAGAACATGAAGGGCAGCTCCTTGCCGGCGGTCTGAGCCGGCTCCAGCCATTGCAGGCCGGACGCATCCGGCGAGGTCGAGTAGGCGATGCGCACGCGCGTGGCGCGCCTGGGCATCTCGATCGTTAGCTTGCTGCCGAGCGACTTGTCACGCGCGGCCAGCGCGTACTTCAGTGGCCTGGGCTTGCCCGCATCGTCCAGCGCCTCGATGCGCTCGATGTGCAGGTCGCGCGTGTCCAGCACCAGTTGCGTGGCGTGCGGATTCTTCCAGTCCAGGTCCAGCGTGGCGGTGCCGTTCAACTGCTTCCTGTCGAAATCCACGGCGAGATCCAGGTCGATGTGCTTGACCAGCACCTGGTCGGGCTGCGCATACGAATGCGGATCGGACGCGAACGCGGCCAGCGGCAGCAGCAACAGGGATGCGAGGAGGAAACGGCGGAACATTGCGGACTCCGGTGCGAACGAGCGCCCGAGTATGCCATCGGCGCGCCTGGGCGGCCTGTGCGGAAAGGCGCAGCCGCGAGTGCATTTCGCATCATTAGAATGTGATGCCCATCCGCCGGAGCGCACCATGCCCATCTTGTACATCGCCAACAAGAATTATTCGTCGTGGTCCCTGCGGCCATGGATCGTGATGCGCGAGCTCGGCATCGGCTTCGAGGAGAAACTCGTCCCCTTCGCACCCGGTTCGAATTGGGGTGCCTTTCGCAACTTCTCGCCCAGCGGCAAAGTGCCGTGCCTGGTGGACGGAGATGTGACGGTATGGGATTCGCTGGCCATTACCGAATACCTGGCCGAGCAGCATTCCCGCGTTTGGCCGGCGGATCCGCGCGCGCGCGCCTTTGCGCGTTGTGCCGCGGCGGAGATGCACTCGGGCTTCAACGCGCTGCGCGGGCAATGCTCGATGAACTGCGGCATCCGCGTGCGGCTGCATCGCGTGGACGATGCGCTCGCGCGCGACCTGGCGCGGATTTCGGAATTGTGGAACGAAGGCCTGGCGACCTTCGGCGGTCCGTTCCTGGCCGGCGATCAATTCACCGCCGCCGATGCGTTCTACGCACCGGTGGCCTTTCGCATCCAGACCTATTCACTGCCGGTGGATGGCGCCGCGCTGGAATACACGCAGCGGCTGCTGGCCTTGACCGCGATGCGCGAGTGGTACGAAAGCGCGCTGGCGGAACCCTGGCGCGACGCCGGACACGAGGCGGAGGTTTCGCGTTGGGGTGAAGTCGTCGAGGATTTGCGCGCCGGCTGAATTCGGCCAGCGGGTGGATCAGGCCTTGTGGCCGCGATGGATCGCAACGATTCCCGCCGAAAGATTGCGCACCTGCACCTGCGCGAATCCTGCGGCTTCCATCATCGCGCGCAGGGTTTCCTGGTCCGGGTGCTTGCGGATGGATTCGGCGAGATACCTGTAGCTCGCCTCGTCGTCGGCGACCAGCTTGCCGATCCGCGGCAGCACCTGGAAGGAATGGAAGTCGTACAGCGGCTTCAGCCACTCCTGCTGTACGCGCGAGAACTCCAGGATCAGCGCACGTCCACCGGGCTTCAGCACGCGATGCATTTCTTCAAGCGCGCGCTGCTTGTCGGTGACGTTACGCAAGCCGAAGGCGATCGTCACTGCGTCGAATGAGTTGCCCGGGAACGGCAGCGATTCCGCATTCAACTGTGCCCAGCGCAGGCGCGCGTGCAGGCCGCGGTCGAGCAAACGATCGCGACCGGTCCGCAGCATCGCGGCATTGATGTCGCCGACCACGACTTCGCCCTTGTCGCCGACGCGCGGCAGCAGAAGCGCGGCAATGTCGCCGGTGCCGCCGGCCAGGTCCAGCACGCGATCGCCGGGACGCACGCCCGAGGTGCCCACGAACAGCCGCTTCCAGAGCCGGTGCACGCCGAACGACATCAGGTCGTTCATCAGGTCGTACTTGCCGGCTACGGAGGTGAACACCTCACCGACCAGCTTCTGCTTTTCGCGCAACGGCACCTCGCGGTAGCCGAAATGGGTGGTGGTCTCCGGCGGTGATTGCGGATCGTTCATCCGTGCATCTTAACCGGTCATCCGCTCGTGCTGCCCGAGAGCGGATAGGTCTGCGCGCCGCCGGCCGGAACCGGCGCGCCGAACGGCGTCGGCTGCGGCGCGTTGGCCGGGGGCGGATAAGCCGATTGCGGCGGACCACTTGCCGGCACGTCTTCGACCGGTGCGCCGGAACCTTGTGCATTCGGCGGCGGATAAGCAGGGGCGTAGCCCTGCGGCGCGACCGTGCCGCACGCGTACGCTTCCCACGCCTGCTCGCCGTCGCGCGGTTCGCCCAGCGGCACGATCGTGTCGGCGTGCATCTGCGCAGCCTGGTTGCGCGCCATGATCTCCAGCTCGTCGCGCACCTTGATGTCGTTGCGATCCACCGGCCCGATCCGGCTCAGCACCGACACGGTCACCTTGCCGACATCACGGCACGCGCGCACGCCGAGGTTGCCGTTCCACGCCACGCGCACGTTCTGCCCGCCCGGATCGAGCACGATGCCGTAGGTGCAAGCCGAAAGCAGGACGACGCCCGCGAGAGGCGCCCAGCGCAGGAAGGATTTCATCGCGATCTCCGGTTGGCCATGCGTTCGTCCATGAACGCGAAGATCAAAAAGCGGACATCCATGTCCGCACTTTCAAACCAGCCCGCAGGCTAGCGCGCGGAGGCTGAATCGCGATCACATGGGAAGAAGCGGACGGCCTTCGTGCGAAGGCCGTCCGCAGCGCGTCATTGAACCGGATTGCCGTCGGTATCGATCACCTGCACGTTGCCCAGGTCCAGCGCGCGGACCGGCTTCTCGATCTTCGACAGGTCGCCGACGATCACCCAAGTCAGGTGATCCGGGTGAATCACTTCCCTGGCCGCGGCCTCGATGGCCGCGTCCTTCTGCGCCTCGATCCGCGACTTCAAGGTCTGCACGTAGTCGTCGGGCCGGTCGTACTTGACGATGCTTTCCATCGCGCCGAGCACCGCGCCCGCGGTTTCGTACTGGCCCGGCATCCTGCGCACGTCGTTGTCCTTGATCTTCTGGATCTCGGCATCGGTCAGCGGTTTGTCGCCGATCACCGCGCGCGCTTCCTTCAGGACTTCGGAAACCGATTGCGCGGTCTTGTCGGTCTGCACGGGCGCGTACATCAGGAACGGACGCTGCCCGACCGCGTTCGGACTGAAGCTGAAGGCGCCGTAGGCCCAGTGCTTGTCCTCGCGCAGGTTCATGTTCAGGCGCGAAGTGAAGGTGCCGCCGAAGGCACCGTTCATCGTGCCGATTTCGAGGTTGTTCTCAGCCTTGGTGGAAGGTGAAACCAGGCCGGCGATGATCACCGACTGCTGCGAGCCCGGGCGGTCAACGAGGTACACGCGGGGACTGGCCGGGTAATCCACCTTGGCCAGGTTCTTGTGCGGCACCGGCGTGGCCGGCGCCTGCCAGTCGCCGAAGGCTTCCTCGAGTTGCGGGATGATCTTCTCCAGCGTGGTGTCGCCCGCCACCAGGATCTTCATGTTGTCCGGGCGGATGTAGTCGTTGACGAACGCCCGCATGTCGGCGGCCGTCAGCGACTTGATCGAGCTTTCCGTACCGGTGCCGGTGAACGGGATCGCGTAGGCATTGCCCTTGCCGTACAGGATCGGCGGCAGCAGGCGCAGCGCCACGCCGGTCGGCTGCGTCTTCTCCTGTTCGATGCCGGCCAGCCACTGCCCGCGCAGGCGCGCGATGTCGGTATCGCGGAACGCCGGATTGCGCACGATGTCGGCGTAGAGATCCAGCGACTCGGGCAGCTTGTCGTCCAGCGCGTTCAGCGTGACGTTGCACATGTCCAGATCGCAGCCGCTGCCGATCTCGGCGCCGTAACGCTGCTTGCGGTTGGAGATCTGCACCGAATCCAGATCCCTGGTGCCCTCGTCGAGCATGTACATGGTGAATGTGGAGGTGCCGAGCTTCCGCCCCTGGTCGGCCGCGTAGCCGGCATCGAACAATGCTTCCACGCGCACCACCGGGATCGCATGGCGCTCGGCCAGCACCACCTCGATGCCGTTCTTCAGCTTGCCGTGCTGCAGGGTCGGGAAGCTCAGGTCGGGGAACGCCGTCACCTCGGGCACGCCCGTGGCGCGATCGACGTCGCTCTTCGTGACCTTGTAGTCACCCGCCGGGGAAAGCACGTCGGCCGGACGACCGGGGATGGCAGCGCGGCCGGCTTCCAGGGCCATGTCCTTCGCATCCACCTCGCCGGGGACCACGGTCAGCGTGTAATCGCCGCTCGACAGCCACTTGTCGGCCGCCGACTTCACCTGCGCCGCCGTCGCGGCCATCGTGACCTCATAGTCTTTCTTCCACGCGCCCGGATCGCCGCGATAGACCTGTCCTTCGGCAAGCGTCACCGCCTTGCCGGAGAAGCCGCCGACCTGTTCCAGCCCGCGGATGGTGGACGCCTGGTAGGTGGTCTTGGCGCGCGCAAGTTCATCCGCGGTCGGACCTTCCTTCAGGAATTTGCGCCACTCGTCCGCGACCGCTGCATCCACCTTCGCCGGGTCCACGCCCTTCTTCACGTCCACCTGCAGCATCGTCATGCTGGCCAGTTCGAAGGTCATGTTGCCGACCGAGACGTCATCGGCCAGCTTGTCCTTGTAGACCAGGCGCTGATACAGGCGCGAGGTCTTGCTGCCGCCCAGCACCTGCGCGGCGAGATCCAGCATCAGGCGATCATGGCCCTTCGCATCCAGGCCCGGCGTGTTCCATTCGCGGTAGATGCGCGTCTGCGCCACGTTGTCGGTCATGGTGCCGTGCGTGGACTTCGTGTTCGGCGCGACCCACCCCTGCGGCCGCGGCACGCGCGGGCCGGCGGGGATGTCGCCGAAGTACTCCATCGCCTTCTCGCGCGCCTGCGCCGGCGTAATGTCGCCGACCAGCACCAGTGTGGTATTGGCCGCGCCGTAGTAATCGCGGAACCACTGCTTCACCGTGTCGAGTGACGCGGCATTGAGGTCCGCCATCGAACCGATCGTGTCGTGGTGGTAGGGATGGTTGGCCGGAAAGACGTTGGCCTGGATGTTCTCGTACACGCGTCCGTAGGGCTGGTTCTCGTCCTGGCGTTTTTCGTTCTGCACCACGCCGCGCTGGGTATCCAGCTCCTTCTGCCCGATCGCGCCGAGCAGGTGGCCCATGCGATCGGATTCCATCCACAGCGCCATGTCCAGGGCCGTGGTTGGAACAGTCTCGAAGTAGTTGGTGCGATCCAGCCAGGTGGTGCCGTTCATGCCAGTCGCACCGACCAGTTCGAACGGTTTGAAATAGCTGCCCTTGTGGTCCTCCGAGCCCGAGAACATCAAATGCTCGAACAAATGCGCGAAGCCGGTCTTGCCTCCCGGCTCGTAGCCGGAACCGACGTGGTACCACACGCTTACCGCCACGATCGGCGCCTTGTGATCTTCGCTGACCACCACCGTGAGCCCGTTGGGCAGGGTGAAGCGGGTATATGGAATGTCGATGTTGGCGCCGCTCGTTGCAGCGTGCGCCGTGACATTGGCGGCCAGCGCGAACGCGGTCGCAAGAAAACCCATCAACAGTTTGCGCATCGAATCTCTCCCCGGACGATGAACCGCCGTAAGCTAGCCGGTGGATCGCGCGCGCGCAAATGCGCGAATACACTGGACGAAACATGGAGCGTGTCATGCAACGTTGTCTGGTCACCGGCGCCAACCGCGGCTTGGGATTGGAGTTCACGCGGCAGTTGCTGGAGCGCGGCGCACGCGTACTGGCCTGCTGCCGCGATCCGGCGCGGGCGGGCGAGCTGAACGACTTGAAGCGAAAGCACGGCGAGGAGCTCGTCGTGCACGCGCTGGACGTCGCCGATGCCGAGGCGATCGCGGCACTCCCGGAAGTCGCGGCCAGGCACCTGCAACGCATCGACCTGCTGGTCAACAACGCCGGCGTGCTGGTGTCGGGCGAGCGCTTCGGCAACGTGCAGGCGGAATCGCTGATGCACAGCTTCGCGGTGAACGCCGCCGCACCCCTGCTGATCACGCAGGCGCTGAGCCCGCTGCTGCTGCGCGGGAACAAGCCGCGCGTGCTGTGCGTGTCCACGCAACTGGCGTCCATCGCGCAGGCTTCGGGCTTCCGCACGCTGAGCTATGCGATGAGCAAGGCCGCGCTGAACATGGCCGTGAAGCGGCTGGCCGCGGAACTGGGTGGACGTGGCATCGTGGTGATGGCGTTCCATCCGGGCTGGGTCAAGACCGACATGGGCGGCGAAAGCGCCACGCTCGCGCCCGAAACCTCGGTGCATGCGATGCTGAAGCTGATCGAGCATGCGAAGCCGGAAGACGGCGGCAAGTTCCTCGCCTACGACGGCGCGCCGCTCCCGTGGTAGCCGCCCATCGCGGATTCGCCCATCCGGTCGGGACAACCCGCGACGACGTGCCACGCGCAACTGGACGCCGGGCTGGCCGCGCCACCGGATGGCCGTTGCGCGTTGTGACGCCATAATGTGGTGATGCTGCACGTCGTCCTGCACCAACCTGAAATCCCGCCCAACACCGGCAACGTGATCCGGCTGTGCGCCAACACCGGCGCTTCGTTGCACCTGGTTCGTCCGCTGGGCTTCGATCTGGATCACGCGAAACTGCGGCGCGCGGGACTGGATTACCACGAGTTCGCGCGCGTGGCGGTGCACGACGATCTGGATGCCTGCCTCGCCGCACTCGCGTTGCCGCGGGCATTTGCGTTCACCACCCGCGGCAACATGCGGCACACCGATGTGTGTTTCAAAGATGGCGACGCGCTGCTGTTCGGCTGCGAGACGCGCGGCCTCCCCGAGGAGGTGCTCGCGGGCATTCCGCAAGATCGCCACGTGCGCCTGCCGATGATGCCGGGCAATCGCAGCATCAATCTTTCCAACGCGGTGGCCGTGGCGGTGTACGAGGCCTGGCGGCAGCTCGGATTCAGCGGCGCCGTGTAACGTACAATCTGCGGATGAACGCGACGGCCGCCAATGCATGGATGCCGCGCCCGCTGCGGCGACTGGCCGGGCGTGCGCTGCAGGCCGCGCTTGCGCACGTGGTCGGGCTCGACCCCGAAATGCCGGCCGCGCTCGCCAGGCTGGAAGGGCGTCGGATCGGGGTGCACCTGCAAGGCGCGGAGCTCGCCTTCGACATCGCGGTGCACGAAGGCGCATTGCGCATCGAGTCCCCGTTGCAGGATGAGGCCGCCAGGACAGACCTGCGCGTCACGGCGACGCCGTTCTCGCTGCTTGCGCTGGCGATGCCGCGCGAAGGCGACACGCTGCCGCCGGGCAAGGTAGAGATCGCGGGCGACGCGGAGCTTGCGCGGCGGGTGGAGAAACTCGCGCGCGAATTCGCACCGGACATGGAAGCCGCGTTCGCGCGCACGTTCGGCGAAGTGGTTGGCGTGGCGATCGCTCGCGCGCTGCGCGAGACCACGCGCGCCCTGCGCACCGGCGCGCGTCATGCGAGTGATGATGCGGCCGACTGGTTGCGCGACGAAGCGCGGCTGGTCGTGCCGCGCGGGGAACTCGACGCATTCCTGGACGAAGTGGATCGCCTGCGCGAACGCGCGGAACGCCTGCAGGTGCGTGTCGCAAGATTGCGGGGGCGCGCCGCATGACGCCGTTGCGACTGTTGCCGCGAGTGGCGCGCGTCGCCGCCATCCTGGTGCGCTATCGCCTCGACGAGTTGGTGGACGAGCAGCACGTGATGCGCCCGCTGCAGTGGGCGCGCGTGTTCCTGCCGCGCCCGCGCAAGGAGATCGCGGCGATGCCACGCGGGGGGCGATTGCGGCTCGCACTCACGCAGCTCGGGCCGATCTACGTCAAGGCGGGGCAAGTGTTGTCCACGCGCCGCGACCTGCTGCCCGACGATGTCGCCGATGAACTGGCGCTGCTGCAGGACCAGGTGCCGCCGTTCCCGGGAAACCAGGCACGCGCGATCGTGGAGGAAGCGCTGCGGGCGCCGATCGCAACGTCGTACGCACGCTTCGACGAGACGCCTCTCGCTTCGGCTTCCATCGCGCAGGTACATCCGGCCACGCTGCCGGATGGCCGCGAGGTGGTGGTCAAGGTTGCAAGGCCCGGCATCCGCAAGCAGATCACGCGCGACCTGGACCTGCTGCACGCACTGGCCGGTCTTGTCGCTCGCTGGCATCCTCAGGCCGACAAGATTCGCCCGCAGGACATCGTGGAGGAGATCGAGAAAACGCTCTATCACGAGCTCGACCTGCAGCGCGAAGCGGCGAATGCGAGTTTGCTCAGGCGCAATTTCGCCAACTCGCCCGACCTTTACGTGCCGGAGGTGTTCTGGTCGCACACCAACGAGCGCGTGTTCACCATGGAACGCGTGCACGGCATTCCGGCCGACGACATCGCCGCACTGGATGCGGCGGGCATCGATCGCAAGCATCTCGCCGCGAAGGGCGTGCGCCTGTTTTACACGCAGGTGTTCCGCGACAACTTCTTCCACGCCGACGCGCACCCCGGCAACATCTGGGTGGACACTTCGCGCGTTGAAGAGCCGCGCTTCATCGCGCTGGATTTCGGCATCATGGGCACGCTGCCGGAATCCGACCAGTACTGGCTCGCGGAAAACTTCATGGCGCTGTTCGAGCGCGACTACCAGCGCATCGCACACCTGCATGTCGCCGCCGGCTGGGTGCCGCGCACGGTGCGCATGGACGAGCTTGAAAGCGCGGTCCGCACGGTCTGCGAGCCGTATTTCACGCGACCGCTGTCGGAAATCTCGCTGGCCGAGGTGATCGCCAAGCTGTTCAATGTCGCGCGCCAGTTCGAACTAACCCTGCAGCCGCAACTGATCCTGTTGCAGAAGACGCTGCTGAACATCGAAGGGCTCGGACGCCAGCTCGATCCGCAGATCGACATCTGGGCGGTGGCGTACCCGGAGCTGAAACGTATCCTGTCGCGCCGTTACAACCCCTTGCGCCTTGGCAGGGAAATGCGCAAGCGCCTGCCGGAATGGCTGCACATCGCGCCACGCATTCCCGACCTTGTGCACGAGGGCCTGCAGCAGCTGGCGCGCGGCACCACGCGCGTGGATGTCACCTCGACGGAACTGCAGTTCCTGCACGCGGCGCAACGCGACACGCAGCGGCGCATCCTCGCCGCCGCGTTCGGTGGCTCGCTGCTGACCGGCGCGGCACTGCTGTTCGCTTTCGCACCCGCGCGGGTGCCGTGGCTGGAAGCGGTGGCGTTCGCGGCGGGCATCATTGCGTTTGCCGCGGCATGGCCTTGGCGCAAGCGGTAGCGCGAGGTCTGATAGTCCCCAACGCAGGCCATGGATGGCCGTGTCGAAGTGAGCTCGGCGCCGTCGCGTGACGCCGAGCATCACAGCCGGGCGTTGGTGAGACCGTCATGCCCGGCGCCAATGGTTTTGGCCACTTTTGCCGAAACAAAAGTGGCCCGCTCGCGGCAGCGAGCGGAACCAGAATTTCTTGCGAAAGGCCAAAATGGATTCCGGCTTTCGCCGGAATGACAACGGCCCTGTACATTTGGTCCATGCGCATTTCCCCCCACATCGACATCCCCGATTCCGAACTGACCGAGCGCTTCCTGCGCGCGGCCGGTCCTGGAGGGCAGCACGTCAACCGTACCGAGAGCGCGGTGGAATTGCGTTTCGATGTCGCGCATTCGCCATCATTGCCTGAGGATGTGCGCGCACGCGTGCTGGCGCGCCGCGATCGCCGGCTCACCGACGAAGGCGTGCTGGTGATCCAGGCGCAGCGCTTCCGCGACCAGGCGCGCAATCGCGAGGACGCGCGCGAACGCCTGGCCGAGCTCCTGCGCTCGGCGCTGCATGCGCCGAAGAAACGCGTCGCCACCAAGCCGACCCGCGCATCGAAGGAGCGCAGGCTCGTCGGCAAGCAGAAGCGCGGGGCGATCAAGCGCGATCGCGCGCACAACTGGAGCGCGGATTGAACGCATCCTCCGTGCGCGCGACGCTGCCGGCGCACCTTCCGGAAGCCATGCCGCACTTCCCGGATCGCGCATGGCGCGGGTTTTTTCGCACGCTTGTGCGCATCAGTGGCTGGCGGCTGGAAGGCGAGTTTCCGCACGTCGCGCGCGCGGTGCTGATCGCCGCGCCCCATTCGTCGTGGTGGGACGGCGTGCACGGCCTGCTGTTCAAGATCGCGCTGGGCGTGGATATTTCCTTCATGGCCAAGCGCGAACTGTTCGCCGGTCCGCTCGGCTGGCTCCTTCGCAGGCTCGGCGGCATCCCGATCGAACGCGCGGCAGCCCATGGCGTGGTCACGCAGATGCGCGAGCTTTTCCACGCGCGCGAGAAGTTGTGGCTCGGCATCACGCCCGAAGGCACGCGCAAGCGCGTAACGCGATGGAAGAGCGGCTTCTGGCATATCGCGCGCGAGGCGGGCGTGCCGATCATCCCGGTGTATTTCGATTATCCACGCAAGGTGATAGGCCTCGGCCCGTTGTTCCAGCCAACCGCGAACATGGAAGCGGACATCGCCGCGTTGCGCGCGCTTTATCAGCCGTACGAGGGGAAGCACCGGGGCGTGTAGCGCGCGCTCCGCGCGTTGCGTCATCGCTGCGAATGCGCGGCCGCTTCGTATTCGCGTTGCATGGCGAGGTCCGGCTCGATCAGGTCCACGAACGCGCGTGCCTCGGGCGAGAGGTGCTTGCCCTTGCGCATCACCACGCCGTAGCTGCGCTGCGGGAAATAGGCGCGCATGTTGCGCGCGGCCAGCCGTCCGCGATCGGCATCGGTCAGGCAGATCCCGGTGACGATGGAAATGCCCAATCCCATCGCGACGTACTGCTTGATGATCTCCCAGCCGCCGACCTCGATCGCCACCGTGTAAGGCACCTTGCGCTGCTGGAAGACGAGGTCCACCAGTCGATAGGTGGTCAGCCGCTGCGGCGGCAGGATCAGCCCATATGGCGAGAGATCATGCAACTCGATCGCCTCGCGTTCCGCCAGCGGATGCCCGACGGGCAGGATCAGCATCGGGTCGAATCGCCGGAACGGCTGGTAGCTGATGTCGTGCGGGACATCCAGCATCGAGCCGACCGCGAAATCCGCCTGGTCCGAGCGCAGCAGCGCCAACCCGTCCTTGCCGGTCACGTTCGCCAGTTGAAGGCGCACCTCCGGATGGCGCTCGCGATATTCGGCCACCAGCGACGGCAGCAGATACTGGATCGTCGAAGTGCCCGCGGCGATGGTCAGCTCGCCGGCACTCAAACCCGAAAGCGCGGAATGGAAGCGTGCGTCCAGCGCGTCCAGACCCTCGATCAGCGGTCGCGCCTGTTCGAACAGCGTCTGGCCGGCGCGGGTCAGGGTGATGCGCTGGCGGCGGCCGCGCTCGACCAGTTGCGTGCCGAGTTCGCGCTCCAGCGCCTGCAATTGCAGGCTCACCGAAGGCGGCGACAGGAACAGCGCCTCCGCCGCCCGGGCCAGCGTACCCAGCCGGGCGATGGTGACGAAGGCGCGCAATTGCCGATAGCGGCTGCCCTTGTAATAAAAGCGCGCGGCCTCGCCATCACGCTCCACGGGCGCTCGGGGCTTTGCCTTCCGGGTCGTTCTCGCGGCCATTTCACCAGCTACGTTTCAAACGTATTTGACTTTATCAAAGTTTCCGGTTGACACGTTTGCTTTGTCAACTTTGGCTAAGCAACTTACCCTCGAAAGCCACGAGGCAATACGAGGAAGCAGTCATGGCCGTCGCAATGGAAGTGCTGCAAGGCCGCGCCGAAGCGCAGATTCTGGCTCCGGAGCACCCGGCCCGACGTGAAATCCTCACGCCCGAGGCGCTGGTGTTGCTGACCGACCTGCACCGCCGTTTCGAGCCGCGCCGGCAGGCTTTGCTGGTCGAACGCGCCAGGGCCCAGGCCCGTTATGACGCGGGCGAGCTGCCGGATTTCCGCTCCGATACGCAGGACATCCGCACCGGCGAATGGGCCGTGGCGCCGATTCCGGCGGCGCTGGCCGATCGCCGCGTCGAGATCACCGGCCCCACCGAACGCAAGACCGTGATCAACGCGCTGAACTCCGGCGCCAACGTGTTCATGGCCGACTTCGAGGATTCCACCACGCCCACCTGGGCCAATCTGCTGGAAGGCCAGGCCAACCTGCGCGACGCGGTGAACGGCGAAATTTCCTACGAGGCGCCCAACGGCCGTGCTTACCGGCTGAATGCGCAGACCGCGATCCTGATGGTGCGTCCGCGCGGCTGGCACTTGCCCGAGCGTCACCTGGAAATCGATGGCGAGCCGGTATCCGGCGCCCTGTTCGATTTCGCGCTGTTCGCCTTCCATAACGCGCTCACCTTGCACGAGCGCCGGCTCGGCCCGTTCTTCTACCTGCCGAAATTGCAATCCATGGAAGAAGCCGCGTTGTGGGATGCGGTGATGGAGTACGCCGAGCGCGCGCTCAAGCTGCCGGTCGGCAGTTTCAAGGCGACGGTGCTGATCGAGACGCTGCCCGCCTGTTTTCAGATGGACGAAATCCTGCACGCGCTGCGCCGGCGCGTGATCGGCCTGAACTGCGGGCGCTGGGACTACATTTTTTCCTACATCAAGACGCTGCGCGCGCATCGCGACCGCGTGCTGCCTGAACGCGGGCAGATCGGCATGACCGTGCCTTTCCTGCGCCGCTATTCGCAATGGTTGATCAAGACCTGCCATCGCCGCGGCGCATTCGCGATGGGCGGCATGGCCGCGCAGATTCCGATCCGCAACGACGAAGCAGCGAATCAAGTCGCGCTCGACAAGGTACGCGAGGACAAGCTGCGCGAGGTACGCGACGGCCACGACGGCACCTGGGTCGCGCATCCGGCGCTGGTGCCGATCGCCCGCGAAGTGTTCGACGCGCACATGCCCACGCCCAACCAGTTGCGGGTCGAGCGCGACGACGTGCACGTCACCCGCGACGCGCTGATCGCGCCGTGCGGCGGCACGATCACGCGCGCCGGTTTCGACAACAACGTGGAAGTGTGCCTGCGCTATCTCGCCGCCTGGCTGGACGGCATGGGATGCGTGCCGATCCACAACCTGATGGAAGACGCCGCCACCGCCGAGATCGCGCGCGCGCAGTTGTGGCAATGGCTGCATCACGACGATGCGCAGCCGCTGTGCTTCGATGACGGCACGCCGATCACTTTTGCCGCGTTCGACCGCGCGCTGGCCACGTTCGCGCACGAACTGCGCGGAAGCGGACTGCCCGGCGCTGCGCGCGCGGACGAAGCCGCCGCGCTGATCGGCGAACTCACCCACGCGCCGACGCTCGCGGAGTTCCTGACACTGCAGGCGTACGAGAAGCTGTGACGACCCTTAGGAGCCTGCGTGCAGGCGAGCACGGAACACTTCGTCATGGGTGGCGTTGTGTCGTCGCGAGCACGCTCCCTCCTACAACAACAGGAGATTCGCAATGACCAAGCCCGCCGCCCTCCCCACCGCCGAGCAACTGCAATTGGACTGGAACAACAACGCGCGCTGGCACGACGTGAAGCGCCCCTACTCCGGCGAAGACGTCGCGCGTTTGCGCGGTACCGTCGCCATAGAACATTCGCTGGCCCGGCGCGGCGCCGAACGCCTCTGGCGCGACCTGCATGCGGAACCCTTCGTCAACGCGCTCGGCGCGCTCACCGGCAACCAGGCGATGCAGCAGGTGAAAGCCGGCCTGCGTGCGATCTATGTGTCCGGGTGGCAGGTTGCCGCGGACGCCAACTCCGCCGGTGCGATGTATCCGGACCAATCGCTGTATCCGGCCGACTCGGTGCCGGAAGTCGTCCGGCGGATCAACAACACGCTGCTGCGCGCCGACCAGATTGCGCACGCGGAAGGGGACGACAGCACCGATTGGCTGGTGCCGATCGTAGCGGATGCCGAAGCCGGCTTCGGCGGCGTGCTGAACGCCTATGAATTGATGAAGGCGATGATCGAGGCCGGTGCCGCGGCGGTGCACTTCGAGGACCAACTGGCAAGCGCCAAGAAATGCGGCCACATGGGAGGCAAGGTGCTGGTGCCCACGCGCGAGGCGGTGCAGAAGCTCATCGCCGCGCGGCTGGCTGCGGACGTTGCGGGCGTGCCGGTGCTGATCGTTGCGCGCACGGACGCGATGGGCGCGGGCCTGCTCACGTCCGATGTGGACGAGAATGACCGCGCCTTCTGCACGGGCGCGCGCACGATGGAGGGATTCTTCGAAACCAGGGCGGGCATCGAACAGGCGATCAACCGCGGACTGGCCTATGCGCCATATGCGGACCTCGTCTGGTGCGAGACCTCCACGCCCGACATCGAACAGGCACGGCGCTTCGCAGAAGCCATCCGCGCCAGGTATCCGGACAAGCTGCTGGCCTACAACTGCTCGCCTTCGTTCAACTGGAAGAAGAACCTGGATGCCGCGACGATCGCCTCCTTCCAGAAACAGCTCGGCGAGATGGGTTACAAGTTCCAGTTCATCACCCTGGCCGGCTTCCACGCGCTCAACCATTCGATGTTCGCGCTCGCCCGCGACTACCGCGAGCGGCAGATGGCGGCCTACGTGGAATTGCAGGAAGCCGAATTCGCCGCCGAAAAGGACGGCTACACCGCCGCGCGCCACCAGCGCGAGGTCGGCACCGGCTACTTCGATGCCCTGAACCAGGTGATCGCCGGCGGCGCGTCTTCGCTCTCGGCCCTCCAGGGCTCGACCGAACAGGCGCAGTTCACGCGCAGCGCGGCCTGAAACCTGCCCCCTTGGGGCACTTCCGTTCAGGCCGGAACGGTCGATTGTCATGTTTCATGGCGGGCCCGCCTTGCCCCACACGAAGCCGAAAGTTGCGGTAGTATCAAGTGTGATCTGTTTCTCAGGGGGAGGCCGCCGTGCCTCACGCGGAAATCCAGATGTCCGAACCCGCCCTGTCGCATTCGCAGCCGCGGATCACGCGGTTGCCGCGACAATTATCCGAACAGGAATTCTCGCTGCTGGCCTCCGCCGGTGAGCGCCGCCAGCTGCAGCCGGGCCAGACCGTTTTCAAGCGCGGCGAATTCGGCCGCGCGATGTTCGTGATTGATTCCGGCCGCGTGCTGCTGGAATTTTCCGGTGACCTGCCCGACAAGCTGATCGGTCCGCGCGAATATTTCGGCGAACTGGCGCTGTTCATCGGCAACCACGCGCGTTCGGGCAGTGCACTCGCGGCCGAGCCCTGCACGATCTACGTGATCGAGCAGGAAGCTTTCGACGAGCTGCTCAGGCGCGCGCCGGAGACGGTGGCGATGTTCATGCGCCGCTCGTTCACCTACCTCGTGGCCAGCGAGCAGCAGTTGATCGCCAACTACAAGCGCCGCAACGAGGACCTGATCCAGACGTTGGATTCGCTGCGCCAGACCCAGGACCAATTGCACCTGGCCAATCGCCAGATCTGCACCGATGACCTCACCGGTTTGTGCAACCGGCGCGGCCTGTATCGCTTCCTCGAGAGCCTCGGGGAAATTCGCGACCGCCAGCGCATGGTCGGCCTGCTGCTGATCGACATCGACCACTTCAAGCAGATCAATGACCGTGCCGGCCATCTGACCGGCGACGAGGTGCTGCGTGCGGTCGCTGCCGAAGTGCAGGATGCCGCCTCCGCGACCGACCTGCCCTGCCGCCTGGGCGGCGACGAATTCGCCCTGCTCACGCAGGTGCACAGCCAGCGCGATCTGGCCGATCGCGCGCTGCGCATCGCCGAAGGCGTGCGGCAGTTGCGCTTCCGTGGCACCCCTCCCGACCTGCACGTGGCGGTGAGCGTGGGCGGCAGCCTGTGTCGCGACGAAGCCGGCTGGTCGGTGTGGTACAGCGAAGCCGATTGCGCGCTCTACCACGTCAAGGGTTCCGGCGGCGACGGCGCGCACGTGTTGATGTGAAAAGCAGGGTCCGCGTGCACGCGGCTGTCTGCACCGACAACAAAAATGCGGGAGCCTGCATACAGGCGACCTGCTGCAGGACAACGCAGCATTGATTCCCTCGCGGGGCAAAAGAACAACCAGAACACAGCTGCATGGTTTCTTCCCTTCTACCCTGATGTGGGGGAAGGGGCCGGAGAAAGGGTGCCGCCGAAGGCGGCTTGCGGGCCGAACTCGCCACGCTCGCCCCATTCACCCTCGCCCTCTGCCCGGAGGGAGGGGATAAAAATCCAGGCGAGATCGCATACACAGGGGTATGCACGCACATGAACGCCGAAATCCGCCACCTTGATGCACTCACGCGCTCCGGCCAGCAGGCCGCACCGCAACTGCGGACGCTGGTGGTGTGCGACATCGCCGATTCCACCGCGCTGGTCGAACGCATGGGCGACCAGAATGCGGCCAACATCATTCGCAAGCACGATCGTCTCGCGCGCGCACTGATAGAGCAGCACCATGGCCGCGAGATAGACAAGACCGACGGTTTCCTTCTCCTGTTCGACCGTCCGATCCAGGCGGTCGCCTTTGCGCTCGATTATCAGCGCGGCCTGAAGCACCTTTCCGCCGCGGAAGGCACGGTGCTGCGCGCGCGCGTGGGCGTCCACATGGGCGACGTGGTGATCTGGGAAAACGCGCCGGAAGACGTCGCGCGCGGCGCCAAGCCGATCGAGGTGGAAGGCCTGGTCAAGCCGGTGGCCGCTCGCCTTGCACAGCTCGCGCTGCCGCAACAGACACTGGTTTCCTCTGCGGCCGCCGGCATCGCACGTCGCGCGCAGCGTGAACTCGGTCGCGAGGCTGCCGAACGCGTGCACTGGCGGGAGCACGGCCGCTATCGCTTCAAGGGCCTTCCCGAGCCGATGGAAGTGATCGAGGTCGGCGAAGAGAAGATCGCGCCTCTGCATGCGCCGCGCTCCGGCCGCACCGCGAAGAAGATCCTGCCCTGGTACCGGCGCCCGCTCACGCTGGTCGCGGAGGCGGCCATGCTGGTGATCGGCATCGGCATCGGCACGTGGTTCCTGCTGCAGAGCCCGCCCACGCTCGCCTTCGCCAAGCGCGACTGGGTGGTGGTGGGTGACCTGCACAACCTCACCGGCGATCCGCGCTTCAATCAGTCGGTGGAAACCGCGTTGCACATCAGCCTGGAGCAGTCGCAGTACGTCAACGTGCTGCCGGAGTTGTCAGTCCAGCAGACGCTGCAACGCATGGAGCGCGATCCTGACAAGACGAAAGTGACCCGCGCGATCGGTTCCGAGGTCGCGCTGCGCGACGGCGCGCGCGCGCTGATCCTGCCCACGCTTGCGGAAGTCGGTGGCCGCGTGCGCGTGACGGCGGAAGTCATCGATCCGAACACCCAGACGACAGTTTATTCGGTATCCGCCGACGGCGTCGGCGCGCAGTCCGTGCTGCCCTCGCTGGACAGCGTCAGCAAGCAACTACGCGGCAAGCTCGGGGAAGCGCTGGCGATGGTCAGCAAGGAATCGCAGCCGCTGGACAAGGTGGCGACCAGCAACCTGGATGCGCTGAGAGCGTATTCACTGGGAACGCGCGCTTACAACAATGCTGATTTGAAAAGCGCAGAAGCTTTTTCCGACCAAGCGCTAAGTATCGATCCTCATTTTGCGCTGGCGCATATCCTGTTAGCGAAGATATTTGACGGCGAGGACCAGCTCTCCAAGGCCATGGAGCAAATTCGAACGGCCCAAGCCGATCGCGCACGCTTGTCCGCACGCGACGCGCTGTACGTAGACGCGTGGGCGGCAAGCTACATTGCTCCACGCGAGGCATTGGCAAAATGGAAGCTGCTGACTTCGATGTATCCCGACTACTTTCCTGCGCTCAACGCTGAGGCTTATTTTCTTTGGAATGATGCCAACCGGTATGAAAACGCGATTCCTTATCTTAAGCAGGCACTATCACCCAAGAACCCCCATCGATCGGTAAGCAAGTATCTATTGGGAGCACTCTTCGCCGAATCAGGGCAATACTCAAATGCAATGCGGGCATTTTCCGAATCCATTGCGGAGGGCCTTCATCTTCAGAATACTTTTTTTGCGAGTACGTATGCCGCGCAGCGAGCATTTCCTGATGCCTTAAAGGTGCTCGATCAAGGCAAATCTTCAGGCGCAAGTAGCTTCGATATCGGTGCCGCAAATGCTCGGATCGCAATGGCGCTGGATCAAGGCAATTGGCCACAAGCGAGCGCATTGCTCAAATCCGCGCAGGCTCAGGCCAATTCGCTCGGAGCACGCTTTTCAGGTCGTTACAAAGCAATGGAGCTCAGTCTTCAGGCGCTGAACGGAACAAACCGCAAACTACAAATCGCTGCGCTGAACGAATACTTTGAACACGAGCAGAAGTCGCTTGCGGACGCCGATCCAGTCGATCGGCGGGAACTGAAATTTCAGATGGCACTTGCTGCCTATTTGGCCGCGCACGCCGGCGATGTTCAACTCGCCAAGCAGGCGCTCGCCGCTGCGGGGGCCGAATCCGATTCCGACACCCTGGTCATGGACAATCTACGCCAGGTGGCCCAAGCGGAAATCGCTCGCGCATCAGGTAATGCGCAACAAGCGATTTCGATATTGAAGCCGCTGCTCGATGGCAGCGAGCTTTACATCACCCATGTCGCCTTAATGGACGCCTACGCAGACGTTCATGAGCCTAAGAGCGCATTGAACGCGGCACACTGGCTGTCTTCCCATCGAGGCCAAGCGTATTTCGAAAGCAATGTGCAGCAAATGCTCACGCCGTTCAACGTTGCATGGTCGGACCTTGCGCTTTTGCGTGCGGCAGAATTACTAAACACGTTGGGCGACAAACCAGCTGCGCAGCAAGCTATGTCGGCATTTATCCGCGTTTGGCCAAATGCCGCGCAACAATCTTGGCTCTTGCCTCGGTTACAGGCATTGAAAGCACATTGATAAGTGCTTTGTTAACTTGCTGACCCGAAGTCCATTTTGACCGAAGGCACAATCATCGAAAGACAGCGATCCGAAGCCGCACCCACCAAGTCACGATGGCCCTGAGCAAAGTGGCTCTTGTCTGCCAAAGTCGTCGACGCTAAGCATGCCGCGTTAAGGTTGACGATCGTGTCGTGCGGCACGCCGATTTCCGCCAGCGCCGCGGCGGGCTTCTGCTCGAAGCGGCTGCGGTAGCCGTCGTCGGTAGACAGCTTGTGCAGCAGGGCAAGCGAATGCTCGCGCGAAAGCGACGAATCGGCCATGGCGGTTCCCCCAAGTGATGGTGTGACAAGGCATTATGCAATTGCCCTGCCAGTCTTCACAATTCCTTGATCTGGATTATGGCTGGCAATGCCGGATGGGCTGCTGGAGCTGACCGCTGTTTTCTTCGGGAATCCACGGTCGGCCCTCGGCAGCCGGCGCGAAGCGCGACATGCCTGCTTGCCGGGCTGAACAGCGCGGCCTACGCTCTCGATCCGAACCGGGTTGGGGAAAGCCATGCACATTCGCCGCTGCGCGACGCTGCTGATCGAGCCGCGCGAGACGATCGGTTTCGACCTGGGCGCGCTGCTGGGGGGCGAAACCGGCGTGCGCACCACGCTGAATTGGGTAGCGCTGGCCGGACACGTGGATGACGAGATACCGCTGGATGCGGCGGAGGTCGCGCTGGTGGGCTCACTATCGCCGAACGCGTGGGTTCCGTTGGATGATCTTGCGAAGGAGCATCCGCGTGCAACGCTGGACGCGCTGCTGGCGAAGGGTCTGGTCGTCGCGCAGGACGGCGAGGACGAACACCTGCGCGAATTCGCGCGTCGCGACGAAGCGTTGCGCGCCACGCACTGGCGCGACCTTGCCGCCGTGATGCACCGGCACACGCGCTGGAAGGACGTGGACACCGAGGAAGCCGAGCGGCGTTTCTCCGAGGCCAGCGAACAGACCTTCCTGGAACGACTCGGCGCATCGCCGTCGCCGGTGCGCGAGCGTATGGCATCCGCGCAACGCGTTCCGTTGCAACGCCTCGGCTCGTCCGCGCTGGAGGAGCTCTCGGATCGCCGCGTCACCTGCCGCAATTACGATCCGTCGCGCGCGGTGTCACAAGAAGATTTCTCCGCGCTGATGTATCGCACGTTCGGCGCACGCGTGGTCAGCGATTACGCGCCCGGCGTGCAGTTGTTGAAGAAGGGCGTGCCCTCCGCCGGCGGCCTGCACGCGACCGAAGCCTACGTGCTGGTGCAGCACGTGGAAGGCGTGACGCGGGGGCTTTATCACTATCATCCGGTCGCGCATGCTCTGGAACCGCTGCACGCGCTGGAACCGGAGGCCGCGACCGCGCTGGCGAAACGCTTCGTCGCGAGCCAGGCGTACTACGCGCAGGCGCACGTGATGATCGCACTGGTGTCGCGCTTCCCGCGCAACTTCTGGAAGTACCGCAACCACGCCAAAGCCTATCGCGCGGTGGTGCTGGACGCCGGTCACCTGTCGCAGATGCTGTATCTCGCCGCGACCGAATTGAACCTCGGCGCATTCATCACCGCCGCAATCAACGAGGTGGAAATCGAACAGGCGTTCGGCCTGGAGCCGATGGAAGAAGGTCCACTCGCGGTGTGCGGCTTCGGCGTGCGTGCGGCCGAGAAAGTGACCGTGGAGTTCGATCCCGCAGGAAAGGTGTGGGCGTAGCGGGCGGTCGGAATGCGTGGTGAAGCGACTTGAGAGGTTCGCAAAGCGAAGCAGCTTGCGAGCCTCTCAACTACACGTCGCCGGTTTTGACCCAACCCTCTCCCGTGCCGCTATGGAACACGCGGTCGCCGGGCTGCACTTCGCCGGCGGGAAAGGCCGACGATGAGGCGAGGCGCTCGTAGATCGGGCGGAAGTCCGGCCGGGTCGCCTCGAACAGCTGCTCGAAACTGTCGATCACAAAATAGGTTTGCTGGTAGGTATCGATCTTGTAGCGCGTGCGCATGATGCGCTCGAGATCGAAGCCCAGCCGGTTCGGCGCATCCGATTCGAGCGCATACACCGATTCGCCCTTCGAGCTGACGATGCCGGATCCGTAGATGCGCAATCCTTCGGGGGTATTGATCAAGCCGAATTCGACCGTGTACCAGTACAGGCGCGTCAGGTTCATCAGCGCCTCGGGCCCGATGCCGTGCGCCTTGACGCCGCCCAGACCATACGCCTGCATGTAATCGGCGAACACGGGGTTGAGCAGCAGCGGCACGTGGCCGAAGAGGTCGTGGAAGAGATCGGGCTCGGAAATGTAATCGAGCTGCTCGGGTTTGCGGATCCACCAGGTCACCGGGAAGCGTCGGTTGGCGAGGTGATCGAAAAACACCTGGTCGGGCAGCAGGCCCTCGACGCCGACGATCTCCCAGCCCGTGCCTTGCTTCAGCACTTTGTTGAGCTCGTCGAATTTCGGGATCGCATCGGCGCTCATGCCGAAGCGCCCCTGGTTCTCGAGGAATTCGCGGGCTGCGCGGTCTTTCAGGATCTCCCGCTGGCGCCGGAACAACTGCGCCCAGACCTCGTGATCGGTGCGCGAGTAACCGGCCCACGGCTGCTCGACCGTGCCGACGGCGTACACCGGGATGTTGCCCCGATCGGTTTGCTGGTGTTCGACGCGGCGCGGTTGGCTGTTCATGCCG
>JBQCHG010000037.1:0-7232 GCA_051954935.1 Rhodanobacteraceae bacterium
CGAATCCGATCCCACCCAGATCGAGCACCAGGCGCCCTGGGGTTATCCGACCGATGCCAATGGCGATCTGGTCGTGGGCGGCTCGAAGAACTACGGCATCTCGGACCAGCTGAAGCGCATGGGATTCCTGACCACGCTGCAATACCAGCCGAACCAGAACTTCACCAGCACGCTGGACCTGACCTACGACAACTTCCGCGAGAAGCAGCAGGCGAAGGGCATGGAATTCCCGCTGTTCTGGGGCGGCTTGACGCCCGTCCCGGCCAACGTCAGCGACGGCTTCGTGCAGAGCGGCACCTATAGCGGTGTCTCGCCGGTCGTGCGCAACGATTACAACAGCACGCGCAACAAGGTCTGGAACATCGGCTGGAACAACAAGTACCGTTTCAACGAAGACTGGTCCGCGCAGATGGATGCCAGCTACTCGCGTGCCGACACGCATGGCTCGGAGCTGGAGAGCTACACGGGCTTCGGCTACAACAAGAGCGGTCCAACCGACACCATCGGCTTCCAGGAACTCGGCAACGGCCTGCTGTTTGTCACCCCGACCCTGAACTACACGCAGGGGCTGGTGCTGACCGACCCGCAAGGCTGGGGCAGCGGCAACAACCCGCCGGTGGTGCAGGCGGGCTTCATCAATGCGCCGCACACCGAGGACTACCTCGCTCGCCTGCGCCTGAGCGTACAGCGCGAATTCGCGAGCGGTCCGTTCTCGAGCGCGGAATTCGGCGTTGATCGCGCCACCCGCAACAAGACCTACAACATCGACCAGGACTTCATCGTGCTGCCGAACGGCGCGCAGTCAGCGCCGATTCCTTCCTTCACCACCGGCGATCCGCTGGCGTGGATGGGTGTGGGCCCGCAGGTGATCTACAACCCGCTGGACTTGCTGGCCAACGGCACCGAACAATTGTTCCCGACCGCGCTGTCCTCCATCGGCGTGCCGCCGAACTGGAAGGTACGCGAGAACGATCTCACGCCGTACCTGCAGTTCAATCTCGACACCTATCTCGGCGGCGTGTCCGTGCGCGGCAACATCGGCATGCAGGTGGCACACACGAACCAGAGCTCGACCGGCCAGCGCGTCTCGGCGGGCACCAGCACGACGGGTTCCTCGCTGGTGACGCTGATTCCGGTGTCGGGCGGCACCAGTTACACCCGCTGGCTGCCCAGCGCGAACCTGGTGTTCGGCTTCACCGACAGCACCGACCTCCGCGTCGGACTTGCGCGGGTGATGGCACGCCCGCGCATGGACCAGATGAGCGCGAGCCTGTCGATCGGCGGAAACATCACCCATCTGACTTCGACCGACCCGAACACGTCCTACTTCAGCGCCTCGGGCGGAAACTTCAAGCTGTTGCCGACGATGGCCGACAACTTCAATGTCAGCCTGGAGCACTACTTCGACGAGAACAAGGGTTATGCCGCCCTGTCCGGGTACTACCTGAAGCTGCACGATTACATCAACCCGAACGCGGCGTTCCTGTACGACTTCACCCCGTTCGTCGGTGCGTATCTCAACGCGCAGCAGCAGCAGCAACTGGGCACTCCCCTGGGAATCATCTCGGGACCCACCAACGACGGCCACGGCAGCGTCAAGGGAGTGCAGGGCGTGCTGAACCTGCCGCTCGAACAGCTCACTCCGGTGCTCGATGGCTTCGGCGTGGTGCTCAGCGCCGACTACACGAACAGCTCCGTGGTGTATGCGGGCAATCCGCAGGCGATCACCGTGCCGGGCCTCTCGAAATGGGTGCTGAACGACACCGTGTATTACCAGCACGACGGTTTCGAGGCGCGCGTCAGCCAGAACTATCGCAGCAGCTTCCTCGGCGAGGTGCAGGGCATCAGCGCCACGCGCATCCTGCAGAGCATCAAGGGTGGCAACACCTATGATGCGCAGATCAGCTACACGATGCAGGATGGTCCGATGAAGGGCCTCACCTTCATCCTGCAGGGCTCCAACCTCACGAACAAGATCTTCACCACGTTCCAGAACAACGACCCGCGGCAGGTGCTGACTTGGGAGGAGTACGGGCGCAGGTATGACGTTGGCATCTCGTACAAGTTCCAGTGATTGATGATTGAATCAGGTGGTAGGAATGGCCCCGCTGACCCGATCAGCGGGGCCGCTTTTCCCCAAGGTGCCAGGGCGTGATTGAATGAGCACGCCGCAGATGGCATCGGGGCGGTCGTCCATGAATGAAACCGCGATCCGTCGGTTGGTGATCGTTGGCGGCGGTACCGCCGGCTGGCTGACGGCCGCGCTGCTGTCGCGGGCATTGGGCTCGCAATTGGAAATCCGCCTGATCGAGTCCGCGGAGATCGGCATAGTCGGGGTCGGCGAAGCGACGATTCCGCAGATCCGCCACATCAACACGTTCCTCGGCCTGGACGAGGACGACATGCTTCGCTTCACCCACGGTACGTTCAAACTGGGCGTACAGCTCAACGGCTTCGGGCGCTTGGGCGATTCGTACCTGCATGCGTTCGGCGACATGGGCCTGAAGCCGGGCCTGATACCGTTCCATCATTACTGGTTGCGCAGCCGCGGGCGCCCCGGCGCGCAAAGCCTGTGGGCGTATTCGCTCAATGCCGCGGCCGCCGCGGTGAACCGGTTCGCACGCTTGGACACGGTGCCGAACAGTCCGCTCGGCGGCATCCGCTACGCGTATCACTTCGATGCTTCGCGCTATGGGCAATACCTGCGCGAGCGCATCCGGCCCGGCACGGTGCGCCGCACCGAGGGCAAGGTGGTGGAGGTGAAGTTGTCCGCCGAGGATGGCTTCATCGAATCGCTGCGACTGGACAGCGGCGAAATCGTGGAAGGCGATTTCTTCATTGACTGCTCCGGATTCCGCGGCCTGCTGATCGAAGGCGCGCTGGAAACCGGTTACGAGAACTGGCAGCACTGGCTGCCGTGCGACCGCGCGCTTGCGGTCGCGAGCGAACGCGCCGGGCCCATGCGCCCGTACACCCAGGCCACCGCGCGTACCGCCGGGTGGCAGTGGCGGATCCCGCTGCAGCATCGCACCGGGAATGGCCACGTCTATTGCAGCCGTTTCATCAGCGACGACGAAGCCACGGCGCAGTTGCTCGCGAACCTCGAAGGTGAGCCGATCGGCGATCCGCGCCCGCTGCATTTCGTCACCGGCATGCGCAAGCTTGCATGGAACCGCAACTGCCTCGCGCTTGGGCTGGCCGCCGGCTTCATGGAACCGCTGGAGTCCACCAGCATCCATCTCGTGCAGTCGGGCGTCAGCCGGTTCCTGGCGATGTTCCCGGACCGCTATTGCGATCCGCGCGTGGTCAACGAATACAACCGCCAGACGCGCTTCGAATACGAGCGCGTGCGCGACTTCCTGATCCTGCATTACAAGGCGACCGAGCGCGAGGACACGCCGTTCTGGAAACAGTGCGGGCATATGGAGATTCCGCAGGAGCTGGCGCGCCGGATCGCGCTGTTCCGCCGCACCGGCCTGATCTTCCGCGAGGGTGACGAGTTGTTCACCGAAACCGGCTGGTTGCAGGTGATGCTCGGCCAGCGCATCGAGCCGATGCACCATCATCCGCTTGCCGAAGAGCTCGACGAATCGCAGCTCGCTGGCTTCCTGTCCGACATCCGCACGCTGATCGGCCGCGTGGTGAAGGCCCTTCCGCCGCACGAACAGTTCGTCGCGCGCAACTGCGGGGCGCCGGTCGCCGCGGCCGAACTCTGCTGAGCTGCACGTCAATTACGGAGGAATGCGATGAAATTGCACGCCCGCCTGGCGCTTTTCGTACTGGCCGCGTTGCTGCTCCCCGCGGCGCACGCCGCGACGCCAGCCAAACCCGGTACGCAGCACTCGGACGTGTATTACGAAATCTTCGTGCGCAGCTGGTACGACACCAATGGCGACGGCATCGGCGACCTCAACGGCGTCACCGCCAAGCTCGATTACCTGAAATCGCTGGGCGTGGACGGCATCTGGCTGATGCCGATCAATCCCTCGCCCAGTTACCACGGCTACGACATCACCGACTACTACGCGATCAATCCGCAGTACGGCACGATGGCGGATTTCGAGAGGCTGCTGCGCGAGGCGCACAAGCGAGGCATCAAGGTCATCATGGACATGGTGATGAACCACAGCAGCGACCGCTCGCCGTGGTTCAAGGCCGCGCAGGACCCGCACAGCAAATACCACGACTGGTACACCTGGGCCACGCCGGACACCGACCTCAAGGCGATCAGCGCAACGGGTGGGCAGGCCTGGCACACCGCCCCGAACGGCAAGGACTATTTGGGCATTTTCACCTCCGAGATGCCCGATCTCAATTATGACGATCCCGCCGTCCGCGCGGAGATGATCAAGATCGGTCGCTTCTGGCTGGACAAGGGCGTGGACGGTTTCCGTCTCGATGCCGCGCAGCACGTTTACCTCAACTTCGAGACCGACTGGGGCAGTGCTTCGGTGCTGCAAAAAAATCTGGCCTGGTGGAGCGCGTTCCATCAGGGCATTGATGCCGCGAACGCGCACGCCTGGGTAGTCGGCGAGGTCTGGCAGGACCGCCCGGATGAACTCGCGCCGTGGATGGGCACGCTGGATGCAGTGTTCGATTTCCCGCTGGCGAAGCGGTTGGTCGAGAGCGCCGCGAGCGAAACCGACCGCGACATCGGCGCGACCATGGAGCGCACCGATGCCGCCTATCGCGCGGCCGCGCACGGCCGCTTCGATGACGCGCCCCTGCTGTCCAACCACGACATGGAACGCGTGATGAGCATGCTCGACGACAACGCCGACCACATGCGCACGGCCGCCGCGATGCTGCTCACGATGCCCGGTCATCCCTTCGTCTATTACGGCGAGGAACTCGGGATGCGCGGCAACAAGCCCGATCCGCACCTGCGCGAACCGATGCGCTGGTACAGCGCGGGCAGGGGGGCTGGCGAAACAAGTTGGGAGGGTTGGAGCGCGGGCGACGGCCCGTCCGTGTCGGTGCAGGCCGAGGACAAGGATCAGGACTCCCTGCTCAACTGGTATCGCATGCTGACCGGCTGGCGCCGTGATATCCCGGCGCTGCGCGAAGGCGTGCTGCACGACTGGCGCGACCACAACCTGCAGGTCGCAGCGTGGGAACTGGACGATCCGCAGGGCGACGTGCTGGTGCTGCACAACCTGTCGGGCAAGCCGCAGTCACTGGTTCCGCCCTCGCGCTTCCATCATCTGTTGCGGCACAGCCGTCCCGGCACTTCGATCGCGGGCGGACACGTGCATCTGCCGGCCTATGGCAGCGCGATCCTGGATTGAAGCTCACGGGGACTTGTCGATGATGGCATCGAAGCTGCGTTCACGCGCACTCATCTTTCTGTTCGCGTTCGGGTTCATCCCGCTTACGGGTTTTGCCGCAGGCACCACGCAGTTGCGCCATGTTGGCGCGAACGGGATCGAGTTGATACAGGGCAAGGATGTCGTCTCGCTGCAGTTGATCGCGCCCGGCGTGCTGCACCTGCACTACCTGCCGCAAGGACGCGGCACGCCGCCTGCGCTGGTGATCGATCCGCATTTCAATCCCGACACCGCGTTCAAGCCGCAAATAAAACAACAGGGCAACAAGGTCATTTTGCGCTCGGATCGGCTCGTCGCGACCTGGAACAGGAAAACCGGCGCGCTGAGCATTGCCGACTCGCAAGGCCATGCGCTGTTGCAGCAGGCGGATCTCGCCGCGCTGTCGCAAAAGCGGATCGTGATCGATCACTCGAGCAATGATGCGTTGTACGGCATCAGCGGCTTCGAAGCCAACAAGAGCGTCGCTGCCGGGATGCTCCGCAGCGGCGAGCAGGTCGCCAAGGCCGGCAAGCAGGGTTGGGCCGGCGCGCCGTTCGTGTGGAGCACCGCCGGTTACGGCGTGCTGGTGGATTGCGATGGCGCTAAATTCGATCTCCCCGGCGGGCGCGTCACGATTAGCGGCTACACGCGACCGGATGCCGACTACTACATTCTCGTCGGCACGCCGGAGCAACTGTTCGCCGACGTGGCGCGCGTCAGCGGCCATGCGCCGCTGTTCCCGAAATGGTCGCTCGGCTTCATCAACAGCCAGTGGGGACTGGACGAAGCGGAGTTCAAGCAGATCGTCGCGACCTACCGCGCGAAACACATTCCGCTGGATGCCTTCACTTTCGACTTCGACTGGAAGGATTGGGGCAAGGACTGGGGCGAGTTCCGCTGGAATCCGCAGAAATTTCCCGACGGTCCGAGCGGCAAATTGAAAGCCGAGATGGACAAGCTCGGCGTGCACATGACCGGCATCATGAAGCCGCGCGTGCACGTGGATACGGTCGAAGGCCGCTACGCGACGGCGCACGACCTGTGGTTGCCCGGAGAGCCGGCCACGCCGGATTACTTCTCGCACAAGCCGGTGAAGGACCTGGATTTCGACAAGCCGGGCACGCGCGCCTGGTTCTTCAACGAGGCGCTGAAGCACAGTTTCAAAACCGGCGTCGTCGGCTGGTGGAACGACGAAGCCGACACCACCGACAGCAACACGCAGTTCCTGAACATGGAACGCGCGATCTACGACGGCCAGCGTGCGATCTCGCCGCTGCGCGTGTGGTCCATCAATCGCGACTTCTGGCTCGGCGCGCAGCGCTATGCGTACGGAATGTGGTCCGGTGACATCAATACCGGTTTCGCGAGCATGGCCGACCAGCGCGCGCGCATGCTGAGCGCGATCAACGTCGGCGAGATGCAGTGGGGCATGGATGGCGGCGGCTTCAATGGCCACCCCTCCGACGAGAACTACGCGCGCTGGATCGAGTTCGGCGCGTTCACCCCGATCTTCCGCGTGCACGGCACCTTCGGCGAGAAGCGCCAGCCCTGGGTATATGGTCCGGTTGCGGAAGCCGCGGCGACGAAAGCGATCCGCCTGCGTTATTCATTGCTGCCGTACTTGTACGCGTACCAGCATCAGGGCAACGCGCAAGGCATCGGCCTGGTGCGGCCGCTCGCGTTCGAGTGGCCGCAGGATCCGCACGTGCGCAACGACGTGGATGCGTGGCTGTTCGGCCAGTGGCTGCTGGTTTCGCCGGTGGTCGAGCAGGGCCAGACGGTGAAGCACATCTATCTGCCGGCCGGCAAATGGACCGACTGGTTCACCGGCAAGGTGTACCAGGGCGGGCAGACGGTCAGCTATCCCGTGGATGCGAAGCGCTGGGACGACATTCCGCTGTTCATCCGCGACGGCGCGATCATCCC
>JBQCHG010000038.1:0-7104 GCA_051954935.1 Rhodanobacteraceae bacterium
TCTTTAATGCCGGAGACGGCAAGGACACGATTACCGAAACCTACAGCGGCAGCGACACGCTGCAATTTGGGGAAGGAATTGCCGATGACCAGCTGTGGTTCACCAGAAATGGAAACGATCTGGACATCCAAGTCTTAGGGACTGACAACCTTGTCACAATCAAAAACTGGTATTTGGGAAGCAACTACCACGTCGAAACATTCACGACCAGCAATGGTCATGTTCTCCACGACAGCCAGATTGATTCATTGGTTTCGGCGATGGCATCTTTCGCCCCGCCCGTGCCGGGGCAAACTACGCTTCCACTTGAATATCAAGAGCAGTTGGGTCCCACCCCGGCGGCCAGCTGGAGCTAATGCAGGCCACAGCCCCACAAGGAAGTGGGGGCAGCCTTCCGTTGCCAACGATGAACCCACATACCGTAGAGCTCAAGCGCCTTTTGCCCCGCGGCCGCGGGTAGCCTGTTCCGACGCAATCGCCGTGGCTACATCGCGCGAATAGGTCTTGAGCGCGCGGAACATCACGAGTCCCGCCAGGAACAGCGTGATCAGCATGATCAGGAAGGTGATGTCGAGGCCCGCGGCGTTGCCTTGCTGTGCTCCGGCTTTCCCGAGCCCGCCGTCGGCGTGGCTGCCAAACTTGCCGGACACCCAGCCGAACAGCGGCGGCGCGATCGCCTGGAAGATGTAGAGCAGGGTGGAGCGCACGCCTTCGGCACGACCCCATAGCCGCGAGTGCATGATGTCCAGTCGCGCGGCATCCAGCGCCGGATTGGCGCCGCCGAGTCCGGCCGCGGCAAGGAAGAAGAACGGCGATGCGACCCACAACGATGTGGTCAGCAGCCCGGGTACGAACGCGGCGGCCGCGAGCAGGTACGCGCTCGCGCCGACCAGGATGCGGCCGGTCAGCTTGCCGCGGTCGATCATCCTGTCGGCCAGCGTGCCCGCGACCAGCACGCCTAAGATCGCGCCGATGCCCACGCCCACCGAGAAGCTGCTGGCGCTCGCCTGTGCCAGGTCGAAGCGCCCGCGCACGAACACGATCGCGAAGGTGCGCAGCCCGGTGAAGTAGAAGTAGCCGAGTGCCGAGGCGATCACCAGGGTGCGGAAGGTGCGGATCGAGAGCACGTAACACACCGCATCCCCCAGCGGCATCTTCACCGGGTCGCGATGCAGGATCAGATCCTCGTGCGGCTCGATGTCGCGCTCCTCGACGATTTCCTCGACCTCGTTTTCGGGCGCCTCCCCGGCGTCCTCGCCCTTCTTCGTGTCGTCGGGAATCGGGTTCTGTCCGCCGCGCCGCGGCTCGGGCAGCATCTTCGCGATCACCACGGCAAGGATCAGCCCGAGTGCGGCGAGGATCCAGAAGGAACCGCGCCAGGAGAGGATCGCGGCGACATTGCCGGAAATCATGAAGCCGAACGCGGTACCGACCAGTTCTCCGGCCAGGATGTAGCCGTATATGCGTCCGCGTTCTGCCGGGTGGAAGAAGTCGCCGGTTAGCGACGCGATGGCAGGCGAAGCGAGTGCGACCACTGCGCCCAGCGCAAGCCGGGTGATCAGCAGCATCGGATACGAGACCGACGCGCCGCCGGCGATCATCGCCAGCGACCATAGCGCGATCGCGATCGTCAGCAGTCGCCCGCGGTGGACGCGGTCCACCAACAGACCGAAGGGCAGGGTGGTGAAGGCGCTGATCGCGGTGGATACCGCAACGAGAAGGCCGATCTGCACGTTGCCGATGTGCAGGTCGTGTTCGAGTTGCGCGGCGACCGCGCCGACGGTTGCCTTGTCAGCGGCATCCAGTGCCAGCACGCACGCTAGCAATGCGACGACGCGCAGGCGCTTGCGTCCGCCGACGATGTTCTCGAGCGGCCGCTTGATATCGCGGCGGAACCAGTCGCGCAGCTTGACCGCGGGGACCAGGGCCTGCGCAGCCACCGATTCGTTGTCACGCGGTTCCATCCGGGGCTCGCTGCGAAGTACTTCGCCGACACGCTACATCGGCTGGAGTCGTCCGCGGATGAATGCGGGTGCCGTCGAATGCGCCGCGAGAGCCGACCGCGCCCGCTACTTCGCTTTCGAAATGCTGAAGCTCTCGAAGCCCGCGCCGATGTCCCAACCCTGGCCATTGCCGGCGAGTGACATCGAGACGTTGCCTTTTGTCATCGCCGCGACATGGCCGCTGTGCACCACGCCCGCGTGCGCGTTGGCGGTGGCATAGCTGCCGAGAATCTGCTGGATGTCGGTGATGTGGCTGAAGGTGGCGCGTCCGTCGGTGAGCTTGTACTTGCCGACCGTCAATCCGCCGCCTTTGGCATCGATCTTCACCGGCATGGTTTGGCCGTTGCTGCAGCTGATGTTGCCTGTGCCGTCGGCGGTCTGGTAGATGATGGACCAACCGCTCAGGGTGAAGTCCATGTGGCACTTGATCTCGGGCGCGGCCGAGGCGGCTGTTGCCGCGAGGCCCAGACCCAGCGCGGACAGCAGCGCGAACGGCAATGCCTTGCTTTGCATGATGACCCTCCTTGGTGAAAAGCGCCGTTTAGCTCTGGTATTGCCTGTTGAATAGCATGGAAATCCTCAACTGCACGTGAGGGCCGCAGCCGTGTCGAATCCGGCAGGCGCCGTTCGTCCTGATAATGAATCCGGCAATCCGCCGGCCTTACCAGAGGAGCCGCCATGTACCTGAATCCGTATCTGTTCTTCGACGGCAACTGCGAAGCCGCTTTCACGCTCTATGCGCAGGCGCTGCGCGGCGAGATCGAGATGCTGATGCGCTACGGCGATGCGCCGGGCGGAGACGGCAACCCTGCGATACGCGATCGCGTGATCCACGTCAGCCTGAAATTCGGCGAGCAACGGCTGATGGGCTCGGACGCCTGCCCGCCGCAGCATCCGTACACGCGGCCGGAAGGCTTCTCGGTGTGCGTCAACGTGGATTCGGTCGCCGAGGCGAAACGCATTTTCGAGGCGCTTGCCGAAGGCGGGAACGTGTGCGTGCCGCTGGACAAGACCTTCTTCGCGGAGGCCTGGGGCATGCTGGTGGACCGTTTCGGCACGCCGTGGATGGTGAACTGCGCGCAGGCCAGCTGATCCCGTATCCTTCGCTTCCATCGAGGACACGGAGCACGGACATGGCCTATTTGCTGCTGATCATGGAACAGCGCGGTGATCGCGACCGTCGCACGGAGGCCGAAGGACAGGCCCTGTACGAAAGCATGTCGGGCTGGCGCGATGATCTTCGCAAGCGTGGCCTGCTGCAGACTGCGGAAGCGCTGCGGCCCGATCGCGACGGCGTACGCCTGAGCACACGCGGCGGCAAGCGCACCATCGTGGACGGCCCATTCGCCGAATCCAAGGAGATGGTGGGCGGCTTCTTCCTGCTGAATTGCGAGACGAAGGACCAGGCCGTCGCAATCGCGGAGGAATGCCCGGCAGTGGAATACGCGACGGTCGAGGTGCGCGAACTGGTGCCTTGCTACGTGCGTTGATGGTCGTCGCGCGCAGGCGCGCTCCGGCGATTGCTGCGCGGGAGCCTGCCTGGGCGACTTGATCGGGATCGCCGATGCTGCTGTCATCGGCGGCCATGGCGACGACCGACATCCACCGCAGCATCGAGGCCATCTGGCGCATCGAGTCGCCGAAGCTGATCGCGGGGCTCGCGCGCATGTTGCGCGACGTGGGCCAGGCCGAGGAACTGGCGCAGGATGCGCTGGTGACCGCGCTGGAACGCTGGCCGGAAACCGGCGTGCCGGACAACCCGGGTGCCTGGTTGATGACCACGGCCAAGCATCGCGCGATCGACCAGATCCGCCGCAACAAGCTGCTCGATCGCAAGCATGAGCAGCTCGGCTACGAGATGGAAGCGGAGCAGGGCGATCACGGCCTGGAATCCGCCATGGACCTCGACGACGACATCGGCGACGACCTGCTGCGGCTGATCTTCACCGCGTGCCATCCGGTGCTGTCGGTCGAAGCACGCGTGGCGCTCACGCTGCGGCTGCTGGGCGGACTCACCACCGCGGAGATCGCGCGCGCGTATCTCGTGCCGGAACCTACCATCGCGCAGCGGATCGTGCGCGCCAAGCGCACGCTGTCCAAGGCGCAGGTGCCATTCGAGGTGCCGCGGGCGGAGGAACGCGCCGAGCGTTTGGCGGCCGTCCTGGAAGTGATCTACCTCGTTTTCAACGAGGGTTACACCGCGACTGCCGGCGAGGACTGGCTGCGTCCCGCGTTGTGCGAGGACGCGTTGCGCCTCGGCCGCGTGCTGGCCGGCCTGATGCCCGACGATCCGGAAGTGCACGGGCTGGTCGCGCTGATGGAAATCCAGGCGTCGCGTTTGCACGCGCGCGTGGATGCCAGCGGCGCGCCGGTGCTGCTGCTGGACCAGAACCGCGCGCGATGGGACCGGCTGCTGATCCGCCGCGGGCTCGCGGCGCTCGCTCGTGCCGAAAGGCTGGGCGGCGGCGGCGTGTACGCGCTGCAGGCGATGATCGCGGCCTGTCATGCGCGCGCGCTCACTGCCGAACAGACCGACTGGCCGCGCATCGCGGAACTGTATGCGCAACTCGCCGCGATCGCGCCGTCACCGGTGATCGAACTCAATCGCGCGGTGGCCGTGGCGATGGCAGAAGGTCCGGCGCGCGGGCTTGAGATCGTGGACGCGTTGCGCGAGGAACCGCTGTTGGAAAATTATCACCTGTTGCCGAGCGTGCGCGGCGATTTGCTTCGCAGGCTTGGCCGTGGCGAAGAAGCGCGCGCGGAGTTCGAGCGCGCCGCTTCGCTGGCGCAGAACGCCCGCGAGCGCGCGCTGTTGCTGAAGCGTGCGGCGGAGTGCGCCGGCCCTTGAGCCGTTCCGGGAGAGGTGAAGAAAGTTGCCGAAAATTTCGATGCAGGGTTCACGTCCATCTCACCGCGGATTCGGAACAATGGCTCCGCGGTTGCAGGGAAGCGGATGGATGGTCCCCATCCAAGCGGGCAAGGATGCCCCCGGGCCTCAGAAGCACACCGCGCCAACGTCACGCCGGTTGCCGCAAGGCAACCGGCGTCGTTTTATGCCCGACTTGATCCTCTCGACTGGTCAGCGGGGACTGTCGGTTGCCGATGGCGAATAGGTGAGAGGGCTTCGCCGATCGGCAACCGCCAGGTGAAAATCAGCGCTTCGCCTGCACGTCCGGGCTTTCCTTCCGCGACAGATACGTTCGCACCACTTCCGGAGTATGTGCGCTGAGCCACGCGGCCATCGCCTGTTCCTCGCCGAGGATGCGTTCGCACACGCTTGCGACCTCGCGCTCGCCGGCGGCTTCCGCAGCGGCGATCAGCACCGTGTAGGCGGCGATCTCCATGTGTTCGAACGAGTAGCCGACCAGCGTGCCCTTGATCACTTCATCGCCCATCACCACGCCGCCCATGGCCTGCATCATCGCCAGGGCCTTGCCGCCCGTATCCTTCAGCGCGGAGGTGTCCTCGCCCATGGATTTCAGGCATTGTGCGACATCGCGCGCCTGCCGCTGGGTCTCGGTGATGTGCTGCTCGATGCGCGCCTTCAGTTGCGGATAATTCTTGAGTCGAGCGGCCTGGCCCTTGAGCATGGTTTCGGCCTGCATCTCCATCGCGTGCGCGTCGCGCAACCAGTCGGCCAGCTTTTCCTTCGCCTTGCCCGCTTCGCCGTGTATGCCCGGCGGTGTGGTGCGCGTGGGTTCGCGCGGGGTGTATTGCGTATTCATGCGGCACCTCCATGTTTTGCGCCGGTCTTGGGGTTCCCCTTGGGATTGGAACGGGTTCGTTGCTGCATGGCTTGCAGGCACTCCTTTTCCCTGGCATTGAGTTGCACGGAAGGCATGCCATCACCGCCGTCCATGGCCTGATAGGTTTCGCCATTGCTGACGTAGCGGAAGTTGTCGTCGCTGTTCCAGGGTCCGCGCATGTCGCCCTGGCCCTGCGAGGTATTGACGTACATGTCGACAAACGGCGGTTTGCCAGGCAGCTTGCCGGGCGGAAAGTTCGGCTGGATCGCGTACAGCGCCTTCTCGAAGGATTGCTGGTGCGAGATCTCGCGCGTCATCAGGAACCCGAGCGTTTCCTTCACGCCCGGATCGTCGGTGACGTTGATCAGGCGTTCGTAGATGATCTTCGCGCGCGCTTCCGCGGCAATGTCGGAGCGCAGGTCGCAGGTCGGATCGCCGCGGCTGTCCACGTATGCGGCACTCCAGGGAACGCCGCCGGAATTGGTGAGGGCAGGGCCGCCGCCGTAAAGAATCTGGGTGAGGTGCGAATCGTTGCCCGCGCCGTGGATCGCGCGGTAGAGCTCCGCTTCCGCGTCCACGCCTTCGGCCAGCTCGCCCTTCGCGCCCTTGTTGAGCATCGCCACCACCGTGCCGATGACTTCGAGATGGCTCAGTTCCTCGGTCGCGATGTCGAGCAACATGTCCTTGCGGCCGGGGTCGTCCTCGCCGAGCGCCTGCGTGAAGTAGCGCATCGCCGCGGCGAGTTCGCCGTCGGGTCCGCCGAATTGCTCCAGCATCAGGTTGGCAAGCCCGGGATTGCACTCGGACACGTGCACGGAATATTGCAGTCGTTTGTTGTGGGAGAACATGGCCGGGCTCTGCAGCGCGATGACCCGCGACGGGTCGCAAGAGCTATGCCACGCATGGCTCCTGCGTGCGGTGCGTCGCGGCGCAACCCGCGCAAACGCATCCGTAATAGTTCCGGGTAAGTTGGAAAAATTTGCAGCGTGCGTGTGCTTCAAAGGCTTCGACAAACCGCCGACCCAACAAACAAGGCGGATTCAGTGCGTCGCTGCAGCCGAGGAACGCCGCGCACCGAGCCCGGCTCATGGGCACCGACAGGCGCAGCTCGCGGAAGCCCTCCGGCGAGGCGTGCCGGACCCGGCGCCGGTGGGGCAAACGATGACGGGCCGGACGCACGGAAACCGCGTCAGGCTTGGGCTTGGCCTGCGATAAAACTACGAGAATGTCTATTATGTAAAATAATATTTGAGCCGAGAAGCAAAGACACGGATGGGTTCTGGCAACGCCCCCTGCTGCTCTCGGCTCAGCATTCCGGCAGATTCTCGGATCCCGATGCCTCGTAGGCCGTCGCG
>JBQCHG010000039.1:0-37900 GCA_051954935.1 Rhodanobacteraceae bacterium
GCCGCCAGAGCGACCGCCGCCTTGATGCCGCAATGCAAACCGCGGAGCTTCATCGTGTCACGCCGCGATTACTTCGCGGTGTAAACGATCTCGGCGCGGCGGTTCTTGGACCAGCAATCCTCGTTGTGCTCGCGGCACACCGGGCGCTCTTCGCCGTAGGACACCACGTTGATCTGCGAAGCGGAAGCGCCGTCGGCTTCCAGCGCGCTCATCACCGCGTTCGCACGGCGCTCGCCGAGGCCGAGGTTGTACTCGCGCGTGCCGCGCTCGTCGGTGTTGCCTTCGAGGGTCATGCGCGCCATCGGTCGATCACGCAGGTACTTGGCGTGGCAGGCGATGATCTGCTGGAACTCCGGCTTGATGTCGCTCTTGTCGAAGTCGAAGTACACCACCCGCTGACGCAGGCATGCGTCGGTGTCGAGATCGGCCGGGGTGTACAGGCCGGCGGTGGTTGTCTGGGTGGTCGTGGTCTGCGGCTGTTCCTGCGGAACAGGCTTTACTTCCTGTTTCTTGGCGCAAGCCGCGAGACCTACACACACCAACGCGGCCAGGGTGATGCGGACGCTAGCGTTCATGGCGAATCCTTGTACAGAACGAAGTTGAGGAAAAATCGGTTGTGGTTGTGTTGCTTTGTTTCGATTACCTTCAATACTGCCGGATGAACGGTGGCTGTAACCCGTCCATCAATGCTGCCGATACGGTCCCCAGGCGGGCTCGCGCACATCTCCATCGCTGAGCACCAGCCGCTGCCGTACGCGCCCGTCGGCCGACACGGCGTAAAGCACGCCGTGCGAACCTTCGGTAGACGCATAAAGCAGCATGCTGGCGTTGGGCGCGAAGCTCGGCGATTCGTCCAGGCTGCCTGGAGAGACGAACTTCACCTGGTCGCCCAGGCTCTTGTCCATGATCGCAATACGATACACGTTTCCATTGCCCTGCACCATTGCAATCTTGGTGCCGTCATAGCTGATCGAGGCATCCGCGTTGTACTGACCCTGGAAGGTCAGCCGCGTCGGCGTGCCGCCGGTCGCGGGAATCTGGTAGAGCTGCGGCTTGCCGGACCGGTCGGAGGTGAACACCAGGCTGGAACCATCCGGCATCCAGTCCGGCTCGGTATCAATCGAGAGGCTGTTGGTGAGGCGCGTAAGCGCGCCGCTCCCCAGGTCCATCACGTAGATCTCCGGATTACCTTCGAAGGACAGGCTCATCGCGAGCTTGCGTCCGTCCGGCGAAAACTTCGGCGCGCCGTTGATGCCCCGCTTGTTGGACACCAGCCGGCGCGAGCCAGTGGTGACATCCTGCACGTAGATCGCCGAATCGCCGTGCTCGAACGACACGTAGGCGAGCTTGCTGCCATCCGGCGACCACGCCGGGGACAGCAGCGGTTCGCGCGAGCGCACCACCGTCTGCGGGTTGTAGCCGTCGGAGTCGGCGATGATCAGCGAATACTGCGTGTTCTGTCCCGTTCCAACCGCGGTGACGTACGCGATGCGGGTGTCGAACGCGCCGCGCACGCCGATGATCTTCTGGTAGATCTGGTCGGCAATCTGGTGCGCCACGCGGCGCAGGTCGCTGCCCTGCCCCGTAATGGACAACCCCAGCAGGCGCTGCTGCTTGTTGACGTCCCAGAGTTCGAAATCCGCGCGCAGGGCGCCGTTGCCGACCTCGCTGGTGCGGCCGACCACGATGTAATCCTGCTTCAGCTGCTGCCAGGTCGGGAACTTGATCTCGGCGCCGGTGGTGGGCACCTCGACGATTTCGTTGCGAGGCAGCGAACGGAACTTGCCGCAGCGGTCCAGATCCATCGCCACCACGCCAGCGATGTCGGTGGACGGCGGCGGACCGGCGCTCTGGCCGAACGGCACCACCGCGATCGGAATCGCCGAAGGCACGCCATTGACGATCTGCACGGTCAGGCCCTGCGCCTGCACCTGCGACGCGAACAGGCCGGCGCAAACCAGCAGGAACAGGGCGAAAAGGAATCTGCGGTTTCGCATGGCAACCATCCTTACTGCGAAGACAAAACGGTAAAGTTGAAAACGATCCGGCGCTGGAACTGATCCTCGAAGCCCTTGTAGGGCAGCGGCGAGGAGCGCAGCACGGCGGCTTCCACCGAATGCCTGCCGATATCGTTGAACGGGCAACTCGGCAATACTTTGGCGGAAATCACCTGACCGCCGGGTATCTGGATGATCTCCACCGGGCAGACCACGCCATCCGGAATATTGTCCGGGCGCAGCCAGTTCTGCGTGATCGCGTTCTGCAGCGCGGCGACGTAGGCGTCATTGTTCTTGCCGTTCTGGCCGGTCATGGCCTGCCTGGCTTCCGGCACGGTATCGTTTGCGTTCGGCAGCTCCTGCGTGTTCTTCAGATCCGCGAGCTGCTGTGCCTTCTGCTGGGCCAGCCTGATCTGCTTCTCGGTGGCCTGGCGTTGCGCCTTGATCTTCTCGAGCTGTTTGAGGATGCGATCGGCTTCCTGCTCGCGCGTCAGCTCCGCCATGCGCTGCTTTTCCTTTTCCTCCTGCGCCTTCTGCTGATCGGCCTTCTCCTGCGCAATTTCGGCGACCTTCATCTGATCCTTGATGTCGGGGTGTTGCGGCGGAGGCGGCAGCACCTTGACCGGCGCGGGTTTGGGCAGTTCCGGCTTGGGCAATTCGCGCTGTTCCGGCGGCGGGTTGGCCGGCTGCGCGCGTTTGCTGTGCTTCGGCCGCGGGGCGGCGGCCGGTCCGACCAGCGTCGCTTCGATCACCGGGCCGGCAAGCGGTTCGATCGGCTTGGCGCAGGCCACCGGATTGGGCAGGTGCAGGAAATCCGTCACCTTCTCCCAGTCGGCGCAGTTGAGCATCGCCAGCGCCAGGAAGCCGACGATGCACAGGTGCAGCAGCGCGGAAAGCACGACCGCGCGCGGCGTGGCGCTACTTGCTTCCATTGCCGTTCGAGGCCGGCTGTTGCGGCTGGCTCATCAAACCGACCTTGGGCACGCCGGCTTGCTGCAGCAGCACCATGGCCTGGTACACCTTGCCGTAGTCGGCATCCACGTCGCCGCCGATCAGCACCGGTACCTGCGGGTTTTCCTTCACGAACGCGGCGACCTTGGCTTCCAGGTCCTTGTCGCTGATCGGTTCGCGCTTGCCGCCGGACAACGTGAGATACAGCGAGCCGTCCTTCTTGACGCTCACCAGCACGGGTTGTTTTTCGTCGTGCAGCGCCTTGGCCGCCGACTGCGGCAGATGGATGTCCACACCGAGATTCAGGAGCGGCGCCGTCACCATGAAGATGATCAGCAGCACCAGCATCACGTCGATGTACGGAACGACATTGATTTCCGCTTTCAGCTTGCGGCGTTTGCGGGTTCGCAGCGGTTGCATGTCAAAAAATCCGTGAGCCGTGGGCCGAAGGCCGGGGCATCAAGCGTTTTCGTCGGCCGTGATCTGCCGGTGCAATATCGAGGAAAACTCTTCCTGGAAGGTGTCGTAGCGCACCGTGATGCGCTCCAGCCGGGTGGAGTACCGGTTATACGCCCAGACCGCTGGAATCGCCGCGAACAGGCCCATGGCAGTGGCGACCAGCGCCTCGGAAATGCCCGGCGCCACCATCGCGATCGTCGCTTCCTTGATCGAGCCCAGGCCCTGGAACGCGACCATGATGCCCCACACGGTGCCGAACAGGCCGACGTAGGGGCTGATCGAACCCACGTTGGCGAGGAATTCCAGATTGTGTTCCAGCTTGTCCACCTCGCGCGTGCCTGACACCCGCATCGCGCGCTCGCTCGCTTCCAGGATGGCGCGCTGGTCCCCACCGCGCCGCTGGCGCTGGCGCGCGAACTCGCGGAAGCCCGCCTCGAACACGGAAGCCAGGCCGCCGGCTTCCTCGCCGCGCGCGCTGACGTCCCGGAACAGTGCGGCGAGATCGGCACCCGACCAGAAGCGCTGCTCGAACGCGTCGGCATCGCGCGTGGCCGCGTCCAGCATCGCCCACTTTCGGAAGATGATCACCCACGAGGCGAACGAGAAGATCACCAGGATCAGCAGCACCAGCTTCACCGGCAGGCTGGCGTGCAGGACCAAATCGAGGATATTGAGTTCGCCGTTCATCGCGTCAGGAATTTCCACCCATCAAATTGACAATGCCATCGGGGATGCGGCAAGGCATCCAGCTCTTCGCATCCACGCAAGCCACCAATACTTTTGCGCGCGTCAGGATTTCTCCGTCCGGCACGCGCCGCAGGCTCTGTTCCATCTCGAAGCTGGCGCTGCGCCGCCTTGCAAGCTGCACTGTCACGTCCAGCTCGTCGTCCAGCCGCGCCGGCTTGTCGAAAGCCGTCGTGATCTCGCGCACCACGAACAACACTCCGTGCCGCTCGCGCAATTCCGTCTGCCCCAAGCCTCGCGCGCGCAACCACTCGGTGCGCGCACGCTCCAGAAATCTCAGATAGCTGGCGTGGTACACCACGCCGCCCGCGTCGGTATCTTCCCAGTAAACCCTTAGCCGCCAACTGAATACCGGTTGAATACCCCCGGAATCGCCGCCCGGTCGCGCCACGATCATCTATGACCTCGAGGATTCGAACAGGTTCATCGCCGGATCAACGGAACCGTTGGGCGGATTCCAACCGAAATGCCGCCAGGCGCGCGCGGTGGCCAGCCTCCCGCGGGCGGTGCGGGCGAGATAGCCCTGCTGGATCAGGTAGGGCTCCAGCACGTCCTCGATCGTGTCGCGGTCCTCGGCCAGCGCGGCGGCCAGGGATTCCACCCCGACCGGACCGCCTTCGAACTGCTCCATGATCGTGCGCAGCAGCCGGCGATCCAGATCATCGAAGCCGCATTGGTCGATCTGCAGCATGCCAAGCGCGTCCACCGCGGCCTGTCGAGTGATCGTGCCTGCCGCGCGCACCTGCGCGAAATCGCGCACGCGCCGCAGCAGACGATTGGCGATGCGCGGCGTGCCGCGAGAGCGGTTGGCGATTTCGTCCGCGCCCTCGTCCGCGCAGGCAATGCCGAGGATCCTCGCCGAGCGCCGCACGATCGCGGCGAGCTCGCCGGGCGTGTAGAACTCCAGCCGCTGCACGATGCCGAAACGATCGCGCAGCGGACTGGTCAGCATGCCCGCGCGCGTGGTCGCGCCGATCAGCGTGAACGGCGGCAGGTCCAGCTTGATCGAACGCGCGGCCGGACCTTCGCCCAGCATGATGTCGATCTGGAAGTCCTCCATCGCCGGATACAGCACTTCCTCCACCAGCGGCGAGAGGCGATGGATTTCGTCGATGAACAGCACGTCGCGCGGCTGCAGGTTGGTCAGCAGTGCCGCGAGGTCGCCGGCACGCTCCAGCACCGGGCCGGACGTGCTGCGCAGGTTCACGCCCAGCTCGTTGGCGATGACGTGCGAGAGCGTGGTCTTGCCGAGACCCGGCGGACCGAACACCAGAACGTGATCCAGCGCGTCGTTGCGGGCCCGCGCGGCCTCGATGTACACGCCAAGCTGCTCGCGCAGCGCGCGCTGGCCGATGTATTCGTCGAAACGGCGCGGCCGGATCGAAGCTTCGATCGCAAGTTCCGCGCGATCGGCGTTCGCGTCGCTCAGGCGGGTTTCCGTCATGCGGGGATTATGCCGGAACCCGAGCGCGGGGACGTAAATCGAAACGATTCGGCACCGGGGTCTGCCGCGGCCGTTTGCGCGCGACGCGCGACAAGATCGGGCGGCGGGATGCCCGGTTTTGCACAACTAGATCTCGACCTGCGTGCCCAGTTCCACCAGCCGATTGCCCGGGATCCGGAAAAACGCCGTGGCGGCCAGTGCGTTGCGCGACATGATCGCAAACAGCTTGTCGCGCCAAAGCGCCATGCCCGCGCGCGGGCTGGCCACGATGTTTTCGCGGGACAGGAAGAACGTGGTGTCCATCATGTCGAACCCCTTGCCGTTTACCATGCAGGTGGCGAGCGCGGCGGGCACGTCCTGCGTCTCGGAAAACCCGAAACGCAAGGTCAGCGCGTAAAAGGCATCGCCAAGATCATGCAGCTCCGCGCGCTCGTAGGTTTCGGCAACGGGCGTTTCGAGCGTTTCCACGCTCAGGATCACGTTGCGCTCGTGCAACACCTTGTAGTGCTTCAGGCTGTGCAGCAATGCGTGCGGCACCGCGTTGGTGTTGGCCGTCATGAATACGGCGGTGCCGGGCACACGGTGCGGCGGATGCCGGGCGATGCTCTCGATGAACGGCGCCAGTGCGAGCCCCGATTGCCGCAGTTCGCGCAGCAGCAGTTCGCGCCCGCGCCGCCAGGTGGTCATCACGATGAACACCAGCAGGCCGAGTACCAGCGGGAACCAGCCGCCGTGCTCGACCTTGATCAGGTTGGCGCCGAAGAACGACAGGTCGATGCAGAGGAACACCACGGCGGTCGTGACCACCGCGAGCCACGGCCAGTTCCACAACCTGCGTTCAACGATGAGCGCCAGCAGCGTGGTCACAACCATCGTGCCGGTCACCGCGATGCCGTAGGCGGCTCCGAGGTTTTCCGACGAGCGGAAGCCGATCACCGCCAGCACGACCAACACCAGCAGCATGCCGTTGATCCACGGCACGAACACCTGGCCGGACAGCATCCGAGAGGTGTGCACGATCCGCATGCGCGGTACATAGCCGAGCTGGATGGATTCGCGCGTCATCGAGAATGCGCCGGAGATCACCGCCTGCGAAGCGATAATGGCGGCTGCCGTCGCAAGCACGATCATGGGATAGAGCAGCGCGCGCGGCACCAGGAAATAAAATGGATTGCTGACCGCCGCAGGTTCGCCGAGCAGCAGCGCGCCCTGGCCGAAATAGTTCAGAAACAGCGCCGGCAGCACGAAGCCCAGCCATGCCGCGCGGATCGGAGCCTTGCCGAAATGGCCCATGTCCGCATACAGGGCCTCCGTCCCGGTTACCGCCAGCACGACCCCGCCCAGCGCGATGAATGCGCCGCGGCCATGCGTATGGAAGAAATGGATCGCATGCGCCGGATTCAACGCCGCCAGGACCTGCGGTTCGCGCACGATGTAATACGCGCCCAGCAGCGCGATCGCGACGAACCACACGCACATCACCGGGCCGAACACCGCGCCGATGCCGGCCGTGCCGCGCCGCTGCAGCAAGAACAGCACCAGCAGGATCGCCACGCTGATCGGCACCACCCAGCGCACCAGTGAGGGTTCGGCGACCTTCAGGCCTTCCACTGCGGAAAGCACGGACATCGCCGGCGTGATCACCCCGTCGCCGTAGAACAGCGCCGCGCCGAAAATGCCCAGCACCGCGATCACCCAGCGCAGCCGAGGCTCGCCGCGTGCGCTGCGCTGCGCCAGTGCCATCAGCGCCATGATGCCGCCCTCGCCCCGGTTGTCGGCGCGCATGATGAAGATCACGTACTTCAGCGTGACCACCAGGATCAGCGCCCAGAACACCAGCGAGAGCACGCCCAGCACGCTGGCGCTGCTGACGTGCAGCCCGTACTTGTCGCTGAAGACCTCCTGCATCGTGTACAGCGGGCTTGTGCCGATGTCGCCGAACACCACGCCGATGGCGCCGAGCGTGAGGGCGCGCAGCGAGGGTTTGTCGCGAAGGAGCTCGGTCATGGCGGCGGGATCGTGCGCGGGATACGCGTCAGATTTCGACTTGCGTGCCGAGCTCGATCAGCCGGTTGCTCGGGATGCGGAAGAACGCAGTGGCCGGCAGCGCGTTGCGCGCCATGAATGCGAACAGCTTGTCGCGCCACAGCGCCATGCCGGGGCGCTCGGTGGCGACGATGGTTTCGCGCGAGAGGAAGAACGTCGTGTCCATCATCTCGAAACCCAGCCCTTTCGCGGCGCAGCGCTCCAGTCTCCGCGGCACGTCCGGATCTTCCGCGAAACCGAAGCGCAGCGTGACCCGATAGAACCCGTGGCCAAGATCCTCGATCTGCACGCGCTCGCCGGATTCGGCAAACGGCTCTTCCAGCGTCTCGCCGGTCAGGATCACGTTGCGCTCGTGCAGCACCTTGTTGTGCTTGAGGTTGTGCAGCAACGCGTGCGGCACGGCTTCCGCGTTGCTGGTGAGGAACACCGCGGTGCCCGCAACGCGTGTGGGCGGGTGTTCGACGATGCTGGCGATGAACGGTTCCAGCGCCAGACCGCTCTGCTTGATCTCTCGCATCACCAGCTCGCGCCCGCGCCGCCACGTGGTGAGGATGATGAACACCGCCACGCCCAGCACCAGCGGGAACCAGCCGCCATCGGGAATCTTCAGCGTGTTGGCGCCGAAGAAGGAAAGATCGATGACCAGGAACACCACGCCGACCGCGGCGATGCGGCCAAGATTCCAGTTCCACATCCGTCGCGCCACCACCAGGAACAGCGTGGTGTCTATCGCCATGGTGCCGGTCACGGCAATGCCGTACGCCCCGGCCAGCGCGTTCGAGGAACCGAAGCCGATCACCACCAGCACCACGGTGATCAACAGGAAGCGGTTCACCCATGGCAGATAGATCTGCCCGATGGCTTCGGTCGAGGTGTGCACCACCTGCATCCGCGGGATGAAACCGAGCTGGATCGCCTGGCGCGTGATCGAGAACGCGCCGGAGATCACCGCCTGCGAGGCGATCACCGCCGCGGCGGTGGCCAACAGGATCATCGGGACCCGGCCCCATTCGGGGATCGCCAGGTAGAACGGATTCTGCGCGGCCTCCGGATGATGCAAAAGCAACGCAGCCTGGCCGAAGTAATTCAGCAACAGGCCCGGCATGACGAAACCGAACCAGGCGATGCGAACCGGCCGCCGGCCGAAGTGACCCATGTCCGTGTACAGCGCTTCCGCGCCGGTCACGCACAACACCACCGCACCGAGAGCGAGGAACCCGCCCCAGCCGTGATGGATGAAGAATTGCACCGCGTACCAGGGATCGAGGGCGCGCAGGACAAGCGGATGCTTGAAGATGTTCCAGGCACCGATCGCGCCAATGGCAACGAACCACAGGCTCATCACCGGACCGAAGATGCTGCCCACCCGTTCGGTGCCGTGCTTCTGCACCCAGAACAGCGCGCACAGCACCAGTACCGTCAGCGGCACCACGTAGTTGGCGAGCGACGGCGCCGTGACCTGCAGGCCTTCGATCGCCGAGAGCACCGAGATGGACGGCGTGATCACCCCATCGCCGTAGAAGAGCGCCGCGCCGAGGATCGCGAACAGCACCACCATCTTGCGCGTGCGCGGGTAACCGCGCGTGGCGCGCTGGGCCAGCGCCATCATCGCCATGATGCCGCCTTCGCCCTTGTTGTCGGCGCGCATGATGAAGGCCACGTACTTCACTGCGACCACCATCACCAGCGTCCAGGTCACCAGCGACAGGATGCCGAGGACGTTCAGCGTGCCGACCGCCATGCCGTGCGGGCCGTAGAAGGCCTCCTTCATCGTGTACAGCGGACTGGTGCCGAGATCGCCGAACACCACGCCGATCGCGCCGATCACCAGCCCGCGGATCGCGGTCTGGCCGCGCTCGCCTTCCGCGCCGACCACCGGATGCTGCTGGGTTTGCGTCTGCATACCCATCGCAATCAGCGGCCCAGTGCCGCGCGCAGCGCCTTGCGGATGATCGCCTCGGCGTCGTCGCCTTCGCCCGCCGCATCTTTCGCGAGGCGCGCGGCTTCCGCCGGCTTGTAGCCGAGCTGCAGCAAGGCCGCGACGGCCTCGTCCTGCGGCGTGCCCGACACGGCCCCCGTGCGCGGCTGCGCGGCGAGCGCGGCCGCATCCACGCGATCGCGCAGTTCCACCACGATGCGCTCGGCGGTTTTCTTGCCGATTCCTGGAATGCGCGTCAGCGCGGCGACGTCCGCATCGTGCACCAGGCGTGCGAATTCGGAAGTGCTCACGCCCGACAACACTGCCAGCGCAATGCGAGCGCCAATGCCGCTCACTTTCTGCAGGTTCCGGAACAGCGCGCGCTCCTCCTCGCGCAGGAAGCCATAGAGCGCCGCGGTGTCCTCCTTGATCGCGTAATGCGTCAGCAGCGTGACCTCCCGGCCCGCATCCGGCAGGTCGTAGAGCGTGGACATCGGCACTTCCAGCTCATAGCCAACGCCGTGCACGTCCAGCACGATCCACGGCGGATGCTTGGCGATCAGGGTACCGTGCAGACGACCGATCATCGCCGCCTTCTCCATGCGAGTGCGGGAATGCCGATGCGTTGTGCACCGGAATGGGTGTGCGCGTGCGTGATTGCGACGGCCAGGGCGTCGGCTGCATCGGCCTGCAGGGCGTCGCGCAGGCCGAGCAGCACGCCCACCATGTGTTGCACCTGCGCCTTGTCCGCGCGGCCGCCGCCGACCACCGCCTGCTTGATCGCGGTCGGCGCGTATTCGTGCACCGGCAGCGCGCGTCCGACCGCCGCGCAGATCGCCGCGCCGCGCGCCTGGCCGAGCTTCAGCGCGGAATCGGCGTTCTTGGCCATGAACACGCGTTCGATTGCGGCTTCCTGCGGCTGGTACTGATCGATGATCGAGGACAACCCGTCGTAGATGCGTGCAAGCCGCTGCGGAAAATCCTCCGCGCCGCCGATGTGCAGCGTGGTGTGCAGCACACAGCGCAGCGTGCCGGCGGGATCGGCTTCGATCACGCCCACGCCGGTGCGCAGACTGCCCGGATCGATGCCGAGGATACGGAGGCTTTGCATGGACATCGGCTGCCGTGCAGGCCCGTAGGTCACGCGCGCGGCAACGCCGCGTTGCTGTACACGTCCTGCACGTCGTCGAGTTCTTCCAGCCATTCCAGCAGATCGGCCACCTGCTCGGCGTGCTCGCCGCCCACCGCGACCATGTTGTCGGCGCGCAGCGTGACTTCCGCGTTGTCCGGCCGCAGGCCGGCCGTCTGCATGGCGTCGCGCACGCTCTCGAAACTGTCCGGGTCGGTCAGCACGGAAATCGAAGTGTCGGCGTTCACGACGACATCCTCGGCTCCCCCCTCGATCGCGGCATCGGTGATCCTGCCTTCGTCGCTGCCGGCCGGATACGACAGGACGCCACGCTTCTTGAAGAGGTAAGACACCGAACCTTCAGTGCCCATGTTGCCGCCGAACTTGCCGAACGCGTGGCGCACGTCGGCCACGCTGCGCTGCCGGTTGTCGGTGACGCAATCCACGATCACCGCCACGCCGCCGGGTGCGTAACCTTCGTAGCGCACTTCCTCGTAGGTCACGCCTTCGAGTTCGCCCGTCGCCTTCTTGATGGCGCGCTCGATGGTGTCCTTGGTCATGTTGGCGTCGAGCGCCTTGTCTATCGCGGTGCGCAGGCGCGGGTTGCCGGCCGGGTCACCGCCGCCGGCGCGCGCAGCCACGCTGATCTCTCGCGAGAGCTTGGTGAAGATGCGACCGCGGCGCGCGTCTTCGGCGTTCTTGCGGCCTTCGATGCTCGGGCCTCTACCCATGGGTATCTCTTCCGAAAAGCCAAGCGGCGGATTTTACCTGAATTAGTGCGATCGTCCCCCGATCGCCATCGACCCTCCGATTTGCGAATTCCTGGTCTTCCCGCACCATGAAGACCAAAAACCGACGCGGAGCCCTTCGACCATGGATGGCGCCTTTCGTCCGCACTTCTCAATGAAGCCGATCGTGCAGGCGCGCTCCTATCCGTCAAAGCGCCCATTCTTGAGGAATGCGACTGTCTGCCGCGCTGCGGTCGCCGAAAGCAGCAGGCCGGTGTGGCTGGCCTGCACCACGCAATGGTCCGTGATCCCGGCCAGCCGGGTTTCCGCCACCGCCACCGTACCGTCGTGCGCCCCGTCGAAATGCGCCAGATGCGCACCCAGCCCGTGCGGAAGGCAGCCGGCGATCACGCCGACCTCGCGACAGCCGTTCCATGCGCCCACCCCCTCCAGCAGCGTCTGCATGCTGTACCCGAGCATGCGTGCACCGATCGGCCAGTGCAGCAAACCGCGCGCCGCGGCGCTGCCGGTCAGCGGCGTGCCGAGGCAGACGATCCGTCCCGGCGGCAAGTCATCCACGTCGCACACGCATTGCAGCGCGACAATGCCGCCGAGGCTGTGCCCGACCAGGTGCACGCGCCGCGGCGCGGGCCGCTCCTTCGTCAGCGCGCGTATCGCCGAACGCAGGCGAGCCAGCGAACGCTGCGGCTGCGCAACCACGCTGGCGTATTCGAAGCCGTGCACTGCGAAACCGGCGCGCAGCAGGCGCTGGCGCAGCGCCAGCATCGAGAACCCGCGCATCCACAGGCCGTGCAGAAGGATGATGTGTTCGGTCATGAAGCGGGGATTGGAGATGGATGGGGGGAGCGCAACGACAGGCCTCTTCGCGAGCAACAAACCCCCGAATCGCAACGGAAGAACGCTCCCACTACCCGCCCCCGGCTATTTGGGCGCGGGGTCATCCGAACGCACGCGCACGTGCAGTTCCTTGAGTTGCACATCCGGAACGCTGGACGGCGCGTCGGTCATCAGGTCTTGCGCGCTGGTGGTCTTGGGGAACGCGATCACGTCGCGGATGGATTCGGTGCCGGCCATCAGCGCGGCGATGCGGTCGATCCCGAAGGCGATGCCGCCGTGCGGCGGTGCGCCCAGCGTGAGCGCCTTTAACAGGAAGCCGAATTTCGCCTGTGCTTCTTCCGCGCCGATGCCGAGCAATTCGAATACCGCGCTCTGCATTTCCGGGCGGTGGATGCGGATCGAACCGCCACCGATCTCGGAACCGTTCAACACCATGTCGTAGCCGCGCGAGACCGCGGTCGCGGCACGCGCGCGCAGATCCTCGACGTCATCCACCGCCGGCGCGGTGAACGGATGATGCAGGGCGACGAAGCGCTGTTCGGTTTCGTCGTACTCGAACATCGGGAAATCGGTGACCCACAGCGGCTTCCAGCCTTCCCCGACCAGGCCGCGATCCCGTGCGACCTTCAGGCGCAGCGCGCCCATGAAGTCGCACACCGTTTTCCATTTGCCGGCGCCGAACAGCAAAACGTCGCCGTTCTGCGCGTTCGTGAGCTCCAGCACGCGTTTGAGCGCCGCATCATCCAGGAATTTCGCCACAGGTGAATTCACGCCCTCGCGCCCCTTCGCAAGGTCTTCCACCTTCATCCACGCCAGACCCTTCGCGCCGAACCTGGCCGCGTAAGCAGCCAGTTCGTCCAATTGTTTGCGCGAAAGCTCCCCGCCGCCCTGCACGCGCAGCGCGGCCACGCGGCCATGAGGGTCGTTGGCCGGTTCGGCGAATACCTTGAACTCGACGTGCTTCACCGCCTCGGCGATGTCCACCAGCTCCATCGCGATGCGCAGGTCCGGCTTGTCGGAACCATAGCGACGCATCGCCTCTTCGTAGGTCATGCGCGCGAACGGATCGGCCAGCTCCACGCCGATGACTTCCCTGAACACGTGGCGGATCAGCGCTTCCACGCAGTCCTGCACGTCGCGCTCCTGCACGAACGCGAACTCCATGTCGAGTTGGGTGAATTCCGGCTGGCGGTCGGCACGAAGGTCCTCGTCGCGGAAGCAGCGCGCGATCTGGTAGTAGCGATCGAAGCCGGCCATCATCAGGATCTGCTTGAACAACTGCGGGGACTGCGGCAACGCGTAGAACTGGCCCGCGTGCACGCGCGAAGGAACCAGGTAATCGCGCGCACCTTCCGGCGTGGCCTTGGTGAGGATCGGCGTCTCGATGTCCTGGAAGCCGCGCGCATCCAGCCAGCTGCGGATCGCGCGCACCAGCCTGATGCGCGTGCGCATCATCTTCTGCATCGCCGGCCGGCGCAGGTCGAGGTAGCGGTAGGTCATCCGCAGATCCTCGTTCGGGTTCTCGTGCAGCGCGAACGGCAGGTCGCGCGCGCGGTTCAGCACCTCGATGGATTCGGCCAGCACTTCGTAGCGGCCGGTGGCGATCTTGTCATTCGGCGCGACGCGCTCGCGCACGGTGCCGGTGACGCGCAGGCAATCCTCGTATCCGACCCTGGATGCGATCGCGAACACGTCGGCGCGGTCCGGATCGGCCACGACCTGCACGATGCCTTCGTGGTCGCGCAGGTCGACGAACACCACGCCGCCATGGTCGCGGCGTGCGTCGGCCCAGCCGCACAGGCTGACGCGCTGACCGAGCGTGCGCTCGCCGATCTGGCCGCAGTAATGGGTACGCATGGTGCGCTCGACTCCGGAGATGATCGCCGCCAACGGCGAGACAAACGGGAAATGCTAAGCGGAGCGACGCGGCGCTGCAAACGAAACACCCGCCGCACGGCGGGTGTTTCGGCAGGAAAGCGCAATTATCACCACCTGCGGTCAATCACGAACTGACCGCCGCAGCCGCGGTCCACCCACACGCCGGCGCGATTCCAGCCCCAGGTGCTGCCCTCTACACAGGCCGAGTCGGACGTCTGCCGCTGCAGATAGACACGCCCGCGCCGACCGACGTCCACCTGGCAGAACGCGTAACGGTATTGCGGGCTTCCGCAGGACACCATGAACTGGTGATCCCAACCGGGCGGCGGATACCAGCCGCCGGGGCCGTACCCGCCGGGTGCGAAGCGCGCGCGGCAGCCGCGATCCACCCACACGCTTCCGTCCCTGACGCCCCAGGTCTGGCCACGTACACAGGCGCTGGATGAAATCTGCTGGACGATCTGCGCGCCCCCGCCCCACGGCAGCCCACACTGGTTGTAGCGACCGTCGCGGCTTTCGCAAACGATGGTCTGGCCGTTGTTGGGCGGATACGGGCCGCCTTGGTAATACCCCGGCGGTGGTGCATTGCTGTAAACGGTTTGCGCACCGGCGCAGGCAGCGGCGGCAAGAGCGACGACGGCGAATAACCCGGTGATGGCACGCATGGTCTGCATCCTTTTCGCGATAGGCGATTCCAGTCTCCGCAAGCCGTTCTGAACGGAAGCTGGCGCGCTTCCGTGCGCCATGCAGCCATTCAGTCGGCCGATGTCGCCGCCGGGGCGGACGAGCTCGCCGGCTTCGCGGACGCGCTTTCGGCGGGTTTCGGCGCCGCCGATTCGGATTTGCCGCCTGCCGGCTCCTCCTTCTTCTTTGCCGGCTCGTCGGAGCCCGCGAGATTGCGCTTCTTGTCCTTGTCGGACTTGAAGTCCGTCTCGTACCAGCCGCTACCGGCGAGCCGGAACGCCGGCGCGGTCACCTGCCGCTTGACCGAGTGTGCGTTGCATTCGGGGCATTCGGCGGGATCCGGATCGGACAATTTCTGCAGGCGGTCGAAGCTGTGCCCGCAGGCTTCGCAACGGAAAGCGTAGATAGGCATGGCACCTTTCCCGGAATGGAAGATGGCCGGGATTTATGAGCCCCGGCCTGAAAAATCAAGCCGCGTCTGCGGCGTAGAGCTCCAGCAACTCGGCTTCGGCGCGTTCCAGCTCCTCGCGCAAGGCGTCCTGCCGGCGCGCGATTTCGGTAGCGCGCGCACCGCCTTCGAGATAGATCGCCGGATCGGAAAGCTCGGTGGAAATCGCATCCATGCGCGACTGCAATTCGGCCAACCGGGCTTCGGCTTTCACCATGCGTTGCGGGTTGGGTTTCGGTGACTTTTTGGGAGCCGGAGCGGCCGGCGGGGCAGCGACGTCGCGCACGTCCTCGACCGGGCGCGCGCGCAGCCACGCGGCGTAATCATCCAGATCGCCCCCGAAGCTTTCGACATGGCCATTGGCGACGCGCCAGAAACTGTCACACACCAATCCGATCAGATGCCGGTCGTGCGAAACCAACACGATTGCGCCGGGAAAATCCGCCAAGGCCTCGGCCAGCGCCTCGCGCATGTCGAGGTCGAGGTGGTTCGTCGGTTCGTCCAGCAGCAGCACGTTGGGCTTGCGCCAGGCGATCAGCGCCAGCGCGAGCCGCGCGCGCTCCCCGCCGGAAAACCCGTCCACGCTTTCGAACGCGCGATCGCCGGGAAAATTCCAGCGGCCGAGGAAATCACGGAATGACTGCGTCGAGTCGTTCGGCGCAATTTCGCGGAGGTGGTCTATCGGCGTTTGCCCCGCGTGCAACGCCTCCACCGTGTGCTGCGCGAAATAGCCCAGTTGCAGATCCGGGTGCGCGCCGCGTTCGCCGGCAAGCAGCGGCAGTTCGCCGACCAGCGTTTTCACCAGCGTGGATTTGCCCGCCCCGTTGGGGCCGAGCAGGCCGATGCGATCGCCGGCTTCGAGGCCGAAGCGCACATCCTGCAGGATGCGGGTGTCGCCGTACCCCGCATCCACGTGATCGAGCCGGATCAGCGCGTGCGGCAATTTCTTCGGTTCGGGAAACCCGATGTGCAGCGCGCGTTCGGCGCGCACCGCTTCGGTGCCGCTCAACTTCGCCAACCGCTTCATCCGCGACTGCGCCTGCTTCGCCTTGCTGGCCTTGGCCTTGAAGCGCGCGATGAAGCTTTCCAGGTGCGCGCGCTCGGCCTGCTGCTTCTCGAACGCGATCTGCTGCAGCCGCAAGTGTTCGGCGCGCTGGCGCTCGAAATCGGTGTAGTTGCCGGTGTAGAGCTTCGCGCGGCCATCGTGCAGGTGCAGCACGTGCGTGCTGATGCCGTCCAGGAATTCGCGGTCATGCGAGATCAGCAGCAGGGTGCCGGGATATTTCAGCAGCCACTGCTCCAGCCACAGCACCGCGTCGAGATCGAGATGGTTGGTCGGCTCGTCGAGCAGCAACAGATCGCTCGGCATCATCAGCGCACGCGCCAGGTTCAGGCGCGCGCGCCAGCCGCCGGAAAATTCCGCGACACTGCGCGTGTGCGTTGGTGCGGGGAAGCCAAGGCCATGCAGCAGGCGGCCCGCACGTGCGGTTGCGTCGTAGCCGTTGAGTTCTTCCAGCCTGTGATGTGCCGCGGCCACCGCGTCGTAATCCTCGCGAGCCATCGCTTCGGCTTCGTCGCGCAGTACCGCCGCAACCTCCGCATCGCCGGCGAGCACGAAATCCAGAGCAGAATCCGGCAGCGCCGGCGTTTCCTGCGCGACGCTGGCGATGCGCAATCGTTGCGGTACGTCCAGGTCGCCGCGATCGGCTTCCAGTTCGCCGAGCAGCGCTGCGAAGAGCGACGACTTGCCGCAGCCGTTGCGCCCGACCACGCCCAGCCGCCAACCCGCGTGCAAGGCCAGGTCCACGTCGGACAGCAGCAGCCGTTCACCCCGGCGCAGGGCGAAGTTCCGGAAAGCGATCATCGCGGCATTTTAGCAAGCGCGCCTTGACGGAAACGACGTCTTGTCCCCGTTTCGGGCGCGCGCTGAACCGGATTTGGGCAGGAAATGGCATAGAAACCGGACAGGCCCGCAGCGAAAGATCCCGGCGAAGCCGCAACGCGGTTGCGGCCCGGACCCATCACCCAGGAACGGAGATGACAGCATGAAACGCGCAGCGATCCTGTACGCATTCGGCGCCTTGGCGCTCGGCACCAGCGTGGGGGCCCTGGCCCAAGGCGGGCGGCCGGCCGTGGCCGTGATTGATTTCACCAACGACGGAAGCGGCGCGACCTGGTTCCACGGCGATGTCGGCCATCAACTTGCGAGCGTGCTCAGCAACGAGCTGTCTTCCACCGGCGACTTCAACGTGGTCGAGCGTCAGAAGGTCAATGCGGTGCTGGCCGAGCAGGATTTCGCCAATTCCGGACGCGTGCGCCGCGGCAGCGGGCCGGCTACCGGCAACATCACCGGCGCAAAATACCTGATCACCGGCACGGTCACTTCTTACACCGAAAACACTTCCGATACCGGCGGCGGCCTCAGCTTCCGCGGCTTCCATGTCGGCGGCGGCAAGAGCCAGGCCTACGTCGCGATAGACCTGCGCGTCGTGGATGCCGAAACCTCCGAAGTGCTGTTTTCGCGCACGGTAGAAGGCCGCAGCACCGACAGCAACGTGGATGTCGGCGGTTCGACCTGGTACGGCATCGGCGGCGATTTCCACCACGCAAACAACACCCCGGCCAGCAAGGCCGTGCGCGCGGCGCTGGTGGAGGCGAGCAACTATCTCGATTGCGCAATGGTGAAACGCGATGGCTGCATGGCCGGTTTCGATGCGAAAGAGCAGCGCCGCCGCAACAGCGACAAGGACGTGCTGAATCTCGACGGTGGTTGAGCGGCGCCGAAGGAAGGGCGCACGCAGTTTCCAGTCGTCATTCGATCAGGAGATCCCGATGAACGCTCGATTTTCGTTGCTTCGCGCCAGGATGGCACCGACCACGTTGGCCGCTGCCGTTGCCTTGGCTTTCGGTTTGAGCGCGCCCGTGCAGGCGCAAGCGCAATACACCTATCCCGGCACCGCGAGCAGTAGCGGCCATGTCGTCAGGGAACGCCCGGCACGCGAACGCGCCGGGTACGGGAGCACGCCGTCGCGGTACGGCAACCCGAGCATGCGGCGCGGAGAAGCCTGCCCGCCGGGCAGCAACTGTGGGACGCCAGTTCCGGAGGTCACCAGCACCAACGGCGGAAGTCCGGACGCTCCTTCCGCTGGTTATGGATCCCGGGCGAGTTATGGCGCCGCACCGATGGGCGGCCACTCCGCCAATTCCATTCACCCGATACAGGCGGGCGGCAAGGCCACGCCCAGCCCGTTACAAGCGGGCATGGGGCGCGAGGCCTTGAACTACGGCACTTCGCAAAGCGCCGCCGGCTATCGCAATACGGTCAGCGGACAGTCGAGTGGTCCGAACACCAAAGTCACCGGACAGCAGAACTCGTTCAGCGGGCCGAACGGCCAGGTGAACATGGGCAATCAGACGGTGACCGGCCCGAACGGCCAGGTAGTCGGCCAGCAATCAACAGGTGGCAAGTACGGCGGCGGTTATGGCCAGCAGAAAGGCAGCGGGATCGGCTACGGCAACAGCGGGGCGGGCGTGATCACCCAAACCGGTAGCGCGCCGGGGATGGCAAGCGCCAACGGGATGAACATGAACAATGGCGGTACATCGGGCGCTTCAGAGCAGGCGGGAGCCCCGGACAGTTTCGGTGAATGGGTGCATCGAAAGGCCGCCGACAGCGATCCGAACGTGGTAAGCACCACATCCTCGGATAAAGGAACCCTGACATGGCACGGCGATCAGAAGTGGTCGGGTACCGATGACGCGGGCCTGACCTGGAGCAACGGAAAGCCTTGGGACGGACCCGATGGAAACGGCGGCAGTTACCAGAGCGGACATCACATCGTGGGAGTGCAGAACCAGGACTCCGCCGACATGGGCGGCACCTCCGGCCCCGGCGAAGTGGTCAGCGGGACCGGCCAGATCGTTCACCTCGGCCGACCCGGCGGCCAAGACACCGGCGGCGGCCGAGGCCAGGATGCCGGCAATTCGGGGAGCGGCAGCAACAAGAATGCGACCGGGCAGTACGCTACCTCGAACACGCCCATGGCCGGCCAGGATGCTCCCGTCAAACCCAAGGAACAGGGCGCGCTGAAGGTGAACTACAACGGCAAGAATGGCGTGACCGATCCCAAGCTCAACGGCGGCACCGGCGGCGGCGGTTGAATTCGGGCGGCGGGCGCGGGGGCGCCCGCCGCTTCCTTGATTCAGACAAGGGGGAGCGAATCATGAGGAACACCGTCCTGCCGCTTTGCGCGGTGGAAGCCGACGTGCGTAGAGTGGTGAATGCGCGCGCCTCGAAGGCGGATCATCGTCGCGGCGGTTGCCGCATTCGCGTCCTGCCATGGGGCAACCCGCGGCTCGCCGGATCTCGCGAACATCTCGCCCGCGAATTCGGCAGATGACGTTGGCGCCTGTACGGCTTCGCCTCCTCCCACCTGGATCGCTGCATGAGCCGTGATGGCAACGGATCGCCAGCTCGGCTTGCCGCTGATCTGCATGCCGGAGATTTCGGATTCCAGCTTTCGTATCCGCCGGACGATCCGCGCGGCATCGAGTTCGAGTCGTGGCATTGGCGTTACGTGGCTGAGGAGGGTCGAACTCCCCGCTCGGCTGAGGCAAACGATACGGATGACAGAAGTACCGATTGATCGTCCACCACAAGGGAAGACAGCATGTTCAGTCCAGCGACACGATCAACACGGCTTGCCCTGCTGATCTGCTTCAGCATCCTGCTGGCAGGGTGCGGCCATACCGACCCGGATACACGCACATCGCCGGCGCCCGGCGGATCGGCGGGCGTGAGCAGAGCGAATTCCGGCAACGGTAAAAGCGCGTCGGGCAATGAGGACTTTGCGGATGAAGATAATCCATCAAACGGCAATGACAGCTCGGGCGATACACAGGACGACGATTCAGGAGCCGATGGCCAGGGTGATTCCGGAGGCGAATGGACATCGCGCAAGGTGCCGGATGGCACGCTCACCTTCACCGTGATCCTGAAGGCGGATGACATCCGCAAATCGCGTGATGAGCAGGAAGTCGCAACCCTGCAACGCAGCGTACAGGGTCGGGTACGCATGCAGGGAATTGCCGGGAACCATCGCGGCTCACAACCCGCGGGGCCCATGGATGGCATCCGGGAAGCCATGGATGGGTGCGGCAGCGACATGACATGCAAGCAAAAGATGCTGATGCAGAAGCTGCAACAGCAAGGCGACGTCGCCGCCATCGGGCAAAGCGCCTACGAGGCGCACCTGCGCGATACCACCTGGTCCGGCACTTCGTGCAGCGCGCACGTGAAGATCACCGACAAGGCAACCTGGAGCGGTGCAACCGCGACCGGTTTCAGAACCGGGCATGCGATCCGCAGCGGCGAAGATTCGGTTGATTGCAGCCATGATTTCAGCGTGGCCAACGAAGATGGTCCGCGCTTGGATGTTTTCGACGCAAGCAAGACCTACGACCTGACCCTTCCGCAATTGCGTCTCGAGGCCACGACCACGTTTGTCGGCGGCCCGACCGAGCCGTCGGAAGTGCCGGTGATCCTGCCGGGGATCATCATCAAGGGCGCGCATTACGACTCGCTGGACAAACCACTTGATGGCAGTGCCACGGTGAGGATCGGTGCCGGCCGCGGACTCTGGAATGAGCACTGGGAAATTCCGTTGACCGAAGAAGTCAGTTGGACCTTCACGCCGGACGCCAAATGACCGCGCCATGCGCAGGTCACGCCTTAATGACTCGTGGGGAGATTTGAAGATGCGAAGCCAGGCAAGATCGTTCGCGTGTGTGACCTGCTGCATCGTCCTGTGCGCCCTGTTGGCCGCATGCGGACATGCCGATCCGGATGCGCGCACATTGCCGGCGCCAGGCGGATCGGCCGGCGCGATCTCGGCGCACGGGGGCGAAGGTGCCAACGCAACAGACGACAGTGGCTTATCGGACCAAGGCAATCCGTCGAATGCTGACGACGGTCCGGGCGACGCGCAGGATGACGGATCCAGTACCGACGACGCGGACGGCTCGACTACCGGCTCAACGGAGCCCAAGGTACCCGGTGGAACCCTGACCTACACCGTCGTCTTCAGCGGCCATAGCGAACTGGACACCAGCGAAAAGCACAATGTGTTCGATGTCCTTCGCAGGCTGCAGGTAACCAGCAGGTTGTACGGCTCGGCGGTTCCGTCTCGGGAAAACAACGCTTTCACGGGCAAGATGGAAGCGTGCGGTGACGACAGTGCATGCCAGCAGGCGGTCATGATGAGCCTCATGGCAAAAGGCAATTCGGCACTGGAACAGAATCTGCACGCCATGGGTCGTGATCGCACGTGGAGGCGACTCGGCGGGCCTTGCCACGGAACCGCCAGCGTGGACGACAAGGGCGACAATCACTGGAAAGGTTGGGATACAAAACTCAATGGCCGGGTGAGTCAGCAAGGCACCACGACGTTCGATTGCCGCCATGTTTCACTGGGGATCGATTTCAGTGGTCTGGAGCTGGCGGCGCAAATGGAAACGCACACGTACAAGCTGACCTTGCCCCGGTTCCAGATGGAGGCTCGGTACGTGTTCGGCGACAAGGCTCCGACGACACGATTTGTGGATTTCCCATCCGTTGTCATCAAGGACGCGAAGTTCACAACGTTGGAAGCGCCGTTGCACGGCAGCGCAACGGTGCAAAACCTCGACAATCCGACCGAGCCGCTCACCGCGAAAGTGGACTGGACCTTTACACCCGACGCGAAGTGATCCGAATCAAGCCCTCCCTCCATGGGCAGGGTTCGGGCGGATGGTTGCGGCCGCGGGAGGCGGCCGGATCAGCTCTTGCGGAACGCCAGCTTCCCGCCTTCCGCATCCACGTTGGCGATATCGCCGGCGCCGAATTCGCCCGAGAGAATCTTTTGCGCCAGCGGATTTTCCAGCTGCGTCTGGATCGCGCGCTTCAGCGGGCGCGCGCCGTAGACCGGATCGAAACCGGCGTTGCCCAGCAGCATCAGCGCGGCATCCGACAGATCCAGCGTGATCTGCCGTTCCGCCAGTCGCTTGGCGAGATACTGCGTCTGCAAGCGCGCGATCTCGCGGATCTGCCGCTTGTCCAGTGGATGGAACACCACGATCTCGTCCAGCCGGTTGATGAACTCCGGGCGGAAATGCGCCTGCACCACGCCCATCACCGCGGCCTTCATCTGCGTATAGGCCTCGGGGGAATCCTCGTCGATGCCGCTCGCCGCGATCTCCTGGATCAGGTTCGATCCGAGATTGGACGTCATCACGATCACGGTGTTGCGGAAATCCACGGTGCGGCCCTGACCGTCGGTGAGGCGACCGTCATCGAGGACCTGCAGCAGGATGTTGAACACGTCCGGATGCGCCTTCTCCACTTCGTCCAGCAGGATCACGCTGTAGGGACGACGGCGCACCGCTTCGGTGAGATAGCCGCCTTCCTCGTAACCAACGTATCCGGGCGGTGCGCCGATCAGCCGCGCGACCGAATGCTTCTCCATGAACTCGCTCATGTCGATCCGCACCATCGCTTCGGTGGTGTCGAACAGGAAACCCGCAAGCGCCTTGCACAGTTCGGTCTTGCCGACGCCGGTGGGACCGAGGAACAGGAACGAACCGTACGGGCGATTGGGATCGGACAGGCCCGCACGCGCGCGCCGGATCGCATCGCTCACCGCGCGCACGGCTTCGTCCTGGCCGATCACGTTCGCGTGCAGCGCGTCTTCCATGTGCAGCAGTTTTTCGCGCTCGCCTTCCAGCATTTTCGACACCGGGATGCCGGTCCAGCGTGAGACGACCTGCGCGATTTCTTCCGCGGTCACCTTGTCCTGCAGCAGCTTGAAGCCGGTCTTCTCCGCTTCCTGCGCGGCCTTCAACTGCTTCTCCAGTTCCGGCAGGCGGCCGTACTGGATCTCGCTCATCTTCGTGTAGTCCTGCCGGCGCTGCGCGGCTTCCAGTTCCAGGCGCGCCTGTTCGATCTGCTCCTTGACCCTGGTCGTGCCGGACACGGCGGCCTTCTCCGACTTCCACACTTCGTTCAAGTCGGAGAATTCGCGTTCCAGTTTTTCGATGTCGGTTTCCAGATCGGCCAGCCGCTTCTGCGATTCGGGATCCTTCTCCTTCTTCAGCGCCTCGCGCTGGATCTTCAACTGGATCAGTCGGCGTTCCATGCGATCGAGTTCCTCCGGCTTGGAGTCGATCTCCATGCGGATACGCGAGGCAGCCTCGTCCATCAGGTCGATCGCCTTGTCGGGCAACTGGCGGTCGGTGATGTAGCGGTTCGACAAGGTCGCCGCGGCGACGATCGCAGGATCGGTGATCTCCACGCCGTGGTGCACGGCGTACTTTTCCTTCAGCCCACGCAGGATCGCGATCGTGTCCTCCACGCTCGGCTCGCCCACGAACACCTTCTGGAAGCGCCGCTCCAGCGCCGCATCCTTCTCGATGTACTTGCGGTATTCGTCCAGCGTCGTCGCACCGATGCAGTGCAGCTCGCCACGCGCGAGCGCGGGCTTCAGCATGTTGCCGGCATCCATCGCGCCTTCGGCCTTGCCGGCGCCGACCATCGTGTGCAGCTCGTCGATGAACAGGATGATGCGGCCTTCCTGCTTGGCGAGATCGTTGAGCACGCCCTTCAGGCGCTCCTCGAATTCGCCGCGAAACTTGGCGCCGGCGATCAGCGCGCCCATGTCCAACGCGAGCACGCGCTTGTCGCGCAGGCCTTCGGGCACCTCGTTGTTGACGATGCGCTGCGCCAGACCTTCGACGATCGCGGTCTTGCCAACGCCCGGTTCGCCGATCAGCACCGGATTGTTCTTGGTGCGGCGCGAGAGCACCTGGATCACGCGGCGGATTTCCTCGTCGCGCCCGATCACCGGATCCAGCTTGCCGCTCTCGGCGCGGCCGGTGAGGTCGATGGTGAACTTCTCCAGCGCCTGGCGCTGGTCCTCCGCGTTCTCCGACTGCACCTTCTCGCCGCCGCGCATCTTCTCGATCGCGGCTTCGAGATTCTGCCGGTTGGCGCCGGCGGCCTTCAGCGCTGCGCCGACCGCGCCCTTGTCCTCCAGGCACGCGAGCACGAACAGCTCGGAGGCGATGAACTGGTCGCCACGCTGCTGCGCCAGCTTGTCGGTGAGGTTGAACAGGCGGGTCAGTTCGTTGCTGACGTTGATGTGGCCTTCCTGTCCGCGCACCTGCGGCAGGCGCTGCAGGATTTCGCCCACGCGCTCGCGCAACAGCGGCACGTTGGCGCCGGCCTGCGCCAGCATCGGCGCGGTCGAGCCACCCTGCTGGTCGAGCAGTGCGGCCAGCACGTGCGCCGGTTCCAGCATGTTGTGGTCGCGGCCCACCGCCAGCGACTGCGCGTCGCTGAGCGCCTGCTGGAATCGGGAGGTGAGTTTGTCGGGGCGCATGGCGATCCCTTGACGATGAGTGTCGAGCAAGAAAGATGCGGTCTCCCCGCGCGAGTTCAAGCATTTCCGGATCCGCGGCGCCGAGGGAAACCCGGTCCGGCGGCGGCAGCCGCAGCGTCCACACGATGTCTCGCCCCAAGCCGGAGTGCGCGCCGGCGGCTCGCATGGCGCTATCATTTTCGCAAGTTTGATCCGGGGGAACGAGGTGAGCGCCATCGGGCTTGAAACGCGTTCGTCGGCTGCCGGGCGGGCGGCCTGGGCGGTGTTCAACGCGCTGCAATTGATCTACACGATCGGCTGGAGCGCTGGCTGCATCACACTGGCCTTGCTGGCAAGGCTGTTGGGCGGCGGGCGCACTCACCTGCCGCTGCGGATGGCATCGAGGTTGTGGGCGCCCGGCCTGCTGCGCGGAGCGCTGGCGCGGTTACGCGTCGAAGGCATGGAGCACGTGGACTGGTCGCGCCCGCACGTGTTCGTGGCCAATCATCAATCCATCATCGACGTCTGCGCGCTGTTCAGGGCGCTGCCTGTGCCGCTGCGTTTCGTGTTGAAGCAGGAACTCGCCACGGTGCCGTTCATCGGCTGGTATGCGCGAGCGATGGGCATGGTGTTCATCGAGCGCGGCAAGGCGCACAGCGCCGCGCGCAGCTTGAATGCTGCCGCGCAACTGCTCGAGCATGGCGGAAACCTGTGCGCGTTTCCGGAAGGCACGCGCAGCCGGGAAGGCGAATTGCGCGCGTTTAAGGGCGGCGTGTTCCAGGACGCGATCGCCGCGCAGGTGCCGGTCGTGCCGATCGCGATCGAAGGCAGCGGCGCGGTGCTGCCGCCTGCCGGTTTCCGTGTCCGGCCCGGCACGATCCGCGTGCGCATCGGACCGCCGATCTCCACACTGGGATTGCAGGCACATGATCGCCAGCAACTCGCAGTGCGCGCGCACGCGGCAGTGGCGGAACTGCTGCGCTGACCGCCTGATTCCTCTGCGCCGGGCAGCCCGCGCAGGGACGGAGTCGAAACGCACCTTCCACTCTCGCGGCCGAATTGGCTGCGCAGGGCCGGCGCTCGTTTGGCCATTCACGCCCGATGCGTCACAATGAAGAGCTGAACCCACTTTGATGGATCGAGGTGTCCGCGCCCAACCGCGATCATTTCGCAGCGCTTCCCGCCCCGCCCGCGCCCGGCGCGGACGACGAGTGGGCTCTGTTCCTCGACGTGGACGGTACGCTGCTGGATTTCGCGTCGCACCCCGAAGGCGTGCACGTCGACCCGCAACTGCACGATGACCTGACTTGCCTGCGCGAACGCCTGCGCGGCGCCGTCGCGCTGCTGAGCGGGCGCACGCTGGAGCAGCTCGACGAATTGTTCGACTGGCGTCGGCGCGCCGCCGCCGGCCTGCATGGCGCGCAATTGCGCTTCGCCGATGGGCGCAGCCTCGAAGAGGAGGATAGTGCGCACGTCGCTGCGCTACGCGCGCTGGCCGAATCGCGCATCTCGCAAATGCCCGGCGTGCTGCTGGAAGACAAGCAGCAGGCCTTGGCCCTGCACTATCGCGGCGCACCGGACCAGCGCGAGCACGTCGAACGGCTCGCGCAGGAGCTGCTGGAGGGTGCGGGCAAGGATTACACCCTGCAACACGGGAATCACGTGGTCGAGTTGAAGCCGGCCGGCGCCGACAAAGGCCGCGCGCTGGCAGCGCTGCTGGCGAGCGAACCGTTCGCCGGCCGCCAACCGTGGATGCTCGGCGACGATCTCACCGATGAACATGCATTCGAGGAGGTCAACAGTTGCGGCGGCGTCAGCGTGATCATTGGTGCACGCCGGCCGACGCGGGCGAATTTCGCAATCGATGATCCGCGTGCGGTCCGCGCATGGCTGGGCGCACTGGCCCGGCGCGGCTGTTGATCAAGTGGTGAGGTCTCGGACCACGAAGCACAAGGTGAGTTCGCCCGACCCAGGGCGAACGGAATTTCCATCCACGACAAGGAGTCGGCCGTGGCCAAGGCAGCGAAGTCTTCCAGCAAATCGAAGCAGGTCAAATCCGGAGCGACGAAGGCATCTTCGAAATCGGCGTCGCCGGGAAAGACGAAATCGAAGCCGTCCAGCCAGGACAAGCTGAAGGCCAAACAGGCCAAGCCGCTTCCCGCCAGGCAGATCGCATCCGAGGAGGATGCGCACCGGAAAGCCGAACGCATGCGCTCGCACGCGCAGCAATCCAACCTCGACCTGGGCATCATCGGCAACGGCACCATCAACGCGCTGATCGACGGCCGCGGCCGCATCACCTGGCATTGCGTGCCGGCTTTCGACGGCGATCCGGTGTTCTGCTCGTTGCTGTCGCCGAAGCTTCGCGAGCACGGCTTCTTCGACGTCGCGCTGGAAAACGAAGTCAAGCACGAGCAATGTTACGTGGACAACAGCGCGGTGCTGACCACCCTGCTCACCGCCAGGGACGGCGCGGTGCTGGAGATCACCGATTTCGCGCCGCGCTACAAACAGCATGGCCGCATCTTCCATCCAATGCAGATCCTGCGACGGATCCGGCCGGTCTCGGGCTCGCCGCGCATCCGCATGCGCTTGCGCCCGCTGACCGGTTACGGCGCGCGCGTTCCCGAGCGCACCTTCGGCTCCAACCACCTGCGCTTCATGCTCGATCCACTGGTGCTGCGCGTCACCACCGACGCGCAGCTGCCAATGCTGCGCGACGAGCTCTCGTTCCTGCTGGACGGCGAACTGCACATCGTGATGGGGACGGATGAGACCCTTCACGAATCGCCCGGCCATTATTTCCGCGAGGCGCTGGATGCAACGCTCGATTACTGGCACGAGTGGTCGCGCTATCTCTCGATTCCCGCCGAGTGGCAGGACGCGGTGATCCGGGCAGCGATCACGCTGAAGCTGTGCCAGTACGAAGGCACCGGCGCGATCATCGCGGCGATGACTACTTCCATTCCGGAAGCGCCCGACACCGTGCGCACCTGGGATTACCGCTACTGCTGGCCGCGCGACGCGGCGCTGTCGGTGCGCGCCCTGAATCGCCTGAGCGCGACCAAGAGCATGGAAGAGTACATGCGCTACATCTTCAATCTCGCGGTCAAGGACGACCAGATGGCGCCGGTGTACGGCATCCATTTCCAGGACGAACTGCCCGAGCGCAAGGAGGCCCATCTGGAAGGCTATCGCGGCATGGGCCCTGTACGGGTCGGCAACGAAGCCTGGAAGCAGCAGCAGAACGACATCTACGGCAGCGTGGTGCTGGCAGCCACGCAGATGTTCAACGACAGGCGGCTGGTCGCGCCCGGCGACGAGACCGCGTTCAAGCGCCTGGAGCGCTGCGGAGAGATGGCCTACAAGGTTTTCGACCAGCCCGACGCCGGGTTGTGGGAGCTGCGCGGGCGCAAGTCGGTGCACACCTATTCGGCGGTGATGTGCTGGGTGGCCTGCGACCGGCTCGCGCGTATCGCCCGCTGGCTGAACCTGGAGGACCGCTCGCGCTTCTGGCATCGCCGCGCCGATCGCATCCGCGCCGCGGTGTTGAAGCACGCCGTGCATCCGGGCGGCTATTTCGTGGAATCCTTCGGCAGCGAGGACCTCGACGCCAGCCTGCTGTTGCTCGAAGGCCTGCGCTTCATCGCCGCGGACGACCCACGCTTCATCAAGACGGTGGAGATGGTCGGCGAGAAGCTGATGCGCGACGGCTTCCTGCTGCGCTACGCGAAGCCCGACGATTTCGGCGCGCCGCAGACCAGCTTCACCATCTGCAATTTCTGGTACGTGGAGGCACTGGTGGCGATCGGCCGCATGGACGACGCGCGTAAGCTGTTCGAGAAGCTGCTGGCGATGCGCAACCCGCTGGGCCTGTTGTCGGAGGACGTGGACCCGGCGACCGGGGAACTGTGGGGCAATTTCCCGCAGACCTATTCCATGGTCGGCCTGATCAACGCGGCACGCTCGCTCTCGACCAAGTGGAGCGACGTCCTGTGAGTCGGCCTGCCGTGAATCGGCTGGTCGTTGTTTCCAACCGCGTGGCGTTGCCGAAAGAGGCGCGCGCCGGCGGATTGGCGGCGGCGATGGAGGCGGCGCTTTCCGAAACAGGCGGGTTGTGGTTCGGCTGGAGCGGGCGGATCGTGCCGGCCAGCGCGCGCGACCTGCGCCAGCAGAGCGAGGGCGCGATCGATTACGCGCTGCTGGATCTCACCCGCGCCGAGTACGACGACTACTATCTCGGCTTCTCCAATCGCACGCTGTGGCCGCTGCTGCACTTCCAGCCCAACCTGATCGACTACTGCCGGGAGCATCACGCCGCGTATCTGGAAGTGAACCGGCTGTTCGCGCAAAAGCTCGCACCGTTGCTGCGCAGCGAAGATCGCATCTGGATACACGATTACCATCTGATCCCGCTGGGCGCGGAGCTGCGCAAGCTCGGGCTGGGCAATCGCATCGGCTTCTTCCTGCACGTACCGCTGCCGCCGGCGCAGTTGCTGGCCACCCTGCCGGGCCACGAGGAACTGTTCTCCACCTTCGGTGCCTACGACCTTGTCGGGTTGCAGACGCGCGATGACGTGCGCGCATTGCACGATTACCTGCGCGAGGAGCTCGGCGCGGCGATCGGCGCCAAGGGCCATGTCACCATGCGCGACGGTCGCAGCTTTCGCATCGCCGCGTTCCCGATCAGCGTGGATGCCGACCGCATCGCCAGGCAGGCCGCCACCGCGGTGCGCAGCGCAGCCAGCGAACGCCTGCGCGGCAGCCTGGAAGGGCGCGCGCTGGCGATCGGGATAGATCGCCTGGATTACTCGAAAGGATTGCCGAAGCGTTTCGAGGCCTTCGGCCGGTTCCTGCAGACGCACGCGCACTGGCGTGCGAAGGTGTCGCTGTTGCAGATCGCGCCGCCTTCGCGCCAGGAAGTGCCGGAATACCGGGAACTGCGCACGCGGCTGGAGCGCATGGCCGGCGCGATCAACGGCCGCTACGCGGAGCCGGACTGGGTGCCGATCCGCTACGTGAACCGCAGCTTCCGCCACGCGACGCTCGCCGGCTTCTGCCGCATGGCGCGGCTGGCGCTGGTGACGCCGCTGCGTGACGGCATGAACCTCGTCGCCAAGGAATACATCGCCGCGCAGGCGCCGCACGACCCAGGCGTGCTGGTGCTGTCGCATTTCGCCGGTGCCGCGCGCGAGCTCGATTCGGCTCTGTGTGTCAATCCTTACGACGCCGACGAACTGGTAAACGCGATCGCACGCGGGCTCACCATGCCCCAGCACGAACGCCGTGAGCGCTGGCACGCGATGTTCGCGCACCTGCAGAAGCACGACATCACCGCGTGGCGAAAAAGCTTCCTTGTGGCGCTGGAGGACGCGTGAGGCTCACATCCAGTGCGATAAATCCCGCCCGATCAGGCCCGCCAGTCTTTCCACGTCCGCGCGCAGGGCGGCACGCAACTCCAGGTCGCGCGGATCGGCTTTGGCGCGCCTCTCGTCCAGCCGACGCACTCGAGAGATGAAGCGCCGCCGGACCGGATACGGAAACAGCGTACTCGCTACCCGCTTGAACGCGGGCTGCCGATACGTCGCGGTGATGAAGCGCTCCAGCACGCCACGCGGCGGCGCCTCGTTGTGCACGCGGAATTCCGGCACGAAACTCGTGTCCACATCCAGAAAGCGCAATACGTCGCGGAAGGTTTCCGCCGGCCGCGCGATCAAGTCTTCCAGCAGCAGCACCTTCACGCGTTCGACGCCGAAAGCATCCACGTAACGTTGCACCTGCGGCGCAAAATGCGCGATCCCCAGATAGTCCAGCCAGGCTCGCACGCCACGGCCTGGCGGGATTTGCTTGCCGGCGCGGCGCTCGGCGCTGGCCGAAACCGCGGCGTGGAAATCAGAGATGTCCTCGCGGCGCGCCCGCACCAGGTGGTTGTGTTGCGAGCGCATCTGATCCAGCGGAGGTCGCAGCACGATCAGGATGCGCGCATCGGGCGAATACTCCCGGATGCGCGCGGGCGCGATCTTCGAGTACAGGTAATAGGCCGAAGCGTCGCCGCGCCAGCGATATTTTTCGCTGCCCACGTAGGGCGCGAGATACCGCTGCTCATCCTTTATGGAGTTGTCCTCCGGCAGGTCGAGATCGGTGCAGAAGAACGCCGGCTCCTTTGCGTTCCAGTAGGCAAGGCCGTCGGACGCCGGGAAAAAGATCTGCGGATGCTGGCGCAGGTATTCGTACAGCGAGGTCGTGCCGCACTTGGGCGCGCCGACCAGGAACAGGTTGGGCCTGATGGCCCGGTTCGCTTCCATCGTTTCCTTCCTTGGCATCGCGTTCGGTCGCATCCATGCGACCGGATCCACCAAACGTCAGAGTACCTCCATTGCCGCCTCGCGGCGTGAAATCCAGATCAAGGTGGCGAAACGTCCGCTACGCGCGCCGTCACGGCGGAACGAATACAGGCGCGGGTCGGTGAAAGTGTCGAAACCGCCTCCGTAAATCCGGTTCACGCCGGCAGCGCCCAGCCGCAGGCGCGCGAGCGCGTACAAATCGCAATGCCAATGGCCAGGACGCGTCGGCGCGAACGCCTCGACCGCCGCACCATCGCGTGCGACAAATGCCCCGCGCACTTCGTCGCCGACTTCATACGAGCGCGGACCGATCGCCGGACCGAGCCAGGCAAGAACGTTGTCCCGCGGCGTGCGCATGGCCGCGAGCGTGTTTTCCACCACGCCGGCGCACAGGCCGCGCCAACCAGCGTGCGCGGCGGCAATTTCGGAACCGTCGTTTGCGCAGAACAGCACCGGCATGCAGTCTGCGGTGAGGATCGCCAGCACCTCGCCCGGCGCACGGGTACAAGCGGCGTCCGCTTCGAATTCGCCATCTGCGCTGTCCGCTGCGAACTGCGCCACGCCGGCTCCATGCACCTGCCGCAACCAGCGCGGCTCTGCGGGCAACTGCAGCGCCTCGCGCAGTCGTGCGCGATTTTGCGCGACCGCCTCCGGGGTGTCGCCACAGCGCGAACCCAGGTTGAACGCGTCAAACGGCGGTTGCGATACACCCGGCCCGTAGCGGGTGGTTACCATGGCGCGCACGCCCGCCGGTTCGGGCCAATCGGGGATGATCCACTCTGCGCTCACGCGACTTCCTTCGCGTCCGCACGCAATGCCTTCAGCAGATCGAGGAAATCCGCCGGCGGTTCGGCTTCGAAGTTCATCGGCTCTCCGCGCACCGGATGCTCGAAGGCGAGCTTCTCGGCGTGCAGCGCCTGCCGCCTGAAACCGCGCAACGCCTCGGCCAGTTCGGCGGTTGCTCCGCACGGCAGTTTCAGGCCACCGCCGTAGAGCGGATCTCCGACCAGCGGAAAGCCCGCGTGCGCCATGTGCACGCGGATCTGGTGCGTGCGTCCGCTTTCCAGTTCGCACTGCAGCAGCGCGTGTGCGCGGAAGCGCTCCCGCACGCGGTAATGCGTGCGTGCGGGACGGCCACCTTCGCGCACCGCCCGGCGCAGGCGATCGGCGGGATGGCGGTCCAACGGCGCATCCACCGTGCCGCCCGCGACCGGCACCCCGTTCACGATCGCGGCATAGCGGCGGTGGATCTCGCGCCGCCCGAGCATTGCCACGAGCGCGGTGTGCGCGCGCAGGGTGCGCGCGACCACCAGCAGGCCGGACGTGTCCTTGTCCAGGCGATGCACGATCCCGGCGCGCGGCAGGTTCACCAGTTGCGGATCATGGTGCAGGAGCGCGTTCTGCAAGGTGCCCCGCGGATTGCCTGCACCGGGATGCACGACCAGACCCGCAGGCTTGTCCACAACCAGCAGCTCGGCGTCCTCGTGCACGATGCGCAGGGGGATCGGTTCGGGCGCGTCCTCGACCTCGGCAGCCTCGACGATGTTCAACTCGACGGCTTCCCCGCCGCGCACGAGTTGGCGCGGCGCCGCTCGCGCACCGTCCAGCGTCGCCGCGCCGGATTTGATCCAGCCGGCCAGGCGCGATCGCGAGTAATCCGGGAACAAAGTGCTGAGCACCTGGTCGAAGCGCCGGCCAGCCGCTTCCACCGGCACCTGTGCGTGCAGCGCGTTCATGGCCAGAGCCTTTTTTCCGCTATCATCGCCGCTTGCATCTGTACCCGGGTTCCTCATGCGCAGTCCAATCGTGCGTTCCTCGTTGAAAATCACCCTGCTCGCGCCGCTGTTGCTGGCGCTGGCAGCATGTTCTTTCTTCCATCGCGGGGGAACCAAGGGTAACCCGGGCGACACTCTGCCGGTGGACAAGCTCTACAACCTCGCGACCGAAAGGCTGAAGGACGGCAATTACGGCTCGGCGGAAACACTCTACCAACGGCTGATTGCGCGTTTCCCGTATGGCGACTACAACGAGCAGGCGCAGATCGACCTGGCCTATGCCTACTACAAGGACGACAAGCCGGACGAGGCCTATTCGGCCATCAATCGCTTCATCAAGACCTATCCCGCGCAGAAGCACATCGACTATGCGTACTATCTGCGCGGACTGATCAACTTCGATCGCACGGGCACGCTGCTGGAACGTTTCACCCAGCACAGCGCCTCGCGCCGCGACCAGGGCTACGCGCTGCAGTCCTTCGACGATTTCTCGCAGTTGGTGCAGCGCTTTCCGAGTTCACGCTACGCACCCGATGCGCGCCAGCGCATGATCTGGTTGCGCAACGGCCTGGCGCAGTTCGAATTGAACATCGCGGAATACTATCTGCGCCGGGAGGCTTACGTCGGTGCGGCCGATCGCGCCGAATACATCGTCGAGCACTACCAGCGCAGTCCGCAGGTGGCCGATGCGCTCGCCGTGCTGGCCAAGAGCTACACGCTGCTGGGCCGGCCGAAACTTGCAGAGCAGGCCGTGAGCGTGCTCAAGCTCAACTACCCGGATCACCCCTACCTGAAAGATCCCAAGGGCTGGCCGAAGACGCCTTCGACGTTGCGCCGGGCGATACCGCTCTCCGGCCATTTCTGAGCTCCGGCTCGGGTCGTTGTTGCGGAACGCCTGCCGTCGCTTCCGCAACCGACAACCCGTAACGGGCGACTTCTTTACAGCCCCAGCGCGTCGATCACCCGCTTCGCCGAGTCGGCGGCGGTTTCGCTGCCCGAGTGCAGGTGCACTTCCGGGTTTTCCGGCGGCTCGTAAGGCGACCCGATGCCGGTGAAATTGGCGATCTGGCCGGCGCGCGCCTTGGCGTAGAGGCCTTTCACGTCGCGCTCTTCGCAGATTTCCAACGGCGCGTCCACGAACACTTCGAGGAACTCGCCCTCGTTGAACAGCGCGCGTGCCATGTCGCGCTCGGCGCGGAACGGCGAGATGAAACTCACAAGCACGATCAGGCCCGCATCCAGCATCAGCTTGGCGACCTCGGCCACGCGGCGGATGTTCTCCACGCGATCGGAATCGGTGAACCCCAGGTCGCGATTCAGCCCGTGACGGACGTTGTCGCCATCCAGGATGATGGTATGGAAGCCGTCCGCGTGCAGCCGGCGCTCGACAAGGTTGGCGATCGTCGACTTGCCCGCGCCGGACAGGCCGGTGAACCACAGGCAGCGCGGCAGCTGGCCCTTGATGCGTGCGCGCGCCACGCGGTCCACGTCCAGATGCTGCCAGTGCACGTTCTTGTCGCGGCGCAGGCCGAAATCGAGCGTGCCGCACCCGACCGTGGCATTGCTTTCGCGGTCGATCAGGATGAAGCCGCCGAGCCTGCGGTTGCGCGCGTACGGCTCGTAGGCGATCTCCGCGTCCAGTGAAAGATTGCAGACGCCGATCTCGTTGGCGGAGAGGCGGGTCGCGGCGAGCTGCGCCTGGGTGTCCGGATCGATCCGGTGCTTGATCTCGGTGACCTGCGCGCCGAGCGTCCGCGTGGCCAGCTTCAACAGATAACGGCGGCCGGGAAGCAACGCCGCATCGTCCAGCCACAGCAGGTGGCAGGCGAACTGCGCGGCCACTTGCGGCGGATGCGCGGCATCGGCGATGACATCGCCGCGCGCCACGTCGATCTGGTCGGCGAGCGTGAGCGTCACCGCCTGGTCGGCCTGCGCCCGCGCGAGATCGCCGTCGCCGCCGATCACGCGCGCGACGCGCGAGCGCTGCCCTGACGGCATCACGATGATTTCGTCGCCCGTGGCAACGCGCCCGGAGGCGATGCTGCCGACATAGCCGCGGAACGTGTGGTCGGGCCGGTTGACCCACTGCACCGGCATCGCGAACACGGCCTCGCCGCGGTGCTCCAGCGGCACTTCCTCCAGATACGAGAGCAGCGGCGGCCCGGCGTACCACGGCGTGCGCGGCGAACGCGCGACCAGGTTGTCCGCGTTCAACGCGGAGACCGGAATCGCATCGCTGTGCGCAATCCCGAGCGTGCGTGCAAGCCGAGTGCACTCGGTTTCGATCTCGGCGTAGCGCGCGGGGTCGTATTCGATCAAATCCAGCTTGTTGACCGCGAACAGCACGCGCTTGACGCCGAACATGGACAGGATCGCAACGTGCCGGCGCGTCTGCGTCTGCACGCCGGCGCGTGCGTCCACCAGCACGATCCCGAGTTCCGCACTGGACGCGCCGCTCGCCATGTTGCGCGTGTACTGCGCGTGCCCCGGGCAATCGGCGACGATAAACGCGCGCTTGTCGGTGCCGAAATAGCGCCAGGCCACGTCGATGGTGATGCCCTGCTCGCGCTCGGCTTCCAGGCCGTCCAGCAGCAGCGCATAGTCGGGCGCGCCGCCCTGCGTGCCGTGCTTGCGGCTGTCGCGGATCATCTGCGCCAGGCGATCCTCCGGGATCATCCCGGCTTCCGCGAGCAGGCGGCCCAGCAACGTGCTCTTGCCGTCATCCACGCTGCCGCAGATCGCAATGCGCAGCGTGTCGCGGTTGGCCAGCGCTTGCAACCGCTCGGCGATCATCGGGGTCTCGCATTCGGTGACGACGGCCATCAGAAGTACCCTTCCCTCTTCTTCCGCTCCATGGAATCGGAAGGATCGTGGTCAATGATCCTGCCCGCGCGCTCGGACACGCGCGTCTCCAGCATCTCGTCGATGATCTCGTCCAGATTGGACGCGGACGATTCCACCGCCGCGGTCAGCGGCCAGCAGCCGAGGGTGCGGAAACGCACCTTGCGCGGCACAGGCTTCTCGCCGTCGTTCAGCGGCATGCGGTCGTCGTCGTAAACCAGCAGCGCGCCATTGCGCTCGATCACCGGGCGCACGGCGGCGAAGTAGAGCGGCACCACCGGGATGTTCTCGCGGCGGATGTAGAGCCACACGTCGAGTTCCGTCCAGTCCGAAAGCGGGAAGACGCGCAGCGTCTCGTCGCTTGCCAGCCGCGTGTTGAACAGGCTCCAGGGTTCCGGCCGCTGCTTGCGGGGTTCCCAGCGCTGGCCGGCGCCGCGCAGCGAGAACACGCGTTCCTTGGCCCGCGCGGGATCCTCGTCGCGTCGCGCGCCGCCGATCGCCGCATCGAAACCGTGATCGGCCAGCGCCTGCCGCAGCGCCTGTGTCTTCATGATCTCGGTGTGCATCGAGGCGCCATGCGTGATCGGGTTGATGCCGCGCCTCACGCCCTCCTGGTTGATGTGCACGATCAGGTCCACGCCAGTGTCTTTCGCGACCCGATCGCGGAAGGCGATCATCTCGCGGAATTTCCAGGTGGTGTCCACGTGCAGCAGCGGCAGCGGCGGCTTGGCCGGATGGAACGCCTTCAGCAGCAGGTGCAGCAGGACCGAGGAATCCTTGCCGATCGAGTAGAGCAGGACGGGCTTGCGGCACTCGGCCACGGTCTCGCGCAGGATGCGGATGGATTCCGCCTCCAGCCGGTCGAGATGGGTTTGGAACGCCGCGGTGTCCGCCATCTTTCCACGCCCCGAAAACCCACGAGCATAGCCCAAAGCGACTGCGCTTTGGTGCGGACCGGCCCTGCAGAACCGCGATAAGGACATACAATGCCGTGCGTCGCCACGGACGCCGCGCTCCCTGGTCCAGAGACACTCATCTTTCCGATCCGCCCGGCAACATGACGTGAAAACATGAACGATCTCGCCACGCCGCCCGCCACCGACCGCGCTGCCGAGCGCCTCGCCTTCGCGCGCGCGACGCTGGGCGGCGCGATCACCCTCGAGCGCGCGTCTGAAGACGCCAGCTTCCGCAGCTACTGGCGCGCGCGCGAGGGCGCGCGCAGCGCGATCGTGATGGACGCCCCGCCGGCGGAAATCGAGAAATTCGACGCCTGGCTGGACGTGGCCGCGCGCCTGCGCGCGGCCGGCCTGCACGCACCGGAAGTATTGGCGCAGGATCGCGCGCGCGGGCTTCTGCTGCTGGAGGACCTCGGCACGCGCACCTATCTGCCGGAACTGAACGATTCGACCGTGGATGCGCTATACGGCGATGCGCTGGCCGCGTTGGTCACGATGCAGACGCGGGTGGACGCAGGCGGCCTGCCGCCCTACGACGAGCCGCGGCTGATGACCGAACTGGAGCTGATGCCGACATGGTTCCTGCAGAAGCATCTCGGCGTCGCCATTGAATGCGACGAGTGGGACGTGATCGAAGCGGCGTTCCGGCTGCTGATCAACAGCGCGCTCGCGCAACCGCGCGCCTATCTGCATCGCGACTATCACAGCCGCAACCTGATGATCGTGCCGGAGAACGGTCCCGGCATCATCGATATCCAGGACGCGCTGTTCGGGCCACTCACCTACGACCTGGTTTCGCTGCTGCGCGACTGCTACATCGTCTGGGACGAACCGCGCGTACGCGAATGGGCGGAGGGCCATCGCCTTGCGCTGCGCGATGCCGGCATGCTGGACGAGCGCGTGGACGCGCGTACCTGGCAGCGCTGGTTCGATCTGATGGGGCTGCAGCGGCACATCAAGGTGCTCGGCCTTTTCTGCCGGCTGTGGTACCGCGACGGCAAGCGTGGCTATCTCAACGACCTGCCGCGCGTGTGGCACTACGTGCGCAGCGTCGGCGCACAACATCCCGAGCTCGTCGACTTCATCGCCTTGGTCGAGCGCAAGATCGGCGGGCGGGATCTAAGGCAAGAAGCGCCATGATGAGTGGCTCGAAAAGCGTAGCGAGCGAAGGCAGGTTGCGCGTCGCCGGAGCGCAGGAACCGGAGTGTATATGTCAATACATGAGGATTCCGAGCACCGCCGGCGCGCGAGATGCCGAGCGCAGTAGCTTTGCGAGCCGCTCATGAAAGCCCTCATCTTCGCCGCCGG
>JBQCHG010000040.1:0-14507 GCA_051954935.1 Rhodanobacteraceae bacterium
TCTTCCTCGTCGAACGCCAGCTTGTCGCGCGTGCCGCCACCTTCCAGCACAGCTTGCGCGAGTTCCGCCTTGCGCGCCTTCAGTTGTTCGATACGTTCCTCGACGGTACCTGCGCAGATCAGGCGATAGACGAACACCGCCTTGTCCTGGCCGATGCGGTGCGCGCGATCGGAAGCCTGCGCTTCCGCGGCCGGGTTCCACCATGGGTCGTAGTGGATCACGGTATCGGCGGCGGTGAGGTTCAGGCCGACGCCGCCAGCCTTCAGCGACAGCAGGAACAGCGGCACCTCGCCGTCCTGGAACTTGCGCACCGGTTCGGCGCGATCGCGCGTGTCGCCGGTGAGCGTGACGTATTTGAGGTGCCGGCGATCCAGCTCGCGCGCGATCAGCGCCAGCATTTCGGTGAACTGCGAAAACAGCAGCACGCGCCGGCCTTCGGAGACCAGGTCCGGCACCATGTCCATCAGCAGTTCCAGCTTGGCCGATTCGCGCACGCCGCGCGCGGCTTCCAGCTTGACCAGCCGCGGATCGCAACAGGCCTGCCGAAGTTTCAACAGCGCGTCCAGGACGATGATGCCGCTGTGTTCGATGCCACGCTGGCGGATCACCTCGCGCAATTCTTCCGACAGCGACACGCGCAGCGATTCGTAGAGTTCCTTCTGCCGGCCCGAAAGCGCCACGCCGCGCGCGATCTCGGTTTTCTCCGGAAGATCGCTCGCGACCTGCGCCTTGGTCCGGCGCAGGATGAATGGCGCGAGGCGACGGTTGAGCCGCGCCTGGCATTCCGCATCGGATTGGCGTTCGATCGGAATGCGGTAATGCTTGCGGAACGAACCCTCGTCGCCGAGCAGTCCCGGAACGGCGAGGTCCATCTGTGACCACAACTCGCCGAGGTGGTTTTCCAGCGGCGTGCCAGTCATGCAGACGCGGCGCGTGGCGGCAATGGAAAGCAGGGCCCGACGCGCCTGCGTGCGCGGATTCTTCACCTGCTGTGCTTCGTCCAGCACCACCAGCGCGAACGGCTGCTCACGCAGCACGGAAAGATCGCGCGGCAGCAAGGCGTAGCTGGTGAGGATGACGTCGTGGCCGGCGAGGCGGTCGAAGCTGCGCACGCGTTCGGGGCCGTGCAGCGTCAGCACCTTCAAAGTGGGTGCGAAGCGCTTCGCTTCGGCCTGCCAGTTCGGGATCAGGCTGGTCGGCGCGACGATCAACGCCGGCTGCGTCAGCGCGCTGCTTTGTTTCAACGCAAGCAGGTGCGCGAGCAACTGCACGGTCTTGCCCAAGCCCATGTCGTCGGCGAGGACGCCGCCGAGGCCCGCTTCGGCGAGCGCGTTCAACCAACGCAGGCCTTCTCGCTGATACGGTCGCAAATCGCCGGCGAAGTCCTGCGGAATCGCATCGGACGCGTGCGCCGCCGCCTCGCGCAGCCGCGTGGTGAAGCCGGTCAGCTCTTTCGGTGCTTCCAGCTTGCCACCGCCCTTGGGCAATGCCTGCGCGAACTCTTCCAGACGGCCGGCCTGTACGCGCGGCAGGCGCAACTTCTCGCGCGGACGCTGCAGGTACTCGGCGAGCGGCGCCAGCAACGCGCGCAACGCGGACAAGCGCACCGGCACGCGGCGTCGCTCGTCAACCGGCGCGTACCACACCGCGTCCTCGGTTTCATTCGCCGGCGGCGTCAACGACAGCGTGTGTTCGGAAAGCGCCCGACCGACGGCCGGCAACAGGTTCACGCGCCGGCCATCCACCTCGATGCCCACCTCGAAATCGAACGCGTCGCCACTCTTTTCTTCCGTGGCCACGCCGTACCACTGCGGCGGGCCTTCCAGGACCTCGAACGGAAATGTGTGCGCGTAGTCCACGCTGAAGCCATCGCCTTCGAGCTTCTCGCGCAGGCCCAGCCACCGCGCCGGCGTGTTCACCTCCAGCGCGCCGGCGTAGCCCTTGCCCGGGAACAGCCAGGCATCTTCCGGCAACGCGTCGGCCATGTCCCAGGGCAGACCCTCGCAATCCACCGCGGGCGCGAGGCCGAAGTTCTCCAGGCGCTCCATGGTCGCGAGCTCGTCCGCGCGCTTGCGCGCGATCTCGACGAGCTTGCCGTCGCGCACCCGGCGGACCAGCGGTTCGCCGCCGCGACCGGGCAGCTTTTCGCCACCGTAATCGAATGCCAGTCGCGCATACGCGAGCGGTGGCGTGCCGGCGCCGATGCGCGCGTGGCGCGTCAGGGCGTGCAGGGTAAGGACCGGTTTCGGTGCGAGTTCCGCGCGCTCGACCGCGGCGAAGGCGCGCGGTGCGGGAATGCGTTTGGCATAGGCGGAAGACTCCAGCGCCTGCGCCAGCGCTTCGCCGTATTCGGGGGCCAGCGGCGGCGCGTCCAGCAGCGCGACCTCGTGCCCGGAGCCATCGAGGAACCCGAGTTCCGCGCGTTCCGGATCGAGGTACCACAAGCCACCGATGCGCAGCAGGCGTTCCTGCTTCGGCAATTCCGGCAACAGGCGCTGGCGCCCGTCAGGCTCCATTTGCCAGACCCACTTGAGCGGCCGCGACTTGCCGCGCGCCAGTCGCAAGCCCGCCACGCCGCCGAGCAGGCACGGTGCGGTGTCGAGGATTTCCGCCATCAGCGCATCGCCGAAGTCCCCGGACAGGTGCGCGTAGGATCGGCCCTTGCGCTGCGTCTGCGGAAGCCCGAGCACACCGGCGGCGAGGCGCAGCATCGGCCCGGACAAGCCGGCTTGCGTCAGTTGTTTGGGGTCCAGCGGCACCGCGCGGCCAAGGCGGCCATCGGCAATGGCTTCCAGCAGCACCGGCGCCACTTCCACGCGCGCAGCGGGCGTTTCGTCGTGCAGCAGTTCGAGCAGGAACCCGAGAATGGGACCCGAAGCGCTGCCGCGCTTCGCCTGCGCTTCACTCAAAAGCCTGCGCCAGGCAGCGGGCAATGCGGCGCCAGTGGATTTTTCCGCAGCGCGCGTAGCCGCATCGGCGGAGACGGTTTCGGTGGAAGCGTTGCGGCGTTGCATGCGCGCGGTTTCCCGCCACCCAAAAGGCCGAGCATACACCGGAGCGGGAAAAATATAGGAGCGCGCGTGCCCGCGATCGCTACCGGAACAAATGCTCCGGGTATTCCGGCTTGCGTTCGCGCGCCAGCAGCGCATGCAGGGCATCGGTCGGCGTCATTTCGCCGCGCAACACGCGTTGCACATGGTGCGAGATCGGCAGGTCGAGTCCGTGCCGATTCGCCAATCGCATCACCTCGTCGGCGGTTACCGCGCCTTCGACCACCTGACCGATGTCGCGCAAGGCCTGTTGCAGTGGAACGCCGCGGCCAAGCGCCACGCCGAAGCGATGATTGCGCGACAACTCGCCGGTGCAGGTCAGCACCAGATCGCCCAGGCCCGACAGGCCCATCAGCGTTTGCGCCTGGGCACCGAGCGCGGCGCCGAGGCGCAGCATCTCGTTCATGCCGCGCGTGATCAGCCCGGCGCGCGCGTTCAGGCCGAGCTGCATGCCGTCGGCCACGCCGGTCGCAACCGCCAGCACGTTCTTCATCGCGCCGCCCAGTTCCGCGCCCAACATGTCGTTGCCGGTATAGGCGCGGAAGCTGGCCGAATGCAGCAGCTCGGCGACGTGATGCGCAAACGGATCGTCGGACGAATGCACCGTCACCGCGGTCGGAAGGCCGGCCGCGACCTCGCGCGCGAACGACGGGCCGGTGACGACCGCCGCCGGCGCATCCGGCAGGCGTTCACCGACCAGTTCGTGCAGGAAACGCCCGGTGCCCGGCTCGAATCCCTTCGTTGCCCAGGCGAAACCGGCGCCGCGTGGCAGCAGCGGCGCGACTTCGTCCAGCACCTGATGAAACGCGTGGCTGGGTACCGCCACCAGCACGACCTCGGCTTCCGCCAAGGCCACCTCGAGATCGGATTCGAACCCGAGTTCAGCCGGCAATTCCGCGTCCGGCAGGTAACGTGCGTTGCGATGCACGCCGGCGATCTGCCCGAGCGCCTTGGCATCGCGGCCCCACAACGTGGTGCGCGCGCCGTTGCGTGTCAGCAGCGCGGCGAGCGCCGTTCCCCACGAACCCGCGCCGAGTACGGTAACGGAGCCCCCCATCGGCGCGATTCCGGACTCAGGCGTTCAGCGCGGGCGCATCGCCACCGGCGGCGGCACGCTGCATCTGCTCGGCGTAGAGCGCGTCGAAATTGATCGGCTGCAGCAGCAGCGGCGGGAAACCGCCGTTCTGCACCAGATCGGAAACCATTTGCCGCGCGTACGGGAACAGCACGTTCGGGCAATAGCTGCCGAGGATCGCGCCGATCTCTTCCTGCTGGAAACCGAGCGCCACGAAGATGCCGGCCTGCTGCACTTCGGCGAGGTAGGCGGTGCGCTCGTTCAACGTGCAGGTCACGGTCAGCGTCAGGACGACCTCGTAGGCGCCTTCGCCGATCTGGCCGGCCTTGTGGCTCAGGTTCAGCTGCACCTGCGGCTGGCCTTCCTCCTGGAACACGGCCGGCGCATTGGGAACCTCGAAGGAGGCATCGCGCACGTAGATTTTCTGCAAGGCCAGTTGCCGCTGCGGCTCGGCCGCGCCGTTGGTGGCGGGGGTCTGCTCTGCCATGGTCTTCAAGCTCCGCTGGATCGTTCGGGTAAAGAGGCGGAATTGTGGCATGGATGCGCGGCGGCTGCACGCGCGATTGCCGCGCCGTACCCGGCTCTGCTATGCTTGCCCGCTTGATTTTTCGCCGGCCCGCCATGCGGGCGTCTCCGCAGGCGCGATGCGGAGGCCTGAAATGGCGCCTTCCGGCATCGCGCGATGTACCCGCCGGGCCGATGTTCCGCAGGCCATGCGGAATCCGAGGAGAACGACGATGGCGCGAGTGTGCCAAGTTTCAGGCAAGAGCGTGCGCAGCGGCAACAACGTTTCGCATGCCAACAACAAGACCAAGCGGCGCTGGCTACCGAACCTTCACGAACGCAAGTTCTGGGTTCCAGCCGAAAAGCGCTGGGTGAAGCTGCGCGTGTCCAGCCACGCCCTGCGCACCATCGACAAAAACGGCATCGAATCCGTGCTCGCCGAGCTGCGCGCTCGCGGCGAGAAGGTTTGAGAGGGAAACGAACATGGCAAGCAAACGCGACAAGATCCGACTGATCTCCTCGGCCGGCACCGGCCACTTCTACACCACCGACAAGAACAAGAAGAACACGCCGGACAAGATGGAAGTGAAGAAGTACGACCCGGTCGTGCGCAAACACGTGGTCTACAAGGAAGGCAAGATCAAGTGACGTTTTGGCCCGCGCGCTTCGCGCGCGGCTTTGCCAAACATCATCCCGGGGCAACGCGGAGCGTTGAACCCGGAATCCTCACGAAAACCCGCCGCAAGGCGGGTTTTCTTTCGGGCCCACAAAAAACCCGCCTCTCGGCGGGTTTTTCATTGACTCAACGGAAGTGACGGAGGATCACGCTCTCGCCACCGCGTAGCGTTTCAGCCGCGCGGCGTAGGCGGCGAGCATGCGGTTGCCGCTGGCCTCGGCCTCGCGGATCCATTCCTGCAGGCTGGCGAGCGCGGACTCCGGCCTGCGCTGTTCGATCAGGGCCACCAGACGTGCGCGATAAGCAACCACGATCTGCAGGCGTGGACGCTTCTCGATCACTTCGGCCAGTTGTTCGTGGCCGTCGCGATCCAGCCAGCGACCACCATCGGCCAGCGCCCGGCGCATCCAGCGCGGCAGCTTGCGCAGGCGATCGCCGGCGTGCGCGGCATCCTCGCGCAGGGTCGGCTTGATCACCAGCTTGTAGTAATCGGTCATCGCCTGGAAACGATGCGTCAGCACCGCCTTCAGTGTTTCCGCATCGGGCAGGCTCACGTTCGGGCGCACATCGAGTGAAGGCGCCACGCGCAGCACTTTTGCCAGACCCATCTTCTGCAGGCCGCAGATCACCGCCCAGCCGATGTCGAATTCGAAGCGGCGCAGCGCGAATCGCGCGGAGCTCGGGAAAGCGTGGTGGTTGTTGTGCAGCTCTTCGCCGCCCACCCAGAAGCCCCAGGGTATGAGGTTGGTCGCGGTGTCGGTGGTCTCGAAATTGCGGTAGCCCCACCAGTGGCCGATCCCATTGACCACGCCGGCGGCCCAGAACGGAATCCATGCCATCTGCAGCGCCCAGATCGCGCCCCCGATCGCGCCGAACAGTGCGATATCAATGATCGCCATCAGCGTGATGCCCAGATACGGATGCGGGGTGTAGACGTGCCGCTCGATCCAGTCCTCGGGCGTGCCGCGGCCGTACTTTTCCATGTCGGATTCATTCGCGGCGGCCACGCGATACAACTCGGCGCCTTCGAAGAACACCTTACGGATGCCCAGGATCTGCGGGCTGTGCGGATCGTCCTCGGTTTCGCAGTGCGCGTGGTGCTTGCGATGCACCGCCACCCACTCCTTGGTCACCATGCCGGTGGTCATCCAGTTGCAGAAGCGCAACACGTGCGCCACCGCCGGGTGGAAGTCCACGCCGCGATGCGCCTGCGAACGATGCAGGTACAAGGTCACCGCGAAGATGGTGAGCTGGGTGGTGACGAGGATGTACACCAACGTGGCCAGCCAACCGAAGTGGGCCAGTCCGTGCATGACGAAATCGAGAAGGGTGTTAATCATTCGTTCCGGTTGCGGGATGTTCGCGATGTGGGGCGATCGGATGACCACCGGTGAAGCAACTATGGTGCCGGGATGGATTCAGTTTAAGGGAACACCCAAGCACACTCCAGCTTTAATGGGTAGCATATGCGGCCGGAAAGCGCTTCCTGCAACGGCCTTCACACAAGTTTTCGCATGCCCGAGCCCGCCTTGCTGCACCTGGATCACGTGAGCCGCCGGCTGGCCGGGCGCGAAGTGGTCAGCGATGTGACCTTCAGCGTCGCCCGCGGCGAGGTGCTGGGCCTCCTCGGCGTGAACGGCGCCGGCAAGTCCACCACGCTGGCGATGGTCGCGGGCGCGCTGCAGCCCGACTCGGGCAGCGTGCAAATCAGCGGAGACGACCTGCGCGAGCAGCCGGAACTTGCGCGGACGCGGATCGGCTATCTGCCGGAAAACGTGCCGCTGTGGCCCGAGCTCACCGTGCGCGAATACCTCGACGCCTGCGGCCGGCTGCGTGGCATGTCGCATGCTGCGCGCAAGACCGCCATGGATCGCGAACTGCTGCGGCTGGATTTGAGCGGACAGGCAAATCGCCTGAGCGGGCACTTGTCGCTGGGCCAAAAGCGCAGGCTCGGGCTCGCGCAGGCGCTGCTGCACGATCCGGAAGTGCTGGTGCTGGACGAGCCGGCCAACGGACTCGATCCGATCCAGACCGCGCAATTGCGCGAGCTGATCCGCGGACTGTCCGCGCAGCGCGCCACGATCATCTCCACGCACGTGCTGGGCGAAGTCGAAGCGACGTGCGATCGCGCGGTGATCCTGCACGCCGGACGCGTGCGCCACGATGGGGCGCTGGCTGGCGATCACGGCGCGCTGGACAAGATGTTTCTGCAGATCGCCAGGGAAGGCGCGAGCAAGGCCGCATGAGCGCGCTGTCGGTAGCGCGCCTGGATCTGAAGCGCCTGCTGGTGCGGCCGTTCGCGTGGACGCTCGCCGCGATCGCGCTCGGCGCGCTGGCATGGCTGTTCCTGCAGAATTTGAATGCTTTCCTGACCGCGCAACCGAAACTCGCGGCCAATACCGCAGGCCCCGGCTACACCGATCTGGTCGCGGTACCGCACCTGCTCGCCTACGTGCAGTTGTGCCTGCTACTCGCACCGCTGATCACGATGCACGCGATCGCCGGTGAACGCCGCGCGCACACCCTGCCGCTGCTGTTCGCCTCCGGCCTTTCGCCCGCACGGATCGTGCTCGGCAAATACGTCTCCGCACTCATTTATCTCTGGGCGCTGCTTGCATTGGTCGCGCTGATGCCGGTGCTGCTGGCGAGCACGACCACGCCCGACTGGGGCCAGTTCGGTGCGGCGTTGCTTGGCTGCGCGCTGTGCATCGCCGCGCTGGCCGCGATCGGAACCGCCGCATCGGCCTTCTCCTCGCATCCGGCGGTGGCTGCCATCGCCGCGCTGCTGATCGTGCTGATCCTGGCGATGCTGGACACGGGCGGACATCTCACCGGCGTGGGCGTCGGCTGGCTCGCGTATCTCGCGCTGCCCACCCATCTCACCCCGTTCATGCATGGACTGGTGGCGAGCGTGGACATCATCTACTTCCTGCTGTTGATCGCGCTGGCACTGGCCTTCGCGATTCGCCGCACAGCAGCCGACAAGGTGCGCGGCTGATGCGCTGGCGGGAACGCGCCGATGCGTGGCTGGTCGCCGCGCTGCTGATCGTCGCCGCGATCTGCATCGCGGTGCTGTCCACGCGTTTCGGATTCGTAACGGACTGGAGTGCCGGCGCACGCGCCAGCATCTCGCAGCAGAGCCAGGCGATCCTCAAGCAATTGCCGGGACCGATCGAGGCGGTGAGCTACGCCCGGCCGGGCGGGAACCTGCGCGACGAGATTGCCACGGTGATCGCGCGCTATCAGCGCTTCAAGCCGGACCTGAAACTCTCCTTCGTGGATCCCGATGCCGACCCCGCGGCGATGCGCGAAGCCGGCATCAGTGTGGATGGTGAAATCGTATTGCATTGGCGCGACCGCGAGCAGCACGTCGTGCAACTTACCGAGCGCGATTTCACCGATGCGCTGGCGCGGCTGACGCGCGGACACGACCGGCTGGTCGCTTTCGTCACCGGCGACGGCGAACGCAGTCCGGATGGCAAGGCCAACGCGGACCTGGGTGACTTCGTCGCGCAGATGTCCGGGAGCGGTGTGCGCGCCCTGCAGCTGAACCTGGCGCAGAACGCGAGCGTGCCGCGCAATACCGACCTGCTGGTGCTCGCCAGTCCGCAGGCGGAACTGTCGCCGGCATCGCTGAAGGCGATCAGCGATTACCTCGATCGCGGCGGCAACTTGTTGTGGCTGACCGAGCCGGATACCGGCGACGTGGGCCTCGCGCCGCTCGCGCAGGTGCTTGGCGTGCGTACACTGCCGGGACTGCTGGTGGACGGCGCCGGCGCCAAGCTCGGCATCGGCGATCCGCGCATGGTGGTGGAGAACGATTACCCGCCGCACCCGATCACGCGCGGCTTCGCGCTCAATACGTTATTCCCGCAGGTCGCCGCACTGGCGGTGACCGGCGATGCACAATGGGCGCACGTTTCGATCCTGCGCAGCAGCGCGCAGAGCTGGAACCAGATCGCCCCGATCGATCCCACCCGACCGTCCACGATCAAGTACGAGGGGAGTAGCGGCGAACTGCGCGGACCACTGGATTTCGGCTTCGCGCTGACGCGTTTGTCGCCGAGCCCCGACAAGAGCGAGCAGCGCGTGGTGGTGATCGGCGACGGTGACTTCCTGTCCAACACCTATCTCGCCAACGGCGGCAATCGCGCCTTCGGCGAGCGCGTCTTCGACTGGCTGCTGGGCGATGACGCGCTGATCGCATTGCCGCCACGCGGCGCGCCGGATCGTGCCATGCATCTCACGCAGGCCGACCTCAATGCGGTGACCTGGGGCTGCCTGGTCGCATTGCCCTTGGCGCTGCTGCTGATCGGCATCGTGATCGGCGTGCGCCGGCGCAGGCGCTGATGAAACGCGCGGCGCGCCAACGATTGGTTCTGCTGGGCACGGTCATCGCACTGGTCGCGGTCGTGCTGTGGCTGGGCGCGCGCGATGAGCGCGCGGCGCCGCTCATGCTGACCGATCTCAATCCGGAATCGATCACGCGCATCGAACTCACCATTGCGCAGCAACCCGCGCAGGTATTCGAGAAGAGCGGCGGCCACTGGTGGCGGATCGCGCCCACGCGCATGCGCGGCAGCGACGAACATCTGCAGCGGCTGGCGAAACTTGCGCTGACGCCGGTGGCGCGCTGGGCGAAGGCGGACACCTTCGATCCAGCCAAGGTCGGCCTCGCACAACCAGCCGCGACACTGGTACTGGATGGCGTGCGACTTCGCTATGGCGCGCTGAGCGCGCTCGACAATTTCCGTTACGTGGCGGTCGGCGATCGCGTCGCGCTTGTGCCGCAGCAGGACAGCCCCGAGATCACGCTGGCGATGAAACCCGCCAAAGACTGATGCCCGAACTTCCCGAAGTCGAGACGACTCGCCGCGGCATTGCCCCGCATGTGGAAGGTCGCGTGATCGAACGCGTGCTGTTGCGCCGCGGCGACCTGCGCTGGCCGATTCCGCGCGCGATCCGCACCGCATTGCCGGGCCAGCGCGTGGAATCCGTCGAGCGCCGCGCGAAATACCTGCTGCTGCACACGCAGGCCGGTTCCGCGCTGCTGCACCTGGGCATGTCCGGTTCGCTGCGCGTGCTGGACGCGGACACGCAGCCACGCGCGCACGACCACTACGATCTGGTGCTGGATTCCGGACTCGCGCTGCGCTTCAACGATCCGCGCCGCTTCGGCTGCCTGCTCTGGCAGAAGCCTGGTGAAATACATCCGCTGTTGCGCGATCTCGGCCCCGAACCGCTGTCCGCCAATTTCGGCGGCGATCATCTGTGGGAACGCTCGCGGGGACGCAGTGCGCCGGTGAAGGCGTTCCTGATGGATCAATCCATCGTGGTCGGCGTCGGCAACATCTACGCCAGCGAAGCGCTGTTCGCCGCGGGCATCCATCCGAAGCGCGCGGCGGGTTCGGTCTCGCGCGCCCGCTATGCGAAGCTGGCGGAAGAAATACGACGCATCCTGCTGCACGCGATCACGCGCGGCGGCACGACACTGCGCGACTTCCTCGCGCCCGATGGCGCGCCGGGCTACTTCGAACAGGAACTGTTCGTGTACGGCCGCGCCGATGAGCGATGCAAGATCTGCGGCACGCCGATCCGTTCGGCAATGATCGGACAACGCGCGACGTATTGGTGTCCGAGGTGCCAGAAGTAGACCCCGCGCCGAAGGCAGGAACCCGCGCCGTGGGACGGCGTGGAAAAGACATGGATGTCGAACAGCGGTTGCCGGGTCCCGGCAAACAGCCGCCACCCATGGCCAAGAGCTCCGTGGTCGCGCGCAGACGCGCTCCTACTTGGGCCACTCGAACTCCACGTGCGCATTGTTGAACTGCGGGTCCTCCAATGATCCGCCGTGATGGGCGACGAGCCCTCCCGGCAAGCCGTCCACGTCCAGCGTGGTGCCGTCGGCGAAGCGCATGCCCATCGCTTCCAGTTCCAGCAAGTGCTCGGCCAGCGCGCCGGCGCGATCCACTTCTGCCTTCGGAACATTGCGCAGGCTGATGTCTGGACGCGCGAACTTGCGCATGCCGCGCGTGCGCACCCAGGCGTCGCCGCCTTCGTCGTGGCACAGGATCAACGCGTGCGCGCGCGGCGGCGCGCCGCCCTCGATCAGGTAACGCTCGCCCCATGCACGCGGCGAAAACAGGCTCAGGATCTGCGGATCAACAATCGCCACGCCGCCGACATCCAGCAACGCGGCAATCACGCCCAACGTGTCGCGCAGATAGTCGAGCGTGGGAGGATCGTCCAGTTCCCCGCGAAGCATGATGCATTCGCGCGCCTCGCGCGCCAGCTTGAACGTGTGCGGATCATCTTCGCGCAGCAGCTCGCCGATCGTGCCGCGCAGCGGATGTCCCTCCCAGTGCGCCAGCGTCTGCTTGTCCAAGCGGTGCATTTCGATGCCCGCGGGCAGGCCGACGCTTCCGTAGCGCGCGACGTTCAATTCGAGTGTTTCGGGAAACGTGCCGAACACGAAGAACAGCAGCATGGCCTTGCCCTCGCCGCGCGAGAAATACGGACGCGGCCAGGGAGTGGGTTCGGGTGAGGACATGCACGCTCTCCGAAATACTGAAAAGGGGGACGCAATCACGTTGCGCCGCGCTGCGCAAGCTGGTCATCGAGGCGCACTGCATCGACAATGCATTCTTGCACGAAGTTTCCATATCGCGCGCCCACCATTCGCCTCCAATCTCCCATGCTCAACCCCCAACAACGCGCCGCGGTCGAATACTGCGACGGTCCGCTGCTGGTGCTGGCCGGCGCCGGCTCCGGCAAGACCCGCGTGATCGCCGAGAAGATCGCGCACCTGATCGCAGGTGGCGTGGCGCCCGCACACAAGATCGCCGCGATCACCTTCACCAACAAGGCCGCACGCGAGATGCGCGAGCGCGTGGCGAAGCGGGTCAAGTCAGAGGACGCCGAGAGCTTGAGCGTATGCACCTTCCACGCGCTCGGCTTGAAGTTCCTGCAGATCGAACACGCGCGCGCAGGCTTGCGGCGCGGATTCTCGGTGCTGGATGCGGACGACAGCGCGCAGCTCGTCAAGGAGCTGGCAGGCGCGTCGGTGAAACCCGAGCAACTCTTCCTGCTGCGCAACTTGCTTTCGCGTGCCAAGAACGAGGGTTTGACGCCGGAAGCGGCACTGGAAGCGGCGCGCAGTCCGCGCGAACTGGAAGCCGCGCAGGTGTACGCGGCGTACCAGCAGCGCCTCGCCGCCTTCAACGCCGTGGATTTCGACGACCTGATCCGGTTGCCGCTCGCCGTGCTGGAACGCGACGGGGACGCGCGCGACGCCTGGCGCGAGCGCATCCGCTACCTGCTGGTGGACGAATGCCAGGACACCAATGCCGCGCAGTATGCGCTGCTGAAGCTGCTGGCAGGCTCGCGCGGCGCGTTCACCTGCGTGGGCGACGACGATCAGTCCATCTATGCCTGGCGCGGCGCCGATCCGGGCAACCTCGACAAGCTCGCCCATGATTATCCGGCCTTGCGCGTGGTCAAGCTGGAGCAGAACTACCGTTGCGGTCAGCGCATCCTGCGCGCGGCCAATGCACTGATCGCCCACAACCCGCACGCGCATGCGAAGAAGCTCTGGAGCGCGCACGACGAAGGCGCGCCGATCCGCGTGCTGGAATGCCGCGACGGCGAGCACGAGGCCGAGCGCGTGGCCGCCAACCTGATCCACCTGCGCGAAAAACATTCGTTGGCATGGTCGGATTGCGCGGTGCTGTATCGCGGCAACCACCAGTCGCGCGGCCTGGAAAAGGCGCTGCGCCTGAACCGCATCCCGTATCACCTCACCGGCGCGCTGAGCTTCCTCGACCGCCACGAGGTGAAGGACGTGCTGGCCTACCTGCGCCTGCTCGCCAATCCGGATGACGACGCGGCGTTCCTGCGCGTGGTCAACGTGCCGCGCCGCGAGATCGGCGCGACCACGCTGGAAAAGCTCGGGCTGCTCGCGCAATCGAAACATCTTTCGCTGCTGCGCGCCGCGCGCAACGACTCGGTCCTGAAGCAACTGCCCGCACGCGCGGCATCCTCGCTGGCCGGCTTCGTCGCGCTGCTGGATGGCCTGCACGCGGAGGCCGCGCACGCGCGAGCCGGCGAGCTGGTCGAGGAACTGCTGCGCCGCAGCGGTTATGCGCAACACGTGGCGGGCTCATCACGCGATGCGGCGCTGAACGAACGCCGCATGAGCAACATCAGGGAACTGGTCGAGTGGTTCCGTGCCATGGACAAGGGTCGCGCGCGCGCCGGCGACCTGGCCGCGCAACTCGCCCTGCTCACGCATGCCGATCGCGACGACGGTGGCGACGCAGTGCGGCTGATGACGCTGCATGCGGCCAAGGGCCTGGAGTTCCGCTGCGTGCACATCGTCGGCATGGAAGACGGCACGCTGCCGCACGAAGGCGCGCTGGACGAAGGCCGTCTGGACGAGGAACGTCGCCTGCTCTATGTCGGCATCACCCGCGCCAAGGAACTGCTGGTCTTAAGCTACAGCGCGCAGGCGCGCCGCTACGGGCAGGTGTTCGCGCAAAAGCCGAGCCGCTTCCTCGAAGAACTGCCCGCAAGCGACCTGCACCGCGAAGGCCAAGACCCGGAAGCCGACGCACAGGCGCGCAATGACGTGGCCCTGGCGCAGTTGCAGAAACCGGCGGCGATGCTGGGTTGAGATTTTGCTCGTCATGCCGGCGCAGGCCGGCATCCAGTGACTTTATTGTTCGACGTCCATGTCTTTTTCCGCTCGCCTCCCGGGCGAGCGGGCTACTTTTGTTTCGGCAAAAGTAGCCAAAACCATTGGCGCCGGCATGACGGTCTCGCCAACGTCCGGTTGGCTCGACTGCCCTGCGCTTCTCGCCAGACGCGCGCCGGCGCGAACTCGCACATCCTTGTGCTCGAACATCGCGCCTTTCCCGCGCGCCCCGGCTGCGATAGCTATTCGCGACATTCCTGTCGCTCACCCTTCGCTGACGCTCAGGGCCGCCTTCGGCGTTCAAATTCGGCTGTCCTGCCGAATTTGTCGGCGCCATGCGACGGCGTCGGAAGCTCACTCCGACACGGCCATCCATGGCCTGCTTTTCAGTACGAACGGAACACAGTGGGCTCTCGCAAGCTGGCCAGGAGCTCCTCGCTCCCTCCAAGCAGGCTCCTACGAAAGCATCGCCGCCAATCGCTCGAGATGCGCGTTCGCCACTTCGCGGCG
>JBQCHG010000041.1:0-6280 GCA_051954935.1 Rhodanobacteraceae bacterium
AAAAAAAAAAGCTGAAGTAGCCACCGCCGGTGAAATGGGCGGGGCGATGGTCGCGCCGCCCTCCAAGTCCGCTCGCGCCGACAAATCCGTTCGCGCCGAGCGTAGCCCGGCGCAGCCGGGCGGAGTCGAAGCGCAATCCTCCGAAACCGCCGGCGACTTCCCGCCCGGCGCGCAGCTCTGCGGCAAGTGCAACTCCACCGCGCTCGTCCTGCTGGATGGCTGCCAGACCTGCCTGAATTGCGGGTATTCGAAGTGCGGGTAGCTTTGCGCTCATTGCAACCAGCATTCCTAAGATGGCTTTTCAACCGGAATAAAGGAGGCTATTCCTTCGAATGGGCAAAGGATCCCAAGGCGCTGGCGGAGGTTGATCTAATCGGATGCATGGTTAGATCTATGCTTGCAACAAATGAAGCGATAGATCGCTTTGTGAATTGGATGTTCGCGGGGACGGGAGCTGTGGCAGGTGTTCTGATTGCAAACGTAAACTCCGTCGCGCCATTCTTATCGACGCGAGGCCTATATTGGATTTTTATTCTTTTAGGATCCTCGGCAGTTTTTGGCCTTCTATCAAAAATATCTGGCTTGCGTAATAAGATAGGCACGGATTCTCAAAAGGCTGTCTTAGAGGATATTAAGCCATTAATTGAAAAGCACATACAGGCCGTTTCATTTGAGGAATTTCTAGGCATTGTTTCAAAAACCTTTGTTGAAGTTATTCCGCGGACGGTGAGGATTTGGGCATCATATGTGCTTTTTCGTTCGTCCATGGATCATTTGTATACATTTAAGAAGCTTGCCTCGCGATTTCAGAAGCAGATAATCGCCGCGTCGTTGCAGTTGATTCTATTGATTGCTGTTATTTTTGTAGCTGCGGCGTTTGTGGCGCGAGGGTCAGCATAGCCCGCGGCTAGAGTAGTTCGCGTAGGGCGGAATCCGCGTAGCGGCTTCCGCCGAATGAATTCAATACGGCGGAAACGGCTGCGCCGGTTCCGCCCTACGGTCGCTGGGTGGAACCGTAGGGCGGGAGAAGCGCAGCGCATCCCGCCGTTCGCGTCCACGACGGCGGGATGCACTGCTACGCGGCTGCTTCCGCCCTACATATGTGTTGATGAGGGTTTGAACATGCCGAACCCGAAGCTCCACCGCTTGTCGTGGTACGTCGTCGCATTCGCGCTCGTCTTCGCGGCGGCGCTGCTTGCCTGGGAAGTCACGCACGGCGGCGTGCCGAGTCATCACTTCCTCGATCGTGCCGACATGCCCACGGTTTCCAACTGGTGGATGCTGATCGTGCTGCCGGTGCTGGGGTGGCTGGCTTCGCGCTCCGTGTTGCGGCGAGCGCCGACGGATCCCAGGGCTCTGCCCAAGGCGTGTGCGGCCATCATCGGCGCGTTGCTGGTCGGCGTCGCGCTGTCTGTTGCCTTCGTGACCACGCACGGCAAGGGTGACGCTTCCTCGTACGTCTTTTTCGCCGCGATCGCCTCCGGGCTCGTCTTTCCGATTTACCGCGCGGAATACGTGTTCGGTTTCGTGCTCGGCATGGCGTTCACCTTCGGCGCGGTGCTGCCGACGCTGTTCGCATTGATCGCGGCGTGCATCTCCGCGATCTTCCACCTTTTGATCTGGCCCGCCTTCGCCTGGGCCTTTCGTCGCGCACGCGCCTGATCCACCCCGCGCGGATTCCGACTTTCCGCGGTTCGGAACCGTGGTGCAAAGGCTCCGCATTGCACGGAGCCTTTGCGTTCATCGCGTCATGGCTGGGCCATGGAGGGGGTCGCGATGAAACCGTGGCGCTGCCCGGCAGCATCGAAGTACTCGCCGGCGACTGCGCCGAAGTTGTTGATCGAGGTGGCGATCGTCGCCACCGCTCCCGGCATGTCGAGCGTCTGGAACTGGCTTCCGGTTTTGATGAAGGTGTGGATCATGCCCGCTGCATCGGTGTAGTAGCCCGTCACCTGACCGAGATCGTTGATCCCGAAAGCGACCGTGGTGGTGGCGCCGGGTACGTCCAGGGTCGAGAGTTGTCCGGCGGCAGTGCGGTAGAAACCGTGCGGAGCCAGCGGGCTCGTATCCCAGTAGCCGACGGACTCGCCCTTGTCGTTGAGGCCGAGCGGGTAGGTGTCGCGCGCGCCGGTCACATTGATCGGCGTGTCGTTGCCGTCGCTGCCGCGCACCACCCCGTGGAAGATGCCGTCGGCATCCCAGTACACGCCGAGGATCACGCCGAACAGATTGATGCCGTCCGCATTCGAGTTGAGGTGGCCCGGGAAATCCACCGTTTCTAAGTGGCCCTGCCGGATCACGAAGCCGTGCTGCACCCCGGATGCGTCGGCATAGGCGCCGTAGGTGTTGCCGATGTCGTTGGGCCCGCCGGCGGCGCTGAAGTACTCGCCCAGCTGGGCCGGATCGAGCGGCTCGAACCGGCCATGGCGGTAGACCATGGCGTGCGACGCGCCGCCGCCGATACTGTACTGGCCGCCGAGGTCGCCGAAATCGTTGATGCCCCAGAAAATCGTCAGCGAGGCACCGGGGTAGTCGAGCGTCTGATACGTGTAGGTCAATTGTCCCGGGACGGATGCCGGAATCGGAGTACCCTTGCACGGATTTTCCAGGGGCGTGGCGAGCGTGCGTGCGTCGGCCCGGTTGCAGGCGGTGCCGCCTGCGAAAGCGGCGGTGCTTGAACCGGCGACGATGAGTGCCAGGAGGGCGGCCGCTCTTGTGAGCCGGCCATAAGGAAGGCGATGATTCGTCATGATTTCACTCCGTGGTGATGAAACGGGTGATGGCATTCCGGGCGCCTGCGGCCGTGCGGATTGCGCCATCCCCCTGTACAGCGCAAAGGGACCGCCGGCACCGACAGGGTTGCGGCTGATTTTTCTGCGGCCGCTGCGGTTGACCGCCCCGCGCGCATGAGCACCGGCCCCCAGATCACGGAGATCCTGTCGCGCGCGGCGTCAGGGGACGCCTCGGCATTCGACACGTTGATCCCGAAGATCTATGCAACGCTGCGTCAGCTCGCGCGGCGTCAGCGCGCACGCGAAGCGGCACACACGCTGGAAACGACGGCGCTCGTCCATGAGGCCTATCTGCAACTGGCGAAGGGCGGGACGGCCTTCGCCGACCGCGCACACCTGTATGCGTACATGAGCCGGGTGATGCGCCACATCCTGGTGGATCACGCCCGGCGGAAGAACGCGCAGAAGCGTCAGGCGCCGGAAGTTTCGGCGGAGGCGCAGGGGCCGGAAATCCTCGACGTGCTGGCGATTGACGAGGCAATGACCCGTCTTGCGGCCCTGGATCCGCGCCTCGCGCGGGTGGCGGAGTTGCGTCTGTTCGCCGATCTCTCCAGCCCGGAAATCGCCGAAGCCGTCGGCGTCAACGCGCGTACCGTCGAGCGCGACTGGCTGAAGGCGCGCACCTTCCTGTCGGCCTGCCTGAAGCCGGATGCGTGACGCCGTGTCGGTGATCGCGGCCGGTTTGCGCTATGCAGAAGATGGGAACGGGAACGCGCTCCACCGATGATTTCCGAGATCGTCCAACGCTGGCATGAAATCGAACCCCTGATCGACAGGCTGTTCGATGTCCCTCCGGCCGAACGCGCCGATTGGCTGCGCAGGCATTGCGAGGACGCCACCTTGCGCGTGCTCGTTGCGCAGGCGCTCGACAATGCCCCCGGGGTCGAAGCGCTGGAGCGCGGCATGGCGCAATGGCTGCCGGTGCTCGCCGATGCTTCCTCCGAAGCGCTGCCGACCATTCCGGGTTATCGCGTGCTGCGTTTCATCGGCGCGGGCGGCATGGCCAGCGTATTCGAAGCCGAGCGCGAATTGCCGGGCGGCCCGCAGACGGTCGCGCTCAAACTGTTGCGCCTGGACGTCCACGACGCGGATGAGCGCCGCCGCTTTCTGCGCGAGCAGCGAATCCTCGCGCGATTGCAGCATCCGCACATTGCGCAACTGCTCGACGCCGGATTCTCGCCGACGGGGACGCCGTTCCTGGCGCTCGAATTCGTCGCCGGCAGCGGTCTTGTCTCGCACTGCGAAACGCGCGGGCTGCCGCTGCGCGAACGCCTGGCGTTGTTCGTGGACGTGTGTTCGGCGGTGGAGCATGCACATCGCAACCTGATCGTGCATCGCGACCTGAAGCCGAGCAACGTGCTGGTCGGTGCGGACGGTCGCGTCAAGCTCGTGGATTTCGGTATCGCCAAGCTGCTGACCGGAGAAGGCGAGCAGACGCGCGACGAGGCGCGGCGCCTGACCCGCTCTTACGCCGCTCCCGAACAATTCGCCGGCGACGCGGCGACGACCGCGATCGACGTGTACGCGCTTGGCGTGTTGCTGGGCGAACTGGCCAGCGGCGTGCAGCCGAGCCGCGCACAGACATGCGTCGACGTGGGCACGCCCGCGTTCGACGGCGGGATGTTGCGCCGGGAACTCGGCGCGGACCTCCATGCGATCGTGCAGGAGGCCACGCGTTCCGATCCGGCGCGCCGTTATGCAAGCGCGGCGGCACTGCGCGATGACGTCGAGCGCTACCTCGGCGGCAAGCCGTTGCAAGTGCGGGCCGATGCGACCGCCTATCGCGCATTCAAGTTCGTGAAGCGGCACGCGCTGGCGGTATCGGCCGGGACAGCGATCACGCTGATCCTTGCCGGCGCAACGGGTGTCGGCCTGCACGAGGGGCGTCTCGCGCGGCTCGCCGCGCGCGGCGCACAAACGCAGGCACTGGCCGCCGAAGCCGAAGCGCATCGCGCGGATGCGTTGAAGACGTTCCTCGAAGGCCTGTTCGACAGCGCTTCGCGCGGGAGCGGCCCCGATCAGGGGGCCGAGGAACTGCTTGCGCAGGGCCGCGAGCGCGCCGATCGCGACTTCGCGATGCAGCCGGCGCTGCGCGTGGAAATCCTGGCATTGATCGGGGATCTGGAGCGCCGCAGCGGCCATCCTGATCTTGCCCAACAACCACTCCAGGAAGCCGCGGCGCTGGCGAAGGCGCGCTTTGGCGCGACCGACCGGCGCACGCTGCACATCGAATATCTGCTAGCGAGGGAGGCCGATGAACTCGGCCGCGTACGCGAGGCGACCTTGCGGCTGCAGAGTGCGATCGAGGCGTTCGAGGCGGGTCCGAACCGCGACTCGCCGGAAGCGGTGCAGGCGCTGGCCTGGCTTGCGGGTCTGAGGGAGCGCAGCGGCGAATCGGAAGGTGCGATCGGGCTGGGTACCCAGGCGCTGGCGCTCGCACGCCGCGTGCTGCCGGACGACAGCGATGCGCTGACCGAAGCGGTGACGAATCTCGGCTGGATATTGATGGACGCCGGCCATCCGGCCCGGGCGGAGCCGCTGTTGCGCGAAGCATTGGCTCGCGAACGCCGCCGGTTCGGAGCGCGGCATGCCGATGTCGCTGACGCGATGGCGATCCTGGTCTCGGCCCTCGTCCAGCTCGACCGCTATGCCGAGAGCGAACAGCTGATGCGCGAAGCCGTGGATATCGACCGCAGCATCTACGCGCGTCCGAATGCACACACGGCCTGGCACCTCAACGATCTTGCCAACGTGCTCGCCTTCGAAGGCAAGTTCAATCAGGCCGATGCGTATTACGCGAAGTCGCTGGCGATCGATCGCGCGCTCGGGCCGGCGGCGGCGCTTGGCGAGGCGACGAGCCTGGCCAATCTGGCGCGGCTTCGCTTCCGGCAGGGTGCCTACGCAGGCGCCGAAGCCGGCTTGCGCGATGCAATCGCACGCAAGCAGCGCCTGCTCGGCGTGGACTATGAAGACAATGGCCGGAGTTACGATCGCGCCTGCCTCGCAGAGGTCCTCGTCGCGCTCGGCCGACTGCGGGAGGCGCGCGTGATCGCGGACGACGCGCTGGCGGAAGCGCGGCGCCGGCATCGCGGCGGGCATCCGGATGTCGCCTTCGCGCTCTTCGTCGAAGCCAGGCTCATGCGGGCCGGCGGCGATCGCAAGCGTGCCACCGAACTGGCCGGACAAGCCGTTGCGATGTACGCCGCGCTGGCGGACCAGAGCTCCGAGAAGGCGATCAGGGCACGGTTGCTGTACGGCGAGATCCTGCACGCTCTCGGGCGCGCTGATGAAGCCCGGCTGCAATTGCAGGCCGTGATTGCGGCTGCCTCTTCGGCAAGCCCGGCTTCAGCCGCATTGGTCGCGCATGCGGAAGCCGCTCTCGCGCAGACCGATGCCTCGCTCGGCAATCACGAAGCCGCGGCAACGCTCCGCAGGCAAGCCCAGGCGCTGCTCGCCGAGGTCGGAGCGGGACCGAATGCCGAGCGCGA
>JBQCHG010000042.1:0-18339 GCA_051954935.1 Rhodanobacteraceae bacterium
ATCTACCACGTCGTGCTGGCGCGGCTGGTCGGCAGCTTCTCCCGCGATGCGTGCCGCTGGAGTCCGCGCGCGCTGCGCATCTTCAACGAAATTCCGGCGTTGCTGCTGATCGGGATCGTGATCCTCGCCACCGTGAAGCCCTGACTTCCGGCACGCCCCCTGCATGTCATAGTTGTTCACGATGCGGTTATAGTTCGGGCCGCCGGGGGAAACTTGAATGTCGGTGCAAGTACCCGAACGGGACCAAAGCGCGGAACTGCGCGACACGTTTCTGCACTACCTTCCGCAGCGCCTGAAAACGCTGTTGCGCCGCGCGCGCGCAGAGTCGGTGCGGCTGGGACATCAATGTGCTGCGCCTCGTGCACGACGAGGTGGCGAACCTGGTCGGCGCCTGCGGGCGCTACGGCCAGTTGGAACTGGGCGAGCGCCTGCTGGCGCTGGAATCCACGCTGGGACCTTACGCGCAGACCCAGCGCGTCCCCGACCAAGGCGCCGCCGCGCAAATCGACGCGCTGCTGGACAGCCTGCGTCCGCATCTGGAAGGCCACAATGCGCCGCCGGTGTGGCCTTCCACGCCGCCCGAGTCGGTGGCCGAACCCTCGCTGGACCAGGGCGGAACGTATACGCAGCACGAGGCGCCGCCGCCCCGCCACTGGCGCACGCTGGGAGCCGACGATTTCGTGCCGGCACCGCGGCCGGCGCAGAAGGCTGGCACCGCCGGACCCGGGGCCGGTTCCGCCTCCGGTCCGGAAACCGGACATTCCGTGTACATCCTGGGCGACGATCCCATGACCACGGAACTGCGCTTGCAGCTCGAAAGCCGCGGCTGCGCGCTGACGCCGATCGAGGACACCGATTCGCTGCTCGAACTGCTCGGCGCGTTGCCACCGCGGCTGGTGGTGATCGGCTCGACGCATACCGGCGCACTCGATCGCGTGGGTCCTGCATTGCGCGCCGCCCGCGGCAGCGCCTCGCACAAGGTGGCAATGCTGGCGGTGCTGACCGACAACGATGTCGCGCTGCGCCTGCGCGCGTTGCGCGCCGGCGCCGACCGCTGCGTTTCCCTGCCGTCGTCGACGGAGGAGGTGCTGGGACGTGCGCTGGAGCTGATCAGCGCGGAGGATGAAGAGCCTTACCGCATCCTGATCGTCGAAGACGATGCCTCGCAAGCACTGTTCGCGGAATCCATCCTGCGCAAGGCCGGCATGGTCACGCACGTGCTGGGCGAACCGATCGCGGTGCTCGAGGAGCTGGACCGCTTCCAGCCCGACCTGCTGCTGATGGATTTGAACATGCCCGGCTGCGACGGCCTCGAACTGACAGCACTGATCCGCGAACGCGAGGGTTACGTCAGCACGCCGATCGTGTTCCTGTCCGGCGATCCGGATGCGGATCGCCAGTTCGCCGCGCTGGATGCCGGCGGCGATGATTTCCTCTCCAAGCCGATCCGGCCGAAGTACCTCGTCGCGGCGGTCACCAATCGCGTCCGCCGCGCGCGCGCGGCCACGCGCCGCAGCCGCGAGCGCCGGCAACGCGATCCCGCCACCGGCCTGAACGACCGCGCGCAGTTGCTGGATGCGCTCAATGAACGCTTCGCCACGGCGGGTGGGCAACCTGCGCAAGGCGGCGTCTTGTGCGCAGAACTCGACGACGCAGCGTCCTTGCGACAGCGACTTGGGTTGACCGCATTCGATACGCTGCTGGCGCAGATCGGCACCTTCATCGCCGCATGTGTCGAACACAACGAGATGGTGTCCCGGTTCGGCAGTGCGGGTTTCCTGGTGCTGTCGCCGGAACGCGGTGAAGACGGCCTGGCCGCCCTCTCCGAAAGTCTGCGCATGCAGATCGCGCGCGAACGCTTCGGCGCGGACGCGCTGCCGGTCGAAATCAGTTGCGGGGTGTGCGCGTTCAGTTCGGGATTGAGTGAAGCCGGCGCGGTACTGGCCGCGGCCGAGCGTGCGCTGGACTCGGCGCGGCGCGGCGGTGGCGGCATCGGCGTGTTCTCGAAGCTGGATGCCGAGTCCGGCGGCATGCGCCGGCAACTCGAAACCGCCCTGCACGCGGATGCGTTTCACCTGGTATTCCAGCCGATCGCTCCGATGATCGGCGCGGCGGAACCCCAATATCAGGCACTGCTGCGCCTGCGCGACAGCAGCGGGCAGCTCTACACTGCCGCCGAACTGGTCCCGGAAGCGACCCGCGCGGGATTGATCGGCGCGATCGACCAATGGGTACTGGCGCGCTGCCTGGCCGCACTCGCCGAACGCGAGCGCAGCGGCGCCAACGTGCGGCTATTCGTGAGCCAGTCGCTGGACGGCTGGACCGATCCCGCGCGCGTCAACGCGCTGCGCCATCAATTGCCCGCCTCGGGCATCGTGCGCGGCAGCCTGGCTCTGGAGTTCCGGTACGAGCAAGCGCGCGTGCAGTTGCGGTCGCTGATCGAGCTGTCGCTGAGCATGCGCGAGCTGGGAATCAAGCTTTCACTGGCCGGCGTGGATCGCGAAGCGGCAGCGGCCGGATTGCTGGAGCATCTGCCGCTGGACTACATCAAGCTGGCGCCCGGTTACGTCGGCAATGGCGACGACCTCGGCACGGTGATCAGGGTTGCGCACGAGCATGGTCGGCAGGTCATCGCGCCGCGCGTGGAGGACGCCGCCACCGCGGTCCGCCTGTGCGCGGCGGGCGTGGATTTCCTGCAGGGCAATTTCGTGCAGCAGGCCGGACAATCACTGGATTACGACTTCAACGTCGCGCCGCAATGAATTCGAGCGAGTCGCCCGCCCTGCCGTTGTGGCCGAAATGGCTGGCCAGCGCCTTGCTGGCCGGCGCAGTCGTACTCGCCTGGCAATGGCTGCCGATGATTCCGGCAGCGATACTGAGTGCGCTGCTGGCCGTCGTCGCCGTGCTGTGGTGGTTGCCGCGCAGGGCGCGGACCGACGCCGCGGCGCACGAGCGGCAAGCCCCGGCGCGCGAGTTCGCGACTCCGCATACGCGCATGGCCGCGCTGGAGGCCGAACTCGCCTCCCTGCGCGGGGTGCAGCGCGAGCTGCTCGCCGCCAAGCAGGCGGCAGAGTCGGCGATGCTGGCCAAGAGCGAGTTCCTCGCCACCATGAGCCACGAGATCCGCACGCCGCTCAACGGCATCCTGCCGCTGCTGGACATCGTGCTCGGCATGCCGCTGCAGCCGACGCCGCGCGATTACCTGATCACCGCGCACAAGTCCGCGCAGGAACTGCTGCGGATCGTGGATGACATTCTCGATTACTCGAAGGTCGAAGCCGGCAAGCTCGACCTGGAAAAGGTCGGCTTCAATTTGCGCGAACTGATGTCCAACGTGCAGCGCCTGCTGGACAAGCCGGCGGAAGCGAAAGGCCTGGCGCTGCGCATCGTGGTCGACGAGGACGTGCGCGCCAGCGTGCGCGGCGATCCGGTACGGCTGCGGCAGATCCTCACCAACCTGGTCGGCAACGCGATCAAGTTCACCGAGAAGGGCGGCGTGTCGGTGCGCGTCAGTCGCCGCGCCGATACCGCCACGCATCACGAGCTGCTGTTCGCGGTGCGCGACACCGGCATCGGCCTGGCGCCGGATGAGGCCGCGCGGCTGTTCCATCCGTTCACGCAAGCCGACGCGTCGGTGACGCGTCGCTATGGCGGTACCGGTCTCGGCCTCACCATCTGCAAGAAGCTGGTCGAGCTGATGAACGGCAAGATCGGCGTGCGCTCGGAGCCCGGGCGCGGGTCGGTGTTCTGGTTCTCCGTGCCGTTCGAGAAGATGCCGGGCGACATCGCCGGCGCGCGCCGGGAACTGGGCGGCCTGCGCACCCTGCTCGCCTGCGGCACCCGCGAGTCGCAAAAGATTCTCCCCATCCTGGCGGGCCTGGGGCTGGAGGTGACGCATGTCGCCGCTGCCGCCGGTGCACTGGTGCGGTTGCGCCAGGTCGCGCCACTGGGTCGGGCCTTCGCTTACGAGTTGCTGATCATGGATGCGGTCAGCCTTGACGGGGATGCCAATGCACTGCTGCGCAACGTGTTGCGCGATCCGAAGCTGGCTGCGATCCGCGTGCTCGCACTGGGCGGCGCCGCGGAAACCGATCCGCGCATCGCGACCCTGACGCGCGACGTCACCGACAGCGCGTTGCGCAATGCGCTGCAGGGGTTGTACGGCATGCCCGATCGCGGCCGCCCGCCGCCATTGCTGGGCACACCGCCCACACCGGGCGCGGCGAACGCCGCCGAGCGGCAACTGCACGGGCTGGTGTTGCTGGTGGAGGACCATCCGGTCAACCAGCAGGTCGCGCGCCGGCTGCTCGAACGCCTGGGCCTGAAAGTGGAAGTCGCGGGCCACGGCGCCGAGGCGCTGGAGAAGATCAGGCAGCAGCATTTCAATCTGGTGCTGATGGATTGCCAGATGCCGGTGCTGGACGGTTACAGCGCCACGCGCCGGTTGCGCGAACGCGAACTCGCCGCTTCCGTGCCGCGGCTGCCGGTGATCGCGATGACCGCGCACGCCATGGCCGGCGATCGCGAGCGCTGCCTGGATGCCGGCATGGATGATTACCTGACCAAGCCGCTGGATCGCACCCTGCTGGCGGAAACACTGGCGCGCTGGCTGGACCTGGCCGGCACGCCGCCGGCCCCGCCGGTGCGGCTCTCTGCCATGCCGGAACCAGCCGATATCCCGGTTGCGATCTCACCGCCTGTGGCCGCGGCGGTGAGTCCCGATTCGAAAGCTTCTCCCGCCGTCGCACCCAGTCCCGCTTCCGCACCGGAGGCCGCCATGACACCCGATGTGCTCGATGCCGCCACGCTCGCCGACCTGGAAGAGATCATGGGCGAGGAACTGGGCGGACTGGTCACCGCGTATCTCAACGACGGCGACGTGCGGCTGAAGGCGCTGCGCGAAGCTGCCGACCGCAACGACGTGGCGGAAGTCGGCAAGCTCGCGCATTCGCTGAAATCCGCCAGCGCCAACCTCGGCGCGCAACCGCTGGCGACGGAAGCCAAGGGCGTCGAGCACGATGCGCGCAGCGGCACCTTGAGCGATCCATCGGCGCGGGTGGCAGTGCTGGAACGCCTGTACGCGGCAACATCGACCGCGTTGCGGCAGAAGTTCCGGCTCTGACGCTTACTGCGGAACGCTGCCCTTGGCCGCGGCCGCACGCGGCGGGGTCAGCCCCAACGTGATCCGGCATGCGCTCTCCACCAGCGGCGCGAAGTGGCGCAATGCGCGCTCGTAGACTTCGCGCTTGAACGCGACAACGTGTTCGGCCGGGTACCAGAAATCCACCCAGCGCCACAAATCGAACTCGGGTGTTTCGTGCGCGTCGAGGCGCAGCGCGCTGTCCTCGTCCAGCAGGCGCAACAGGAACCAGACCTGCTTCTGGCCGATGCACAGCGGGTGTTCGTCGCGTCGCAGGTACCGCTGCGGAAGACGATAGCGCAGCCAGCCGTGCGTGCTGCCGAGCACTTCGACCTGGCCGGCACGCAATCCGGTCTCCTCGTAGAGTTCCCGGTACATCGCCTCGTCGGGCGTCTCGTCGGTGTGCATCCCGCCCTGCGGAAACTGCCAGCCGTCGCGGCGCACCCGCCGCGCCCAGAACACCTGGCCCTGTGCGTTCAACAGCACGATGCCGACATTCGGACGATAGCCGTCGAAATCAATCATGGCTGGATTCAAGCATGATGCGTGAACGATCGGCAAGCCGGCGTTCCTGCCCCATCGCACGCGGAAGTCCCCATCATGCGCCGATCCCGGCCGGATTGCCGGCCGGTGCGAGATGAATCCGTGAAACCGTGTGCGGCTTGACACTCTACTGCGGCGAGCTAGACTTTCCGGTTCTTTGCGGCATCGTGTGGCTAGGTAGCTCAGCCGGTCAGAGCGCGGCACTCATAATGCTGAGGTCGGCGGTTCGATCCCGCCCCTAGCCACCATCAAGCCTGGCGTGGAACCCGTCCGCGGAAACAATCCGCCGGCGACGACATCCGTTCGCCGGCCCCATGGAAGCCCGGCTTCCAGCCCGTTTACCGGTCGGGTTCGCCCGCACGCACCGGTGCCCCGCGGCTTCTTCACGGAACCTCCGCCCCGAACCGGCAAAATGGCACGGACATGAGCCGCGTACCGCCCGATGGCGGTGCGCCGAATGCAAAGAAAAACTTTACGCCTCACTCACGACATTTCACGCTCGACAAGTTAGCTTCATCTTCCACTCAATGGCTGGTTACGACGGATCGGAGTTTTGAAGCGACGGCATGGCGAGCGTAGGCAGATTTGCGATGCCGGGGCGCAGCACGCCGCTTTCGGAGAAGGCAATCCATGAACACTTGCACAGGGAGCGTGCTGCTGGTCGACGACAACGACGCTTTCAGCTCGGCGGTCGTTGAAGTCGCAAGACTGGCGCATTGCAAGATCACCGCCACCGACAGCCTGGAATCGGCGCGCAAGCTGGTGGCGGAGAAGGAATACGACCTCCTGCTGATCGACCTGGCCCTGCCCGACGGCAATGGCCTCGATCTGGTGCAGGACATTGATCTGGCGAGCCAGGGCCGGATCGCCATCGTCACCGGCAACCCGAGCATCGAGACCGCGGTGCGCGCGGTGAAATCCCCCGCGTTCGAATACCTCATCAAGCCGGTCTCGATGGATGCGCTGACGAAGCTGATGGAGGATGCGCACCAGCGTGCGCGTGCGCGGCACGTTTCCGCGGTGCGCCAGTTCGGCGGCATGATCGGCCAGACCACGTGCATGCAATCGCTGTTCGAGAAGATCCGCCGCGTTGCCGCGCTCGACGTGAGCGTGATGGTTTACGGCGAGAGCGGCACGGGCAAGGAGCTGGTGGCGCGCGCGCTGCATGAACTCTCCGGGCGTGCCGGACGCTTCGTCGCGGTCAACTGCGGCGCGATCGCGCCGGAATTGCTGAGCAGCCAGTTGTTCGGCCACGAGCGTGGCTCCTTTACCGGCGCGATGCAATCGCACGCCGGCTACTTCGAACAGGCGCAAGGCGGCACGCTGTTCCTGGACGAGATCACCGAGATGCCTCCGGCCTTGCAGGTGTATCTGCTGCGCGTGATCGAGACGCGCACGCTCACGCGGGTCGGCGGCTCGCGCGAACTGCCGATCGACGTGCGCGTGATCGCCGCCTCCAACCGCGATCCGCAGCGCGCGGTGGCAAGCGGCAACCTGCGCTCGGACCTGTATTTCCGCCTGCTGGAATTTCCGTTGCAGGTACCTTCGCTGCGCGAGCGCCGCGAAGACATCCCGCTGCTGGCGCGGCATTTCCTCGATCGCCTCAACGAGCGCTACGGCACCGCGAAAACTTTCAGTCCGGACGCGCTGCGCAAACTCTCCGAACGCGCCTGGCCCGGCAACGTGCGCGAGCTGCGCCATGCCGTGCAACGCCACTACATCATGGCCGGCGAGAACGGCGAAATCGAGGTGCAGCCCGAACCCGAGCAGCCGATGCGGCCGAGTGGAAGCAGCGATGGCGCGATCCGCTTCACCGTCGGCATGACTTTCGATGACGTCGAACGCGAGATGCTGTTGAAGACCCTGGCGCATTTCAACAACAACAAGCGCCAGGCCGCTCGCGCGCTGGGCATCACCGCCAAGACGATTTACAACCGCCTCCTACGGTATCGCTCGCAGGAGCTGATCGGCGACGAGTTGCTGGGCGATCCGGTGGAGGAGAACGAACGCCTCGCCGAGTGAGCGTTCGCAAAGCTGCTGCGCTTTGCGGGCACTCACTTCCCTGCACCTTAAAACCGCTCGACGAACTCCACGGCCACGCCCAACCTCCGTGCGAGCCGTTGCACCTCCCCGCGCGCCTGGTCGGCCGATTGCGGATCCAGCGCGTGCATCTCGATATCGTGGAAATCCGAACCCTCGATGTCGGCGCGCAGGCCGGCCGAGCTGGAATCCTCGTACCGGTGCGGCTCCTCGTCCGCGACTTCCTCGACCCGGTCCACGCCATCCAGGCCACGCGCCAAGGCGAGCAACGTGCCGACCCGCTCGGGCTCGCCATCCAGCCGGAATCGCATCGTGCGCATGTTCAGCTCCGTGCTTTGCAGGTATCGCTGGGCGCATCACGATCCATGCCAGCCGCGCCCGCTTCGTCGTTCCAACTCTGGTGTGCTTCGTGCTGCACCCTCGGAAGGCAACATCGAAGAACCGCGCATGAGCAAAGCACTTCGCGGCGGCACGGACGAGGCGGCGAGCCTCGCGCCGTTGCAGCCATACACGGGCCATGGCGCCGAACACGAATTTCACGTCCACAACCTACAAAGGGCCTTCCGAATTTTTTGCGCGCGCGCAGAAAAGTTTTGCCGCGGCCCGAGATCGCCATGAGCACGGTGTCGCAATCTCGCGAGAGAGGCGGCCCGGGATGGCCGCGAGCGCACACGCGGGGCATGGGGCTTCCCGCGCTCGAGAGCCTGCGCATCGCGCAGGTCGCCCCGCTGGCGGAATCGGTGCCTCCGCGCCAATACGGCGGCACCGAACGCGTGGTCGCCTACCTGTCGGAAGCGCTCGCCGCGGCGGGGCACGAAGTCACCCTGTTCGCGTCGGGCGATTCCACCGCGCGGGTGAAGCTGCACGCGTGCTCTCCGCAGGCTTTGCGCGGCCAGCACGGCGTGTGCGATCCGCAGCTGTGGTGGGCGCTGCAATTCCAGGCGGTGCTCGACCAGGCCGCCGACTTCGACGTGGTCCATTTCCACGGCGGTTACCTGCATTTTCCGCTGCAGGCATGCCTGCCGCCGCACCTGACCACGTTGCACGGCCGGCTGGATTTCGATCCGCCGCAGTTCTATGCACGCTATCCGGACTCGCCGCTGGTCTCGATCTCCGAGGCACAACGCAAGCCGTGGCCGCAGTGTGCATGGTTGCGCACCATCCACCACGGCCTTCCGCGCAACCTGCTGCACGCCGGCCCCGGTGACGGCGGCTATCTCGCCTTCATCGGCCGGCTCTCGCCGGAGAAGCGCGTGGATCGTGCGATCGAGATTGCGCGCCGCGCGGGGTTGCCGCTGAAAATCGCCGCGAAAATCGACGATGCCGATGCGGCCTACGTCGCGCAATCGGTGCGTCCGCTGCTGGACCAGGCGGGCGTGGAATTCCTGGGAGAAGCGAACGAGTGGCAGAAGCAGGAACTGCTGGCGCATGCAGCCGCGTTGTTGTTCCCGATCGACTGGCCCGAACCTTTCGGACTGGTGATGATCGAGGCGCTGGCCTGCGGCACTCCGGTGATCGCCTACGCACAAGGCTCGGTGCCCGAGATCATCGAGCATGGGCGCAGCGGCTTCCTGGTGGATTCGATCGAGGCGGCGGTGGGCGCGGTGCGCCGCATGCACGAAATCAGCCGTGGCGAATGCCGGCGTGCATTCGAGCAGCGCTTCACCGCCGAACGCATGGCATCCGACTATGTCGCGGCGTACCGCGCAGTCCTCGCGAACCATCTGCCGCGACGCACGCCGATCCTCGGCAATGAGCTGCACGCGGGTGCCTCATGAACGCCGCGACTTCGCAACGTTCGCCCGACCCGTATCACATCGCCTCGCATTCCGCACACGCCGATGCGGACGCGGCCACCTACACGCTCAACCATGCCGACACCTTCGCGGTGCTCGATCGCTGGGGCGACGCCAATGGCGCCGAGGGCGGCTCGATGGGCATCTACCATCGCGACACGCGTTACCTGTCGCGATTGCAGGCGCACCTCAACGGCGTGCGCCCGGTGCTGCTCACTTCCACCGTCGCCGACGACAACCTCACCCTGGTGGTGGACCTCACCAACGAGGAGTCCGGCGAACTGCCGAAGGACGCGTTGCACCTGCGCAAGCGCGCGGCCATCCACGCAGGCTGCTGCGAAATCGTCTACGAGATCGGCAACCACGATGTCGAACCGCATTCGATCGAACTGGCGATCAGCACGGCCGCGGATTTCCGCGACATCTTCGAGGTGCGCGGCATGCGCCGCCGCCACGATGGCCCGGCCTGCAAGCGCGAAATCCGCGGCGACGAGTTGCGTTTCGAATACACGGGACTGGACCGGGTGCACCGCACCACCGTGCTGAAGTGGTCGGACGAGCCGCAGTATCGCGATCAGCATTCCATGCGCTTCCGCTGGTGCCTGCAACCGGGCGAGCGCGTCGCGGTGACGGCAATCCTGCATTTCATCGAACAGGGATTCCAGCCCGCGCCGGCGATGCGCAAGCGCAAGCCCGATCACATCGCCTACTGGCACGACCTGCTGCCGAACATCGAGACCACCTGCCGGCCGCTGGAGCTGTGGCTGCGGCGCAGCGCGGCGGACCTGTCCTCCCTGATCGCCGAGACCCCGTGCGGGCCGTATCCGCACGCGGGCGTGCCCTGGTACAACACCGCATTCGGCCGCGACGGCCTGATCACCGCATTGCAGCTGCTGTGGGCCTTGCCGGAACTGGCGCGCGGCGTGCTGCGGTTCCTGGCCGCGATGCAGGCGAAGGAAACCGATCCGGCGCACGATGCGGAGCCGGGCAAGATCGTGCACGAGACGCGCGTGTGCGAGATGGCTCGCCTGGGCGAAGTGCCGTTCGGGCGCTACTACGGCTCGGTGGATTCCACGCCGCTGTTCATCGTCCTGGCGGGCGAATACCTGCACCAGACCGGCGATCTCGAATTGATCCGCGAATTGCTTCCGGCGCTGGAGGCGGCGCTGGCCTGGATAGACGACTACGGCGATTCCAACCACGACGGTTTCATCGATTACGCCGCGCACGCGAAAAACGGCCTTACGAACCAGGGCTGGAAGGATTCGGTGGATGCCATTTCGCACAACGACGGCGCGCTGGCCGAGCCGCCGATCGCACTGTGCGAGGTGCAGGCCTACGTGTTCGCGGCCTGGAACTGCGCCGACTTCATCTTCCATATGCTGCAGCACGAATCGCGCGCCGAGCGCTACCGCGAAAAGGCACGCGATCTCCGTGAACGCTTCAACCGGGTGTTCTGGCTGGATGCGCTCGACACCTATGCGCTGGCGCTGGACGGCCGCGGCAACCCTTGCGAAGTGCTGGCGTCCAATGCGGGGCAGTGCCTGTGGACCGGCATCGTGCCCGCCGCGCGGGCGCAACGGATGGCCTCCACCCTGCTCGATCCGCGCCTGTTCAGTGGCTGGGGCATCCGCACGCTGGCCGAAGGCGAGGTGCGCTACAACCCGCTGTCTTATCACAACGGTTCGATCTGGCCGCACGACAACGCGCTGATCGCGCGCGGCCTGGGCCGTTACGGCTGCATGAAGGAAGCGGTGCAGATCTTCAATGCGGGCTCCGAAGCTGCCACGGCGTTGCCATTGCACCGCTTGCCGGAGCTCTACTGCGGCTTCGAAAAGATCAGCAATCTCGGGCCGGTGCCGTATCCGGTGGCGTGCTCGCCGCAGGCCTGGGCGGTCGGCAGTGTCTACATGCTTTTATCCGCACTGCTCGGCATGGACATTGACGCACGCCGGCGCACGCTGCTGTTTCGTTCCTCGAAACTGCCGCGCGAAGTGAAGGGGTTGAACATCAGCAACTGGCGCGTGGGCGGCGGCGTGTGCGATCTGGAATTCCATCGCCACGGCAGCGACATCGCCCTGCACGTCGCGCAAAAGCCGGAAGGCTGGACGGTGATGACGATCAAATAGCGGTTTGCACGGGCGGCTCGCCGGCAGCGGAATACGGACAACTGTCGGAAACGCACCTCGATAGCCGGACGCTGGCCCGAAGGGCAGATCCGCAGATGGACTTCTCAATCCATTCCGGATCCGCCGATCGAGCCAGCGACACGATGCCTCCCGGCTTGCGCCGGGACGACGGGCACGAGGCTATTGCTGCTGCTGGCTGCACGCGTCGTATTCGGCGCGCGTGACCTTGCCGTCGTGGTTGGCGTCGCACTGCGACCAGTGCATGCCCAGCCATGAATTCTGCGCGGCATCCTGCTGGGTGAGATAGCCGTTGCCTTGCGTGTCCAGCGAACTGAACGGCGGCGGCGTGGTGGAGCTCGAGCCCATGCTTCCGCTGCTCATTCCGCCGCTGTTCATTCCGCCGCTGGTGGTCGCCGGTGGCGGGTTCTGCGTCTGGGGATATTGCTGCTGCGACGCCGAACTCTGGGCGAATGCCGCGCTCGCCATGAGTGACAGTCCGCCCGCCGCGATGATGCTGATGATCTTCTTGTTCATGTCTGCCTCGATTTGTCGTGGAGAGAACGCGACACGTGCCCCGCTCGCACGCGTCGCGCCGGAACCGAGCAATGCCTGTGCCACGGACTGCCCGGCTTCGGGCCGCGCCTGGACGCGCGCCGCGCCGCAGCGCACCGCGGAAATCCGTCGCCTTATTTCACAGGTGGGAATGGAATTCCCGCCGCCTCCGCACGCCGGCAGAGAAGCTGGCAGCAGCGAAGGGCGCAAGGCCCGCCGGCCATCCGCGGCGGAGGCTTCCGCAGGGTGAATCCCCATGGCACACCCATTGCAGCGCCGAGGCACACACACGGAGGAAGCATCATGGCCGGCAAGGAAAGCAATGCGATCGAACTGCTCAAGCACGACCACCGCGAGGTGGATTCCATGTTCAAGCAATTCGACGCGGAGGACGAACCGCGCAGCAAGGCCGAGATTGCGCAGCACATCTGCCTCAGCCTGATCGTGCACAGCGAGATCGAGGAGGAGTTGTTCTACCCGGCCGCGCAGCGTGCGCTGGAGGACGAGGATCGCGAGCTGGTTTCCGAAGCCAGGGTCGAGCACATGAGCCTGAAGCGGCTGATCAACGACATCAGCGGCAGCAGCCCGGGCGACGAGATGTTCGAGGCACGAATGACGGTGCTGAAAGAATACGTGAAGCACCACGTGCACGAGGAAGAACACGAGCTGATGCCGCAGGTGAAGAAGACCGATATCGACCTAGAGGCCCTCGGCTCGCGCCTGATGGAACGCAAGCAGGCGCTGGTGCAGGAGTACCGAAGCTACGCCGAACAGCAAGGCGGCTCCAGCATCAACCTGCCGCCGCTGGCGATCTCCGCCCGGCCGCATCACAGGGCCGGCACGACCGGCAAGCACGCCACGCACGCGCGCGTGAACGCGCCCTCGCGCACGCGCTGACCTGTACTCGTCCGTCACATTCGTGAATCGCGCGGCGGAGGCTCCGATGAAGACGCAACATCCCCATACCGATCGCAAGGATCCCGGCCACGGCGACATCCGCCGGGGTGAAACGCCCGACGAACGCCGCCGCCGCAAGGCGAGCGAAAGCAAGAACCTGGACGAGGCCGTGGAAGAGACATTTCCGGCCAGCGACCCGGTCTCGCCCTTCGTCCCGGCCAAGGCACCGGAAGAAGATGACGGCACGCGGCATTGAACCGCACCTCCCCCGGCCGGCCTCGCCCTGCCGGGGAGGGCGTTCCGGCCTTTCAGAAAAACTTTCCCCGCCGCGGCCCCGATTACCCGCATCGCGCGCGATCCGGGCGACGCAAGTTGAAGCGTGCCAAGCGTTTGCAGGCCAGAGTACGTTTGCACGCTTCCTGCATGGAACGGCGCGCTCCACTCCGGTTAGGCCTTCTCAAGGAGGAGAACGGTGAACTCGAGCAACGTGCGCGTCGGCATCGTCGGCGCCGGCAATTGCGCCTCATCCTTCGTGCAGGGCCTGCAGTACTACCGCGACGCCCGCGACGAGGCCCCCATCCCCGGCCTGATGAGCAATTCGGTCGGCCGTTACCGCCCGCGCGACATCACCATCGCCTCGGCCTTCGACATCCACGCCGGCAAGGTCGGCCGCGATGTCTCCGAGGCACTGCTGTGCGAACCCAACAACACCCGCATCTTCGCCGAGGTGCCGCATACCGGCGTCACGGTGGAGCGCGGCCCCACGCTCGACGGCCTCGGCGAATACCTGCGCGAGGACATCATCGAATCCGAGGCACCGGTCGCGGACGTGACCGACATATTGCGCCGCACCGGCACCGAGATCCTGGTGTCGTACCTCCCGGTCGGCTCGCAGCGCGCGACCGAGTGGTATGCGACACGCGCGCTGGAAGCCGGCTGCGCCTTCGTCAACTGCATCCCGGTGTTCATCGCCTCCGACGCGGAATGGCGCAAGCGCTTCGAACGTGCGCGCCTGCCGCTCCTGGGCGACGACATCAAGAGCCAGGTCGGCGCCACCATCGTGCATCGCGTGCTGGCCAACCTGTTCCGTGACCGCGGCGTGCGGCTGGACCGCACTTATCAACTGAACTTCGGCGGCAACTCCGACTTCAAGAACATGCTGGAGCGCGAACGGCTGGTTTCGAAGAAATTGTCGAAGACGCGCTCGGTGACGAGCCAGGTGGATGTCGCGCCCGAATCCATCCACGTCGGCCCGTCCGATCACGTCGAGTGGCTGACCGATCGCAAGATGGCCTACATCCGTCTGGAAGGCACCGCCTTCGGTGGCTCGCCGCTCGCCATCGAACTGAAGCTGGAGGTATGGGATTCGCCCAACTCCGCAGGCGTGGTGATCGACGCGGTTCGCTGCGCGAAGCTCGCGCTCGACCGCCGCATGGGCGGCGCGATCGTCGGCCCTTCCAGCTATTTCATGAAATCGCCGCCGCAGCAGTTCCCGGACCACGTCGCACGCGAACTCACGCTGGAATTCATGCGCCTGTCTCCGCTGAGAGAAGGCCAGCAGGTGGATGAGCCGCCGCAGCCCGCGCGCGGAACGCATAGGAGCGTCAAGGATGACCACGCGCTTCCTGCTCGTGCGCCACGCCACGTGCGCGCAAACTGACTCCATCCTCCTGGGGCGCAGCCTCGATCCGCCGCTGGACGCGCGCGGTCGTGCGCAGGCCCGTGCGCTCGCGCGGCAACTGCGCGGCGAGGCGCCTGCGTGGATCGAATCCAGCCCGCGCAAGCGCGCCCGCCAGACCGCGCATACGATTGCCGCGGCGATGCGCCGCGAGGTGCACATCGCACCGGAACTGGACGAGCTCGATTTCGGCGCGTGGTCCGGACGCAGCTTCGCCGACCTCGAGCGCGAACCGGAATGGCGGCTGTGGAACCGCGAACGCGGCAGCACGCAAACGCCGGCCGGCATCACCATGGCCAAGGTGCAGCAGGCGCTCGCGAATCATCTTGCGAAGCTCGCGCATGCGCATCCGGATGCGAGCGTGCTGCTGGTGACGCATGCGGAATTGATCCGCGCGCTGCTGATGCACACGCTGCATGCGCCGGTGGATCACTGGGCGCTGTACCAGATCCCTCCGGCGTCCTTGACCCGCGTGATTCTCGAGGACGGCGCGCTGGTCGCAGCCTCCGCACCGCGCGAGGCCGTCGCCGCATGAAGCTGGTCGTGTTCGGCTTGAGCATCTCCTCGTCGTGGGGCAACGGCCACGCGACGCTCTGGCGCGGCCTGTACGCCGCGCTCGCACAACTCGGCCATCGGGTGCTGTTCTTCGAACGTGATGTACCTTGGTACGCGCAGGCCCGTGACTGGAGTGCGGAAGATGGCGGGCTGGTCCTGTATCCGGATTGGCCGTCCATCCGCGCGCGCGCCGAACACGAGCTGGCCGATGCCGACGCCACGATCGTGACTTCCTATTGCCCCGATGCCCTGCCCGCACGCGAGGCCTTGCTGGAAGCGGCGCGTCCATTGCGCGTCTTCTACGACCTGGATTCGCCGGTGACGCTGAACACGCTCGCCTCCGGCGAGGCCGTACCGTGGCTGGACGAGAGGGGCCTGAGCGATTACGAACTGGTGTTGAGTTACGCCGGCGGTCCGGCGCTGCGCGAATTGGAGCGCGTGCTGGGCGCACGCCGCACCGCGGCGCTGTACGGGCACGTGGATCCGGCGGTGCATTCGCCGGCCCCGCCCAAGGATCACTATCGCGCCGATCTGTCCTGGATCGGCACCTATGCCGCCGATCGCCAACCGGCACTGGAAGAATTGTTCGTCAACGTCGCGCGTGCGCGGCCGATGCGGCGCTTCGTGATCGCCGGCGCGCAATATCCGCAGGATTTCCCGTGGGGCGAGAACGTGTGGTTCGTGCGGCACCTGCCGCCGGACGAGCACTCGGCGTTCCTGTGTTCATCGCGGCTGGTGCTGAACGTCACGCGCGCGCCGATGGCGCGGATGGGCTGGTGTCCCTCGGGGCGGTTGTTCGAAGCCGCCGCCTGCGGCGCCGCGGTGCTGAGCGACGACTGGGCCGGGCTCGCGGATTTCTACACGCCGGGCGAGGAAATCCTGCTGGCGCGCAACACCCAGGACGCGCTGGATGCGATCGATCTGCCAGACGCCACGCTGCAGCAGATCGGCCAGCGCGCGCGCGAACGCACGCTGGCCGAACACACTTCCATGCATCGCGCGCGACAACTGGTCGAGATGCTCGAGCACACCGCGCTGGCGCGCAGCGCACCTATCCATGTTCCTCAACACATCACTGCTCAAATGGAGATCAAGGCCCCCCCCAACGCTTGGGAAAGCGGCCGCGCCGTCGGCCCTTTGCCCGCAGGGCAAGAAAGAGCGAGGACGATGTATGTCGATACATAGACGAGCGATGACGCCGCCATGCGGGCAAGGGGCCCCGGCCCGAAGGGTTGCTCCGCAGCGGCCGCCATACATTGGTGCGCGCCTTGACCATGGGTGGCCATGGCGCGGCGGCGCGCGCCTTCGTCTGGCAACCGCTGCGGAAGCAACGCGGCTCATTTTTCCAAGTGTTGGGAGGTCCTAAATGTGGGGCATCATTCCCGCCGCCGGCCGCGGCAGCCGCATCCAGCCGCTGGCCTTTTCCAAGGAACTGCTGCCCGTCGGGGCGCGATCGCCGCACGATGCGCCGCGCCCGTGCGCGGTGGCCGAATACCTGGTCGAACGCATGCTGCGCGGCGGCGCGGACAAGCTTTGCTTCGTCATCGGCGAAGGCAAATCCGACATCCTGGACTACTTCGGGGGCGAATTCGCCGGCGTGCCGCTGGCCTACGTGGTGCAGCCGCGACCCTCGGGCCTGTGCGACGCGATCTTCCGCGCGCATCCGCTGGTCGCCCCGCAAGACAGCGTGGCGGTCGGCCTGCCGGACACGGTGTGGTTCCCGGACGACGCGCTCACGCGCCTGCCCGACGACATGCTTTCGTTCCTGCTGTTCCCGGTCGAACAGCCGGAGCTGTTCGACGCGGTGCTGCTGGACGAATGCGACTGCGTGCGCGAGATCCGCGTCAAGCAGGATGATCCCGGCACGCGCTGGATCTGGGGCGCGTTCAAGATGCCGGCGCGCGTGTTCGCGCAGTTGCACGCGCTCTGGCTGGAGCGCGGCAAGCAGGACGAATACATCGGCACGCTGGTGAACGCGTGGCTGAAGGCCGGCGGGATTGCGATCGGCGTCAAGGCCGGCGAGTCGTACATGGACGTCGGCACCCTCGCCGGCTATCACGCGGCGATCAACCTGCTGGCAGCGCGCGACTCTCCCGACGCCGGCGCGCAGGTGTTCGGCGGAACACGCGTCAATCCGGCCCTTGCTGGGGGGAATCTCCGATGATCGAAGCGGTGATGCTGTGGAACGAGCCGAACAACAAGTCGCACTGGGACCCCGCGATCGACCCCGACTGGTCGCGCTTCGCGCAAATGGCCAGGCTCGGTGCGCGTGCGGTGCACGCGATCAATCCGAAGCTGCCGTGCATCCTGGGTGGCATCTCGCCGATTGATCCGGGGTTCATCCGCAACATGCAGGAACGCGGCGTGCTGGACGAGGTGGACCAGCTCGCGGTGCACGGTTTTCCGCTGGACTGGAATCTCTGGCAGATCCACGAATGGCCGGACAAGCTGGCCGAAATCCAGACGCTCACCGACAAGCCGGTGATCGTGTCGGAAGTGGGCGTGTCCAGCTTCGGCGCCGAGGAAGTGCAGGCGTGGGGGCTGGACCGCACCGCGCACCTGCTGCTGGGGCGAGCGCCGCGCGTGCACTGGTACAGCCTCTACGACCTGCCGCGCGCGTGGGAAGCGACCACGCGCCACAAGGAAGCGGAAGGCTCCTCCTATTACCGGCATTTCCACATGGGCCTGCTGCGCGAGGACGGCACGCCCAAACTCGCGCTGGAAAAATTCGCGCGGCACACGCCGGAACTCGGCCTCTGCCAGTGGTTCCATTTCGAGGATCACCGCCTCGACGACGCGGTGGAGTGGATGAAGCGGCTGGGCGTGCGCTACCTGCGCACGGGTCTGTCGTGGGCCGACAGCTTCCGCCCCAATGCGATGGAGTGGTTCGACCGCCAGATGTACGCGCTGCGCGAATTCGAGGTGATGCTCACTTTCTGCTTCACGCCGGAACACCTTGGCATCGCGCCGCACCACACCAGCGCGCCGCGCGATCCGGCGCTGTACGCG